>NZ_BAAGXA010000018.1:0-1047 GCF_054780075.1 Okibacterium endophyticum | reverse complement strand
GGGCATGTCGAAGCATCGGGTCATCGTGTTGAAGATCATCGCCACGCAGCTGACCGTCACCGCCGCGGCAGCCGAGTACGGGCTGTCCCGCCAGTACCTGCACACGCTCCTCGCCCGCTACCGGACCGAAGGACTCGACGGACTCGAACCGCGCTCGCGGGCACCGCTTTCGAGCCCCCAGGCCGTCACCGACCGAGTGCGGGACAAGACCATCGCGATCCGGCGGCGGCTGACCGCGGAGGGGCTCGACGCCGGGCCCGTCACGATCGCCTGGCACCTGAGGAACGAGGGGCTGAAGCCGCCGTCGTCGTCCACGATCCGCCGCATCCTGCACCACGCCGGACTGATCACCCCCGAACCCCGCAAACGCCCCCGCTCCTCCTACATCCGCTTCCAAGCCGCGCAACCGAACGAGACCTGGCAATCCGACTTCACCCACTGGCGCCTCGCAGACGACACCGACGTCGAGATCCTGAACTGGCTCGACGACCATGCCCGCTATCTCCTGTCCTGCACCGCCCACAAGCCCGTCACCGGCGACGACATCGTCACCACCTTCCTCGCCAGCATTGATGAGCACGGCGCGCCCACATCCACGCTCACCGACAACGGCCGCGTCTACACCGCCCGACACGGCGGCGGCCGCAACGCCTTCGAATACACCCTCGCCGCGTTGCACATCACGCAGAAGAACGGCGCCCCGAACCACCCGCAAACCCAGGGAAAGGTCGAACGGTTCCACCAGACTCTGAAACGCTGGCTCACCGCCCGCCCCCGCGCCACCACGATCACCGAACTGCAAGCCCAGCTCGACGCCTTCCGCGAGCACTACAACCACCACCGCCCGCACCGCGCCCTCGACGGCAGAACACCCACCCAGGCCTACACTGCATCTCCGAAAGCTGCCCCCGTCGGCGCCATCACCGATACCAGCCACTACCGCATCCGCTACGACCACGTCGGCACCAACGGCAAGATCAGCTACCGCCGCGCCGGCCGCATGCACCACCTCGGCATCGGAGCCACTCACCGCGGCAAACGCGTCAT
>NZ_BAAGXA010000017.1:0-1337 GCF_054780075.1 Okibacterium endophyticum | reverse complement strand
TGCCCCCTGTCGCTGTTCATGATCTGGGGGGTGTTGTCACCGGGCCTGGTTGGGCGGCGTGTGATCGCTGATAGGGACAGGGTCCGGCTTGGCTGAGGGCCGTTCGTAACGTGGATGCCGAGACTCGCCGCTGCTGGTTCGGGCCGACTTGGTTGGTTCGAACGGAGGAATGGGGATGGGAACGAGCATTGTCGGACACGACGACGTCGAAGTGTTCATCGGTGTCGATGTCGGCAAAGGCGAACACCACGCAGTCGCACTCGACAGGACCGGGAAGCGACTCTTCGATAAGGCGCTGCCCAACGATGAGGCGAAGATCCGCGACCTCATCGGCGGGTTGAAGACCCACGGGAGGGTGTTGTTCGTGGTGGATCAGCCAGCCACGATCGGTGCTCTGCCGCTCGCGGTCGCGCAGGCCGAAGACGTGCTGATCGGATATCTACCTGGCCTCGCGATGCGCCGAATCGCGGACCTCCACGCGGGTGAGGCGAAAACCGACGCCCGGGATGCGGCGATCATCGCGGAGGCCGCCCGAGCGTTGCCTCACGCGCTCCGATCGTTGGAACTCGCCGACGAGCAGGTCGCGGAGCTGTCGATGCTTTGCGGGTTTGATGACGACCTCGCCCAGCAGATCACCGCGACCAGCAACCGGATCCGAGGCCTTCTCACCCAGATCCACCCCGCCATCGAGCGAGTGATCGGACCGCGCCTGGATCACCCCGCAGTCACTGATCTGCTGCAGCGTTACCCCTCACCGGCGAAGCTGCATGCAGCTGGCGAGAAGCGGCTCGGCGATCGCTTGATCAAGCTGGCTCCAAGGATCGGGCGTCGCATTGCGGCTGAGATCGCCCAGGCCCTGACCGAGCAGACCGTGGTCGTGGTCGGCACAAACGCCGCGACCCTGGTGCTGCCGCGGCTCGCACAACAACTCCAATCCCTGCGGGAGCAGCGGGCCGAGATCGCTGTCGAGGTCGAACGTCTCGTGGAGGCCCACCCTCTTCATCCCGTCCTGACGAGCATGCCCGGAGTCGGCGTCAGGACAGCAGCCCGGCTCCTCACCGAAGTCGCCGGCAAGCACTTCGCCACCGCCGGCCACCTCGCCTCCTACGCCGGCCTCGCACCCGTCACCCGCCGATCCGGGTCATCGATTCGCGGCGAACATGCCTCAAGGCGCGGGAACAAGATCCTCAAACGGGCCCTGTTCCTCTCCGCGTTCGCAGCCCTCCGCGACCCCGTCTCCCGCGACTACTACGACCGCAAAATCGCCCAAGGCAAGCAACACAACCAAGCCCTCATCGCCCTCGCCCGACGCCGCTGCGACGTCCTCCACGCCATGC
>NZ_BAAGXA010000016.1:0-5535 GCF_054780075.1 Okibacterium endophyticum | reverse complement strand
TCTCCCACAAGGTCCCCCTTGCAGTACCATCGGCGCTGAGAGTCTTAGCTTCCGGGTTCGGAATGTGACCGGGCGTTTCCCTCTCGCTATAGCCGCCGAAACACTCTCGATAACACAACGGTTACCACACATGTCACGGTGCGCAACACATAAAAGTGTTGATCAAGCACAGTATTGAATTATTCGTGCAGCCCCGACCGTACATCGGGAACCACTCAGTGGACGCGGAACATCAGGCCACTCATACCAGCCTTACAACATGTATGAGTGTAGTGATTATCAAGTTATCGGCTTATTAGTACCGGTCAGCTCCGAGAGTCTTTAGTCCTCTCTTCCACATCCGGCCTATCAACCCAGTCGTCTGGCTGGGAGCCTCTCGCCCGAAGGCGTGGAAATCTCATCTCGAGGCCGGCTTCCCGCTTAGATGCTTTCAGCGGTTATCCATCCCGAACGTAGCTAATCAGCGGTGCTCCTGGCGGAACAACTGACACACCAGAGGTTCGTCCAACCCGGTCCTCTCGTACTAGGGTCAGATCCTCTCAAATTTCCTGCGCGCGCAGCGGATAGGGACCGAACTGTCTCACGACGTTCTAAACCCAGCTCGCGTACCGCTTTAATGGGCGAACAGCCCAACCCTTGGGACCTACTCCAGCCCCAGGATGCGACGAGCCGACATCGAGGTGCCAAACCATGCCGTCGATATGGACTCTTGGGCAAGATCAGCCTGTTATCCCCGAGGTACCTTTTATCCGTTGAGCGACAGCGCTTCCACAAGCCACTGCCGGATCACTAGTCCCGACTTTCGTCCCTGCTCGACTTGTCAGTCTCACAGTCAAGCTCCCTTGTGCACTTACACTCGCCACCTGATTGCCAACCAGGTTGAGGGAACCTTTGGGCGCCTCCGTTACTTTTTAGGAGGCAACCGCCCCAGTTAAACTACCCACCAGGCACTGTCCCTGAACCGGATTACGGTTCGAAGTTAGATATCCAGAGTGACCAGAGTGGTATTTCAACAATGACTCCACGAACACTAGCGTGCCCGCTTCACAGTCTCCCACCTATCCTACACAAGCCACACCGAACACCAATACCAAGCTGTAGTAAAGGTCACGGGGTCTTTCCGTCCTGCTGCGCGTAACGAGCATCTTTACTCGTAATGCAATTTCGCCGAGTTCGCGGTTGAGACAGCTGGGAAGTCGTTACGCCATTCGTGCAGGTCGGAACTTACCCGACAAGGAATTTCGCTACCTTAGGATGGTTATAGTTACCACCGCCGTTTACTGGGGCTTAAATTCTCAGCTTCGCCTTACGGCTAACCGTTCCTCTTAACCTTCCAGCACCGGGCAGGCGTCAGTCCGTATACATCGTCTTGCGACTTGGCACGGACCTGTGTTTTTAGTAAACAGTCGCTTCCCACTGGTCTCTGCGGCCCTACCACGCTTCCCGGAGCAAGTCCGTTCACGTGTCAGGCCCCCCTTCTCCCGAAGTTACGGGGGCATTTTGCCGAGTTCCTTAACCACGATTCTCTCGATCTCCTTAGTATTCTCTACCTGACCACCTGAGTCGGTTTGGGGTACGGGCAGCTAGAACCTCGCGTCGATGCTTTTCTTGGCAGCATAGGATCACCGGATCATGCACTTACGTGCTCCCCTTCAGCTCTCAGCCTTATATGAGAGACGGATTTGCCTATCTCTCGGCCTACAACCTTGGCCTGGGACAACCATCGCCCAGGACCGATTACCTTCCTGCGTCACACCTGTTAATACGCTAACCGCACCAGAACGGGATCGAGCGTTAGACCCAGCGCATCACCCCGAAGGGATCCGTCACCAGGCTTAGGACTCTTAGCACTACTGGATTGGTTTGGGCGGTTCTTCGCCGGTACGGGAATATCAACCCGTTGTCCATCGACTACGCCTGTCGGCCTCGCCTTAGGTCCCGACTTACCCAGGGCGGATTAGCCTGGCCCTGGAACCCTTGGTCTTTCGGAGGACGGGTTTCTCACCCGTCTTTCGCTACTCATGCCTGCATTCTCACTCGTGTAGGCTCCACGGCTGGTTTACACCGCCGCTTCACTGCCCACACGACGCTCTCCTACCCATCAACACCACTGAACCAACCCGTCAAGCGGGCGGCTTATGTCTATACGTCAATGCCACAACTTCGGTGGCGTGCTTGAGCCCCGTTACATTGTCGGCGCGGAATCACTTGACCAGTGAGCTATTACGCACTCTTTCAAGGGTGGCTGCTTCTAAGCCAACCTCCTGGTTGTCTAAGCAACTCCACATCCTTTCCCACTTAGCACGCGCTTAGGGACCTTAGTTGGTGGTCTGGGTTGTTTCCCTCTCGACGATGAAGCTTATCCCCCACCGTCTCACTGCTGCGCTCTCACTTACCGGCATTCGGAGTTTGGCTGACGTCAGTAACCTTTTAGGGCCCATCGGCCATCCAGTAGCTCTACCTCCGGCAAGAAACACGCAACGCTGCACCTAAATGCATTTCGGAGAGAACCAGCTATCACGAAGTTTGATTGGCCTTTCACCCCTATCCACAGCTCATCCCCTCCATTTTCAACTGAAGTGGGTTCGGTCCTCCACGACGTCTTACCGTCGCTTCAACCTGGCCATGGATAGATCACTTCGCTTCGGGTCTAGGACATGCGACTGAATCGCCCTATTCAGACTCGCTTTCGCTACGGCTACCCCACACGGGTTAACCTCGCCACATATCGCTAACTCGCAGGCTCATTCTTCAAAAGGCACGCTGTCACAGCTACAAGGCTGCTCCAACGGTTTGTAAGCAAACGGTTTCAGGTACTATTTCACTCCCCTCCCGGGGTACTTTTCACCTTTCCCTCACGGTACTTGTCCGCTATCGGTCATCTGGGAGTATTTAGGCTTATCAGGTGGTCCTGACAGATTCACACGGGATTTCTCGGGCCCCGTGCTACTTGGGATACCTCTCCAGCCGTCCGCGCATTTCGACTACCGGGCTCGCACCGTCTCTGGCCAGGCTTTCAATCCTGTTCGTCTATACGCATCCGTCACTGCCAATGTCCGGCAGAACATTATGAAAGGTCCCACAACCCCGACCATGCAACCCCTGCCGGGTATCACACATGACCGGTTTAGCCTCATCCGGGTTCGCTCGCCACTACTACCGGAATCACTGTTGTTTTCTCTTCCTGTGGGTACTGAGATGTTTCACTTCCCCACGTTCCCTCTACCCGCCCTATATATTCAGGCGGGAGTCACCACATCACCTCACGGCGTGCAGCGGGGTTTCCCCATTCGGAAATCCTCGGATCACAGCTTGTTTATCAGCTCCCCGAGGCTTATCGCAGATTACTACGTCCTTCTTCGGCTCCAGATGCCAAGGCATCCACCGTTTGCTCTTAGAAACTTGCTAATCACATGAGTATCAATCGAATCATCACACCCCAAAAGGGTGCAAGAAAAATTGACCAATGACCTCCACACTCCCCCCGAAGGAAAAGCATAAAGGCTCTTGTTTGTGACCCAACCCATAAAGGGTTGAATCTAAGATGCTCGCGTCCACTGTGTAGTTCTCAAAGTACGGGCGGCACCCCTCCCGCCGGCCAGTAATGCCGACACCAAGAGGCCCAACGACCCAAAAAACAGGTCAGACCAAAAAATGGCCCAGAAGTCCCATCCGAAACCCTCAGGTCCCGGCCTGGTCCCTCAGGACCCAACAACGTGCGCGTGCCCCCACAACCAACCCCGAACCGTTCCAACCGCAAGCGGTGTACTAACTCCAAAATCAGCGCAAAAGCACCATGTCAATGTTCCACCCATGAGCTACCACGCGGACACATTCGGTCCGATCATGGTACTGGACCAGCAAGCTGGTCAGTTGCTCCTTAGAAAGGAGGTGATCCAGCCGCACCTTCCGGTACGGCTACCTTGTTACGACTTAGTCCTAATTACCGATCCCACCTTAGACGGCTCCCTCCCACAAGGGGTTGGGCCACCGGCGTCGGGTGTTACCGACTTTCATGACTTGACGGGCGGTGTGTACAAGGCCCGGGAACGTATTCACCGCAGCGTTGCTGATCTGCGATTACTAGCGACTCCGACTTCATGAGGTCGAGTTGCAGACCTCAATCCGAACTGGGACCGACTTTTTGGGATTCGCTCCACCTTACGGTATCGCAGCCCTTTGTATCGGCCATTGTAGCATGCGTGAAGCCCAAGACATAAGGGGCATGATGATTTGACGTCGTCCCCACCTTCCTCCGAGTTGACCCCGGCAGTATCCCATGAGTTCCCACCATAACGTGCTGGCAACATAGAACGAGGGTTGCGCTCGTTGCGGGACTTAACCCAACATCTCACGACACGAGCTGACGACAACCATGCACCACCTGTATACGAGTGTCCAAAGAGTTGACCATTTCTGGCCCGTTCTCGTATATGTCAAGCCTTGGTAAGGTTCTTCGCGTTGCATCGAATTAATCCGCATGCTCCGCCGCTTGTGCGGGCCCCCGTCAATTCCTTTGAGTTTTAGCCTTGCGGCCGTACTCCCCAGGCGGGGAACTTAATGCGTTAGCTGCGACACGGAGACCGTGGAATGGCCCCCACATCTAGTTCCCAACGTTTACGGGGTGGACTACCAGGGTATCTAAGCCTGTTTGCTCCCCACCCTTTCGCTCCTCAGCGTCAGTTACGGCCCAGAGATCTGCCTTCGCCATCGGTGTTCCTCCTGATATCTGCGCATTCCACCGCTACACCAGGAATTCCAATCTCCCCTACCGCACTCTAGTCTGCCCGTACCCACTGCAGGCCCGAGGTTGAGCCTCGGGATTTCACAGCAGACGCGACAAACCGCCTACGAGCTCTTTACGCCCAATAATTCCGGACAACGCTTGCACCCTACGTATTACCGCGGCTGCTGGCACGTAGTTAGCCGGTGCTTTTTCTGCAGGTACCGTCACTTTCGCTTCTTCCCTACTAAAAGAGGTTTACAACCCGAAGGCCGTCGTCCCTCACGCGGCGTTGCTGCATCAGGCTTTCGCCCATTGTGCAATATTCCCCACTGCTGCCTCCCGTAGGAGTCTGGGCCGTGTCTCAGTCCCAGTGTGGCCGGTCACCCTCTCAGGCCGGCTACCCGTCGTCGCCTTGGTGAGCCATTACCTCACCAACAAGCTGATAGGCCGTGAGTCCATCCTTGACCAAAAAATCTTTCCACCCCCTCACCATGCGGCGGAAGGTCATATCCGGTATTAGACGCCGTTTCCAGCGCTTATCCCAGAGTCAAGGGCAGGTTACTCACGTGTTACTCACCCGTTCGCCACTAATCCACCCAGCAAGCTAGGCTTCATCGTTCGACTTGCATGTGTTAAGCACGCCGCCAGCGTTCGTCCTGAGCCAGGATCAAACTCTCCGTAAATGTTCAAACCCGACAACCCCGAAAGGCCACCGAGACATTCAAATACGCAACCCCACCGGAATAGGCAAAGCCACGCGAGTTCGAAACTGACAGAACAAATCACAACCAGCCCAAAGACCAGTCACT
>NZ_BAAGXA010000015.1:0-1201 GCF_054780075.1 Okibacterium endophyticum | reverse complement strand
GATGTAGCGTTTCAGTGCTCTGATGGTGTCTTTGGTGGAGTGGCCTTGGGCGAGTTTCTTGTCTCGGTAGTCGCGGGTTCGTTGGTCGTGTCGGAGTCGGCTGATGATGATCATGTGCAGGGCGCTGTTCGCGCGGCGGTCGCCGCCTCGGTGTAGGCGCATTCGGCGGGATTTGCCGGACGCGACGGGGATGGGTGCGGCGCCGCAGAGTCGGGCGTAGGAGGCGTCGGACCGGATCCGGTCGATGTTGTTGGACGCGGTGATCAGGAATCTGGCGGCGGTGTGGGTGCCGATTCCGGGGTGAGAGATCAGGGTCGGCGCGGTTCGGGCGACGAGGGTGTCGAGTTCGCGGTCGGCGTCGCTGATCTCGGTGTTGAGGTCGCTGATCCGGGCGGCGAGTCGTTTCAGCCCGTGTTTCGCAGCGTGTGTGGGCTCTGCCAGTCGGCTGGTATCGGGCCGGAGTGCATGGATCGTTTTCAGTAACACGGCGGGGGTGAGTCCGTCGAGCTGTTCGCGGAGGGTCGCGGGCGCGGTGACCAGGACGGCTTTGAGCTGATTGATCGCTTGGGTGCGGTTTTTGATCGCGGAGTCTCGGACGAGGGTGAGCATCCGGATCGATTCGACACTGCCGGTGGTGTCTTTCGGGATCGCTGTGGCGAGGCCGGCGAGGACTTTCTGCGCGGCGGCGATCGCGTCTTGCTGGTCGGTTTTGCCGCGGCGGGCTCTGGCTGCTTTATCGGTCGTGGTCACTTGAACACAGGTCACGTTCTGGGCTTGCAGGAACCTGGTCAGGCCGGCGCCGTAGGAGTCGGTGAGCTCGATCCCGACCTGGTCGATAACACCGTGCCCAGCGACCCAGCCCAAAAGGTCACGGTAGCCGGCCGTGTTCACGGGGAACTCGTGGTCGCCGAAAACACGACCATTCAGATCAAGGACAGCGACATGATGGGTGCTGTGATGTGTATCGACACCAGCGACGATGATCGTTTCTCGTTCTTGTTGCTGGTCTGTTTTGGTGGTTAGCATTGTTGTGTCTCCAATCAGTTCTTCGAACGGTTTGGATGACTATCGCCGGGCCGGGCGGACACAACATTGAGTGGTCGTGTAGCGGACAAAGTCCTATTAGGTCACGTTCCAAGCCCGGCTCGGTCTCCCGTACCAGGGTCGTGATCCGGGACCGGTCGACAGATCCACCGAATGA
>NZ_BAAGXA010000014.1:0-1270 GCF_054780075.1 Okibacterium endophyticum | reverse complement strand
CCCGACACCCTGAACGAGGCCCTGACGGTGCTCGCTCGCGTCGACGCGGACGCTGTCCTCTCGGGCACGGATGACGGTGTGCTCGAGTTCCAATCCCAGCTCGGCGCCGCCGCCCGCACCCTGGACGCGTTGCAGGTCGCCGCGGCCGCGGAGATCGAGAAACGATCCGATAAAACCCTCGGCCTGAACGGTCTCGCCGCCAAGCACGGCCACCGGCACCCGTCGCAACTCGTGGAACAGATCACCGGGGAATCCACTGCCACCGTGAACCGCCGACTACGAGTCGGGAAGAACGTTCTGCCCCGCACCTCCCCGACAGGTCTTCCCCTACCGCCCCTGTTCCCGCAGGTGGGTGCAGCCCTCAACGCGGGTTTGCTCGGGGTGGATGCGGCCGATGTGATCACCCGTGAACTCTCGAAAGCATCCCCACGAGCCACCATCGAGAACCTCACCGCCGCAGAGGAGTCGCTGGTCGCCCAAGCGACCGGGATCAGCACCGCACCCGACGGCACCACCACAATGGGAATACCGGTATCAGCAGAACTCCTGCGCGGCCCCGCACGGGCATGGCGGGACGCGATCGACCCCGACGGGATCGAACCCCGCACAGCCGAGGCATTCGACAGGCGGGGGTTCTGGGTGTCCCGCACCGCCGTGAACGGGTTACACCCCGTCGGCGGAAACCTGACCCCCGACGTCGCTGCCCGTTTCAACACCCTCGCCGACGCCACCCTCAACCCCAAAACCGGTGTCAAATTCCACCCCAACAATGAAAACAACCACAACGACCGTGACGGTGGCTGCGAGCATACCGACACGACACCGGGTTGTGACCAGGTGAAGGGCACCTGCGACTGCGACGACACGGATCCTGGGGCTGGGAGGTCGTGTGAGTGCGGGGCGAACACCGACCAGGTGGAAGACGACCGCACCCCGGAACAGAAACGACACGACCTGCTCGCCGGCATGCTCACCCACATGGCAAAAACCACCACCGACCTCTCCACCATCGGCGGCGCCGCACCCACCGTGCTCGTCATCGTGAAACTCGAAGACCTCCTCACCGGCCACGGAACCGGACACATCGTGGGCAGTGACGAACCCGTCCCGATATCCACCGTCTGGCAACACATCTCCGACGGCAGAATCCAACGCGCCCTCCTCGGACCCCTCGGCGAACTCATCGCCCTGGAGAAACCACAACGCCTCTTCGACCGGCAACAACGACTCGCGATCATCGCCAGAGACGGACCCACCTGCCTCCGCACCG
>NZ_BAAGXA010000013.1:0-30168 GCF_054780075.1 Okibacterium endophyticum | reverse complement strand
GCGCGTACTGGTACACCTCCGGCGGATCACGCGACCCCGCCAAACCCGCCAACCCCCTCACCGTGAGCTACACGGCAGAGGTTGTGTCGGCTCCGACCGCCATCGTCACCCAGCCGCAGGATGTCGAGACGACCCTCGGTGAGACCGCTGCTCTCTCGGTCGAGGCGACGGGCGACGGGCTCTCCTACCAGTGGCAGAAGAGCGCGAACGGCACGGACTGGACCGACATCGACGGCGCTACCGAGGCCCGCTGCAAGATCGTCGCGACGACCGCCGCAGCGGCGCAGTATCGTGTCGTGGTGACCGGCGCCTCGGGATCGGTCAGCTCCGAGAGCGCGACACTCGCCGTGTCGGTGCCCACGCCGACAGTCGTCGTCTCGAAGACCGAGGGCATCGATCCAGATGGTGAGACTCTCACCATCACCGGTTCCGGCTTCCTGCCGAACCCGCCCGCGACGTCTGGCTCGAGGCCTCCGCTGGCCGGAAAGTTCACCGGCGCCTACATCGCCTTCGGCAAGTTCGCGGATGTCTGGAAGCCCTCTGCCGGCGCCGGCTCGGCAACGCGTGACACGCACTCGGTGGTCTGGGGCGTCCACCAGGCCGACCTCGTGACGATCGACCCCTCCGGCAGCGGCGCAGGCGTCGCGATCGGCGAGGACGGCACCTTCGAGGCGACCCTCCAGGTCGAGAAGGGCTACGACGGCGAGCCGGAGACCGGCAACTACGGCATCTACACCTATCCGGGCGGCGGCGCTGCATACCCCGCCTTCGAGACCTACACGCCCGTGGCCTTCGCGGTGCTCGCACCGGAGGCGCCGGCCAAGCCCACTGCGACGCTCTCCGGCGACGCCGAGGTGACCGTGTCCTGGACGGCTCCGTCCGGCAACGGAGAGGCGATCACCGGATACGACGTGACGCTGACGCCGGCGAACGGCGAGCCCTCCACGCAGTCGGTTCCGGCCGATGCGACCGAGGCGACGTTCGACGGCCTCGTCCCGGGCGTGAGCTACACGGCCACGGTCGTCGCCAGGAACGCCGGCGGTCCTTCGCCCGTGTCGGATGCATCCGACGCCGTGACCGTGCCCGCCACTGCTCCTGCGGCCCCTGCGCAGCCGACGGTGAGCGCTGCGGGCTCTGACTCGATCAACGTCTCGTGGGCTGCTCCGGCCGACGGTGGCTCGCCGATCACCGGATACACCGTCTCCGTCGCTCAGAAGGGATCGGGGATCGCATCCGTGTCTGCAACGGAGACGACGGCTGTCGTCACCGGGCTGGACCGTGCGACCGAGTACACGGTGACGGTCACCGCTGAGAACGCCGTCGGAGAGTCCTCCGCATCCCCGGCAGCCACCGTCACGACGCTCGCCGAGGTTCCCGGCTCGCTCGCGGCGCCGACGGTCAGTGCCGTGAGCGGCAGCGAGATCGCCGTCGCCTGGGCGCCGGCGTCGGATGACGGCGGCTCGCCGGTCACCGGATACCTGGTCACGATCTTCCATGCCGGTGAGCGGGTCGCGAGCGCCGAGGCAGTCGCGTCGGCGTCTTCGGTGACGGTCTCGGGTCTCACACCGGGAGCCGAGTACACCGCCACCGTCGCCGCCGTGAACGCGGCGGGCACAGGACAGCCGTCTCCGGTCTCAGCGCCGATCAGCACCTTCGATGTGCCCGGCGCACCGCGCCCGGTGACCGCGACGGCGACCGGAACGAGCGTCGACGTGACCTGGGGTGTTCCGGATGACGACGGGGGCACACCGCTCACGAGCTACGCCGTCGTCGTCTTCTCATCGGGGTCACCGGTCCAGCAGAAGACCGTCGACGCCGATGCGACGAGCGTTTCCTTCGACAACCTCGTTCCGGGCGCGACCTACACGGTCTCCGTCATCGCCTACAACACCGTGGGCGGATCGTCCGGTGTGTCGACCGATGTGACAGTGCCGGCGACCGCTCCTGGCGTGCCAGGGACACCGGTTGCGCAGCTGAGCGACGGCGACGCCGTCACCGTCTCGTGGACGGCTCCGGCCGTTGACGGCGGCTCGGCCATCACCGGATACGACGTGGTGCTGACCGGTGACGACGGGGAGCTCACCGAGAGCGTTGACGCCTCGACCCTCAGCGTGGTGTTCGACGGCCTGGCCGCCGGGGACTACACGGCGGTCGTCACCGCGAAGAACGCCGCAGGCCAGACGAGCTCCGAGGAGTCGGGCGCCGTCTCGGTCCCGGGAGCCGCTCCCGAGGGTGAGCCGGAGCTGCTGACCGAGTTCCCCGACGAGTCGTATGGCGGCGTCGAGGTCACGGTCGACGGCACGACCGCCACTGTGACGGCCGGCGCAGAGTATGCCGGAACGTGGATCGGCCTCTCGCTGCACTCTGAGCCCGTGTTCCTCGGCTGGTTCCTCGCCGACGCGGCGGGGACCGTCACGGTCCAGCTGCCCGCCGACCTCGAGGCCGGTGCCCACCGGCTCGTCGCCTACGCGGCTGACGGAACGGTGATCGGCTACAACACGTTCGAGGTCGCCGCGGCTCCGAGCACCGGCACGCCGGTCGATCAAGCGTCGCCGGCTGGTTCGACGGCGCCCGCCGGCCCGGGATCGGGACTTGCCGACACCGGCGCCGACATCTCGGGCTGGGCCGCAGCCGCCCTCGTGCTGCTGCTTCTCGGCGCTGGTGCCGTCGTCTACACCCGCACCCGGCGCACCTCGATCGAGAGCGAGTAGGAGCGGGGCGCCCGCCCGGACGGCGTTCTTCGGATCGCGGTCCGGGCGGAGCGCTGCCCACCGACAGCATCCGCACATCTCAGGAGATTCGATGACCATTCCCCTTCGGCGACGTCTGTTCGCCGGTTCGCTCGCGATGGGCGTCGTCGCGACTGTCGCGACGACGCTTGCCGTGGCCGGTCCGGCCGTTGCGGACCCCATGGCGACGGTGAGCCCGCTGGTGACGTCGGCCGGCGGCGAACTGCGCCCGGTCGACGACGCGAGTCTCGAGTGGGGCATCAACCCGATCTACCAGGGCGGCAACCCGGCAGGCAACGGCTGCAACTTCTTCTCGGCCGGGACGCAGGATGCGTACGCGCCGAGTGTCGGCGATGTGCAGGTCATCCAGCGCATCGACGAGCACACAGCCGTCAGCGTCTCCGAGGGCACGAAGTGCGTGCGGGCGACACCGGATGTCGAGCAGCACGTGCTCTTCACCGGCGGTGCAGGCACAGCCAACACCGTCACCGGCGAGGCCACCATCTCGTGGACCGGTGGCTTCACAGCCAACGCCTACGGCGGCCTCGTGCCCTGGTGGCTCGAGGATCCCACCCTGACCGTGGCATCCGATGGCACGGGAACGCTCACGGCGACGGCCGGCGGCAAGGGGGCTCCGATGGATGACCCCTCGCAGAGTTACGATCTGGAGCCGCGGCTCGTCACCGTCGCACAGTTCGAGCAGGTCGAGGTCACCGATGAGGGCATCGTCGTGACACCCGCCTTCGCCGGGGTCGACTACTTCCCGCTCGTCGACGGAGTCCGTGAGACGACGTCCGCGATCGGCGACGCCGTCAAGGCGGCCGACCCGCGCTGGGGCTCGTGGCCGGAGTCGTTCGTCGACTTCCACTATGAGACCCAGCTGTCGAGCTACTGGCACACCAGCGGGCTGAGCGCGGATCCGGACAAACTACCGCTCCCCTTCACCGTGGGCTTCGACGGCGCTCCAGAGATCAAGACCGTCCCTGTGATCCTCTCCGCCCCGAGCACAACGGCGCAGATGCCGATCATCGAGGGACGCGACGTGACGTTCACGGTCGAGGTCGCGGGGCAGACCGGCATCCGCTGGGAGCGCGCGGAATCGGCCGACGGGCCTTGGACAACTGTCGACGGCGAGAAGGGAACGAGTCTCACGGTGAGCGGCGTCCAGCCCGATTGGAACGGCGAGCACCTGCGTGTCGTCGCCACGAACGAGCACGGATCGGCGGAGTCGGGCGCGATCCGTGTGCAGACGGCTCCGTTCCGGGAGCTCGAGTTCACCCGGCAGCCGGTCGACCAGACCGTCATCGAGGGAACTCCGCTGCAGCTCGACTTCGAAGCAGCGGGCAGCCCGGCGATCGATCCGGGAACGGTTGTGCTCGAATACAGCGAGGACGGCGAGATCTGGAGCACCTGGGTCGGTGCGGTCGGCACCCTCGGCGGGATCACGGCCACGGGAACCTCGCTCGAGGCGGACGGCCGGCTGCTCCGAGTGGCCGTGACGAACCTCGACGGTGAGACACGGGTCTCGGACCCGGTCTCGCTCACCGTGATCCCGAGCACCGGGGCTCCTCAGGTCGTGATCCTTCCCGAGGGGCGGATCGATCCCTCGGAGACGACCTCCGTCCGGGTGCTCGGCGCGAACTTCGACATCCCAGAGGGTGACGACGACTCCAGTTACTCGATCGACGTGGGCATTTACGAGAAGAGTTCATGGCAGCCGGGTCAGGAGGCGCACCGCGACTGGGTTCTCACGTCGTGGGACTCCAGCAGCGGGCAGCTGTACAAGGGATACGTCGACGGCAACGACGGCTCGTTCACCGTTGGAATCACGATCCCGGCCGATACCCTCGACCCCGAGAAAGAGTACGGCGTGGCGACCTTCCTCAGGCACACCGTTCACAACACCTGGGTCGACTCGTTCCTCAACCGCTCCGCCGATACCTGGACGTCGCTGAGCCTGGTCGGCGCTCCGGAGAGTCCGGAGAGCCCGGAGAGTCCGGAGAGTCCGGAGAGCCCTGGGAGTCCTGAGAGCCCGGGGACCGAGCAGCCCGTGGCGGGCGGCCTTGAGAGGCTGGACGATCATCACGGGCGGGGCGATCCCGCGGAGGCGCTGCCCGTCACTGGCGCTGATGCAGGCGGATGGTTCGCCGCCGCGCTCCTGCTCTTTCTGGCCGGTGCGGTCGTGAACGCGACGGTACGTCGTCGTGCGTCGGCGGGTGGCACGGGGTAAGAGATGCCGGGTACGAGATGAGTGGCCCGTGACCGGGATCGAGGACACGACGGCACCCCCCTCATTCGATGAGTTTCTCGCGGGTGCGGGCGAGGTGCCGTCCGATGAAAAGGACGTATACGGGCGACAGGCCAGGCCCGATCGCCGGCTTGTGGTCGTCGCAAGCCTGTCAGCCCTGGTGATCGCGAGTGCTATCGCTGTGCTTGTGGTCGTCTTCGCGATGGCACCTGTCGTCGGTCCCGTCACCACAGGCACAGCGACGACGGACGGCTCGCCGGAACCTGCACCGTCGGAAGAGGCTCCAGAGGTGACGGCCGAACCCGATGCCGACGGCGCCGCCCCCGAGGATGCCGGGGGGATAACCGCCCTGCCCGACCCGAGCTGGCTTGCGGCGACCGCCCGTCGCACGTCGATTCCGCAGAGGGCGCTCGCCGCATACGCGGGTGCGGCCATCCAGATGGCCGAGAAGAGGCCCGGGTGCGGTCTGGGCTGGAACACCCTGGCGGCGATCGGCTTCGTCGAGACCGACCACGGCGCCATCCACGGGGGAGTCGTCGCCGAGGACGGAACGGTCTCGCCGCCCGTCCTCGGGCTCGTGCTCGACGGTTCAGAGACGCTGGCCGTCCCAGACACGGATGCCGGCGCGCTCGACGGCGATCCCGTCTGGGACCGCGCTCTCGGACCGATGCAGTTCATTCCGTCCACCTGGTCCGAATGGAAGACCGACGGCAACGGCGACGGGATCTCCGACGTGCACAACCTCGACGACGCTGTTCTCTCCGCTGCTCATTATCTGTGCGCCGCCGGAACGGACCTGCGTCGGTCGCAGGGCTGGATCGATGCGGTCATGGCCTACAACCCGGCTGCGGGCTACAACAACCGGGTGGCGGAGTCAGCCTCTGCATACGCGGCGAGCGCGGCGCGCGGAGACGGCTGACCCCTGGCGCTCGTCGGCGATCGCACTCAGTTTCGTGCGCGACAATAGACGTATGAGCGGTGAACAGGATCAGGCTGACAGCGTGGTCGAAGAGAGCGTGGTGGTCAGACGGCGACCCCGCTTCGTGAACTTCATGCTGCTCGGGGCTCTGCTCGGCGTCGTCGCGGCGCTGGCTCTCACGTTCATGGTTCCGTCAGGGTCGTCGGAAGAGCAGCGTGCCGTCGCGGGCGACGACATCGAGTACTCGACGGGACAGGTGTTCGGTTTCCTGCTTCTCGCTGCCGTGCCGATCGGGATCGCGCTCGGTGCTCTCGCCGCGATCGTCCTCGATCGCGTCATCGGCCGCAGGGCGCGAACCGTCGTCGCACAGAACATCAGAACCGGTAGTGTAGAAGTGCACAGCGAGGCCGAGACCGCCCACAGTGAACGGGCGACCGAGGCGCTCGACGCCGGTCCGGCGGTGCAGCCTCCCACAACCAAAGGCCCCGCCGCTTAAATGTCTTCTTCGAGCTCATATCGTGATGCAGGCGTCGACACAGCTGCGGGCGACCGCGCTGTCGACCTGATGAAAGCTGCGGTTGCGGCCACGCACGGCCCAGAGGTCATCGGGGGCGTCGGCGGGTTCGCCGGACTGTTCGACGCCTCGGCCCTCGCCGCGTTCTCGAAGCCGCTTCTCGCGACCTCGACAGACGGCGTGGGCACGAAGGTGGCCCTCGCGCAGGCCGTCGACAAACACGACACCATCGGTCAGGACCTCGTCGGCATGGTCGTGGACGACATCGTCGTCGTCGGCGCGAAGCCGCTCTTTATGACCGATTACATCGCCTGCGGAAAAGTCGTTCCCGAACGCATCGCCGGCATCGTCGCCGGCATCGCCAGAGCATGCTCGGCGACCGGAACCGCCCTCGTCGGCGGAGAGACGGCGGAGCACCCCGGCCTGCTCGGCGAGAACGACTACGACGTTGCGGGGGCGGCCGTCGGTGCCGTCGAAGCGGATGCCGTGCTCGGCGCCCATCGTGTGTCTGACGGCGACGTTGTGCTCGCCCTCGAGTCGTCCGGCCTGCACTCCAACGGCTACTCGCTCGTCCGGCACATCCTCGCGGCCAGGAATCTCGCGTTCACAGACCGGTCAGACGAACTCGGCGGCGTCGTCGGTGAGGTCCTGCTCGAGCCCACCCGGCTGTACACGTCGCCGCTGCTCGCCGTGACGGGTGATCCGGTGCTCGCGGCAGACATCCACGCACTCAGCCACGTCACCGGCGGCGGGATCGCCGCCAATCTGGCTCGTGTGCTTCCGGTCGGGTCATGGGTCGAGGTCGACCGTTCGTCGTGGTCTCCCGCATCCGTGTTCCGGGTGCTCAGCGACATGGCAGGCACATCGCTCGAGAGCGCGGAGGGCACCTGGAATCTCGGTATCGGCTTCTTCGCCGTTGTGGCGGCCGACGCCGCCGCGAGCGTGACAGCCCGGCTGACGGCGTCCGGGATCCCGACCTGGCAGGTCGGCACCGTCGAGACCTCGGCTCGAGACCTCACCGGTTTCGAGCAGGGCGCGAAGGGCGTCGACGGCGGCGCCGTTCGCCTGGTCGGCACCTATGCTTCGTAACATCCCCACCTCGCCCTCGCTCATTCCAGGAGAACACTGATCCATGTGCGGCATCGTCGGCATCGTCTCTCACGAACCGGTCAACCAGCAGGTCTATGACAGCCTGCTGCTGCTGCAGCATCGTGGGCAGGATTCCGCGGGAATCGCCACGGCAGACGGACTGACGCTTCATATGACGAAGGTCAAGGGCCAGGTCCGTGAGGGATTCCGCACCCGTGACATGAGAACGCTGCTCGGCAACGTCGGCCTCGGTCACGTGCGCTACGCCACGAAAGGAGACGCGGCCAACGAACGCGAGACCCAGCCGTTCTACGTGAACGCTCCGTATGGCATCACCCTCGTGCACAACGGCAACCTCACGAACACACGCGAACTCGCCGACGATCTTTTTCACATCGACCGCAGGCACGTCAATTCGACGAGCGACACCGAGATGCTCCTCAATGTGCTGGCCACCGAGCTGCAGGCGCAGGTCTCGGGGCGCGACCTCGACCCTGACCAGATCTTCACAGCTGTCACCCAGGTCCACGAGCGGGTCGAGGGATCCTATGCAGCGATCGCTCTCATCGCCGGGCATGGCCTGCTCGCATTCAGGGACCCCTACGGAATCAGGCCTCTCGTTCTCGGGCGTCGCACGGCCGGGCTTCTCGGCGACGAGTGGATCGTCGCGAGCGAATCGCTTGTGCTCGAGGCGTCAGGCTACGACGTCGTGCGCGAGGTCGCACCGGGAGAAGCCGTCTTCATCACCGCGTCCGGCGAGCTGTACTCCCGCCAGTGCGCAGCCCATCCGCGTCTTGTGCCGTGTTCGTTCGAGTATGTCTACCTCGCCAGGCCCGACTCCGTGATGAACGGCATCTCGGTGTATGACGCGCGTCTGCGTCTCGGCGATCGCCTTGCAGACACCATAGCGACGCACATGCCGCTCGGCGATGTGGACGTGGTGATGCCCATTCCGGACTCGTCGAGGCCCGCGGCGATGCAGGTCGCGCGCAAGCTCGGCATCGAGTATCGAGAAGGGTTCTACAAGAACCGTTACGTCGGCCGCACCTTCATCATGCCGGGGCAGGCAGAACGCAAGCGGAGTGTCAGGCAGAAGCTCAACGCGATGTCGAGCGAGTTCAAGGGCAAGAACATCCTGATCGTCGACGACTCCATCGTGCGCGGGACGACGTCGAAAGAGATCGTCGACATGGCCAGGGCCGCCGGTGCGAACAAGGTGACGTTCACGTCTGCGGCTCCGCCGGTTCGCTACCCGCACGTGTATGGCATCAACATGCCGTCTCGCCGTGAGCTCATCGCTCACGGTCGCAAGATCCCCGAGATCGCGACCGAGCTCGGCGCCGACTACATGATCTACCAGGAGGTCGCCGACATGAAGGACGCCATCGTCGAGGGCACCGGCATCGCGGACCTCGAGATGAGCTGCTTCACCGGTGACTATGTCACGGGGACGGTGTCGCCCGAGTATCTCGATTGGGTCGAGCGCACGCAGCTGTCATAAGCGACCCGCTGCCGGTGAAGGACCTCAGTCGCGCGTGTCAGGATCCATCGGAGGCAGTGGTGGCTGGGGCGGAATCGACTGTTCCTCCGCGGGCACGGCTCCGGTCGGCGGCATCGACTGCACCGGCTGCCGAGGTGCTGCCGGCGAGGTGTTCCCGGACCCGTAACCGTGGGGTTCCGACTGACCGTACGCGGTCGTATGCGACGGCCCTGTAGGGTACGAGGATGCCTGTTGGCCGCGCATGCGCCTCACCTCGGCTTCGATGCGATCTTCAGTGATGTGGTTGCCGGGCCCATAGGCGTCCAGGCCGAGGAAAACCGCTGCGATGGCCATGCCGACGATGGGCCAGATCGGCCAGAAGTAGTGCCCCCAGCCTCCGCCGAGGGCCCAGACTGCGACGAGCAGAACGGTCACAGCCGCCCAGATGCCCAGGTAGTTCTTGAAGCTCGCCTGCGATTTCAGTCGCTTGTGCGCGATCCTGCGCAGTTCCTCATCGCTCGTGTTCATAACAAAAGCCTATCGACACCCCGCCCCGCGGGTCGAGAGCCTCCGCGGTGGTCGAGCCTGTCGGGGCCCCGAGACTCAAGCCTGTCGTCTGTCGGGACCCGGTGGTCGAGCCTGTCGAGACCCCGAGACTCAAGCCTGTCGTCTGTCGGGGCCCGGTGGTCGAGCCTGTCGAGACCCCGAGACTCAAGCCCGTCGTCTGTCGGGACCCGGTGGTCGAGCCTGTCGAGACCCCGAGACTCAAGCCCGTTTGGGTTCGCCCGGGTTGTAGTCGTCGGCGTAGTCTGCCCACTTCGCGATTTCTTCGTCGTTGTATTCGGTCGACGAGTGACCGGTGAGTTCGCGCTCCAGAGCGTCGTAATTCACGTCTGGACTGTAGGACTTCAGCTCACGCGCGATCTTCGTGTGCTTTGCCTTTTGACGGCCGCGCCCCATGCGAGACCCCCTTACGAATCAGTTGCCGAATGTGCGTCAGAGCATCCGGTGGTTGAACCAACCTGGGAACGATTAAAGACTGCTTGCGAGTTTAGCATGTCGGTGTGGGGCGAACCCCGTGCTGGCCCGAGAATGACTGCTTATGCTCACAGCGGAATACGGCCCGTCATCGAACGAGCAGGTAGGCGATCAGCGCGATGCCGATGCCCGCCGCGAGATTCGCGACGACGTCGAGCGCTGCTGCTCCCGTGCGACCGTGCCGCACCCGTTGAACGGTCTCGACGCTGAATGTCGAGAACGTTGTGAGTCCCCCGCAGAATCCCGTCGCGAGCACAAGCAGGACCTCGGGCGAGATGAGCGCTCGTTCCCCTGCCGCGAGCAGCGCGCCGGTGACGGCGGACCCCGCGACGTTGACCGTGAGCACAGCCCACGAGAGGCCGCGTTCCGGCCGTGGGGGCAGCAGGACGGCCACAAGGTGCCGCAGGCAGGCGCCGACCGCGCCGGCAAGTGATACCACGAGGGCAAGCGCGATGCTCATGGTGTGTGCCCCGTGCTGCGTGCCGCGACGATGTTCCCCGTGGCGATGCCGATCCATGCGGCTGCAGTCCCCAGAACAAGAGTGCTCACGACATAGCCGGCCACGAGCATCCAGTCACCCGCCATGGACTGCGAGACGACTGAGCCGGCCAGCGCCGAGAACGTGGTGAACGACCCGAGCAGGCCGGTGCCGAGTCCCATCCTGAGCCATGCGGGAGTGCCGGCTCGGCCCCACACGGCTCCGACGAGCAGCCCGAGCACACCCGACCCGAGCACGTTCGCGATGAGGGTGGACACCGGGAAGCCTGTGGGCTCGTGCGGCATCGCCAGATCGAGCATCAGCCGCAGCAGCGTGCCGGCCATGCCACCGACGAACACGGCGGCGAAACGTGCGGGCATGGGCAATACGTTACGCCCTTCGACCGCTCGACGACTCACGTGCGCGTCGCTCGGCGGGCTCAGCCGTTTGAGGTCAGGATGCCGTCGCGCACGCGGTCGAGGTCGTCTCGCAGCCGTTTTACGGTCTCGTCGGTGAGCGAGCCGTTCGCCGCGCGTCGTCTGAGTTCGGAGCGGATGCCGTTCCGGAACTCTGAGATGGCGACGTCCGCCTCATGGAACGCGATGCGGCTCGTGGTGCGCGGGTCGACGTCAGATGCCGCAGCCCTCTCTGACTTCGGCTTGGAGGATGCTTCCCCTGCGGCAGACGCGAGGTCCGCCTTCAAGCTCTTCATCGCCTCGGTGACGCCGGCGCGAACCTGGTCGGCGAGGCGCCTGACCGAGTCGGTCATCTCGAGTTCGATCGCATTGAGCTCGTCTTCGCGTGCGGCGAGCTCTGCCCTGCCCGCGTCCGTGATCTCATAGACCGTCTTGCGGCCATCACTCGTTTTCGTCACGAGGCCTTCGTCTTCGAGCTTGGCGAGCCGGGGATAGATCGTTCCGGCGCTCGGTGAATACGTTCCGCCGAAGCGATTGCTGAGAGCCTGGATCATCTCGTATCCGTGGCGCGGCGCCTCGGCGAGCAGGCTGAGCAGGTACAGCCGCAGGCTGCCGTGCGAGAACACCGGGGTCACGATGCTGCTCCGCTCGCACTGGCATCTGCTGCCCTGTGCGCCGCGGTGTCACGCCTCAGAACCGTGACGTTGCCAGAGACCGAATTGCAGCGGATGTCTGTGTAGAAGTTGCCGTCGCCCTCGGTTGTGCTGGTGAAGCCCCTGCCACGTGTGCCAGAGACGACGTTGCCGTCGAGCTGCAGGGCGCCGGAGACCGTGTTCACGCTGTAGCGGGTGCCGACGTCGGGATCGAGACGCGCGGTCAGGCTTCCGCCGACCGAGTTCGTGGCGATCTTGTCGCACCTGCCGGTGACGTCGACGAAAACGTCACCGGAGACGCTGTCGCTGGTGAACCGGCTGAGCTCGCCCGACGCGGTGATGTCGCCGGATATGGTGTGCGCGGTGATCGCTCCGCGGTGGGAATGGGCGCTGAGCTCGCCAGAGACGCTGTTGAGGTCGATGTCGCCCACCAGACCCTCGGTCTGCAGCTCTCCGCTGACCGTGCTGAGCTTGCCGCTGGTGTGCAGGCCCGAGATCAGTGCGTTCGCGGAGAACATTCCGAACGTCAGGGCGATCTCTCGCGGCACGAGCACACTGATCTCCGCTTGTGCCGCCCTGCTGCCCCACGAGGTGAAGACCTCGAGAAAGTTGTCCCAGCCGAGCTGGGGGTGATCGATCTCGAGCGTGTCGCCGTCGATAGAAACCTTGAGCTCCTTGACCGACACCGAATGGACTTCGACCCTGGCCCCCGGCTCATCGTGTCCGATGATGTCGATCTGGCCGCCGAACAGGCCCACCTTGAGAGTGCGGACGATCTCGAGGTCGATGATGCGGGCCTCGCCCGGCTGCACTATCCATTTTTCGAGTGCCATTCGCTGATCCTTCGTCTAGGCCGTGCCGAACTGTGCACGGAATCCCACGCGATATATCGCGTTACGTGAGACTCACGATATATCGCGTCTCTCGTTGGAGTCAAGTGCACTCAGCAAGAACCCCGTGAGCACGCGCCGCTCCATCCGGTTCGACCCGTCTATCCGGACCGGCCGCGGCCTCAAGCGCCGACCGCTGCTCCGTGTGTGACACGCGGCCCTCTCGTGCAGCGCGTCACAACGTGCAGCGCGTCACAAACGGAGGCGCGCGTGACGAACTGGAGCGAGAGTGACCAAGCTCAGCCGCGCTCGACAGGCAGGCCGGCGGCCTGCCAGGCCTGAGTTCCGCCCTCGACGTTGACGGCATCCCAGCCGTTCTCGTTGAGGTAGTCGCTCACGCGCTGACTCCGGGCTCCGGACGCACAGATGACATAGACGGTTGTGTCGCGGGGAACCTCATCGATGCGGTCGAGAAAAGCGCTGAGGGGGATGGGTGTCACGCCGACGGCGCGGATCGCCCTGATCTCGTCGCTTTCGCGAACATCGATCACTGTGGGGCTCTCGATCGACGCCAGGTCGTTGACGGCAATGCTGGTCATGGTTTCTCCGGCTGTCTGTTCTGCGAGCTGCGTGCAGTCTCCAGCGTAAGCGACCGCCGGGCGGCGTATTCCGGCCCGTCTGTGAACGGCGGCTTGACATTGACGCCGCGTCAACCTTTAGCGTTGGTGCTGTTCGGAAGGAGAGAGCGCATGGAGTGGTCGATTCAGCAGATCGCGCGGCTGGCCGGCACAACGAGCCGCACGCTCAGGCACTACGGTGCCGTCGGCCTGCTCGAGCCGACGAGGATCGGGCAGAACGGCTATCGCTATTACAACGAAGAGGCACTGGTGCGCCTGCAGCGCATCCTGCTGCTGCGAGACCTCGGCCTCGGGCTGCCAGAGATCGCCGATGTGCTCGCGAAGCCCGACGAACCCACACGCGCCCTGCGCGGCCATCTGCAGTGGCTGCAGCAGGAGCAGGACCGGCTCACACTGCAGATCGCGTCGGTCGAAGACACCATCACCAGATTGGAAGGAGGGGAACAACTGATGGCAGAGAACATGTTCGACGGATTCGACCACACCCAGTACAGGGAAGAGGTCGAGGAGCGCTGGGGGAAGGATGCCTACGCAAAGGGCGATGCCTGGTGGCGCTCCCTGAGCGCGGCGGAGAAGGCCGAGTTCCAGAAGCGCGCGAGCGCACTGGCGAGCGACTGGGCCGATGCGGCCGCGCGTGGCGTCGCCGCAGACAGCGACGAGGCGCAGCGTCTGGCGGAGCGTCAGCTCGAGTGGCTGACCAGTGCGTACCAGGGCCAGGCGCCGACGAAGGAGCACTTCGTGGGCCTCGGCGAGATGTACGTCGCCGACGAGCGCTTCGGCGCCAACTATGGCGGTGCGAAGGGAGCCGAGTTCGTGCGAGACGCGATGCGCGTCTATGCGGAGCGGAACCTCTGATCGCCGCAAGAGCGATTGCGCACCGCGCATCGTCAGGCGCGCGTAGCCGAGCGCGCTTCTGGTGCCCCCGCCCCCTCGGGGGCGGGGACACCCGCCGTGCGAGGCCGCGACGCGAACAGCGGAATCGTCGCGTTGCACAGGGGGCCGAC
Source organism: Okibacterium endophyticum (assembly GCF_054780075.1). Classification (NCBI taxonomy): domain Bacteria; kingdom Bacillati; phylum Actinomycetota; class Actinomycetes; order Micrococcales; family Microbacteriaceae; genus Okibacterium; species Okibacterium endophyticum. The sequence continues at coordinate 16,132 of NZ_BAAGXA010000013.1, read as the reverse complement.
GAGCGCGGCGAAGAGGACAGTTCCGATGCCGACGTCGCCTCCGAGCATCCACCCCATGCCGAGCACGGTTCCCTCGACGAGAGTCCGACCGACCCAGAGCGGCCATCCGAGCCGTGTGCGGATGCCGGTCATCAGCCCGTCGCGCGGGCCGGGCCCGAATCCCGCGCCGATGTACACACCGGTCGCGGCGGCGAGCAGGGCGAGCCCTGCGGCGAACAGCATCACACGCAGCCAGAGGGGCAGGCCGGCGGGAATGACCCAGAGGCCGAGATCTGCGGCGGGGCCGACGAGCACAACGTTGAGTATCGTGCCGGCACCGGGCCTCTCTCTCAGGGGGATCCACGCGAGCAGAACAACGACGCCGACGACGACGGTGATCGCCCCGAAACCCCATCCGGTTTTCAGCGAGAGCCCCTGGGCAAGCACATCCCATGGCGAGACGCCGATCTCGGCGCGCAGCATCATGGCGATAGCGATGCCATACAGGGTGAGCCCGAGCAGCAGGCGAAAAATCCGAGAGAACACAAGATCAATCCAATTCTGCGATTGGCCTTTTGGCAAGAGGCCAATTCCCCTATCGTGGACTCTATGGTTGAGGTGCACATCACCGCGCGCGCCCTCGCGAGTCTGCTCGGACATTGGCGGGACAACGGTCCTGCCTATCGGAGCCTTGCCGATCGCATTCGCCTGCTCGTTCTCGACGGACGGGTGCCCGCCGATACCAGGCTCCCCGCGGAGCGTGACCTCGCAGAACGTCTCAATGTGAGCCGCACAACAGTCACCGCTGCATACCGCGAGCTGCGCGAAAGCGACTACCTCGTGAGCACGAGGGGATCCGGCAGTGTCGCGCGGCTGCCGGGAACACGCCCGGCCGATGCCTCGTTCCGCGAACACGGCTATCTCGATTTCTCGAAGGCAGCTCTGCCGCCCGCGCCACAGGTGCCGGATGCCGCACGGGTGGCGGCCGAACGGCTGCCGCGATACCTCGTCGGGCACGACTACGACGGGACGGGCATCACGGAGCTGCGCGAGGCGATAGCCGACCGCTACACAGACGCGGGGCTCGAGACCTCGCCAGACGAGCTCATGGTCACGCTCGGCGCCCAGCACGCCATAGCGCTCATCTCACGAACGTTCCTCCGCAGGGGAGACCCTGTCCTCATCGAGCAGCCGACCTATCCGCATGCCTTCGATGCCCTCCGCTCGGCGGGAGCACGCCCTGTGCCGGTTCCGGTGACGGCGGATGAGGGGTGGCCGGCCGACGAGATCGAGCAGGTGATCGAGACCACCCGCCCCTCGCTCGCCTATGTGATGCCGGACTTCCACAATCCGACCGGAGCGTCGATGGCCGACGAGACCAGGGGCAGGCTCTGCCGGTCCGCCGCCGGGCACAACACGACACTCGTCGTCGACGAGACGACGGCCGATCTGGACATCGATCGCGGCACGCTCCCTCCGTTCGGCGCGGGTGACACGGCCGGTGCGCGCATCGTGAGGGTGGGATCTGTGGGGAAGACCGTGTGGGGTGGCCTCCGGATCGGGTGGATCCGCGCGGATCCGTCGACGATTCGCACACTCGTGGCGGCCCGTATGCAGTCCGACCTGGGCACGCCGGTGCTCGAACAGCTCACCGTGCTGCACCTTCTGCCACAACTCGACGAGATCCTCGCGCTGCGACGCCGGCAACTCCGGGCGACCCGCGACCGGTTGTGCAGCCTGCTCGACGAGAGCCACCCGTCCTGGAAGGCCGCACGAGTCTCAGGGGGCCTCGCCGCGTGGGTGTCGCTCGGCGCTCCCGTGAGCTCGCAATTGGCGCTCGCCGCCCGCAACCAGGGACTCCTGATCGCCGCCGGGCCACGGTTCGGCATCGACGGCGCGTTCGAGCGCTTTATACGGATCCCCATCACCTATGGCATCGACGAGACCGAGCGTGCGGTGACGGCACTCGACGCCGCATGGCGATCGATAGTGAGGATGCCGATGCCGGACGACGGGAGCCTCTCGGCTGTCATCTGAACCTGCTTCGCCGGCGCAACCAGCCCCCGTGGCTGCGCACTTCTCCGTGCCGGTCTGCCGGACGGTCTGCGGCCTCGTTGCCGTGCCGGCATCCGCGCTCAGATCCGCGTCGCCGTCTGCCGCTAGAATCGGCGCACGCGCACCGCATACATCGATGCATCGTCGCGCCCGCAACGTTCCGCCGACTCTCAGAGGACCCACGTGCACCTGCTCGCAGTGCTCAGCATGAAGAACAGAGCGCTCATCGCGCTTGTCACGATAGTTGTCGCCGTCTTCGGCGGGCTGGCTCTGACCAGCCTCAAGCAGGAGCTCGCGCCGAATGTGGAGTTTCCGCAGCTGGCGATCGTCACCGACTATCCGGGTGCGGCGCCCGAGGTCGTGAACGACGATGTGTCCCTGCCCATCGAGACAGCGATCCAGGGCGTCGACGGCATCGAGTCGACGAGCGCGACCTCGAGCACCAACCTCAGCCTCGTGTCTGCCACCTTCACCTACGGCACCGATCTCGCGACGGCTGAGCAGAAGATCATGCAGGCGATCAATCGCATCGGCTCGCAGCTGCCAGAAGATCTCGACCCGCAGGTCCTCTCGGGCGGTTTGAGCGATCTGCCCGTCATCCAGCTCGCAGTGTCTGGCGACAACGGCACCGACGAGCTCACCGATCTGATCGAGCAGTCGGCGATCCCCGACATCGAAGACGTTGACGGCGTCAGGGCCGGCTCGCTGATCGGTGCCGTCGGTCAGCGGCTCGTGATCACACCCGATGATGCCGCGCTGGCGGCGGCGGGGCTCCAGCGCTCCGACATCTCGCAGGCGCTCGAGCAGAACGGTGTGCTCCTTCCGGCCGGCGAGATCACCGAGGGCGATCAGACTCTCGCGGTTCAGACCGGCACAAAGCTCGGCTCGGCTGACGACATCGCAGAACTGCCGATTGTCGGGACGACGCCAGGGGCATCCGTCACCACCATCGGCGACATCGCCTCTGTCGAACTCGCCGACAACCCGATCACGTCGATCTCGCGTGTGAACGGCGAGCCAGCGCTGACGATAGCCGTCACGAAGCTTCCAGACGCGAACACCGTCGACGTCTCGCAGGGTGTCCGTGCGATCCTGCCTCAGATCGAGGAATCGCTCGGTGAGAGCGTCACGGTCACCGTCGTCTTCGATCAGGCTCCATACATCGAGCAGTCCATCGAAGCTCTCGGGATCGAGGGTGTGCTCGGGCTGGTGTTCGCGATTCTGATCATCCTGATCTTCTTGCTCGACGTGCGCGCGACGATCGTGACGGCGATCTCGATTCCGACGTCGGTTCTCATCACGTTCATCGGCCTGCAGGCGTCGAACTATTCACTCAACATCCTGACCCTCGGTGCGTTGACCATCTCTATCGGGCGAGTGGTCGATGACTCGATAGTCGTGATCGAGAACATCAAACGCCACATGTCGGCGTCGCGTGATCGCACAGCAGATGGACGCGCCGCGATCATCGTGCGCGCCGTGCGCGAGGTGGCCGGCGCGATCACGGCCTCGACGATCACAACGGTCGCGGTGTTCCTGCCGCTTGCCTTTGTGAGCGATATGACGGGTGAGCTGTTCCGTCCGTTCGCGCTCACCGTGACGATCGCCCTGCTCGCTTCGCTGCTGGTCGCGCTCACGATCGTGCCCGTGCTCGCGTACTGGTTCCTGCGTGCGAGGGAACAGCGTGCGCCGAAGCCGGCAAAACAGGCCAAGCCGACCCGGGCCGAGCGCAAGGAGCTCGCGAAGGCGCAGGCCGCCGACGCCCTCGCGGCACGCTCTGCCGAGACGACGCCAGCGCCCGAGAGCGACCCCGGCAAGGTTGCCGACGGAAGGCCTCTGGTTGCGGCGGCACCGGTCATCGTCGACGAGGTCTACATCGCTCCGACCAAAGAGATGGTCGACGCCGGTCGTGCCCGGCAGGCGGCCGCTGAACAGGCCATGGCAGAGCAGGCCGAGGCGGAGCGCGCGCTCTCTGAACGGGCGGTGCCGACCCGCCGCTCCCGCCGTGGAGACGATGGGATCGACGATGACCTCGAGACCCCGACACGGCTGCAGCGCGGGTACCTCCCGATCATCAACTGGACCCTCAGGCACTCGGTCACGACGTTGCTGTTGTCGGTGCTCGTGCTCGGCGGGACCCTCGCGCTCGTGCCGTTTATGAAAACGAACTTTCTGGGCGACACAGGCCAGAACACCCTCAGCGTGTCGCAGACACTGCCTGTGGGGTCGAGTCTCGAGGCACAGGATGCCGCGGCGAGCGAGGTCGAAGAGGTGTTGCGCGGCATCGACGGCATCGAGACCGTGCAGCTGTCGATCGGGTCGAGCGGCAGCGCGCTGGCCGATGCGTTCGGGGGAGGCGGCGCGGGAACCGTCACGTATTCGATCACCACGGACCCGGACGCCGAGCAGGTCGAGCTGCAAGACAGGGTGCGGAACGAGCTCGAAGACCTGACGGATGCCGGAACGATCACCGTCGGGACCGCCGGCGGATTCGGGGCGTCGAATGACATCGAGGTCGATGTCACAGCACCGACAGAGGCGGCGCTGAACGACGCGACGCAGGTGCTGACCGAGGCGGCGGGTGAGGTCGACGGCGTTCTGCAGGTCACGAACACACTCACGGAGTCCCGCCCGTACATAGCCGTTGTCGTCGACAGGGCCGCTGCTGCCGCAGCCGGTTACTCGGAGGTCGCGCTCGGCAGTGTGGTCTCTGCGGCCATGCAGCCGCAGACCATCGGCTCGGTGGCCATCGACGACAGCTCGGTGAGCATCTACCTCGCGACAGAGGATCCGCCGACGACCGTGCAAGAGCTCGTTGACCTCCAGGTGCCGACGCTGACCGGACCCGTCGCACTCGACGAGCTCGCGAGCGTCGAAGAGGTCGACGGCCCCGACAGCATCACGGCGGTCAGGGGTCAGCGCTCGGCGACGGTCGTCATCACGCCCTCGAGCGACAACATCGGAACGGTGAGCGCCGAGATCCAGAGCATGATCGACGGCACGTCTCTCGATTCCGGCGCTTCGGCATCCCTCGGCGGTGTCAGCGAAGACCAGAACACGGCGTTCCAGCAGCTCGGCATAGCGATGCTCGCGGCGATCCTCATCGTCTACATCGTGATGGTCGCGACGTTCAGGTCGCTGCGCCAGCCGCTGCTGCTGCTCGTGTCTGTGCCGTTCGCCGCAACGGGTGCCATCGGCCTGCAGGTGCTGACAGGAGTGCCGCTTGGCGTCGCGTCGCTCGTCGGTGTGCTGATGCTCATCGGCATCGTGGTCACGAACGCGATTGTGCTCGTCGACCTGATCAACCAGTATCGGCGCAGGGGGATGTCTGCCGTGGAGGCCGTCAGGCACGGTGCCTCGAGAAGGCTCCGGCCGATCCTGATGACGGCGCTTGCGACCATCTTCGCCCTGGTGCCGATGGCGCTCGGGATCACGGGCCACGGCGGGTTCATCTCTCAGCCGCTCGCGATTGTTGTGATCGGCGGGCTGGTGTCGTCGACGGTTCTGACGCTCGTGGTTCTGCCGACGCTCTACAACCTCGTCGAGGGTGCCAGGGAGCGTCGGGTCGCGAAGCGCGAGGCGAAGGCCGCGGCCGCGTCTGCCGAAGGCTAGGCTCGTTCGATGACCACCCCACCCTTTGTGCTCGCGCTCCGCGCCAAGATCGGGCACGATGAGCTGTGGCTGAGCGGCGTGACGGCCGTCGTCGAGCGCGACGGTGAGGTGCTGCTGGTCAAGCGCACCGACGACGGAACCTGGACGAGCGTGACCGGCATCATCGATCCGGGCGAGGAGCCGGCGGTGGCCGCCGAGCGCGAGGTGCTCGAAGAAGCCGGGATCGTCGCCGTGGCCGAACGACTGGCATGGGTGCACTCGCTGTCTCCGCACAGGTGGCAGAACGGCGACCTGGCGCGTTTTCTCGATCTCACCTTTCGCTGCCGCTATGTTTCAGGGATGCCACATCCGGCCGACGGTGAGAACAGCGAGGTCGGCTGGTTCGCTGTTGACGCGCTTCCGCCGATGTCTGAGGACCAGGTGAAGAGAATCGATGCAGCGCTCTCCGACGACGTGGCTGCTCGCTTCGAGCGCTGAAGCGCCGTGGGCTTGTCGCGTCGTGTGAACGACGGCATCCGCGCTGCTGCGCCCGCCGCCGTGCCGTTCGCCCGTCGCCAACGCACCGAATGAGCGTGGATTCGGTGCGTTGGCGTCGGCCGAACGGCCGGTGGTGCTGCCGCACAACGGGTATGCCCGATACGGCTCGCCCGTGTGGGTGCTGTGACCGCGAGCCTGGTTCAGCCCAGCTCGCGAAGCCGCGGCACAACGTCTCGGGCGAACTGGTCGAGGAACCGCTTCTGGTTGTGCCCGGGGCCGTGGAAGACGAGATGGTTGAGCCCCGCGTCGAGGTACGGGGTGATCTGCGCGAGGGCGTCGTCGGGGTTCGACGCGACGATCCAGCGCTTCGCGACCTGCTCGATCGGCAGGGCATCGGCGGCCGCCTCCATCTCGATGGGGTCGTCGATCGAGTGCTTCTGCTCCGGTGTCAGCGACAGGGGAGCCCAGAACCTGGTGTTCTCGAGCGCTTGACCCGGGTCGGTGTCGTACGAGATCTTGATCTCGATCATCCGGTCGATGTCGTGTGCGGATCGCCCCGCCTTCTCAGCGCCTTCAGCCACCGCGGGCATGAGCTTGTCTGTGTAGAGCTCCATGCCCTTGCCCGATGTGCAGATGAAGCCGTCACCCGCGCGTCCGGCATACCTCGCGACGACAGGGCCGCCTGCGGCGACGTACACGGGGATGCCGCCGGCCGGCACGTCATAGATCGACGCGCCTTTCGTGCGGTAGAACTCCCCGTCGAAATCGACGCGGTCTCCGAGCCAGAGCCGGCGCATCAGGTCGACTGATTCGCGCAGCCGCGCGAAGCGTTCCGTGAACTCGGGCCATTCGCCCGCGAAGCCCGTGGCGATCTCGTTGAGGGCTTCGCCCGTGCCGACGCCCAGGAACACGCGATCGGGATACAGGCATCCCATGGTGGCGAACGCCTGCGCGACGACAGCCGGGTTGTAGCGGAAGGTGGGAGTCATCACGCTTGTGCCGATCCGGATGTGCTTCGTGCGCTCGCCGACCGCCGTCATCCACGCGATCGAGAACGGCGCGTGCCCGCCGTTGTGGCGCCACGGCTGGAAGTGGTCGCTCACGGTGACGCTGTCGAAGCCGTGTTCTTCGGCCATCACGCCGAGCTCAACGAGTTCGCGCGGCCCGAACTGCTCCGCTGATGCCTTTAATCCCAACCTGAGCACTATGGCCTCCACCCGTCCGACGTCGTCTGCCTCCAACCTACCGGCGCCCCGCACCGGATCCGCCTTCTCGGGCATCGTGCGCTGTGATAACGTGGTCCGCCGAAGGAGCTGACATGACGAACGCGATATACATGAGGTTGAGGACTGCCTGACGGCAGGGCTTCAGCCTGATACGCGCACGTCGCGTTCAACGCGTGTGTGCTCACCGGCATCCGCCGGGCGACTGTGTCGCCGGGTGTGCCTGATCTGCAGGGGCTCGTGCCGTTCGACTGCCATTGACCGGGCGGCGGCGGCTTTCTTGAGACGATTCTCTTCTCTCTCTTTCGCGCTGCACCGGTGTCGTTCGACATCAGGGAGCAACTATGCGTTCGCGCATGCGTGCACATCAGCACGTTCAGAAGAACATCCAACATTCCGTACGTTCGCACGGTCCGGGTTCGGCCTCTGCGCCCGTCGGCGGGCGACACGAGAACGGCCAGAACTTTCTGGTCGATCGACGCCTCGCGCGCGACATCGCCGACATCGCCGCCGGATGGCACCCGAGAGACCGTGTCGTCGAATTCGGGTCGGGAGACGGAGCCATCACACAGCATCTGGTCTCGCGGAGACTGACCACGACCGCCGTCGAGATCGACCCGCGCTGCGTCTGGCGTCTTCGCGATCGGTTCGGCGACCGGCTGACCGTCGTTCAGGGCGACATGCTGGAGTATCGCTTCGCGGGCGCCGCCAACATCGTGTCGAACGTGCCCTATCACCTCACAACACCACTGCTCAAGAAGCTGCTGGCCGAGCGGGCGTGGTCTCACGCGCTTCTGCTGGTGCAGTGGGAGGTGGCGCGCAAGCGTGCAGCTGTCGGAGGAACCACGCTGATGACCGTGCAGTGGTGGCCCTGGTACGACTTCACCCTGCTGAGACGTGTTCCCGCCTCGGGTTTTCGGCCTGTTCCGAGCGTTGACTCCGGACTGCTTCAGATCGATCGTCGTGTGACGTCGCTGCTGCCGTGGCGTGAACGCGGCAGGTACCAGCGATTGGTTGCGGCGGTCTTCACCGCGAAGGGACGCGGCGTCAGGGCGATGGCCTCCAACGTGGTCGGTGCGCGCACCGCTGCCGAGTGGGCTGCAGCGAACCGTGTGGCGGGTGACGTCCTACCGAAGCACCTGGATGCCGGCGCCTGGGTCGACCTCGCCACGCGTGCCAGGCGCTGACGTGCGCCGCGAGTGATCCGAGTCCGAGTCCGAGCTCGGGCTCGCGTCCGCGCCCGGGCCCGCGTGAGCCAAGACGAGCGGGTCGTCGACGGGCGGGTGGACGAACCTCGCGGCCACCTTTTCGTCTGCCCTGTGTTGTCTCACGGTGATCACCCTGTCTACGACCAGCCCGATGACGATCGCTATCGCGATGCCGATGGCGGCGCCGAGCAGCGGCTGGTCCTTGACCCAGTGCCCGGCGAGTGAGCCGATCGCGACGGAGTACGCCGCCCACGAGGCGCCGGCGATCATGGTCAGCGGAATGAACCGCCGGCGGGGGAACCGGGTCGCTCCCGCCGTCATGTTCACCGCGATGCGGCCGACCGGAATGTAGCGGGCGACGAAGATGAGCATCGCACCACGCCTGGCGAGTCCGCGATCCGCCCAGCGCAGAGCCGCAGCGACACGAGGCCGACGCATCCAGCGGAATCTCGTGACGCCGAGGGCGCGGCCGAGCGCGTAGGCGATGTTGTCGCCGATCATCGCGCCCGCCGCCGCTGCGACCCCCAGCAGCAGAATGTTCGGGGAGCCGGTGGACACTCCGATGGCGACAGCTGCGACGAGCACCGTTTCGCTGGGGACCGGGGGAAAGAAACCGTCGATCACGGCGACCGCGAATGTGATCAGGTAGATCCACGGTGAGGTGACCGTGTCGAGGATCGCGTCGGTGATGATGTCCATGGGATTCCGTTCACGTCGTGGCTGATGTTGCTCACGTTACAAAGCGGATGTCCCCCGTCGCGTCACCCCCTGGTAGCGACGGCATCCGTCTGCGGTACCACGTCTGCAGGCGCTCGTGTGCGGGTGGTCGTCGCGGCGGCGGCGGCGCGCATTCCTGCGGCTCCACGCTGTGTGGCGATCCGGAGGGTGACGAACATCAGCAGCACACTGAGCGCGGCGACAGGTGCGGACAGCCCGAGCGCGAAGAGAACGGCGACGCTCGCCACACCGGTGATCGAGCCGAGCGCGACCCGACGGCCGGATGCTCCCGGATGGCGTGCGGCGCGGTGCTCGAATCGTGCGGTGAGCAGCGTGACCAGGCCGACGGCGACGAAAGCGATGACCAGCCAGGCCGGCCGCGTGGCCCACCAGCCGTCGGAGCCGATGGCGGGCAGGCCCAGCCCGAGCAGGGGAGCGACGAGCACAGACAGACCGGCGAGGCCGATCAGAACAGGCATATGCCACAGGTAGATCGTCATCGAGCGGGTGCCGATGGCGTCTGCGACCCGGGCGATCGTGGGGCGTTCCGCCCAGCGGCGAAGCATGGGCTGGGCGAGTGACAGCAGAAACACCTGCCCGACGGCGAGGCCGATGATGGCGAGTGTGGGCGGGTTGAGGTTCACATACATGTCGGCGGAGTATGGGCCGACGGCGGTGAGCACGATCAGTCCGCCGAACGCCACGGCGGCGAGTCCGAGCCTGGCGGACGTCGAGATCGTCTCGATGCGCACCAGCCAGAATCCGAGCTGCTGGACGAAGAGCCACACGAAGGCGAGGTTGACGAAGCCGATCGCCTCGATGCCCGTCGCGATCCGCGTCGCATCGATGCCCGCCGCGAGGGCGCCGAGCACCACAAGCGTTGCGACCGGACGGCGCTCGTGCGCGAGCACGAGCAGTGGCACGAGTGCCTGGCAGAGAACATAGACGCCCAGGAACCAGAGCGGCTGCGAAATGCGGAAGCCGGCTATGGCGACCATCTCGGCAGAGACGCCCGCGGCGCTCAGTGCAAGGAGGGCGACGCCGACAGCGCCGATCACGACGATCGCGGGCATAAGCAGCCGATGCAGCCTGCCGGCGACGAACGAGGCGGGGGTCGCGCCCGTGGCGCGAGCCCGTTGCCACCCGGTGATGCTCGAGAATCCGCCCGCGATGAAGAACAGCGGCATCATCTGCAGGAACCAGCTTGCAGCGGGGAACCAGTCGGTGTCGGCGATGGCGTTCTCGAAAACGGGACCGCTGTCGCCCATCGTCACACCGACCATCATCGCGTGCAGCGCGACGACGACGATGAGGCATCCGGCACGCACCAGGTCGATGCTGCGATCTCGGATGCCGGCTGTCGGCACGGTCACTGCGGCCGAGGGCTTCGGCGCGGGCCGCACGATCGTGCGCCGGCTCTGTGCCGTGCCTGCCGTGCCCGTTCCTGCCGTGCCCGTTCCTGTCGTGCCTGGGAATGCCGTGACGGTCATGCTGTGCTCCTTGACGATGACGACTCTTATGCTGTCGTGCCGTCACGGTACGGGCACGCTGACCACGTCGGCATCACCCGGCGGTGCGATTTCACCCCCATACGCCGGGATGAGGCTGGCGGAACGAGAAAACGGGTGTCGTCCCGTTGGGACGACACCCGCCTGTGCTGCGGATGGTGTTACTGCTGAGCGCCGATCGCGAAACGAACTGCACCTTCAGCATTCACTTCAGCGTCGAGAACCTTGTCTGACAGCTGAACCGCGGCGTTCTCTTCGAGGAAGACGCGGGCTCCGGAACTCTCGACGATCTCGTCGCCTGACTCCGGTGCACCGGCGACGGCGACCGCGAAATCACCGGCGTCCGGATCCTGGCTGCTACTGATTCGCAGCCCTCCATCTTCTGTGCCGGTCGTCTGGGTGGCGATCGTCTTGACGATGGTGCTTGCATTCTCGGTGAGGGTGAGCATGTGCTCTCCTTCCGGTAGCGGATATGAGTTATCCACGTTTCCCCACCCCCGCACACGGGGCAACCCGACGGCCTCTGATTGTGAGCACTTTCACATGGAGAGGCCGGCGACGCACCGTGTCACTTCGCGGGTTCGACCAGACCGGCGTTGTAGGCGAAGATCACGGCCTGCACACGGTCGCGCAGGCTCAGCTTCGAGAGGATCTTGCTGACGTGGGTCTTGACGGTCTGCTCGGCGATGAACAGACGTGCAGCGATCTCGCCGTTCGACAGTCCGGAGCCGATGAGCGTGAGCACTTCGCGTTCGCGATCGGTGAGCCCGTGCAACTCGAGAGGCGCGCGTGTGGCCGGTCGCTGTTGCATGCTGAACTGCTCGATCAGCCGCTTCGTCACGCTCGGCGCGAGCAGCGCATCGCCTGCGGCGACGACGCGCACGGCCTGCACCAGGTCGTCCGGAAGAGAGTCTTTGAGCAGGAACCCGCTCGCGCCCGCTTTCAGCGCGTCATAGACATAGTCGTCGATGTCGAACGTCGTCAACATGATCACACGGGGAACGTGGGGGAGCGGATGGTCGGGCGAGAGCAGCTGCCTGGTCGCCTCGATCCCGTTCAGGTTCGGCATACGCACGTCCATGAGCACAACGTCGGGCTTGATCTGACGCACCAGCTGAACCGCCTCGACGCCGTCGCTGGCCTGACCGACGACGCGGATGGCATCCTGTGCATCGAGAAGCGCGGCGAAGCCGGCTCTGACCATTGCCTGGTCGTCTGCGATGACCACGGAGATCGTCATGGGGTGTCCTCGAGGTCTTGGTGGAGCGGAAGCACTGCTCTCACACGATACCCTCCACCCTCTGTGGGCCCGGACTCGACGGTGCCGCCGAGGAACGAGGCTCGCTCGCGCATGCCGACGAGGCCGTGTCCGCTCCCGCGCGACAACGGCCCGGGGGGTGTTGTGCTCGGCGCGTTGACGATCATCAGCGTCACCGCTTGAGTCGTGCCGCCGAGCGAGACGGTGATCGGAGCGCCTGGGGCGTGTCGCACGGCATTGCTGATGGCTTCTTGCGCGATGCGGAAGGTGGCGACGTGCACGGATGCCGGCACATCGGCCGGTATCTCACCCTGGCTCAGAGAAATCGCCACACCCGCGCGCGCTGCGCTGTCGACCAGCCCCGCGATGTCGCCGATCCCCTGCTGGGGAACAAGGTCGGCGTCCTCTTCGCCGTTTCGAAGCACACCGAGCAGTCGCCGCATCTCGCTCATCGCCTCGCGCGCAGATCGTCCGATGTCGTCGAACTCCGTGGCGGCCGCGTCGTTGATCTCGGGAAGCCGGTATCTCGCGGTTGTCGCCTGCACCTGGATGATCGACATACTGTGCGCGACGACGTCGTGCAGTTCACGGGCGATGCGCTGGCGTTCCTCGACGAGCATCCGCCGTGATTGCTCTGCCGCACTGATCTCGCGCTCTTGCAGGAGCTGCGCCCTGATGCGCTGACGCTGGGCGATGAGAACCGCGAGCAGGTACACGGCCCCCGTGATCGATGTGGCGATGATGATGTTCGCCATTGCGGCGTCGAGTTGCTGCACACCCAGTTGCTGCCACACCGTCACCCCCACCGAGGTGGCGAGGGACAGCAGGTAGGCCCACAGACCGAGCTGCCAGCCGCGGTAGAAGGTCAGCAGTGCGATGAGCGCGGCGAAGGCGAGCATCGACGTCACGGACCATGGCCAGGGGTATGTCCGTCCACCCGAGATGGTCGACATGCTGGCCAGGGCGAAAATCGAGACGACGAAAACGACGATGGCGAGCACAGGACGAGCGGGTGCGAGCAGGATCGAGCCGCACTGCATCACACCGAGAGCGAAGGCCAGGGCTACCTGAACGCCGTATCCGGCGCTGTTGATCGGAACAGAGACAGAGAAGAGGGTGACGGCGACGAGGCTGACGCCCAGCCACCATGCGACGGTGGGGAGGCCGGTCGACGTGTCGACAGGGCCGAGGCGCAGTCGCCGTTTGATCTCCACGGTGTCATCTTGCCATGTGCCACGGACGCTCGGCCCACACCGATGCCTTCACACCGGAGGGTGTGAAGGCATCGGCCCCGTCTGTTGCTCGTTATGTGGTTCGACGGCTGTTGCGGGTGATGAGCCCCCAGATCAGCAGAACGATGATCGCGCCGCCGATGGCGAGGAGCCACGTCTGCAGACTCCAGAACTCCTGCAGGTTCGCGTTGAAAAGCAGACCGCCGAGCCATCCGCCGAGAAGAGCGCCGACCACTCCGAGCAGCAGCGTGACAAACCAGCCGCCGCCCTGTTTGCCCGGCAGGATCGCCTTCGCTATGGCGCCCGCTATCAGACCGAGAAGAAGAAACGCGAGGAAGCCCATGGCTCCACCTCCATTCGTCAGACGGGACCCCGGTGCGGGGAACCGTGCGCCGGCCGGAACAGTGCCGGTTAAGCCTGAAGATACTCCGGATCAGCTGATTCCTCATCGGGTCGCTCTGGTTGGCATCGGTCGATGGAACGGCTCGCTTCGACGGCAAGAGCCTGAAGCGTTCCGTGACTTCCCAGCCGACGTGGTGTAGCGTTGCCGGGTCGGCTCTGGACACCGCATGGATGCATGTGGATGGGTTTGTAAGTCTGGTGGGCCGGTTTCGCCTCGAAAACGAGTGCGGATTCACACGATGTGAACGGTCCCGGCCATTGATCGCCCGGGTAATGAGAATGCCCGCAGTTCTGCTGCGCGTGTTGCTGTTTCATTCTGAGATAACCCGGAAAGAACTATGCCCAAGAACAAAAAAGCCGCTGGCGGCCGCCCCGCGAAGAACTTCGACCCGAGCTATTCGACGCGCGTCGCTGCGAAGAAGAAGGCCGGTCCCAAGGTCGGAAGCCGCAGCCCGAACCATCGCGGCTACCGTCCCGTCGAAGACGCACCCAAAAAGGCGCGTTGGAATGCCGAAGAGCGTGCAACCCGGGCCGCCGGGCCCTACTCCGATGAACCGCGCGAGCGGCGCGAGCCCCGTGAGTCGCGTGGGTACGAACGCACCGAAGGTCGTCGTGACGACACGGGTCGTGCTGAGCGTGCTCCGCGTCGTGACGACGCTCGCCGCGATGACCGCGCGCCCCGTCGTGACGACACCGGACGTGCTCAGCGTGCCCCGCGTCGTGACTACGCCGACCGTGCTCCGCGTGGTGACTACGCCGACCGTGCTCCGCGTCGCGACTCTGCTGACCGCGCTCCCCGTGGCGGCTTCGCGGATCGCACACCCCGTCGTGACCTCACGGACCGTGCGCCGCGTCGTGATGACCGTGCGGATCGTGCCCCTCGTCGTGATCGCGATGAGCGCGCTCCTCGTCGTGACTTCACTGATCGTGCGCCACGCGCTGATCGCGCAGAGCGCGCTCCTCGCCGCGACTTCTCGGACCGTGCTCCCGGCCGCGGACCGAAGCGCGATGACGGCAACGGGCGTGCTCCTCGACACACGGAGCGCAGCGACAGCAATTTCTACCCGAGACGTGACGAGAAGCCGCAGCGCTTCACGCCAGACGACGATGTGGTTCTCGAGCGGCTTGAGGCCGATGCCATCGAGGCGAAGGATGTCGTCGGTGTGAGCTTCGCAGACCTCGGTCTCGGCGGCAACATCAGTGCCGCGCTCGCCGACCTCGGTGCGGCGTCGCCGTTCCCGATTCAGGCGGCGACCATTCCCGATGTGCTCTCGGGCAAAGACGTGCTCGGTCGCGGGCGCACGGGCTCTGGCAAGACCATTGCGTTCGGCGCGCCTCTCGTCGAGAAGCTGATGGAGAACGGCGGAGGCAAGAAGCGCCAGATGGGGCGCAAGCCACGTGCGCTGATTCTTGCGCCGACCCGCGAACTCGCGCTGCAGATCGACCGCACCGTCCAGCCGATCGCGCGCAGTGTCGGTCTCTTCACCACACAGATCTACGGTGGTGTTCCACAGGGCCGTCAGGTGGGTGCGCTTCAGCGCGGTGTCGACATCGTGATCGGCACGCCCGGGCGCATCGAAGACCTCATCGAGCAGGGTCGTCTCGACCTCTCCGAGGTTGCGGTCACCGTGCTCGACGAGGCAGACCACATGTGCGATCTCGGGTTCCTCGAGCCGGTGCAGCGCATCCTGCGGCGCACGGCGCCCGGCGGTCAGAAACTGCTCTTCTCGGCGACCCTCGACAAGGGTGTTGCGATGCTGGTCAAGGAGTTCCTCGATGAGCCGGCTGTGCACGAGGTCGCGGGCGAAGACCAGGCCTCGTCGACGATCGATCACCGTGTTCTCGTCGTCGAGCACCGTGACAAAGACCTGCTGATCGAACGGCTGGCCGACCGCAACGAGAAGACGCTGATCTTCTCGCGCACGCGTGCGTACGCGGAGCGGCTCGCCGACCAGCTTGAAGACGCCGGCATAGCGGCGGTCTCATTGCACGGCGACCTCAACCAGTCGAGGCGCACGCGCAACCTGCAGCAGCTGACCTCGGGCCGGGTCAACGTGCTTGTGGCGACAGACGTCGCTGCACGCGGCATCCACGTCGATGACATCACTCTCGTGATCCAGGCCGATGCCCCCGATGAGTACAAAACGTACCTTCACCGCTCGGGTCGCACGGGCCGCGCGGGCAAAGAGGGTGTCGTTGTGACGATCATTCCGCGCAGTCGTCGTCGTCGCATGAGCGAGTTGCTCGACCGGGCCGAGATCGACGCATCGTTCGTCGAGGCGGCTCCCGGCGATGACATCGTCGAAGAGCTCGCCGGCGGCATGTCGCTCGCAGATCTCACCGCCTGACACGGCGAGCAGATCGGGCCGGTGCCCGGAACGTTCCCCCCCCGTTACTTTGTTCGTGCCTGCTTTGGAGTGATCCTGGTGGGTGTTGGCCTGCTGGGTCCGGCATGATCGTT
>NZ_BAAGXA010000012.1:0-525052 GCF_054780075.1 Okibacterium endophyticum | reverse complement strand
GCGCGTACTGGTACACCTCCGGCGGATCACGCGACCCCGCCAAACCCGCCAACCCCCTCACCGTGAGCTACTCCGGTGGCGAGACCCAACCACCCGCATTCATCCGGCACCCGGAATCGGCCTCCACCCCGGAGGGCGTCGACGTACGGTTCACCGTTGCGGCCTCAGGCGGCGGCTTCGGCTACCAGTGGCAGCGGCAGGCCCGTGGAACGTCGGAGTGGGAGGACCTCCCCGGCGCGACGACCTCCCAGCTGACCGTCACCCCGGTCATGGCAGACGACGGCACCCTGTTCCGGGTGCATCTCGTCACAGACGAGGGCATCATCGCGACCAGCGCCGCTGCGACGCTCACCGTCACAGCCGTCGACCCCGAATGGCGCCCGACGATCGTCACCCAGCCCGCGAGCACCTCGGTCGCCGAGGGTACTCCCGCGGTGTTCTCCGTCACGACCGGCGGCACGGATGTCTCGATCCGCTGGCAGCGCTCGAACGACGGGCAGAGCTGGAACGACATCCCGGGCGCGGCCGGCACCACATACACGTTGTCCGCCACGGTCGCCGACGACGGAGCCCGCTTCCGGGCCGTCGCGTCGAACGCCTTCGGCGAGGTCGCGAGCGATGCGGCAAGGCTCACGGTGCGGCAGACGGCGACCGGACCGGCATCCGTCACCGACGCCGTCTTCGCCTGGTCGCTCAACAACGAGTCCGGCGCCGGCGCCTTCTTCGGCGGCTGCAACTTTCTCTCGGCGGGGAAGGCCGGCGACAAGGGCGGAGCCGTTCCATGGGCTCCGGACGACGGGCTCTACAGGGCAGCGGACGGCAACACGACGATCCTCAAGATCGCCTCGGACGGCCGCTCGACGACGCCGACCTGGGCAGACAAATGCCGCACCGTCGACGGTGACACCGTCACCACCATCAGCACCAGCTCGACGACGGGGAACACCGTGCGGATCTCGGGCGGGACAGGAACCGTCGACCTGACGGCGGGCACCGCGTCGATCCAGTGGAACGGCGCGTTCACCGTCGCCTTCTACGGGGGGATGACCTACTGGTCGGCATCGGATCCGGCGCTGACGGTCGATGCGGACGGCACGGGGACGATCACCGCGACGGCGTCCGGATACGGAACAAGCATGGAGGACCAGAGCAAATGGGAGCCCATCCCCGAGCGCAGGATCACCCTGGCGACACTCACCGGGGTCACGGTCTCAGAGACGGGATTCACCATCGTGCCGGATTACCTCGGGGTGGCTCTCGACCCCGCTCTGGGCGTGCAGCCCGCACGGACTCCTGGGAACGCCGCCCACTGGGGGTCGTTCCCTGCTGACTTCGTCCAGTTCCAGAACGTGACGGGCCAGAGCGCGTACTGGTACACATCCAACGGCGCCCGCGACGCCGCCAAGCCCGCCAATCCGCTCACCGTCTGCCTCACCGCGACGTGCACGATCGCCCCGCCCCCGGCATCCGCCGTCGCCGGCATCGCCGGCGGAGGGCCTGCAGTCACCGCGCCATCTGCGCCCACTCCGCCGTCCGCACCGAACGCACCGAAGAGCGCTCCACTCGCGTCGGCGCTCGCAGCAGGAACGCACCAGGAGAGCCACGATGTCGAGGTGACGACGGTCATCGAGCGATCGTCGTCTGACGAATCATCAACCGCCGTGGTTGTTGTGCTGCTCACCCTGCTCGCGACGCTGGTCGTTCTTCTGGCCGTCATCGGGATCGGGGGCGGGGTGCTCCTCGGTCGAGGAAGCGTGTTCGCCCCGCCGTCGCGCGGCTGACGACGGCGGTGCCGGTCAGACACACCCCTAGAGCCTCGGCAGAATGCGCTCGCTGATATGAGTGACGGCGGTGTTCAGATAGTTCCGCGTTCCGTGGGTGGCCTTCTTGGCCAGGCGCTGCACGGGCGCGATCCGGTCGGCGTAGAGCCGGAACCCGGGGGCATCCAGCCGCGCCGAGGCGATGAAGTGCGCCGCGATGAGACCGGGCCACGCCACGCTGGATGCCGTCGAGCTCCTCGCCCACCGGCGAATCTGCCTCGAGTTGCCCAGGTCGACGCTTCCGTCCACGAGCACGATTCCGTTGCGCGAATAGCCCTGGTGGGCCTTGTCTGACACCGTCGTCTTCGCCTGGATGCCCACAACTGTTCTGCGCCTCGTGTCGAGCACAAGAAAGTCCACGTTGTGGCCGGGAGCGGATGCCTCGAATTGCAGAGGCGCGGGCAGCACCACCAGGTGGGGACGGCTGCGCGAGATCTCCAACAGGACGATCGCGAGGTCGGACTCCGTGAGCATCCCGCTCTGGGCTGCCCGCAGATCCCTGCTTCCGTCCGCCAGATAATCGGTTCCATGCTGCTGGAGCTGCGCATGCCGTGCGCGCAGAATCCCGCAGGCATGGAGAGCGATCACGATCTGCATGTCGCGCTGTCGCATGCGATTGGGCAGCGGCATGCCGTAGATCAGCGGCGCCCACTCTTCGAGCATGGAACGGTTGAGCGAGTGGAAGTGCATGGCGGTGAGAGCCTCATAGGGGTCTTTGCCCCAGGCCGAAGCGGCGATCGACCGGACGGTTGTGACGAAATGCGCTGCGTTCCACGCGTCGTAGTCGCGCACGAACAGCATAAAGTCGTTGTACGAGGCCTCGGGCCCGGCTCCGCTGAAATAATCGTGCAGCACAGTGCCGAAGAGCCTGGAGTAGGTGCGCGGCGCTGCGAGGAGCTCCTCGCGAGCCGGGTCATAGTGCGCCTTGATCACCGGGTCTCGAGGATAGAAACGCACGAACTCGTCGAAGTAGATCTCCGTCATTTCACTCGCCGGCTCTCCCTGGCGCATGCTGACTCCCTTCCGCAGCACGATGCCTGCGCTACTTATAAGTAGACATCACCATTCCCAGAGCATAGCGTGCTGTCATGCGGTCTCGCCCGCGCACGAACGAGAACAGCACCGTCGCACGCATCCCTTCACCGACCCACTGTCGGTTGCCGAGAGCACAATGGTCGGGACTCGTGCCACGAGAACCCGGAGACACGAGAATGCACGAGAACGAGCCGCATCCCGCAGAAGAGCAAACGCCGTCAGAGCAGGGTCCGCCGGAAGAGCAGCGGCCGCTGCCCGATCCGTGCCCGTCCTGGTGCGTCAAAAAGCACAACGAGAGCGATCGCGGCGGCGATCGCGATCACGAGTCCGAGGCTCACTACGTTCCAGCCGTGCGCCTGGCACGCCTCGGGCCTTCATCGCCCACACCGAGCCGTTCCGTCGAGATCGGCGACGTGCTCGTGGTCGCGTTCCAGGGGCGGTCCGAGACCCACCCGTGGATCTCGATCGGCCTCCCGGAGGACGCCGCGGTGCGTCTCGAGATCAGCCCCGAAAGCGCCGGCCGGCTCTGCGCGCAGATCGTCGACGTGCTCGAGCGGCTGAACGGATAACCACCGGCGTCAACCGTACTCCGGCTCCGGCAGCCGCCCGTCCGCGCGAAGAAGCTCAAGGGGCTCCGCGTCGATCATCTCTGCGAGCCGCTCCACGGACTTGAGCGTGAGGTTCCGCTCCCCGCGCTCGATTCCGCCCATGTACGTGCGGTGCACACCGAGAACAGAGGCGAACTCTTCCTGGCTGAGCCCACGAGCATCCCGGTATCGTCGCAGGTTGAACCCCAGCACCTTTTGCAGCTCACCCTCCACATGATCGAGCCTGACCAGAGGCTACTCAAAGGTCTACATACTCATCAGTAGCATAGAAGGGTCGCGGCGAGCCGCCGGCTCACGCGTGCGGCGACGAGCGGTTAACCTGATGGCATGAGAACGCACGCGCAGTCGCCCGAGCGGCGCAGCGTCGTCCGCGGCTTCTTCTCGGGCATCGCCATGCTCGCACGCGGCTTCCGCATGTGGGGCACATCGCCGAAGCTTATGCTGCTCGGTGCGATCCCCGCACTCATCACGGTGCTGCTCTACACGGCACTCGTCGTCGTTCTTCTGGTCAACCAGGGTGACCTCGTGACCTGGCTCACGCCCTTCGCCGACGACTGGGTCGACGGATGGCGTGTGGTCTTTCGCATAGCTGTGGGCCTCGCTCTGCTCGGTCTCGGTGTGCTGCTGCTGATCTCCACATACACAGCGGTGACGATGATCATCGGCCAGCCGTTCTTCGAAGCGATCTCGCACGAGGCGGAACGGCAGTTCGGCGGTGTGCCGGACGAGGTCGACGTCGGGTTCTGGCGGGCGGCGGGGCGGGGCATCCTCGAAGCGCTGCGGATGCTCCTGGTCACCGCCGCCATCGGAGTCGGCTTGTTTCTCGTGGGCTTCGTTCCCGTGGTCGGCACCGTCGTGTCTGCGGTGATCGGCGCTTTTGTGGGCGGATGGTTTCTCGCGCTCGAGCTCACGACCGTGTCGTTCGAGCGTCGCGGCCTGAGGCTGCGAGACCGGCGCCGTGCGCTCGGGGCGCACCGTGCGACAGCACTCGGGTTCGGGGTGGCGACGTTTGTGCTCTTTCTCATTCCGGGCGGCGCGCTCCTCGTTATGCCGGCGGCTGTCGCCGGAGGCGCGCTTGTGGCGCGCAAGGCGCTCCACGAGCCGCTTGAAGCCGGCGAGCGCTAGCCGATTTGTGACGCGCGCCTCTATTTCGTGTAGCGCGTCACTAATCGAGGAGCGCGCGGCGTGGTTCGTGCGGAAACTCCTCTCGTCGGCAGAGCTCGTGAACGGCCGTGGGACTCGGCCGAGCGGCGCGAGCCGCCGGCCGACGTCCTCCAGACCTCGCTCAGCGAGCGGAGGTCGCGGCGACCCCTGCGATCTCGCGGCCCGAGCGGACCGCGTCCGTCTCGGCCGCCTGCTTGAGTTCGGCGGCCACGTCGGTGAACGCGTCAAGGGCGGGATTCACGCCAACGAGGGTGAAGGGACGCTCCACAACGCGCAGGTCGAGTCCCCAGACATCCTCGAGCACACGCCGCAGCCACGGGCTCGAGTGGTCCCAGCCCTCTTTGGGTGAGCCAGCGGCGTAGTTTCCGCCCAGAACGGTGACGAGCGTGGCGGGCTTGCCGCGCAGCGCCGTGCCCTGTGGATCGATACGGGGATCGGTGTAGGCGAGATCGAACCAGGTCTTGAAGTGCTGCGAAACCCCGTAGTTGTAGAGCGGCACGGCGAACAGGAGCGCGTCGGCGTCGATCATCTCGTCGGCGATCTCGGCCGCCAGGGCGCGGGCTGCACGCTGGCGATCCGTACGGTCGGCGTCATCGATGAAGCCCGAGGTGACGGCGTCCGCCCACGCGGTGGCCGGCACCGGTTCGACGGCGAGGTCGCGACGAACGACGTGCGAGGCGGGGTGAGCCGAGAGCCATTCCCCCTCAACGAGGTCGGCGAGCGACCGGCTCGCCGAGGTTGTGGGCAGGATGCTGGCGTCGAGACGGAACAAGGCCATGGTTTCTCCTCTATCGTAACTATTGAGCAACTCATAAAAACAGAGTAGCTTTAGAGAATGTAGCACGCGTATCATGGAGACATGGCACCGGCCGAGGAAGAGCACAGGTACTGCGACGCAGCCGTGACGCTCGCGTTCTCGGTGCTGGGCAAGCGCTGGAACGGGATGATCGTCTCGGCACTCGGCAGCGGCGCCTCCACGTTCAGCGGGCTCCGTCGCACGGTGCCGGGTATCAGTGACGCGGTTCTGGCGGATCGTCTCGCTGAACTCGCAGACGCCGGGCTCATCGTTCGCGCCGTCGCCCCCGGTCCCCCCGTCGCCGTTTCGTACAACCTCACCGACAGCGGCGATCGACTGCTGCCGATCCTCGATCAGCTGGGGGAATGGGCATCAGGCAACCTCTCCGGACGGTCCCGCGTCTGAGCGTGCGGCCGTCGACCGGGAGACCCGCTCGATACCCGGCCAGACGAGCCCGCGCACTGAGCCCCGCTACCGTTCAGTCAACGGGTGAGGGGTAGCGCGGCGGTGAGGGTCAGGTCGGTGAGGCTCAGAGAGGCTCAGAGAGGCTCAGTGAGGCTCAGTGAGGCTCAGACGGTCACGATCGCACCACGGGCAGCTGTGCAGAGAGGTCTGCGCGCAAGCCGGATGCATGCACCCGGCCGGATGCCACGGCATCCGCCCACGAGGTGGCACCGGTGGCGAGGGCGAGCCAGGTCTCGGCATCCGTCTCGACCACGTTCGGCGGCGTGCCCCGTGTGTGCCGCGGACCCTCGATGCACTGCACGGCGCCGAACGGCGGCACCCGCACCTCGACGGTGTTGCCAGGGGAGGTCTCGGAGAGGACCTGCAAGCTGTATCTGACGGCCACGGCGATCTCGTCGCGGCCGGCGGCCTCACGCACCGCCAGGCCGAGCGCCTCTCGACCGACATCGTCAGGAATCCGTGAACGAGCCATGCAGCCTAGGCTAGTACCGTGAAGATCCTCGTCCTCGGTTCAGGCGCTCGCGAGCACGCCATCGTCCAGTCCCTTCTGTCGGAGTCCGCAGATCACAGCGTGACGGTCGCCCCCGGCAACGCGGGCATCGCCCGTGACGTCGCCACCGTCGAGCTCGACCCGAACGACCCTCAGGCCGTCGCCAACCACGCCATCGAGTCAGGCACGGACCTCGTGGTGATCGGTCCGGAGGCCCCGCTGGTCGCCGGTGTCGCCGATGAGCTGCGCGAGCAGGGTATTCCGGTGTTCGGCCCGGGAAGGGCCGCTGCCGCTCTGGAGGGCTCGAAGGCCTTTGCCAAGCGCGTGATGCACGATGCCCACGTCCCCACGGCCCGCGCGCGGCGGGCCTCGACGATGGCCGAGGCGGAACAGGCCATCGACGACCTCGGCGCCCCCCATGTGGTGAAGGCCGACGGCCTCGCCGCTGGCAAGGGTGTGCTCGTCACAGACGACCGTGACGCCGCTCTCGCCCACGCGCAGCACTACCTGCCGAGCGGAAGCGTGCTGATCGAGGAGTTTCTCGAGGGTCAGGAGGTCTCGCTCTTTCTGGTCAGCGACGGCCACACGGTGCTCCCGCTCTCTCCTGCACAGGACTACAAGCGCCTCGGCGACGGCGACGGCGGCCCGAACACGGGCGGCATGGGAGCGTATTCGCCGCTGCCGTGGCTCGACGAGACCTTCGGCAGCGAGACGGCGTTCGTGGACGAGGTGATCGAGACCATCGCCCAACCCGTGATCACCAGGCTCGCCGTCGAGCAGACACCGTTCATCGGTCTGCTCTATGCCGGCCTCATCCTCACCGCCAAGCGTGATCACCCACGTGACAACGGCATCCGCGTGATCGAGTTCAACGCGCGCTTCGGCGACCCGGAGACCCAGGTCGTGCTCCCCCGGCTCGAGACCCCGTTGTCTGAACTGCTTCTCGCCGCGGCCACCGGAACACTCTCGACGCTCGACCGCCCGCGGTTCTCGTCGTCATGCGCCGTCACGGTTGTGCTCGCGAGCGAGGGCTACCCGTCCGCCCCGGTCACCGGGCGCGAGATCAGCGGACTCGACGAGGCAGCCGCCGTCGGCGGAGTCGGCATCGTCCATGCCGCGACAGCCGAACACCAGGACGGCTCGCTCTATGCCACCGGCGGCCGCGTTCTCAACGTCGTCGCCATCGGAGCAGACTTCACCGAGGCCAGAGAGCACGCGTATCAGGCCGTCGGACGCATCCGCCTCGACGGCGTGCAGTACAGAACAGACATCGCCGCACGAGTGTAGGGGCTCGGGCGCCGACGTTCGGGTGCCAGAATGGTGCAGTGAGCGAATCGACTGACTTCCCCGGTTTCAGGCACGTCTACACCGGCAAGGTGCGCGACCTCTACGAGCCGCTCGGCGCTGCTCTCGCTGGCCGGATGCTTGTCGTCGCCAGCGATCGCGTGAGCGCTTTCGACCATGTGCTCTCGCCGAGCATTCCGGGCAAGGGCGAGCTGCTCACCATGTTGAGCCTGTGGTGGTTCGATCAGCTCGCCGATGTGCCGAACCACCTCGTGCCCGATCACACGCCGCTCGCCGGCGGCGGCACCGGATCCCTGATCCCCCCGGCCGTCACGGGGCGAGCCATGCTGGTCAAGAAGCTCGACATGTTCCCCGTCGAGGCTGTGGTGCGCGGATACATCACGGGCTCGGGCTTCGCCGAGTACTCACAGACAGGGAGCATCTGCGGAATCCCGCTGCCCGATGGGCTCCACAACGGCGACGCTCTTCCCGAGCCGATCTATACCCCGGCATTCAAAGCGCCGCTGGGCGAGCACGACGAGAACATCACGTTCGAGCGCAGCGTCGAGCTCATCGGAGAAGCGGATGCGACAGCCCTCCGGGACCTGTCGCTGTCGATCTATGAGCGGGCCTCGGCGATCGCCGAAGCCCGCGGGCTGATCCTGGCAGACACCAAATTCGAGTTCGGCCGTGATCCGCACACCGGCCGGATCACACTCGGCGACGAGGTTCTCACAAGCGATTCGTCACGGTACTGGGATGCGGCCCGCTACGCCGCAGACGGAACCGCCGCCGAGCGTATGGCGAGCTTCGACAAGCAGATCGTTCGCGATTGGCTGTCGGCGAGCTGGTCAGGGAGCGGGCAGCCCCCCACGCTGCCCCACGATGTCGTCGAACGCACGGCTCTTCGCTACCGGGAACTCGTCGAGCGTTTGACGTCCGCCGCGTGATGGCGGCGACTCCCGGCGACGGGCCGTCGGCCGAACGCGTCAAGTGGCAGAGCTTCTGGGTGTGCGTCGGCGTCGCCGCCCTGACCATCCTCGACATCTCGAAGATCAACGTCGCCCTGCCGTCGATCGAGCACTCGCTCGGTGGGGGATCAACGGAACTGCAGATGATCGTGGCCGGATACGCGCTCGCCTTCGGACTGGCGCTCGTTCCCTCTGGCCGGCTCGGAGACATCCGTTCCCGTCGCAACATGTTCATCATCGGCCTCAGTGCCTTCACCCTGTCGAGCCTCTTGTGCGCACTCGCACCGACCATTGAATGGCTCGTCGTCGGCCGGCTGCTGCAGGGTGTCGCCGCTGGCATCCAGATCCCACAGGTGCTCGGCCTGATCCAACAGCTGTTCCTGGGCAAGGAGCGTGGCCAGGCATTCGGGCTCTTCGGCGCCGTCATCGGCCTGTCGACGGCCTTCGGTCCGACTCTCGGCGGCCTGCTCATCGCCGTCGGCGGCGAAACGGACGGCTGGCGCCTGCTGTTCTGGATGAACATCCCGCTCGGGCTGATCGCCGTCTCTTTCGCCTGGCGTCTGCTGCCGAAACGCCAGCGGCACGAGTCGGCGGGCTCGACTCTCGATCTCGTCGGTGTTCTGCTGCTCGGCGTCGCGACGTTCAGCCTGATGCTTCCGTTCGTGCTCACCTCCGGCAGGCCGGACGACGACCCGGGGCGGTGGTGGCTGCTTGTGCTGTTCGCCGTCTCGGCTGCGGCGTTCGTGTGGTGGGAGCGACGCTACCTGCAGCAGGGCAAATCGCCTGTTGTGCACTTCGGGCTCTTCACCCTCAGTTCCTATCGCAACGGGATCCTGATCGCCACCGCCTTCTTCGGCGCGCTTCCCGCCCTCTTTCTGATCACCACCCTCTTTCTGCAGCAGGGACTCGGCTATGCAGCCGTATATGCCGGCATGGTCATGATCCCCTATGCGCTCGTGTCTGCGCTCACCTCGTGGATCGGGGGAAAGCTCGTGCACAGGATGGGCCGCAAGCTGGTGCTCTACGGCATGATCCTCGCCGTTGTGGGGGTGAGCCTGCTCATACCGATCGCGACGTTCGCCCCAGCCGACCTGATGCCGTGGATGATGGGCGGTGCGCTCGTCATCGCCGGCGGAGGCGGCGGGTTCGTCATCTCTCCCAACCAGACGCTCACACTCGAAGACGTGCCCGTGATGCAGGGCGGTGTCGCCGGCTCCGTGGCACAGGTCGGTCAACGGGTCGGGACAGCCGTGGGCGTGGCCATCGCCTCGAGCACCTTCTTCGCGACGTTTTTCGCCGAGGCAGACATCTCCGACTCGGCACTCGTCTATCGCCACGCCATGGTGCACGGCACCACTGTTGTCGTCTGCCTGCTGTTCATCGCCCTCGTGCTCGCCGTCGTCGACCTGCGGAAGCGCAGAAGACAGGGCGAAGAAGCCTGATGTATGGTCGGCGGGGAACGTGGGTGTGACGAGCGCCGTCACGCGTCGTCACGTTCGAAGACCCGGGATTGACGGGGCCAGCCGTCGCTGTCCACGGCGCGGCACTCGGGCCGCTGTCATCGCCTGACCTGACGCCGCGTCCGGGCGGTCACACCCTCGGCGAGAGCCCCACACGCAGATGCTCGCCTGTCGCGGCGAGCTCGAGTGCGTCGTCTGCGCGGTCCAGAGCAAGTGTTGTGCCGACGAGCGCCGCGAACGGATAGCGATGCCAGGCCCGCGCGAGATAGCGCACAGCGCGCGCCAGCTGTTCGGCTGTGTAGTCCTGCACACCCCTGACCTGCAGGTGCCGAGTGACGATCTGCTGCGGATCGATCGTGACGATCCCTCCGGCCGACAGACTGCCGGCAAGGATGACGACGCCGCCGACGTCTGCCAGCGACAGCAGCGTGTGCACGGCGTCCGGCGTGCCTGCCATGTCCATCGCAACCAGGCATTCCCCCGCCCCAGAGGCCATAACAGTCCTCAGGGCGGACTGGATGCCTGTCGGCGCCCCGGCGCGGACCGACGGGTCTGCGACGGCAGCGGCTCCGAACTCGAAAGCCATGTCCCGGCGTCTGGTGTGGGGGTCGACGACGATCACCGTCGCACCGGCGTCGGTCGCCAAGGCCGTTGCGGCGAGCCCAAGCGCACCGGCGCCCATGATGACGACTGTCGTCCCGTCGAGCTCAACGGCGGAGACAGCCGCCTCGATGGCGGCGACGGCCGTTGCGACGGCGCCGGGAGCCAGCGCGGCGACTGTTGCCGGGATCACCTCGTCGACGAGCACCACCGCCGTGCCCGCGAGGACCTGCACGTGCGAGGCGAAGCCGCCGGAGAGCTCCCACCCTCGGTGAACACGGTCGTGGCCGTAGACGGCGAGGCTCCTGCACTTCTGCGTCAGGCCCCGCACGCACCTGTCGCAGACGCCGCAACTCACGCTGATCGACCAGACGACGCGCATGCCCACCACCAGCCGGGTGCCGTCGACGGCGACAGCTTCCCCGCCGACGGCGACGACCCGACCGACCTGTTCGTGCCCGAGCACGAGCGGAGGTGTCGACGACTGTTCACCTCTCACCATCTGCAGTTCACAGCCGCCGATCACGGCGAGCTCGACCTCCACGAGCAGGTCTCCGTCACCGAGAGACACCCCGGGCACGGCGATCTGAGCGTGTCGCTCGCCCGCTCCGGGCCAGACCATCGCGAACGGTGGCGGCTTGAGCAGAACCTCATGCGGCCGCTCAGTCTTCATCGTCTGTGGCATCGAAGTTTCCCGTCACGTTCATGCGGCTCCCCTGTGGCCGCTGCCCCACCGTATGCGGCGGCGTCGAACGAGCCGCCACGGGGTGGTAAACAGATCGTGAACCACGACGTAACGCTCGGCGGGATCGGCGTCAGGCCGTGCAGGACGGTGCGGGCCGGTGCGGACGTTCACCGGACTGCAGCGGGTAGCATGGTGGCATCCACCCCTTTGAGATCCGGGAGATCACGGTGCCCACAATCGTCGTCGACGTTATGCCGAAGTCCGAACTGCTCGACCCGCAGGGCAAGGCCGTCTCCGGGGCGCTCGCACGCCTCGGCGTGAACGAGTTCACCGAGGTGCGCATCGGCAAGCGTTTCGAGCTGACCGTCGACGGCCCCGTCACCGAAGACACCCTCAGCGCGGCGAAGAGGATCGCCGAAGACATCCTCTCGAACCAGGTGATCGAAGACGTCGTCGACATCCGTGTCGCCGACGAGGTCGTGGCCTGACCATGAGAATCGGCGTCATCACCTTTCCAGGCTCTCTCGACGAGCGCGATGCCCAGCGGGCGATCCGCCTCGCGGGTGCGGATCCCGTCGCGCTCTGGCACGGCACACACGACCTCGACGGCGTCGACGCGCTCGTCCTTCCCGGCGGATTCAGTTATGGCGACTATCTGCGCGCCGGCGCGATCGCGGCCGTGTCTCCGATCATGACGGAGGTCGTCGACGCCGCCCGTCGGGGGATGCCGGTGCTCGGCATCTGCAACGGGTTCCAGATGCTCACCGAAGCCCACCTGCTGCCCGGTGGCCTCATCCGCAACGACCACGGCACATTCGTTCGCCGCGACCAGCAGCTGAGGGTCGAGAACGACTCGACCGCGTGGACCCGTGACTTCGCCGCAGGCGACGAGATCATCATCCCGTTGAAGAACGGCGAGGGCGGGTTCATCGCGTCGGACGAGGAGCTCGATCGTCTCGAGGGCGAGGGCCAGGTGGTGTTCCGCTACCTCGGCGTGAACCCGAACGGCTCGCTGCGTGACATCGCCGGCATCACCAGTGCAGCCGGCAACGTCGTCGGGCTGATGCCGCACCCCGAGCACGCCGTCGAGCCCGGCTTCGGGCCGGACACTCCCGCGGCGATGCGCTCGGGAGTCGACGGGCTCACGCTCTTCACCTCGGCGATCCGGGCGCTTCAGGCCGTATAGCCCCTGGCCATCGGACGCGTGTCCAAAAAAGCAGCCAAGATCGGCCGGCCGGCCGTTCTTGGCTGCTTTTTTGGACGTTCACCCCCGTCACGCGGTGAAGGGGGCACGTCACGTCACGTCACGTCACGTCACGTCGCGCTTCCAGCTGACCAGGTAGCCGATTCCCGCCAGAACCACCGCATAGGCGAGCAGCACCAGGCCGCCCTGCCACCACTCGAGCGTCTCGGTACTCTCTCCAGACATCACGGTGTAGATGCTCGATCCCACAAGGGCGTCGCTGGCCGCCCCCGGCAGGAACTTGCCCACGACCGCTGCCCAGTCGACGAACGCCGTGGCCATTCGCAGGATCGGCTCGACGAACTGCGTGAACGCGAGCAGGATCACGATCGAGCCGACCTGGCTCGGCACGAGCACACCGAGCCCCACGCCGATGGCCGCCCACAGGGCCATGGCGAGCACGGCCCGGCCGAGCATCGCCCAGGTCTCCGACTCACCGAGTGCCGGGTCCACTCCGAAGACCGTGAACCCGAGAGCGCCGAGCCCGACCGTTGCCACAAGGCCGATCACCCCGAAGAGCGCGCCGAAGACGAGCATGGTGAGCCACTTCGCCGCGAGTCCGATACCCCGTTGCGGTGTGGCGAGGAATGTCGGTGTGAGAGTCTTGTGCCTGAACTCGTTCGTCACGGCCAGAGCACCGAGCAGCGCCGGGAACACGTACCCGATAGCGGTGACCAGGCTATAGACCACGGGCGCGACGACCGCGACGGGAATGCCCGCGAGAGTGTCGCCCTGGTCCGCCGGCGCCATGTTCTCGCCCGACATCGTGGTCTCCAACCCGCCAAGGCCGAACGAGATCGCCGCCGCGATCAGCCCGACATACGCGAAGAGGATCGTCAGGAGTATCCACCACATACGGGTGGTGAGGGTCTTGGTGAATTCGGCCCTCGTGGCCGCGACGAACACGCTCACAGCGCGCCCTCCTCTCCGACGAGTGCGAGGAACGAGTCTTCGAGACCGCTCGCCGCCTTCTGCTTGAACAGCGAACTCACCTCGACGCCCGCGGCGAACGCGACGTGACCGATCTGAGACGGTTCGGCACCGCTCACCACGAGCCCGTTCCGGCCGAGGTCGAACACGAGGCTCGCTGCCTCGAGGGCCGCGGCGAGCGCTGCGCGATCAGGCGAATCGACAACGACCTTCGAGACCGTGTCGGTCTCGAGGTCTGCGAGGGTGCCGCGGTGAACGAGCCGGCCCTTGGCGATGATGACCACTTCGTCGACCGTCTGCTGCACTTCGCTCAGCAGGTGAGATGAGACGAGCACCGTGCGGCCTTCGGCGGCGAGCGCTCGCAACACCGTCCTGATCCACTTGATCCCCTCGGGATCGAGGCCGTTGATCGGCTCATCGAGCACAAGAACCCCTGGGTCGCCCAGCAGGGCGTACGCGAGGCCGAGGCGCTGGCGCATGCCGAGCGAATATCCGCCGACACGGCGGTCTGCATACTGTGCCAGCCCGACCGTCTCGAGAACCACACCGACGCGTGACGGGGCGATCCGTCCCGCCTGCGCATAGACGGCGAGGTGCTGCCGCGCCGTTCGTCCGGGGTGAAAGCTCGCGGCCTCGAGCGCGGCGCCGACCGTGGCGAGCGGGCGCTCGAGCTTGCCATACGGTGCTCCGCCGATCGTGGCACTCCCGCTCGTCGGCTTCACGAGCCCGAGCAGCATCCGGAGCGTCGTCGTCTTTCCGGCCCCGTTCGGGCCCAGGAACCCGGTGACGCGACCGGGCTCGACAGTGAAGTTGAGGTCGGTCACGGCGCTGACCTGGCCGAAGCGCTTGGTCACCCCTGAGAACTCGATCGGTACGCCGACTGGCATAAGGCTCCTTACCCGTTGTCAGACTGGTGGATGCTCCGGACATCGCCGGAGCTCCTCCTACTCTCTCAGCTTCACCGAGTCGGCGCATCCGCCGTCAGGCGGAAATCGCTCTCAGGGCGCACCATTGAGAGAATGGCCATGCCCGGCCAGCGGGCCAGACCCCTAGGAGTTCCGTGTCTCCCCGTCAGTACTTTCGCACCGTCGCCATCGCAGAGGCCGTCACCTGGACGCTGCTGATCGTCGGGATGCTGATGAAATACGTCTGGATGCCCGGCGAGACCGGCGACACCGCTGTGCGGGTCGGCGGAGGAGTCCACGGTTTTGTGTTCCTGCTCTATGCGGCGAGTGTTGTTCTCATCGGGGTGAACCAGCACTGGGGTCCCGCCCTGATCGCGCTCGGTGTGCTGACGGCGATCGTTCCATACGCAACCATCCCGTTCGACGTGTGGGCCGACCGCCGCGGACGGCTCGATGGTGCGTGGCGCCGCGAGACGAGCGACGACCCGCGCGATCTGCGCTGGTTCGACCGGCTGATGCGCTGGCTCCTGAGGCACCCGCTTGTGCTCGGTGTGATCCTCGTCGTGGGCGTCGCCCTTGTGTTCACCGTTCTGCTGCTCGTCGGCCCTCCAGGCGGCAGGGACTGATCTACCAGTCGTCGAGTTCGTCGACGGCGGCACGGAGACCGCGCCGCCGTTCGAGGAGCTCGAGATCGACCTCCCGCACCGTGCGCATCCGCTCGGCCCGCATCCGCGTGTACTCCTCATCGTCGGCCAGCCGAGAGGTGTGCCTGAGCCGTGCGTCGATCGCGGAAGACACCTCGCTCCACAGATCGAGCCTCACCGTGTCGACGATGCTGCTCGTGAACGCGTCGTCCGACGACAGCCGGCGGAGCTCGGCCGCCAGGCCGCGGTACACATCGCGGCGGCGCAGCAACGCCTCGGCGTCTGCCTCACGGTAATCGTGCTGGTGCTCAGAGATGCTCCATCTGTTGTCGAGGTCTCGCAGTTCGGCGGTCATTCGCGCCGCAGAGGCATCCTGCTCCTCCGCTTGCAGATTCAGCTCGGTTTCGACGTCACGGCGGATCTGCTCACGGTCGAAACGACCGCCGT
Organism: Okibacterium endophyticum; assembly: GCF_054780075.1. NCBI lineage: Bacteria > Bacillati > Actinomycetota > Actinomycetes > Micrococcales > Microbacteriaceae > Okibacterium > Okibacterium endophyticum. Next base: position 509,505 of record NZ_BAAGXA010000012.1, on the reverse strand, counting down.
CGCGAATCACGCGGATGAGGGCACGGTTCTTGACGTCCATGGCGATCGCCTGCCTGGCGATCAGCAGACCCTCCTCCACAAGGCGTCCCGCCGGAGCGAGCGGAACCGGGTCGGGATCGACATACGGGGCCATCCTGACGCGGCGTCTGCGCCGGAACCACCGCATCATGACTCCCACCGCATCTCCAGCCCGCCTCCTCACCGTCCGCATTCGAGCGTACCCTGCGGCTCGCCGCCCGCCGGTAGGATTGAACGGACTTCCCTGCCCCTCGATCTAGGAGCGCCCTCCCCGTGAGCATCCCTGCGACAGCAGTCGCCGACACCGTTGAGAACGCCCTCGCCACCCCGGAGAAGGAGCAGCCGTACGCTGCGCTCGGGCTCAAGCAGGACGAGTACGAGAGCATCCGCGAGATTCTCGGCCGACGCCCCACGAGCGGTGAGCTCGCGATGTACTCGGTGATGTGGAGCGAGCACTGCTCGTACAAGAGCTCCAAGGTGTACCTGCGGCAGTTCGGCCAGAAGGTCACGCCCGAGATGACAAAGAACCTGATGGTGGGCATGGGCGAGAACGCCGGCGTCGTGGATGTCGGCGAGGGCTGGGCGGTGACCTTCAAGGTCGAGTCGCACAACCACCCCTCGTACATCGAGCCGTTCCAGGGCGCGGCGACCGGCGTGGGCGGCATCGTCCGCGACATCATCTCGATGGGCGCACGGCCGGTGGCGGTGATGGACCAGCTGCGCTTCGGACGCGTGGACCACCCGGACACGGCGCGCGTGGTCCACGGCGTGACGAGCGGCATCTCGTTCTACGGCAACTGCCTCGGCCTGCCCAACATCGGCGGCGAGACCTTCTTCGACCCGGTGTATCAGGGCAACCCGCTTGTGAACGCTCTCTCTGTCGGCGTTCTTCGGCACGAGGACCTGCACCTCGCGAACGCGTCAGGCGTCGGCAACAAGGTTGTGCTCTTCGGCGCACGCACCGGCGGCGACGGCATCGGCGGGGCGTCCATTCTCGCCTCGGACTCATTCGGCAGCACCGGCCCGACCAAGCGCCCGGCCGTGCAGGTCGGTGATCCGTTCGCCGAGAAGGTGCTCATCGAGTGCTGCCTCGAGCTCTACCGCGAACGGCTGGTCGAGGGCATCCAGGACCTCGGCGCCGCCGGCATCTCGTGCGCCACGAGCGAGCTGGCCGCGAACGGCGACGGCGGGATGTTCGTCGAGCTGTCGCACGTGCTGCTGCGCGACCCCTCCCTGACGCCGGAGGAGATCCTGATGTCGGAGTCGCAGGAGCGCATGATGGCCGTCGTCGAGCCCTCCAAACTCGACGCGTTCCTCGCCGTCACCGCGAAGTGGGATGTCGAGACGAGCGTCCTCGGCGAGGTCACCGACACCGGTCGTCTTGTCATCAACTGGCACGGCGAGGAGATCGTCAACGTCGACCCGAGCACCGTCGCCGTCGACGGACCCGTGTATGACCGGCCTGTCGCCTATCCGACGTGGCTCGATGCGCTGCAGGCGGACACGGCATCCGCGTTGCCTCGTTCGAGTGATCCGGATGTGCTGCGCGACCAGCTGCTGCAGCTGGCCGGCTCGGCCAACCTCGCAGACAAGAGCTGGATCACCGACCAGTACGACTACTACGTGATGGGGAACACGGCCCTGTCGTTCCCCGACGACGCCGGGATGATCCGGGTCGACGAGGAGTCCGGCCTCGGCCTCGCGATCGCGACAGACGCGAACGGGCGGTACTGCCAGCTCGACCCGAAGCAGGGCGCCGCGCTCGCTCTCGCCGAGGCGTACCGCAACGTCGCCACGACGGGAGCGGTTCCCGCCGCCGTGACCGACTGCCTCAACTTCGGCTCGCCCGAGAACCCCGAGGTGATGTGGCAGTTCTCGCAGGCCGTCGAGGGGCTGTCGGATGCCTGTCTCGAGCTGGGCATCCCGGTGACCGGCGGAAACGTGTCGTTCTACAACCAGACCGGCGACACCCCGATCTTCCCCACCCCCGTCGTCGGTGTGCTCGGCGTGATCGACGACGTCGCTCGGCGCGTCCCGAGCGGCTGGCAGGACGAGGGCGACAACATCTACCTCCTCGGCGTCACACGCGAGGAGCTCTCCGGCTCGGCGTGGGCCGGAACTGTGCACGGGCACCTCGGCGGGCTGCCCCCTGAGGTCGACCTCGGCCGGGAGAAAGACCTCGCCGCCCTGCTGCACGCCGCCTCGCAGTCGTCGCTCATCGCATCCGCCCACGACCTGTCGGACGGCGGTCTCGCGCAGGCGCTCGTCGAGAGCGTGCTCCGATTCGGAGTCGGCGCGCGCGTCTGGCTCGGCGAGGTCATGCAGCGCGACGGGGTGGATGCCGCCACGGCCCTGTTCTCGGAGTCGACAGGTCGTGTGATCGTGTCTGTGCCGCGTGAGGACGACGTGAAGTTCCGCGGGTTGTGCGAGGGCCGCGGCTACCCGGTGCTGCGCATCGGGGTGACGGACGGAACCGGTGCAGACGCCGCACTCGAGGTGCAGGACTTCTTCACTCTGAGCGTCGACGAGCTGCGCACCACACACCGGGCGACGCTTCCCGCCGCGTTCGGGGCGACGATCGAGTAGGTCCGGCTCGGGCCCACCCGCTGGCCGCCTCGGCTCACCGCCTCACGCACAGCCTCACGATGATAGGAAAGAGTCATGAGGATAGGACGGATCTGGCTGGATGACCCTTTTCTCGTGGCGTTTCCCTTTTGCCGAGGCACGATCCTGTGACAGAGATGACCGCTCCTGCGCGGCAGCCGGGACGGGCTGGAGCCCGTCAGGCGATCGGGCGCGTCAGGTTGTGGACCAGCGCCGGCAGAACCCTCATGGCGAGCCGGTGAGCTGCTCCGTCTTCGTCGTGCTCACCGGACAGGATCGCCTCTTGCACCGATGACTCGTAGACGTCGACCACAAGACGTGTCAGGTCAACGACATCGATTGTGAACTCGAGCCCGATCGCCCGGATCGCCGCCTGGAGCACGTTCGCCAGCTCACGCTGAAAGTGCTTCTGATAGCTCAAGAAGCGCGACGCCACCTCGGGGTCGCGCATCGCCTGCAGCCGGAACTCGTTCTGCACGAGGCACCAGCGCCGATCGTCGGACTGCATCGCGAGAAAACCCTCGATCAGCTGCGCGATGCCGTTCTCGTCGAGCTCGGGCACGTCGTCGCGCTCCGGCAACTCTTCGATCGCCTGCTCGAGCCGGGTGATGCGCGAGGTGTTCTCGCGCTCGGCCAGGGCGAAGAACAGCTCTTCTTTGGTCTCGAAGTTCGAATAGAACGCACCGCGCGTGAAGCCCGCGCGCTCGACGATCGTCTCGATCGCGGCCGCGTGCACCCCCTGCTCAGCGAACACCTCGTACGCCGCGTCGATGAGCCGCGCTCGGGTCTTCCGCCGACGCGTCGTCTCGTTCAGCGACTCGTGCTCCGTTGTGGCGCTCGGCATGCTGACACCTTCCTGACAATGAGTTGCGATACACCAGTGTATCGGATACGTTCATGTATTGGATACATCCGTGCATCCAATGGGGGTCGACCTCCTCCGGCACAACGTGGTGCGACGTGATATCAATCTACTCAGCCAGGAGCCTGCGTGTCCTCACTGCTCTATTCCCTCGGCCGCCGGGCCTACCGCGCGCGCAGACTCGTTGTGACGTTGTGGATCCTTGTGCTGGCCGCCGCTGGCGGTGCAGCCCTGGCGTTCAACCAGGGCCTCGACAACGCGATCTCGATCCCCGGCACAGAGTCGCAGGCCGCACTCGACTCGCTCGCCAATACGTTTCCGCAGGTGAGCGGATCCTCCGCGCAGGCGATCGTCGTCGCACCCGAGGGCGGTTCCGTGCACGACAACGACATTCAGGATGCCGTCAGCTCGGCCGTCGACGACCTGAACGACATCGAGCAGGTCGCCCAGGCCACCTCACCGTTCGACGAGAACATCACGGGCGCGATCAATGACGACGAAGACGCCGCGCTCATCAGCATTCAGCTCGACGGCGAGAACGCCGACATCACCGAGGCCACCAGGTCGGCGCTCGTCTCTGCCATCGACGAGCTGAACGCAGACCTGCCAGACGGCGCAGAGGCCGTGCTCGGCGGGCAGCTCTTCAGCCAGAACATGCCGGCGCTCAGCCTGGTCGAACTCGTCGGCGTCGGCGTTGCGCTCGTTGTGCTCGTGCTCACGTTCGGGTCGTTCCTGGCCGCGGGGATGCCGCTCCTCACGGCCATGCTCGGCGTCGGCATCTCTGTGGCGCTGCTCTTCTTCGCGACGCTGTTCGGCCCGATCACCTCGACAACCCCGATGCTCGCGCTGATGCTCGGCCTCGCCGTCGGCATCGACTACGCCCTGTTCATCATCGCGCGGCATCAGGATCAGCTGAGAGACGGCCTCGAGCCCGAGGAGTCGGCAGCACGAGCAGTGGCGACGTCTGGCTCTGCGGTGATCTTCGCCGGCCTCACCGTGATGATCGCGCTGCTCGGGCTCGCCGTCGCCGGCATCCCGTTCCTGACGGTGATGGGCGTCTGGGCGGCCGTCGCCGTTGCGGTGGCCGTGCTCATCTCGATCACCCTCATCCCGGCGATGCTCGGCTTCGCCGGAGAGCGGCTGCGCCCCAGGCCGAGCAAGCGCTCGGCCAGGCGTGCGGCGCACCACGCCGCTCGAGCGGCCGCCTCCGCCTCCACAGATCGGGCAGGAACGGCGTCCACGCCACCCCCGCAGCGCAACCGCTTCTTCACGAGCTGGGTGAAAGCCGTCACACGGTTTCCGATCGTCACGATCCTCGCCGTCGTCGCGGTTCTCGGACTCGCCGCGGCCCCGGCACTCGGCCTGAAGCTCGCCCTGCCGGACGCCGGCGGCCTGCCAGAAGACGATCCGGCTCGCATCACCTACGACCTCGTCTCGGAGCACTTCGGCGAAGGGTTCAACGGGCCGCTGATCGTGACGGGCAGCATCGTCACGAGCACGGATCCGGTCGGCCTGATGGACGACCTCGCGAACGAGATCGAGAAGCTCGACGGCGTCGACGCAGTGCCCCTCGCCACACCGAACGAGACGGCGGACACCGGAATCGTGCAGGTCATTCCAGAGGGCGGGCCGGACTCGGATTCCACGAAGGCGCTCGTCAATGAGATCCGCGACCTGCACGACCACTTTCTCGCTGAATACGACATCGACATCTCTGTGACCGGATTCACCGCGGTGGGCATCGATGTGTCAGACAAGCTCGGGGCCGCACTGCTGCCCTTCGGGCTGATCGTCGTCGGTCTGTCGCTCATCCTGCTCACGATGGTGTTCCGATCCGTCTGGGTGCCGATCAAGGCGACACTCGGCTACCTGCTCAGTGTGGCGGCGGCATTCGGCGTCGTCGCCCTCGTGTTCGAGCACGGCTGGTTCGCCGATGCCCTGCACGTTCCGCAGCAGGGGCCGGTGATCAGCTTTATGCCGATCATCCTGATGGGTGTGCTCTTCGGCCTCGCCATGGACTACGAGGTGTTCCTCGTCGCCCGCATGCGCGAGGACTACGTGCACTCGGGAGACGCGCGACACAGCATCGAGACCGGCTTCGTCGGCTCGGCCAAGGTCGTCACGGCCGCAGCCGTCATCATGTTCGCCGTCTTCGCGGCCTTTGTGCCAGAGGGAGACGTCAACATCAAGCCGATCGCCCTCGGACTGGCGGTCGGGGTGTTCGTCGACGCGTTCGTCGTGCGGATGACCCTCGTGCCGGCAGTTCTGGCCCTGCTCGGCGAAAAGGCCTGGTGGATGCCGCGGTGGCTCGACAGGGCGCTCCCCTCGTTCGACGTCGAGGGCGAGGGGCTTCGCCACGAGCTCGAGCTCAGGGACTGGCCGCACCCGGGCTCGACGTCGGTGATCGCCGCCGCGGGGCTCACGCTCGACGCGCCGGCCTCCGCCGCAGACGCGGCACCGCTCTACAGCGACGTGAGCATCGACCTCGAGCAGGGCGGCACCCTCATCGTGCGCGGCGAGCACAGACGCTCCGTCACCGCCATGCTGCTCACGCTCTCGGGCAGACTCCACCACGGCACGGGCCTGCTCAAAGTGACCGGACTCGTTCTGCCGGTGAGGGCTGCCGCCGTGCGATCCCGTGTGGCGTACGCCGATCTCGGCGACGAGCCGGTGGCATCCGTTCGCCGCGCGCTCGCCGAGCGTCCGAGTGTGATCGTGATCGACGGAATCGATGCGGTCGCCGACTCCGCGTCGCGTCGGCAGATCGGCCGGCAACTCACGGCGGCACAGACCTGGGCGACTGCACGGGGCAGAACCCTCTCGATGGTGATCGGAACGATCACGACGACCCCCCTCGACGACGTGCTGCCGACGACCGCAGACGCCGTCTCCATCGACCTGGCCGACACGGCCGCACAGTTATCCGGCCGATCCGGCCTGCAGGAGGCAACGGTATGAGCACACCACGCGAACGGGCCGCCCGGTTCACCCCGCTGGGCATCGTCGGCGTCATCCTCGTCCCCCTCGTCGTCGCGGGACTGCTCCTCTGGGCGTTCTGGAGCCCGGAGGACCGCCTTGAGACGGTCACCGCCGCCGTGGTGAACAACGACTCCCCGGTCGAGGTGAACGGCCAGACGGTGCCGCTCGGCAGGCAGCTCTCGGCCGAGCTCGTCGGCGGAGATGCAGAGACGAACTACACCTGGGTTCTCACCAGTGACGAGGATGCCGCTGCCGGCCTCGACGAGGGAACCTACGCGGCCGTCGTCACGATTCCCGACAACTTCTCAGAAGCCGCCACCTCGTTCTCTGGTGACCCTGCCGATGCGGAACGCGCGCTGATCGACGTCGAGACGGGAGACAAGGCTCGTCTCGTCGACGACGCCATCAGCCAGACCATCACCTCGACCGCCGCCAGCCTGATGGGACGCCAGCTCACCGAGACCTATCTCGACAATGTGTATGTCGGGTTCAACACCCTCGGGGATCAGCTCGGCGAGGCGTCTGACGGTGCGTCCGAGCTCGCAGACGGAGCAGTCTCGCTCGCAGACGGAGCCGGACAGCTCGCCGACGGAACGACATCGCTCGCGGACGGCGCCTCTGCACTGGCCGGTGGAGCGGGCTCCCTCGCCGACGGTGCGTCGCAGCTCGCAGACGGAGCAGCGACAGCTGCATCCGGTGCTTCTGAATTCGCCGGGCAGCTCGGCACCTTCACCGGCGGTGTCACACAGGTCACCGGCGGACTCGAGCAGCTGAAGCAGCAGACCGCCGCGCTGCCGGGAACGGCCTCCACGCTGGCGGGGTACACCTCGGGGGCGGCGTCGGATTCGCTCGCCGTGGCGGAATCGGTCGGCGCAGCTGCCAAAGAGATCGGAAAACTGGCGGCGACAGCATGCACTGAAGATCCCGCGTCACAGTTGTGCGCTGCATTGAGCGAGCAAGCCGAGTCTCTGGTCGGAACGGCGGAAAGGGCGGGGTCCGTGGCCGAGAACGCCGGCTACGCCAACGGCTACGCCCAGGCACTCGCCGGAAACGACCCCTCACAACCCGGAGGCTTGCCCGCCCTCGCCGGAGGCATCGCGAGCCTCGCAGACGGCGCCGCACCGCTCGCGGCGGGGGCGCCACAGGTCGCCGCGGGTGCCACCACACTGGCATCTGGGATCTCTGAGCTCTCGTCGGGAGCATCCGGGCTCGCCGGCGGCAGCGCCGAGCTCGCGAGCGGCACCACAGAGCTCGCCTCGGGAGCCGGTGAACTCGCCACCGGCGCCACGGGCATCGCCGACGGCTCGAGCCGGTTGAGCAACGGCAGCACCACCCTCGCAGACGGGCTCGGCCAGGCGACGGAAGAGATCCCGAGCTACACCGAGAGCGAACGAGAGAACCTCTCCGGCGTTGTGGCCGAGCCGGTCACGACCTCCGGCGAACCCTCGATCGGCTTCGGAAGCTCGTCGCTGCCGCTCTATGCCGTACTCGCCCTCTGGATCGGAGCGTTCGCGACATTCATCCTGCTCGGCGCGGTTCCCGCGCGCGTGCTCGGCTCGACCAGGCCCTCTGCGCTGCTCGCGCTTCGCGCCTTCGCGCTCCCGGCCGTCATCGGCGTGATCCAGGGACTGCTCGTCACCGTGGTGCTCGGCATCGCACAGAGCTTCTCGCCGTCTGAGTGGTTCGCCTTCGGCACCATCGCGGTACTCGCGGGGGTGACATTCGCCGCCGTGAACCAGGCACTCGTGGGCTGGCTCGGCGGAGCAGGCCGGTTCATCTCGATGATCGTCGCACTCGTGGTGCTCGCGACCGGTGTGATCTCGACAGTTCCCGCGATACTCGACATCGTTCGCGACGTGCTGCCCGTGCAACCCGTGATCAACGGAATGCAGGCGGTGCTCGCGAGTGACACGGGAAGCGTGGTGACGGCATCCGCTGCCGGACTCGTCGGGTGGACCCTTCTCGCGCTGATCGCCACAACCCTCGCGGTCGCCCGCACGCGCACGGTGAGCATCCGGCAGCTCGTCGCCCAGCCCGCCTGAGCTCGGACGGCGGCTCAGCGGCTACGCGCCGTAGGGGGCTTTCGGGTACTCGGTGACCACCGGCTGCGGAACGACAGGGGTTCCGTCCTCGTTGTAATAGACCGGGCCGTCAGCGGGAAAGTAGAACTGCGGAACGGAGTCCGGCCCCTCGAACGCGGGAAGACGGCGTGACACCCCCGCCGGGAGTCGTTCCTCGCCGAAGACCAGAGCGCTCACGTCGTGGGCGGAGCCGGGAGCGCATTCCGTGCGGGCCGTCACCCGCACCTGATCGTGTGCCGGCCGGATGGTCACTACCGCGCGCCCGATCCGCTCGCCCTCCGCCACAACGACGTGCTCCTCGCCTTCGCCCTCGCCTCGAACCGTGACCGCGGGTGTGAGGCCGAGCTCGTCGAAGGCGCTCGCTGCCGCGGCGCTCAGCGCCTCGGCGTCCAGGTCCTCGAGCGTGACGACGCGGACGTAGTTGAACATGTAGCCGAACTCATCGGCTCCTCGCTGGCAGGACGTCCCCTGCGCGCCGTAGCCTCCCTGATCCACTGTCCACTCGCCCTCGTGGATCGCCATGATCACACCGTGCATGTCCTCCGCCATCGGGAAGTACTGCTCTGAGGCCTCCTCGTAGAGCGCGTCGCCTTGAGGCGCCGCCTGCGCGCATCCCGTCATCGTCAGCACCAATCCGACGGACAGCGCCGCCGGTCCTCTCCATCTGTTCGAGTTTCGCATGTTCATCACAGACGATACGGGTCCACCGGGAGCCAGTCGGGAAGATCCCAGAATCCGCTCTCGCTGCCCTCACCGTCCATCTCCGTTCCGGGTTCACCGTTCGCGATGATCTGCTGGATGTTGTAGAACGACTCCGATCCGTCCATCAGGTAACCACCGGGCCCGTCGCCCGTGTGCGCGCCGTGCCCCGGTGTCGCGATCAGCGTCTCGTTGTTCGCGTCGACGCCTCCGTCGCTGCCGAACTCGATGACGCCGGTCATCGTCTCGGGGACCGTGCCGTGCTGCGAGAGCAGAAGCGGCTCCCGCCCGACGCGGGCCCACAGGTCGTCCTCTGAGAGGGTCGCGAAGATCTGCGGTGCGTCCTCGGATGCGAGGTTCGCCAAGACCTCCGGGTCGACGGGGAAGCCGGCGGAACCCACAGCGATGAACTGGTCCACACCGAGGCCGCCCGGGTCGCTCCCGATCGCCAGAGCCGCTGTTGTGCTGCCGTAGGAGTGGGCGACCACACTGATCTGGGCGGATTGCCTGAGTTCGTCGAGCCCGCGCAGGAACCCCGCGAGAGCGGCAGCGCCGTCCTCTGCACGCTCCATAAACGGCTCCTCGGGCTTGGTGGGCGAGTCGTAGCCGAACCAGACCACCGTCGCCGTGCCGGGTACGCCGTTGTTGAGATCGATCGCCGAGAGCCCCCACTCACCGACCCCCGCGACGTCTGAGTCCATTCCGGGCACCAGGACCGACACGTTCTCGGCGTCGAAGTCGCCGTACCAGAGGGCAGCCGTGGTCTGTTCAGAGCCATTCGGGTCGAAGGCGATCAGGTGGCCGCCGTTGATGTCCACCTCGTTCCAGAGCGCGTCGATCTCGGAACGCTTGGGCTCATCGAGGTCGGAGTTGTACATGTCTTCAAGGATGCTGTAGTTCGCCTCGCTGCGGATCTCGTAGGGGATCCCGTCGAGGTTTCCGATGATCTCCGGATGCTGGGCGAGGAGTTCGGTGTGCAACTCCGGATGCTCGTTCCACAGCCTCAGTATCTCGGCGGGGTCGTTCGCGGCGAGAAGATCGTCGAGCAGTGTCCGAGCGTCGAGGGTGAGGGTGGAGTCCGTGCCGGCGGCCAGCTCCGAGAGCGCAGCATCGTATGCCTCGTCCCAGGCGCTGTAATAGCCCTCGTACTCCGCCCAGAGCGCGTCGAGCGTCTCTTTGGCTGCGTCTCGCGCCGCGACTGCCTCTCGGGCGGCGTCGTTCGCCTCGGTGGCGTCGGTGGTCCCGGTGGCCTCGGTGGTCCCGGTGGCCTCGAGGTCGGCATCCTCGCTCGCCCGCGATGTCCACAGCGCACTGAGGGCTGCGTTCTCAGCGGCGCCCGCCGCTCGCTCCCACTCGGCGTGCGCGGACTCGATGTCGTCGATCATGCCGTTCGCGCGTTCTGCGGATGCCGAGAAGGCGTCTGCATATCGCTGCAGCACACCGGCCAGCAGCTCCGCCTCCACGATCTCGGTCGTCAGCACACCGGCGAGCTCTTGCGCATCGGAACGGGCCGCACGGATCGATGCGCCGACGCCTTCAAGCTCCGTCGCGCTCTGTGCGGCGGAGCGCAGGTCGCTGAGGTGGCCGCCGACCCTTGTGAAGAGACCGTTCCAGTACGACATGGATCCCGTGTTCCCCTCGATCCGCTCGAGCGGGTAGCCGCGGGCGGGCGACGTCAGGCTCACGGCTGCTCCTGCCCGGTGAGTTCGAGATCGAGATCGCTGTACCGGTCGGCGATCGCGGTGATCGTCGACGACAATGCCGAGGCCGTCTCGATCCGGTTGTAGGCGGCGTCGTGCAGAGCGGTCATCCGCCGGTGCATCTCCAACCGCAGGGAGACGCGCTGACCCGGATTCTCGATGCCGGTGTCTTCTCCGATCACGTTCGCCGCTTCGGTGAGCAGATTCGTTGTCGCCGTCTGGAGTGCGCTCGACGCACCGTTCAGCGCCGCATAGAACACCTGCACATCGCTCATGCGCGCTCAATCCCCGTTCCCCATGGCCGGCTCGCCCGGCAAGGACCAACACTACGAGACCGCGGACGACGAGTCGATGGGCACCACTCCCCTCGTCCCGCGAGAGATGCCGACGTGCCGTCTCAGACGCGGCGGAACTCGTCGGCCGGTCAGCCGCTCGCGCGGCCGGTCATGACGTGGGGAGGATCTCGGACACATCGATGTCGCCGTCGTAGAACACCCAGGTGAGCCACGCGGTGGGGGTCAGGGTCCGCGCCTGAGCGATGGTCCGGGCATCGACCCCACGCGCCTCGAGGCGGTCGAGCCGGCTCAGCCAGTCCGCGCTCCCTTCGGCAGCACGCCCCTGTTCACCACGGGCAAGGCGCTCGGCAGTGCGTCTCAGGTCACGCGTTCGGCTGACGCGGACGCGGCTGAGCTCGCGGGCGCCTGGTCTGTCGTCGACCTCTGCCGTGCGTCGACGTATGACGTCGAACCGCAACGAGACAAGCAGGAGCAGCAGGAAGATCGCCGAGGTCACAGGCGTCCAGAGCGCGACCTGCTCGAGGGTGAATCCCCGAGAGTCCGATTCACCGGCGAAGATCCGGAAGGCGAGCATCACCGCGACGACGATGGCGACGATCACTGTGCACACGGTGCCGTAGCGGGCCGCCTGCCCCCGCGGGACCGGAAGCAGAAGCAGCGCTACGAGCAGCACGGCGGCGATGATCGCGGCGGGCGTGGCGACGGCGAATGCCAGTTCCGCGGAGATGTACGTGTTCCTTCGCCCCGCCGGCCCGAACATCACGGCTGCCGTCATGGCGGCCGTCAGACCGATGCCGAGCAGGGCGCCCCAGGTCCCCTGCCAGGCGCGAGACGACTCCGAGGCGGGTGAGCTGATGGGCGCTGCACCCTCGACGGAGACCCCGGGCGCCGCGAGCTGACGGCGACCACTGTGCAGGTTCCACAGCTGCAGGAACAGGCTTCGCCGCACGTCGCGATCCGCCGCTATCGTCTTGGCGGCGGCCTGAGCGACGGCGATCACATCGCTGTCCTCACCCTGCAGCCTGATGACACCGGTCATGGAGCGGTGACCGCCTCGTCTGCGCGGACCCAGGCCACCGTCGATGCCATCGCGTCGAAGATCGAGTGCACAGCGGTGACGTACTCGTCGTCGTCAGGGGTGTCGATCCCGATCAGCGCGGTGCCTCTGAGCATAAGTGCCTGACGGCGATTCGAGCCGGGGACGGGGATGACGTATGTGCTCTGCGTCTGCTGGGTCTCGCCGTCCGTTCCCTCTGTGCGTGCATGCCAGAAGACGATCTTCCCCTCCGGGTCGAGCAGCTGCGCGCCCTCATGGATCCGGGCGGTGACCCATCCGTCCAGTGAGCGGTCGGGCGAGTCCACGAAGGTGATGATCATCGAGAGCGACAGCGGTGCCTTGTCTGCAGCCCGGTTCGTCGGCAGCAGGATGTACTTCGCACCCGCACGCTCGAGGCCCTGCATGCTGCGGTGCAGTTCGGCGGTGAACTGACCGTCCAGATCGGGTCGTCCCGCCTTCTTGAAGACTTCCCGGGTGCGAAGCTCGACCTCGTTGCCAAGATCCGGGGTGACGGGAAAACACTGCCACTCGTCCGGCAGCAGCATCCGGAACAGCGGCGTCGCCGGCGCCAGGCCCAGAAGCTCCTCACGCAGTGACACGGGACTGCTCCTTCTCAACGGACTCGCCGATGGTGATGCGCTCGATCAGCTCTGTGAACAACTGCATACCCGAGCCGAGATGCGGCAGGCTCGGGCTGGTTGCAATCACTTCGAGCAGTGCGCCGTCGCGCAGAAGCTCGAACTGCAGGGTGCCAACGACTCCCACGTCCGGAACCTGGGTGAGCGTGGAGACCACACGCCCCCTGCTCGACGGGTGCTCGCCGAGGGGAAGCACCTGGCGCGGAAGCGACGCTGGCGCAAGCTCGGGCAGGTCGTCCAGGGTCTCGAGCTGCGTCTCTTCGCCGTAGACGCTCACCAGGGCTCGCCCCGGCAGGCCGTCTGGGCAGAAGATCATCGTGGCGAGCGCTGAGTCGTCTGCAAGGGCGGCGAGCCTCGCCAGATCCTGCGCCGTCTGCTCCGGATCGTTGCGCTCCGGCTCCGAGTGCAGCATGGCGACGCGCTCCCGTGCCCACTCCTCGCGCGCCGGCTCATCCATCGTCGGCACGGCCAGCAGCCAGCGGTCGTCCAGCACGACGTCGATCCTCCGCACTATCCGATGCCCCATCCGCCGGTCGCCCGGTCGAAGCCGAAGCCGGCACCTGCCTTGCCGAGCCCGTCGAGAAAGTCGAGCGCCTGGTTCCCACCGCTCAGCATGTCCTGCATGATGCTGCCGCCTGCGCCCTGACCGGAGAGGAATCCGGTGAGATTGTCCACGGCCCGGTTCGACAGTCCGGATGCGGCATCGCTGATCGCCGCGCTCGCCGCACCCTCCCTGCCCAGCAGCAGCCGTGACAGCATGGACGGGTTGCCGATGTCGTTGAAGAACTCCCGCATCACCCGCGTGCCGTTCTGGTTGAGGACCTGAGGGGAGTGGAACACCTCGCCCACCCGGCCGGCCCGCAGCACGCCCGTGAGGTGCGCCCCGTTGCGCCACCCCGCGCCGACGATGTCGCTCCCCATTCCCAGCAGGCCGTTTCCGAGCGCGGTGAGACGTGTTCCCGCTGCCGCGCCGCGCACAGCGCTGAAGGCGGAGAAGGCCTTGCCGAAGGGGAAGACGCCGATCGCCGCCATCGCGATGTCCCAGCCGTTCCCACGACCACACGACACCTTCCAGACAGCTACCGCGAGCGCGGCCAGCCCGACGATCGCCGCGATGAGGATGAACGGCCCGCCGAGGATGCAGGCCACGATGGCGAGCGCTATGCCCGCGTACGAGAGGATGTCGCCGAGAACCTCAAGCCAGGGCAGCTGGTCGTCCCACCAGGAGTCCTCGACCCCGCGGTCGTTGGCTCCCTGGATTCCCCTGCGAGCGTCTTCGTACGCGGCCCACCAGGTGTCATAGACGCCCTCGTACTCGACAGCCTTGGCCTTCCAGGCATCGCGATCCTCGTCGACGTCCGCGGCGGTGGTGAGGTCCTCGTCCGGTTCGCCTTCGGCGGGCGGAAGCATCGCGTCGTCCGCCTGCTGTCCGGCCGTCGTCCGGTACGTCGTCCAGAGTTCCTCCAGTGCGGGCAGGAGCGTGTTGAGCCTGGCCTGAGCGTCATCCAGCGCGCGGGCGTAGCTCGTGATGTGCCCGCCGCTCGGGCTGTAGCGCTCGCCCGCCGTGCGCAGATCCTTCGCGACGTCGCCGACTGAGTCCTTGATGCTGTCGAGGCTCTTGCCACGGCACTCCGCCCCGAGCGAGATCGTGTCGAGAAGGTCGGCTGCCGCCGTCATCTGATCGCCGAGGCTCTCGATCTCGATGCCGCGACGCTCGATCGCGTAGGCGTCTCCCGTGATCGGGAGGATCTCGTAGTTCTTGCCTGCGGTAGGAGTGCGGTCCATCCCGCTCACATCCTCTCGGGGATCTGGGGAGTCGTCTCCGTCTGGTCGAGGTTCGCGGCCGCCTCGTCGTCGAAGTCTGCCCAGGCCTTCGCCACGTCCTGCACGCGCTCCTGAAGACTTTTCACGTCTTCTTTGAGGGTGTCTCTGCGGTCGTTCCACGCACCCTCGAAACGATCGACCTCGTCTCGCAGCGCGCCCTCGCCGTGCGGATTGCCGATGGCGGCCTCCAGCTCGTCACCGCGGGATCCTGCGTTCTCGAACTCGTTGACGATGTTCTTCAACGACGAGTTCAGACGCTCCAGGTCTGACATCGGGATGTTGACGTCGCGTCCCATATCGACTCTTTCTCACGGGGTGTGCAGAGGAAAAGGGGCCGGCCTGGTATCGCCGGCCCCCGCCAAACCACTATCGGGTGCTCAGCCGCCTGCGAGCTGCTGATCCAGATCCTGGATCGCACGCATCATGCCGAGCAGGGATTCGGACATGTCGTTGATGCCGTCCACGGCGCCCTTCAGACCCGTCGTCAGCTCTGTGTAGCCGTCACCGAACTTGCCAGACGCATGCTGCGTCTTGAAATCCTCACCCAGCAGCGTGTCCACCTGGCTCTTCAAGGTGTCCAGCTGCCCCTGAATGTCGTCGCGAGCCTGTGACAGCGACGACGCCACCTGCTCCATCTCCGAATAAGATGCACCGAAATCAGCCATCGTCAACTCCCTCGCTCATAAAAACCGGACCACTCGGCCCGACACCACATCGTACGGAACAACCGACGACCGTGTCGACGGGGAGAACTCCCCATCCTCCCCTCAAGACCCCTCAGCCCCATCCCTCAGCCCCATCCCTCAGCCCCATCCCTCAGCGGAGGGTCATTTCGTCGACGAGCGGCAGCTGCACGGTGACCTGGCGGCCCGCCTGCACGAAGATGCCCCTGCCTTCGGGAAAGTCACTGCGCTTGACCTTCGGGAACGGCACCTTGAACACGGCGTCGCCGTCGAAGGCATCCGGTTTGAGGATGATGCCCTTGCGTCCCGCCTTGAAATCGCCGATGAAGCCGAAGCCGCTTGTGACCTGCGTGACGTCGGCGTCGCCGACGAGCAGGTGATCGCTGCGGTTGATCGCCTGGAACATCTCTTTCATCTGGCGCTCCGCCGGCCCGTCGGCGAACAGGGGCACGTCTTCGACGATCACGAGCATACGCGCGGTGATGGACTCGTCGACGGCGATCTCGGCGATCTCCTTCGCGAGCTCCTTGGCGTCGTCTGGGGTGACGGCGCTCCGCGTCCACGGCGCGTAGCCCTTGAGCTGAGCTCGTCGGCCGCCGAAGTGGAACAGTTTGACGTCGGGGTCGAAACGCCGCATGGCGGTGATGATGGCCTTCATCGCCGTGGTCTTGCCCGACAACGGCGGGCCGGCCACCACGAAGGTCCCCACCGGGTCGAAGTCCCGCGGGGCCAGAGTGTCTTCGGCCACACCCAGCACGGGGAAGTCACCGACCCGGTCTGGCAAGTCCTGCACGGCGAGGCGCGTCGGGAGCGCACCGATCTCGGCGACCTCCCGAGCCCCGGCAGAACGCAGCTCGGTCGCGAGCTGTTCGAGCAGCTTGGTCTGCTCCGCCACGTTCGGGGTGCCGCCGAGCGTGGCGATCTGGGTCTCACGGCCGTCGACGATCGCTCGTCCAGGGGACGACCTCTCGTCGAGCACGTCTTTCGGGGCGTTCAGCATCGCGTACCCGGACTCATCCGCGAGCCGCAGCACCACACGCCGCGAGACGTTCGCGCTCACGGCTGTCGGCACAGAGCCGGAGCGGTCCGCGCTCGCGACGACGTGCACTCCCAGGGGGCGGCCTTCGCCCAGAATCCGCATAAAGGTCTGATAGAACGGCATACGCGCCGTCGTCGACTCCCATTCGCCCCTGAACTGCGGAAGGCCGTCGATCAGCAGCAGGATGCGAGATTCGCTTGTGCCGGTGATCTCGCGATACTCGGTCAGGCTCGACGCGTTGGCGGCGCTGAAGCGTTTGCCCCGGTCGTCGAGCACGCGCGCCAGCGACCGCAGAATGCGCTGCACGCGCTCGGCGTCGTCGCCAGAGATGATGGAGCCGACGTGCGGGAGCAGCTCGAGGCTCTTCAGCGACCCCGAGCCGAAGTCGAGCCCGTACACCTCGACGTTCGACGCACCCTTGTCGAGCCCGGCGGCGATCGCCAGAGCGCGGAGCACCGTCGACTTGCCCGAGCCGCTCGTGCCGTAGACGAGAAGCGAACCGTCTTTGTCTGGAGAGAAGTACGCCGGCTCCTGCAGCTGCCGTTCCGGAACATCCGTTTTGCCCAGCGGGATCTTCCTGTCGCCGAAGACCGGCAGATCACGGATGTCGACCGTCGGCTCGAGATCGTCGAGCCACGGTCGGCGCGGGGCCGGGATGCGAGCCTGCGCGGCGGCCTTCACAAGACTGGCCACTATGCGCTTCTGATCGTTCGGCCCCAGGTCTTCATCGTGAGAGTCCGATTCCGGCGGCTGATCCGCTTCCCAGACCTGGATCGAGCCGAACCGCAGTTCGGCGACCTTGACCTCTGCGATCTGGGCCTCGTCGCTCGTCCAGCCGCCGGCATACGCGGACTGGAACGGCACAAGGCGACCCGGACCGGTTTTCGCGATTCCACGGCCGGGGATCGAGGGAGGGAAACTGGCCGCGATCGGGTCGTCGACGACATCTTTCGAATCCGATTCGTCCGCCATGCGCAGGGCGACCCTCAGGTTGGTGTTCGCCCGCAGGTTGTCTTTGATGACTCCGGCCGGTCGCTGCGTCGCCATGATCAGGTGGATGCCGAGGGACCTCCCGCGCTGGGCGATGTCGACGACGCCGTCGACGAACTCGGGGACCTCGGCCGCGAGCGCGGCGAACTCGTCGATGACGAGCACAAGGGCCGGTGGTGTCTCTGGGTCACGCCGTTTCTCGAGCTCGAGAAGGTCTTTGGCCTTCTTGCGGTTGAACAGGTGCTCACGGTGATGGAGCTCGGCACGCAGACTCGTCAGAGCGCGCCGGACCAGGTGAGGGCTGAGGTCGGTGACGAGTCCGACGCAGTGCGGAAGCTCAACGCAGTCAGCGAACGCCGAACCGCCCTTGTAGTCGACGAACAGGAACGTGACACGATCGGGGCTGTGGGCAGCGGCCATGCCGAGCACCCAGGCCTGCAGGAACTCGCTTTTTCCGGCGCCCGTTGTGCCGCCGACGAGAGCGTGCGGGCCCTGGGTCCGCAGGTCGAGGGTCATGGCATCCGTCTGCGACTGACCGATGATCGCGCGCAGGTTTCCCGCTTTCTTCAACCGCGGCTGCGGTGCGCCCGAGCGGTCGAGGATCGTGTTGTTCTGCCGCCAGCGGTCGATCGCCGCGTTCGGATCATCGGCGATCTCAGGGCCGACGAGTGAGAGGAACATCACGGAGTCCGGGATGTCTGACGAGTCCTCGATGACCGTGCTCGAGTCGACGACGGGCGCCAGCCGTTTGGCGAGCATGGTCATGTAGGCGTGTGAGACGCCTTCGAGCCGCACGTTCCGGTAATCGACCCCGCTCCGCACCGTGCCGACGGATGCTCTGTCGAGCCCGAGCGTGACGTCGACGAACGTGCGGCACACGGCGGGCAGGGCCTCGACGACGGGGGCGACGAAGAGACCGTACACCCCGACGTCGGCTCCGCGCTCGAGGATCTGCGTCAGCCGGGCACGGTCGACCGGAGCATCGTTTGTGACGATGACGAGAATGGCCGTCTGCCCGGGGAACGTCGCCTCTTCTGCGGCTCGCTTCACGTCTGTGCCGTACAGCATCGGGTCCCAGTCGTCACCGTATGGCGGTCGGGGAGAGGCCGCCTGGCGTGCACGGCGCAGCACGATCTCTTCGAGCCCGCTCAGCAGCGCGTTCCCGGTCGACGCAGAATCGGCGAGCGGCATGTCCTTCAAGGGATTCCGCTCGCTCGAGGTGTGGGGCAGCCACTTCAGCCAATCGAGTTCACTCGCCCATCCGGGCTCCGTCAACGCGACGGTGACGAGCTCATTGGGCGAGTGCATCCCGAAGAGCTGGACGGCTATCCCGCGCAGTGCGTCACTCGCGAGCGGTGTGGGCCCGGCGACCCCGATGGATCCGACGCTCTGCAGCGACTCGAGGATCGGGACGTCGTCGATCATCGCGTAGCGTTCTTCGAGCCGGTCCACCCGCTCGACGTATTCGACGAGGGCGTCGTTGGACTCGGTGCGCTTGATGGCCGTTCGGGCCTTGTCCGTGCATTCACCGAGCCGCACGGCGAGGAAGTTCCAGTGCTCTGGACGGCGGGTCCACAGCATCGGACCGAGTCTCATCGCCTCGTCGAAGACGACGGCGACGGCGGGGACCTCGTTCTGACGCACCTCCTGTTCCTGCGGATGCGCGTGGTACAGCCTCTCTTCAAGGCGTTCGAACTGCTCCTCGAACGAGGCGACTTCTTTTTTGAGCCGCTGGCCGAGGTTCGTCCGCTGAGAGATGAAGTTGCCGAACATCATCATCGGCGACGCCGCGATCATCAGCAGCGACAGGGCTCGCCCTGTCATCGAGAAGACAGTGATGCCCAGCAGGATCGGCGCGATGAGCATGGGCCACGGGAACAGACGCTGCACCTGATCGCGCGGAAAACGGGGCTCGGGGAGTTCTTGACCGCTGTATCTCTCTTCGACCCGAGGGCTGCGGTTGAACAGAAGGGCGCCTCCACGCTCGAGAACGGGGTCGGCGTCGTGAGAACCGCCGGTCTCGTTCATCAGGCGCACAACGAGTTCGGAGTCACCGAGTGTGAACTTCTGGCCCGGGATGACTCTGAGCCGCTGCACAAGGCCGCCGTCGACGAGGATTCCATTCGCGGAGTTGAGGTCGACGATTTCGACGAATGTTCCCGCGACCTCGACCCGTGCATGCCGTTTCGACACAAGAGGATCAGCGAGAGTGACGTCGTTGCGTTCGTCACGGCCAATGAGGAAATGCCCGATCGGCAGGGGGAACTCCTGCCCCGCCGACGGGCCTGAGACCACCGTGAGCACCGCAGAGGGCCGCGCCCGCACTGCTCCCGCTGCGGCACGACTCGAGCCGACGTCGACGACCTCGGCGAGAAAGCCGGAGCCGATCGGTGCGTCTCCGACGAGAAGGTCTGGGCTCAGCGTCTCGAGACGATCGCTCGTCGGCGGCGCGACAGAGAGGGTGAGAGTCGCCGATCGGGCGGCGGGAATGCTCCGCATCGGATCGGTCGTCGCGATCTGGCGTGCGACATCCGCCACCGTCGCTGTGGAGTCGGTCATCACGAGGATGTCTGTGAGCGGCGCAGCCGGGCGGCGCAGTGTGAGCTTGATCCTCATCGAACGGCCTTCCCGGGCTCTATGGTCTCGGTGCCCGTGGTCTCGGTGCCCGACATGTCGTGGATCTGGGTCATAACTGCGCCACCGTCAGGGAGCGGTCGCCGAAACGCACGGTGTCACCCACGTGGAGCTCTGCGGGTTCGCCTGCAGCGAGGGGCACCTCGGTGTCAGCGCGGACGATCGCGCTGCCGTTCGTCGACGCGCGGTCGACGACGAAGACGCCTCGGCGCGCGGGCACAATGGCGAGGTGGGTCTTCGAGACGGTGAGGGTGTCGTCGGCCAGCGGCACGGTCCGGGTGACGGACTCCCCGGCTGCGGCGCTCGGGTCGCGTCCGATGAGCGTCACTCCGCGCACCTCGAGAGGTTCACCTGTGTCGAGAACGAGGACGGCCCGCACCCCGTTCTGCACCCGGGTGGCTGGAGACGGGACCGGCGCGTGGGCAGGAGCGGGAGCGGAGGGCGCGGAGGGCCGAGGGCCGGGTGCCTGCGCCGGGAACGCGGGCGGAGCAGCAGAGGCCACCAGCGGGGTCGCGAGAGCGCCGGCGCCCGAGGTGGCTGTGCGCACAGCGGGCTCTGCGGGCACACGGTGTGCGCCGAGCACTCCCCCGGACAGGCGCGCACCCGGGGTGTACGGGGCGGCGGCGCCAGGGGCCACCGAGGTCGACAACGACGGCAGCGGCCGCTTCTCTGCGCGTTCCGGGGTGTTCAGGCGCTTGCGGGCGATGCGCATACGCTTCTCGTCATAGGGATTCAATCCACGGCGCGTGTCGACGAACCAGGTCGCGGCCGCGAGATCCAGCCAGCCGCGCCCTCGCCGTTCCCCGTCGAAGAAGGGTGACAGCGCGATCACGAACAGCGGTCCGACGAGGGGCACCGCGAAAGAGGCACAGGCCACGAGATACCTGACCACTGCACCACGCCAGAACCCCGGGCGCTCGAGGGTTCTGACGTTCACCGACCTGATGCCGACGATCGCCTTGCCGAGCGTGACACCCTTGCGACCGTGAAGGACGAGCTGCACGATCGTGTACGCGGTGATCAGGCCGTTCGAAGCGGCCACGGCGACGATGATCCAGACGAGATCGCTCCTCTGCAGGAACGCGGCCGGGTCGAAACCGTCGCTCGTGGCCTGCACGACAACGGGAACGACGAAGACCACTGCGGGCAGGGCGATCAGGACGGCGAGCGACCACTCGAGCACGGCGGCGAGCACACGCGGTCCCGTGCGTGCGGGCAGAAGCCCGAGCGATCGGGCATAGCCCGGATCAGGGCGTCCGTTCTCGTCGAGTCCCTCGATCGCCCGTTTACGGTCATCGATCTCCCAGATCAATCCGCGTCTCCTTCAGCTTCATCGGCCCGTGACCGATCAACGGGGCAGGCGCGCCCGCCCCCGGCTCGGCGTGCGCCCCGACAACCATACCGAGCAGCGACCGACGTGTCGTCAATGAGCGTTGTCATCACAACAGGCGGACGCCGGCGACCCGCTCGGCCTCCGCCCAGAACGCCGCGGCGACAGCACGATCCAGCGTGAGCGCGTTCGGCTTCGCGAGAACAGGACGCCCCTTCATCAGAAAAAGCGGCCCGACGTACTCGCCGCCCTGCACCGTGTCGGTCGCCGCACGCACGATGGGCCAGGCCCCTCGGTCCTTGCCCTGGGCGAACGGCCACTGCAGGTTGTCGACGAACCGTTTTCTGAGGCTCGGCTCTTTGACGCCCGGAACAGCCGGGCTGCGGCCGCTGATCGAATACCCCGGGTGCGCGCACACCGAGCGCACGTGGCTGCCTGCCTCGCGCAGGCGACGATCGAGCTCGAATCCGAATGACTGGGTCGCCACCTTCGAGCGGGCATACGCCGTCCAGCCGTCGTAGTGCCTGCGGAGCTGCAGGTCGTCCAGCCTCGGCTGCACCATCAGGGTCGACAGGCTGCCGAGGGTCACCACCCGCGCGCCAGGAGTGCGTTCAAGCGCGGGCATCGCGTGAGCGGTCAGCGCGACATGCCCGACGTAGTTCGTGGCGAGCACGAACTCGATCCCGTCGACGCTCTCGCGCCGGCGAACCGGAACGTGCACGACCCCCGCGTTCTCGATCAGAACGTCGAGCCGATCGAACGCGGCGAGTTCTTCGCCGGCTCGGCGCACCGACCCGAGGTCGGCGAGATCCAGGTCGACGACGCTCACGACGGCATCCGGAACCCGTCGCAGGATGGCCGCGCGTGCGGCATCCGCCTTCTCACGATTGCGGCAGCACAGCACAACCGATGCACCGGCCTCGGCGAGCTGCAGGCTCGTCCAGAACCCGAGACCCGCGTTCCCGCCCGTCACAGCGATGACCCTGCCGTGCTGCGGCAGCACCGTCCAGGTCATGCGCGGCCGGCTATGCGCTCGTGGTGGTGGATCACCTCTGCCACAACGAAAGTGAACCATTTCTCGGCAAAGGCCGGGTCGAGGTCGGCTTCGACCGCCAGGTTGCGCAGCCTCTCGATCTGCCGGGCCTCGCGTTCAGGATCCGCCGCGGGCAGGCCGTGCTCAGCCTTGAGCCTGCCGACCTCCTGAGTGAATTTGAAGCGCTCGGCCAGCAGGTGGATCAGTGCCGCATCGATGTTGTCGATGCTCTTGCGCTGGCGGGAGAGCTGTGCGGATACCTCGGAATCGGCCATGCCTTAAATGTATCGGCTGCAGGCCGCATCCGCCGGTGTGATTCGCACACCGGCGGATGCGGCCAAGGGCTCGGCGAAGCCTGCCGAGCCCGCCCGAGCGCGGGCCCTACGCGCGTTCGGGTGTGCTGAGGACCCGTGTCAGGACGGGCCGCGTCGAGCGGAGCGCCAGCCACACGAGTGTGAGGCCGGCTGCGAAGCAGGCGACGATGATCAGCATCGACACCGGTGCGAAGATCAGCGCGAAACCGGCGAGCGGCAGAACGAGCACCGCACCGACGAGCGCCGAGCCGATGACGACGAACCGCAGGGGCACCATTGTGGTGCGAGACCTCGCGCTCTCCATAACGTCGCGCGGCATGCCGACGCGATCGAGGTTGACGTACAGGTCGCGGCGGTCGAGGATCGCCGCCGCCTGGTTGACCCCGACAGAGCAGGCCACCATCACGAACGAGGCGATCAGGGTGATCAGGATGCCGGTGCGCACGTCGTTCAGAAGCGGATCGTCCGACTGCGCTCCCGCTTCGAACGTGTTGGCGAAAGCCACCCCCGTGCCGGCGACGACGGTGACGAAGCTCGTCATGGCCATGCCGCTGACCTGGCGCCACGCCGCCTTCGGCGACTCGAGGATTCCCCTCGCCGCGATGAGCTTCGCGGCGGTGCGAGCACGTTTGACCTGAATCTTCGCCACCACTCCGATCGCCCACGGGCCGATGAGGTTGAGCACGGCCACGCCGACGGCGAAGGTGAGCGCGAGCACAAGCACAATCGCCGCCAGGCCGGGGAGCACACCGAGGGAGCTGAGCACGATGTACGAGACGATGACGACAGCCGCTCCGACGACTCCGCGCAGCCAGTGCATCGTGGGGGCGGTCTGCCTGGTGCGAACGCCGAGCGGAGACACGATCACCTGGCGCAGGCCGACGACAGCGCTGAGCGCGGCCAGCAGGGCGACACCGGCGATGACCGCCGCGATGATCGGAACACCGAGCCAGAGCGAAGCCGCACCGATCGCCTCGCCGTTGAACGGGATCAGGCCGACGAGCGGCATCGAGAGCAGATAGAGCACAACGCCCGCGAGCGCCCCGATCACGGCGACGGCCGTCGACTCGAGAACGGTGATCCGCATCACCACTCCCGGTGTCGCGCCGAGCAGTCGCAGGGTGGCGAGCCGGTCGTCGCGCCTGCGCGCCGAGAGCCGTGCCGCGGCTCCGCTCAAGGTCGCGAGCGGCACAACGAGCAGCGCGAGGGCGAGCATGCTGAGCAGCTGGTACAGACCGGCGGTCTCTCCCGTCCACGACCAGAACATCAGCGCACCGCCGAGCACGATGAGCAGGAGTGCGGTGGTGACCGCGAAGGCGACGGCGGGCAGCACGATCGTCGCGCTGCTCTGGGCGCTCGGCCTGGCGAGCAGCCAGGTCAGGCGGGCGACGGGTGCTCCGCCACGGGCCTTCGGCAGAGCCGGAACGGCGGATGCGGCTACCACCGTGCACCGCCCTGCGGGGTCTGAGCACCCTGGACGTTCAGCGGGTTCTGGGGCGGAGCGGGCATGTCCGGCACCCGCACACCTCCGGCGACCGGCACGGACGTGGTGTGTGCGGCATCCGCTTCGACCCGTCCGTCGCGCAGACGCACGATTCTGGAGCAGCGTGCCGCGACCTGTTCGTCGTGGGTCACCAGCACAAGCGAGTGCCCCTGCCCGGTCGTCGACTCGAGCAGCGCCGTCATCACGTCGACGGAGGTGGCTGAGTCGAGAGCACCCGTCGGCTCATCGGCGAAGACCACTGTCGCCCCCGTGACCTGCGCGCGCCCAATCGCCACCCGCTGCGCCTGACCGCCGGACAGCTCGCCGATGCGCCTCGACTCGAGACCCGCGAGCCCGAGCACGGCGAGCCAGTGCTGGGCGCGGCCTTCCGCCTCACGACGTGGGTAGCCCGCGAGCATCAGCGGAAGGGCGACGTTCTCGACGGCCGTGAGCTCGGGGATCAGCAGCCCCTGCTGAAACACGAAGCCGAACGCCTCGCGGCGCAACCGCGACCGTTCCGTCTCGCCGAGCTCGTTCACCCGCACGAGACCGTGCGGGGCGAGCAGGGTGACGGTTCCGGCCTCCGGTGTGATGATGCCCGCGAGTGTGTGCAGCAGTGTCGTTTTGCCCGAACCCGAAGCGCCCATGATGGCCACGGACTCCCCCGCGAAAACGGCTATGTCGACGCCGGCGAGCGCGTAGGTACCTCCGTAGGTCTTGACCAGCTGCGTCCCGGTCAGAATGGGTGCCGACGGTGCGACCCCGGCCGGGCCGGTTGTGTATTCGCCTGTAGTGTTCATGCCTTTAATGGTCGTCGGCGGCGGCACACCGCGCGTCGTGCGCGAGGTGCATCCTCGTCATCCGAGAGGTGTATCTCGGTCAGAACATCTCGAACAGTGCGATGCACGTCGCGGATGCAGGCGGCGATCGTCGCCCGCGAGCACGGCCTCGAGTGAGCCTGGCCTCGCATGAGCCTGGCCTCGCTGAACGCCCCGGCGCGGGAGGAGGAAAAAGCCACGAGGCGAGGCCTCGCGCGCCCAAAACGTCCTTTCCCCGCGCCGTTTTCCTCTTCTCGGGCCGCTTGAGCATAACGCGCAGCTGCCGTACGGTCGAAAGCACACCCGGGTGACCGTCAGAAGGAGCACCGTGAGACCACTGGTCACCGCCGCCGCGGTCAGCTACGCGGCGAACTGCGCGCTCGGTGTGAGTGCGGCCACCGGGCGAGTCGACACCTCGCGCAGCCGATGGGTGCACCACGCCCTCTACGTGTGCACGGCAGCGCTGGCCGGTGCCGCCATGTCCTCAGGCATCCGGAACCGGTCGCGAGCCGGTTATCTGCTGATGCCGGCGGCGGTTCCGCTCACGCTCATCCCCTTCGCCGGTTCCCGCGGCCGGCGGCACACCGTCATCGCCCTTGCGGCCGCGCCGTTCTTCGTGCTGAGCCTGCTGAGAGCCTGGAGGTGACGCGTGGAGTTCCTCGACGTGGTGCGCAGGCGCAAAACGACGAACGGGCCGTTTCTGCCAGACGCCGTGAGCGACGAGCACCAGCGCCTGCTTATGGAGGTCGCGGCACGGGCACCGTCACAGCTGAACAGCCAGCCGTGGCGATTCGTGCTCATCGAAGAACGCTCCCGCATCGAGCAGATCGCCGCGATCAGCGGTGAGAGCATGACAGAGGCGATGTCGAACGGCACGTTCTTCGAGAGATATAAGCCGTACTTCCGCTTCAGCAGAAAAGAGATGCGAGAGAAGCGCAGCGGGATGCTGTTCGACAAGCTCCCCGCCGTCTTGCGGCCGTTCACCAGCCAGGTGTTCACCCCGCGCGGACAGAAGCTGATGAACGAGCTCCGTGTGCCGAAGACCCTCGGTGAGGAGAACCGCAGGCTCGTCGCCGGTTCGCCCCTGCTGCTCGGGGTGATGCTCGACCGCTCCGAGTACCGACCGGGCGAGCTCTCGTCGTTCTACTCGGTGTTCAGCATGGGCGCCGCCATGGAGAACGTCTGGCTGACGACCGTGGAACTGGGCATGGGCATCCAGTTCGTCTCGTTCCCGATGGAGGCGCCCGGCCAGTGGGCGCGCATCGAGAAGCTGCTCGAGGTGCCGGACGATCTCGAGCTGATGGCCGTCTACCGGCTCGGATACCTGCCGGAGCATCAGCGCCGCCCCGCGATCGACTGGTCGAGCCACGAACGACGGCTTCCGTCGCAGTATGTCTTCAGGGGGACCTGTGCGACGCCCCAGACCGGGTGGGACGCCTGACACGCTCCGCGCTGGTTCCCGCCCTCCGGGCGGTCCGGTGCCGCCTACAGGGTGTGGGCGAGGAACTCGAGGAGGATGGCAAGTCCTCCGACGCCGGCGAGGATGCCGGCGAGGAACAGCCTGCGCCAGAGCGTCAGCCGAACACGCCGGAGCGCGCCGAGGGCGAAGGCTCCGAGCGATATGGCGAGGATGACCTGGCCTGCGCCCAGTGCGGTTGATATGGTGACGACGCCGAGCGCGGCGAGGCCGAAGAGGAGCATCGGAAGAGCGATGGCGCCGAGAGCGCCGATGCTCACGCTCACCATGTGCTGGAGCTGGCGGCTCGTCGGCATCATGGAGTGCGTAGCGGCATGCGAGATCACGTCGGCCGCGAACCCGGCGAGGAGAACCCCGGCGGTCGTGACCAGAACGTTCAGCGCGGCCGTGCCCGCTGTGACGCTCTCGCTATGAGAGTTGAGCGCGATCAGAACGGCGAGCGCCGTGAAGGTCACATAGACGCGCTCCTTGAGGCGATCCGCCCGTTCCTCCGGCGTCCCCTCGTCTCGTTGAGCACGGCCTCTCGGAGGGCGCTGAGTCATTGCCTGTTCCTCTCTGGTCCCGTCACGCCCGATCCCGTCACGCCCGATCCCGTCAGGCCCTCGCGAGGCACGCGGGCGACCCGATCTCCAGGCGCCCGACGAGCGTGCGCGGCACACCGCGCTCATCGAGGCGCAGCGACGACACATGACCGGACCTCTCGTTGGCGACATGCAGAACATCGCCGTCCTCGAGGTGGTGTCTCGGCCCGTCTCCCCCGCTCTCGACATCCGCTATCGGTCGCAGCTCAGACCCGTCGCCGCGCACCTGCAGCGTGGCTATGCGGTTCGAACCCCTGACTCCCACGTGCAGCTGCTCCTGAGAGGGCGCGATCGAGATCTCGGACGCGGAGTCCCCGGTCTCGAGCGAGTCGGCTGTCGCGATGACGGATGCCGCGACGGACCAGCTGCCGTCGCGTGCCTCTCGCAGGGTGAACACCTCGTTCGAATACTCGGTCACAACGTGCAGGTGTCCGCTGGGGTGACGCACGAGGTGCCGAGGTCCCACACCGAACGGCAGTGTCACGCTGCCCGTCTTATGCAGGCCAACGCCCGACCGCCGCCAGAATCGCACCGTGTCGTGACCGAGGTCCGTGGTCACGAACCCGCCGCCGGGCAGGTCGAGTGAGGTGTGAGCGCGTGACGGTCTCAGCTGGGTGTCTGCCTCCACCGCGCTTCGCAGCGCCAGGTCGGCGAATGCGTTCTCTCCGAATCCCTCGCTCCCCTCGACGGCCCCGGCGAACGGATGGGCGTATGGATCGGTCGACGCCGCCGCGACGAGCGGCTCACCCGCCAGCGACCCGTTGGCGCCGAGCGGCACTGACACAACCCGGCCGTCGCCGTAGCAGGCGGCGACAAGGGCGTCCCCGGTCGCAGACAGGTGGCAGACGGAGTCGCCCACCTCGAGCGGGTCGCCGAGGGGGCGCAATCGGGTCTCACCGCTGCGCGCGAAAGCCTGCACGGTTCCGGATGCCTCGAGCGCCGCATAGACAACGGGCAGCGTGGGGTGCGTGGTCACCCACGAGGGCGAAGCCGCCACCGCCGCGCGATCGACGAGCTGGAGTGTTCCCGCCTGCTCCCGCCGAAGCAGGCTGATTCCCGTGCCGCTTCCTCCGGAGTCAGAGGTGTAGCTGCCGAGCCAGAAAAGTGCCGCATCAGAGGGAGCCATGTCGACAGTCTGCCAGCTCCGGGCGTCAGGATGCCGCTTCACTCCTGTCGCAGAACGTGCAACGATGAACCATGGTCACCGCGGATCGGTTCGCCCGAGCATCAGAGACGTTCTGCACGGTCGTGAGAGCGATCACACCCGACCAGTGGGAGTGGAACGCTCTCGGGGTGTGGGATGTGAGGTCGCTCGTCGGCCACACGGCCAGAGCCCTGATCACCGTGATCGACTATCTCGAGCTCGACCCGGCCGAACGGGCGGACATGCCGACGGCCGGCGACTACTACGGCCAGATCTATCTTGTGTACACCAACCCCGAGGCCATCGCGAAACGCGGAGTCGAGGCCGGCGAAGCGCTCAGGGACGATCCGGTCGGGGGCATCGAACGGCTGCGATCGCGAGCGCTCCAGCTCATCGACGCGCAGGACGCCTCGCGTCTGGTCTCACTCGGGGGCATGGGCATCCCCCTCGACGAATACCTGCGCACTCGTGTGTTCGAGCTCGTTGTGCACACTCTCGACATCGCGAGGGCGACGGGGCAGCATCCGCAGTTCGGCCCCGATCTCATCGAAGAGACGGCAGCGCTCGCCGCGGGAATCGCCGCCAGGACCGGGCGTGGCGAGCAGGTCATCCTCGCGCTCACCGGGCGCGAAGACCTGCCTCAGGGATTCACGGTGGTGTGAGGCGCGGTCGACGCTCGTTCACCCTGCCTGCACCGGCGGCTCGAGAACCGCTCAGGCGTCGCGCTCTCCGAGATGCGGGTGATCCTGCGGCCCGCCCGCGCCGACATAGTCGGTCCTCTTCTCGTCGAGCGGCGTCTCGCCCGTGGATTCCTCGCCTCTGGGCGTGCTGCCCGCTCCCCGCAGGCCGGCGCCCTGCGCCTTGCTGATGGCATCAGCCGCACGCACCAGCGTCAGGTGCGAGAACGCCTGCGGCGTGTTGCCGACGTGCCTGCCGGTCGCCGGGTCGACCTCTTCGGCGAGCAGCCCGACGTCGGAACAGAATCCGACAAGACGATCCATCAGCCTGATCGCGTCGGCCAGGCGCCCGCCGTGTGCATACTGCTCCACCAGCCAGAACGAGCACGCGAGAAACGGATGCTCCCCCGGAGGGAGGCCGTCGACGCCGACCTCTGTGCGATACCGCAGCAGCAGGCCGTTATGCAGAAGCTCACGCTCGATCATCGCGACCGTTCCGAGCATTCTCGGATCGTCATACGCGCAGAAGCCCACCTGCGGCAACTGCAGGAGCGATGCATCCACAGTGCCCGACCCGTAGTGCTGTGTGTACGAATTGAGCCGGGTGTCGAACCCCTTCTCGTTGATCTCGTCTGCGATCCGGTCGCGGAGTTCGGCCCAGTCGTCGGCGGGGCCGTCGAGGCCGTCATCGCGAACGGCGCTCACCGCGCGATCCAGCGCAGCCCAGACCATCACCCGTGAGTGGGTGAAGTACTGCGCCGGCCCGCGTATCTCCCAGATTCCCTGATCGGGGTTCTGCCAGGTGTCCTGCACGAACTTGACGAGCGCGCGCTGGAGCGGCCACGAGAAATCGGTCTCTTCGAGGCCGGCTTTTCTCGCCTTGTCGAGGGCGACCATCACCTCACCGATCACATCGGACTGGAATTGATCGACGGCCCCGTTTCCGATGCGCACCGGTGCCGCGCCGCGATAACCGGGAAGGCTTGTGATCTCGCGCTCCGGAAGATCACGCTCGCCGGCGAGCCCATACATGATCTGCACGTCGGCGGGGTCTCCGGCGATGGCGCGCAGCAGCCATGCGCGCCAGTTCTGCGCCTCGCCCTCGAAGCTGTGCAGGAGCAGGGCCTCGAGGGTGAGCGACGCGTCGCGCAGCCACACATAGCGGTAGTCCCAGTTGCGCTCACCGCCGAAGCTCTCGGGCAGCGACGTCGTCGCCGCCGCCACGATTCCCCCCGTGGACTCGTGCGTGAGGGCGCGCAGAACGAGCAGGGAACGGATGACCTCTTCGTAATACGGCCCCTCGTGGGCGCAGGTGCTGGCCCAGTCCGTCCACCAGGCGGTTGTGTTCTTCAGCGCCAGGTCGACCTCGGGCGCCGACGGCGTCGCGCGGTGCGAGGGGAACCAGGTCATGGTGATGTCGATGGTGTGGCCCTCGCTCACCGAGAACTCGCTCACGTGGGTGTGGTCGGCCGCGGTGAAATGCGGTCCCCGCACCACAACGGCATCCGGTCCGGCGACAGCGATCACGCCGACGTGGTCGTCTTCGCGCAGCTGTCGCACCCACGGCATCGCCGTCCCGTAGCCGAAGCGGATGCGCAGGTCCATCCCCATCTCGACGGTTCCGCGGATGCCTGTGACACGGCGCACGAGGTCGGCACGCCCGTCTCCGTGCGGCATGAAGTCGGTCACCTCGACCTCGCCGTCTCTCGTCACCCACCTGCTGACGAGAACGAACGTGTCACCCGCATAACTCCGGGTGACACGTGCGCCTGCGTCTTTCGGCGCGAGCTTCCACCTGCCGTGGTTCTCATCCCCGAGCAGGGCGCCGAACATCGACGCGGAGTCGTACCGCGGCATGCAGAGCCAGTCGATGCTGCCGTCACGCCCGACGAGTGCTGCCGTGTGGCTGTCACTGATCAGCGCATAGTCTTCGATGTTCTGGGGCATGCTCGGCTCTCTCACCTTTCGTTGGTGTGGCACATCGCCCGTGAAAGGCGTGCAGGTCAGTCGATCAGATCGTGCCTCACAACGATGGCATCCCTGCCCGGGCCGACGCCGATCGCCGAGATGCGGGAGCCGGACATCCGCTCAAGCGCGAGAACGTAATCCTGCGCGTTCTTCGGAAGGTCTTCGAAGGTGCGGCATGCTGTGATGTCCTGCTTCCAGCCGGGGAACTCTTCGTAGACGGGCTTGGCGTGGTGAAAATCCGACTGCGACACGGGCACGTCGTCGAAGCGCACGCCGTCGACCTCATAGGCGACACAGACCGGGATGGTCTCGAGATCGTCGAGAATGTCGAGTTTCGTGAGCACGAAGTCCGTGACCCCGTTGACGCGCGCTGCATACCGCGCGATCGGCGCGTCATACCAGCCCACCCTGCGCGGGCGGCCGGTGGTGGTGCCGAACTCGAAGCCCTTCGAGCGCAGGTAGTCCCCTGACGCGTCGAACAGCTCGGTCGGGAACGGACCGGCGCCGACACGGGTTGTGTAGGCCTTGACGATCGCGATCACACGATCGATGCGGTTCGGGGCGATACCAGACCCTGTCGAGGCTCCCCCGGATGTCGCGTTCGACGAGGTGACGAACGGGTACGTGCCGTGGTCGACGTCGAGCATCGTCGCCTGACCGCCCTCGAACAGCACGATCTCGCCGCGCTCGAGGGCGTTGTGCAATTCGAGAGAGGTGTCTGTCACCATCGGCCGCAGCCGTTCGGCGTACGAGAGCAGGTCTTCGACGATCTCGTCTGCCGTGATGGCTCGCCGGTTGTAGATCTTGACGAGCATGTGGTTCTTGACGTCGAGGGCGCCCTCGACCTTCTGCCGCAGGATGTTCTCGTCGAAGAGGTCCTGCACGCGAATGCCCACACGGTTGATCTTGTCGGCATATGTCGGGCCGATTCCCCTGCCGGTTGTGCCGATCTGCCGCTTGCCGAGAAAACGCTCCGTCACCTTGTCGAGGGTGCGGTGGTACTGCGTGATGATGTGGGCGTTGGCACTCACTTTGAGCTTCGAGACGTCGACGCCGCGTGCGCTCAGCGCTTCGAGCTCGTCGAAGAGCACCTCGAGGTCGATGACGACGCCGTTGGCGATCACCGGCGTGACGCCGTCTGTGAGGATGCCTGAGGGCAGCAGGTGCAGTGCATACTTCTCGTCACCCACCACGACGGTGTGCCCCGCGTTGTTTCCGCCGTTGAACTTGACGACGTAGTCGATGCGACTGCCGAGCAGATCGGTGGCCTTGCCCTTGCCCTCGTCGCCCCACTGGGCGCCGACGATCACGATTGCTGGCATAGCGGATGCCTCTTTCTCTTGTGGACGAATATCGGTGCGCCGTCACGGGGTGGGCGACGCGCGGGTGTTCTCACCGTGTGGGGGTGTCCGGACACCCGCACGAGGTGCAAAGACGCGCGCGCACGGCACGCTAGTCCTGTCCGCGGATGAAAAACGACTCGGTGGGCGGCTGTGGTTCACTCGGCAGGTGTTCCGTCTCGATACGGGCGAGAACCGTCTCGTCTGCGCCGCTCAGGAACGCCGTCAGTCGTTCGACCTCGTCTGCCTCGCCGATCGCCCCCGCAGACTTGCGCAGCTGATAGAGCGCGCGCAGCACACCGCGGTTGGGCTCGTGCGACCAGGGGATCGGGCCGCTGCCACGCCAGCCCGCCTTGCGCAGCGCGTCGAGACCGCGATGGTAACCGACGCGTGCATAGGCATACGATGTGACCGGATGGGCGGCGTTGAACGTGACCTCGGCGAGACGAGCCCAGGCGAGGGCAGAAGACGGATGCTCCATCACAACAGCAGAGATCTCGTTCGCCGTGGTCGCCGTTTCGAGGGCCGCGACGACCTCGGGCTCAGCAGGCAGACGGGTCTCAGGGGTTCCGAGCAAATCCTGTGAAGTCACGCGTCAAGCCTATCGGACGCTCGATTGCGACAGCTGAAGGCGGGCTGAGCCAGTCCGTGACGCTGGCGGGGGATGTCACACCCGCGCCCGGCGAACCATACGCGTCACGACAGGGACTCGGCGAGCCAGTCACTCGCAAGCACAGACGGTGACGCCTTCTCGTCTCCCTGGTTGCGCGCGTTGAGCTCGATCAGGTCTTCGGTGGTCAGAGCGGCCGAGATCTCGTTGAGGATCTCGACGACGTCGTCTGACGCCGCATCGGAGCTGATCAGCGGCAACACGTTCTGCGGCAGGATCATGTTCTCGGGGTCGTCGAGGGTGACGAAGTCGTTCTCAGCGATCGCGGGGGTCGTCGAGAAGAGATCGACCATGTTCGCCGTGCCGTCGGTGAGCGCCTGCACGGTGAGCGGGCCGCCCCCGTCGCTGATCGGAACAAAGGTCATCAGGTCGGCGGGAACCCCATAGATCTCGGTGAGGCCCTGGGGTCCGTACGGTCGTTCCTGCAGCTCAGGCGGGCCGCCGATCACCAGCTGAACACCGGCATCCGCCAGATCGGCGAGGCTGGTGATGCCGTGCTCCTCGCTGAACTCGGCTGTGATGTTGTAGCTGTCTTTGTCTTCTGCGCTCGACTGCTCGAGCACCTCGAACCCCTCTGGCACCGCCTCGACGAGTGCGTCGTACACCTCGTCGCTCGATACGGCAGTGGAGTCCTCGTCGAAGAACTGCAGCAGGTTGCCCGAGTACTCGGGAACGAGGTCGATCGATCCGTCTTCGAGAGCGGAGACATACACGTCGCGAGCGCCGATCTGCATGGTGCGATCCACCTCGAAGCCTGCCTCTTCAAGCGCCTGCGCATAGATCTCTGCGATGATCTCTGACTCGGCGAAACCCGCCGACCCGATCGCGATGGCGCCAGAGCCCGAGTCCGTCGGTGACCCGCCGTCGATGCTGTCGGCCGAGCCACACGCGGTGAGCGTGAGAAGACCGGCGGCGACGAGTGCTGTGGCCGCAATGCTGCGTCGTGAACTGAACATGGTGTGTCCTTACTGCCCCGCGGGGGCATAAACGTCAGAGAGGGATGAAGAGTTCGCGGGCCGGCGCGAGCCGAGCGCGCGGTCGGAGCGGATGCCTCGCACACCACGCGGCACGACAAAGCGTTGCACGATGGCGAACAGGCCGTCAAGAACGAGGGCGAGCACGATCACGAGCACGGCGCCGGCGATCATCTTCCCGTAGTCACGCACCGGAAGCGCGTCGATCAGGTAGCGGCCGAGGCCACCGAGGCCGATGTACGCTGCCACTGTTGCTGTGGCGATGACCTGCAGCACCGCAGAACGGATGCCGCCGATGATGAGCGGAAGGGCCAGCGGGACCTCGACCCTGACGAGGATCTGCCATTCGCTCATGCCGACGGCCCGCGCGGCGTCGACGGTCTGCGAATCGACGGATTCGACTCCCGAGTACGCCCCGGCGAGCAGCGGAGGGATGGCGAGAACAACGAGCACCGTCACCGTCGGTATCAGCGCGAACTGCACACCGAAGCCGAGGGCGACGGCGAGGTAGACAAGGAGCCCGAGGGTGGGCAATGCCCTGAGCGCGCCCGTCACGAGAATCGCCGCCGAACGGAACCGGCCGGTGTGCCCGATGAAGAGCCCGATGCTGATCGCTATCGCTGCCGCGATCATCACCGTCAGGGCTGTATAGAACAGGTGCTCGGCGATGCGAGCCGGGATGCCGTCTGGACCGGACCAGTGCACGGGGTCGAGGATCCAGAAGACGGCTTCGACGAACAGATTCATGCCGTCGCCGCCCTGCGCACAGCGCCCGAGGCGCGGCCACGAGCATCCGTCACACGAACCCAGGGCATCAGCAGTCGTCCGCCGCCCACGAGAATGAGGTCGAACACCACGGCGATGACCACCGTGCCGACGACGCCGGTGAGGGCCTCGGTGGGAAAACTGCGGTTGTAGCCGTCGGTGAAGAGGTAGCCGAG
The DNA here is from genome assembly GCF_054780075.1 of Okibacterium endophyticum. Taxonomy (NCBI): domain Bacteria; kingdom Bacillati; phylum Actinomycetota; class Actinomycetes; order Micrococcales; family Microbacteriaceae; genus Okibacterium; species Okibacterium endophyticum. The sequence goes on along the minus strand of NZ_BAAGXA010000012.1, from coordinate 474,651 downwards.
ACTCGGCACGCCGAGCAGTGCTCCCACGCTCACCAGGCTGATCGTCGATGCGCTGACGACGCGCAGGCCGGCGAGGAGCACGGGACCGGCGAGGGGCAGGTCGACCTTCCAGAACCGGCCCCAGCCCGAGTAACCGACGGCTGTCGCCGAGCGCCTCACCCCCGGCTCGACCGAATCGAAGGCATCCGCCGCGGTTCGAGCCAGCAGGGCCACCGCATAGGCGCTCAGGGCGATGACCACGTTGGCCGGATCGAGGATCTGCGTGCCGATGATGACCGGCATCAGAAAGAACAGGGGCAGGGACGGAAGCGCGTACAGCAGGCCGCAGACCGTGAGGATCACACCTCGCGAGAGGCGATAGCGGTGGGCGATCCACCCGAGAGGCACCGCCAGCAGGAACCCGACCACGATCGGCGGCACGCTGAGCGCGATGTGGTCGAGGGTGAGCTGCCAGATCTGGCCGAAGTTCGCGATGACCCAGGTCATCCCCGCCCCACCGTCTCGTCCGCCGAAGGCGTGAGGGGGTCTGTGCTGTCTGCGCTGTCTGCGCCGTCTGCGCCGCCTGCGCCGCCTGGCGTCAGCACACCGGCCAGACGCCCGGTTCCGTCGACCACGAGCTGCCGATCGCCGTCTTGCCTGAGGTGCAGGGCTCGCCGCCCCCGGTCCGCCCCGACGAAACCGGTGACGAAGTCGTTCGCCGGGTGCGCCAGAATCTCGTCAGGGGTTCCGGCCTGGGCGATGTGACCGCCCTGGCTGAGGATGACCACCTGATCGCCGAGCAGGAACGCCTCGTCGATGTCGTGGGTGACGAACACTATCGTTTTGGCCAGGCTCTTCTGGATTCTCAGGAGCTCGTCCTGCAGCTCACCCCTGACGATCGGATCGACGGCTCCGAACGGTTCGTCCATAAGCAGGATGTTCGGGTCGATGGCCAGTCCGCGTGCGACCCCCACGCGCTGTTGCTGCCCGCCGGAGAGCTGCGCCGGATAGCGTTCGGCGAGCGAACGGTCGAGGCCGACGGTGTCGAGCAGGTCGAGGGCGGATGCGTGGGCCTGCTTCTTCTTGACACCCTCGAGCAGCGGCACGGTCGCCACGTTGTCGATCACCGTGCGATGGGGAAGCAATCCTCCGTTCTGCATCACATATCCGATGCGTCGGCGAAGGGCGACGGGTTCGAGGGTCGAGATGTCGTCATCGTCGATCGCTATCGATCCGCTCGTCGGGTCGACCATCCGGTTGATCATCCTCAGCAGGGTCGTTTTGCCGCTGCCTGACGACCCGACGAGCACGGTCACCTGCCTCGAGGGAATCGTCAGGCTGAAGTCGTCGACCGCCAGCGTTCCGCCGGGGAACCGTTTTGTGACGCCATCGAACCGGATCATCGGACCTCCTGCCCAGTCGGTGGCTTACCAGCCTAGAACCCACCACCGACATAACACCACGCGAGCGAGAGGCATTCCGCGTCTCGCGGATTCAGGTCGCCACGAGCGGGTTCAGGTCACCACGAGCGGAAGCGAAAGAACTCAACCAACGGAAGGTCTCGACGGGCTCGACGACCGAGGATGCTCGACCCGCGGAAGGTCTCGACAGGCTCGACCACCGAGGATGCTCGACCCGCGGAAGGTCTCGACAGGCCCGACCACCGAGGCACAAGGTGCTCGACTACCGGTGAGAGGCGATCGCCGGCTGTGCCCCGCCGGGGGTTGACGGGGCACAGCGGCTAGACCGGAGGTCTCAGAGCATCCGGTCGCTCTCGTCCACATCGACACCTGCCGCGTTCGCCGTCTCACGACGCCTGCGGGTGATCATCACCGCTCCCCCGCCAAGGACGAGCAGAGCGAGGGCGCCGACCAGCGCGGCCCAGGCGATGTCGCCACCGGTCACCGAGAGACCCGGCGGCGGCGGTGTCAGCTCGTGCGAGGTGCACAGCTGGGTGTCCGGCGCGCAGATCGGCTCTTCACCGGTCACCGCGATCACGTTGCCCAGGTGATGGTCACCCTGCCGGTCATACGCCTTCACCGTCACCGTGTAGGTGACCGTGACCTTCTCACCGGATGCCACAGCCCCGGTCACCCGGATGGTGTCACCCTCGGTGGCGACCGTCACCGACGCGTCTGACGAGGTCGGGCCACTGGTGATCGTCGCGTCGTCGAGCACACCGGCCATGTGGTCGGTGTAGTCGATCGGCGCAGGCGCAGCGTCCGGGTTCGTCGACACGTTCTCGAACGTGAGTGTGTAGGTCACCTGCTCACCCTGCGCGACCTTCGCACCCGATGCCGGGTTCGCGGACTTCGACGGCACCACGTTCGACACGTGGTTCACCGTGCAGTCCGGGCGCTCCTCGTCGGTCGGCACACACTCCTCCGGCGGCACCTCACCGTTCGGAACCAGCACGTTGCCGAGCCGGTCGTCGCCGCGAGCGCCGTCAGGGTTCACCGTCACCGTGTAGGTCACCGTGACGACCTGGCCAGGGATCAGCGTGCCGGTGACCGTGAACCGGTCACCGTTCAGAGCCGATACCGTGAGCGCAGAATCGGAGCTCGCCGGCATCGTGGTGATCGTCGCGTCGTCCAGGACCTTCGTCAGCACGTCGTCGCGGTTCACGTCCACATCCGCCTTTCCGGTGTTCTGGAAGTGCAGTGTGTACGTCACCTCCTGACCCGGCCGAACCGTGCCACCCGAAGCCGGATCGACGGTCTTCCAGTCGTCGAGCTCCCCGAGCGGATGCTCGGTCACCGGCGGCGGGAACTCCTCGCAGTCGGCATCCCCGTCGGCACACACCTCCGGCGGAACGTCTGGGGTCAGCACGTTCCGGGCGATGTTGTTGCCGCGATCGCCGTCCGGGTTGATGGTCACCTGGTAGGTCACCGTGATGGTCTGATCCTTCTGGATCGGGCCCGTGATCCTGATCTCGTCGCCGTTCCGCACCACGGTCACCGCGGGATCGGAGGGCACCGGCTCGGAGCTGACCGTGCCGTCGTCGAGGATGTCGGACAGATCGTCCGTCGCATCCACAACACCGGCGGCTTCACCGTCGTTCGTCCAGGTCAGCGTGTAGGTCACCACGTCGCCGGCCTGCAGTTCCTCGCCGGATGCCGGTTCGGACGACTTGCCCGGGACGACGTGCGGCAGGGGCGTTGTCACCACGACCGGAGGGTCACAGATCTCGGGATCGGCACACACCGGACCCGCCGTGTTCTCCAGCACATGGTTACCGGCGTTCGTCACCGTCACCGTGTAGGTGAAGGTCTCCGTGTCGCCAGATGCCAGGGCACCCGTCCAGGTCAGGATCGGCGCGGTGTACGACACCGTCCCAGCCGAGGCATCCGCGTCACCGTTGTAGGTGGCGTCGTCGATCACATCGGTCAGGTCGTCCCGAGCAACCGCCGGCTCCTGATCGGTGTAGTCGCCCTTACCGTCGTTCTTCACCGTCACCGTGTACTCCACGGTGTCGCCAGCCTTGACGTTCGCCGCGGCATCCGAAGTCTTCGTCACCGTCAGATGACGGATCGGGTTCTCGGTGCGACAGGTGTCGTCGTCCTCGGCACAGTCCTCACCGAGCACGTTGCCGAGAACGTGGTCACCCTGCTGGGCATATTCGTTCACCGTCACCGTGTAGGTCACCGTCACAACACCGTTCAGCGGGATCGTGCCGTCGATGTCGATCTGCGTGCCGTTCAGCGTCGGCGTCAGAACGGCATCCGACCTCGTCGGGCCGCCCGTCAGCGCCGCGTCGTCAAGCACACCAGACAGGTCGTCGAACGTGTCGACATCCACCGGCGCCTTGCCGACGTTCTTGAACGTCAGGGTGTAGGTCACGTCCTGACCGGCGACCACCGAGGTGCCAGACGCCGGGTTCGACGTCTTCGACTTCTCGAGCTCACCGATCGGATGCTCGGTCACCGGCGGCGGGAACTCCTCGCAGTCGACATCGCCGTCCTCACACACATAGGGCGGGATGTCGGGTGTGAGGACGTTCTTCGCAACGTTGTTGCCACGCTCTCCATCCGGCCTGATCGTCACCTCATAGGTCACGGTGACGACCTCGCCGATCCCGATCGGACCGGTCACCCGGATCTGATCACCGGTGCGCAGCACCGTGATCGCCGGGTTCACCGGCACCACGGCGGGCTCCGCCGTGACGTCGCCGTCGTCGAGCACGTCGGACAGGTCGTCCGTCGCATCCACAACACCGGCGGCTTCACCGTCGTTCGTCCAGGTCAGCGTGTAGGTCACCACGTCGCCCGCGTTGACACCCTCACCCGAGGCGGGTGCCGACGACTTCGCCGGCACAACGTGCGGCAGCGGCGTTGTCACCACGACCGGAGGGTCACAGATCTCGGGATCGGCACACACCGGACCCGCCGTGTTCTCCAGCACATGGTCACCGGCGTTCGTCACCGTCACCGTGTAGGTGAAGGTCTCCGTGTCGCCAGATGCCAGGGCACCCGTCCAGGTCAGGATCGGCGCGGTGTACGACACCGTCCCAGCCGAGGCATCCGCGTCACCGTTGTAGGTGGCGTCGTCGATCACATCGGTCAGGTCGTCCCGAGCAACCGCCGGCTCCTGATCGGTGTAGTCGCCCTTACCGTCGTTCTTCACCGTCACCGTGTACTCCACGGTGTCGCCAGCCTTGACGTTCGCCGCGGCATCCGAAGTCTTCGTCACCGTCAGATGACGGATCGGGTTCTCGGTGCGACACGTCGGATCGTCGGCAGGGCATCCCTCGTCCCCGCCGAGCACGTTGCCCAGAATATGGTCGCCCTGCTGGTCGAACGCGTTCACCGTCACCGTGTAGGTCACCGTGTAGATCGTGTTGACGGGAACAGTGCCCGTGATGCCGATCTGGTTACCGTTCAGAGTCGCCGTGAGCGCCGGGTCCGAGGTCGTCGGGCCACCCGTCAGCACCGCGTCGTCGAGCACGTTCGACAGATCGTCGAACGTGTCGACAGTGGCGTCCGCCTGGCCCGTGTTCTCGAAGTACAGCGTGTAGGTCACCTCCTGGCCCGCGACCACCGAGGTGCCCGAGGCCGGGTTCACACTCTTGCGGTCCTGCAGGTCTGAACCGGGGATCTGCACCGACCGGCACGGATCCGCCGGATTCTGCGCCAGCTCCACGGGAAGACATGCGACGTTCACCAGGCTGTTGTCACCCGTCGACGAGTCGTAGGTCACCGTGTAAGTGATCGTCGCGACCTCGCCGACACCGAGTGCACCCTCCCACGCGATCGACTCACCGGTCGCATCGAAAGTAGCCGTGCCGACATCCGCCGACGGGCCACCCGTCACCGTGCCGTCATCCAGCACACCGGACAGGTCGTCCGAGATCGAGCCGGGCTTCGCGTCTGTGAAGACACCCGGACCGGCGTTGGTCACCGTGATCGTGTACTCCACCTCGCCGCCGTCGACCGGCAGCTCGGTTGTGTTCGCGACCTTCGTGTGGGTCAGTTTCGGCAGCAGCAGCTCGCTCTCGGCGCACGGGATGCCCGTGGTCGGGTCGGTGCCGCCCGTCGGCGGATCGCACTCGGGAGTGGTTGTGACGCAATCCGGATCGGCGGGGACGCAGCCCGGCGCGAACGCCACGTTCCGCACAACACCGTCGCCGCCACCGGCGATCGTCACCGTGTACTCGATGGTCACGACATCGCCTGAGGCGAGCGGACCTGACCAGCTGATCAGGGGCGACGCATAGCTCGGCGTCGACCCGTCGGATGCCTGCGCATCGTTGTTATAGACGCCGTCGTCGAGCACACCGCTCAGGTCGTCGAGCACAACAGCGGGATTCGCCGCCGTGTAGTCGCCGGCACCCGAGTTCGTCGCCGTCACCGTGTAGGTCACGTCGTCACCGGGGCGGGTGTCCTCAGTCGCGTTCGAGGTCTTCTCGATCTCGAGACCCGGCTGCAACACCGTGACCAGGTAGTCCTCGACCTCTCCCGCCGCCGCGGTGCCCGTCGGCTGCGGGTCGGCGACGACCTCGCCGTAGATGCGGAAACGGGCATAGGTGTCCGCCGTCGTCGCCAGCACCGGGAAGTCGAGCTGGTAGTCGGCGGCCGGCGAGTTCGCCGGCACCGTCACCACAACACGCTCCGCTGTGTCGAAGACGCCGTCGCCGTTGAGGTCGATCCAGCCCGCAAGCGTGACGTCCTCATCGGTGTCGTTCGTCGCCCTGACCGTCACTGCACCCTCGGCGCCGACCGAGATCGCAATCGGAGCGGCAACGCCGTCCTCGTCGTCCGGTGTTCCCACCGTGTCGTCGCCGTCTGCGGTTGCGTTGGGCTGGCCATTCGCCTCGGTGTCGCGCTCAGTGCCGAGTGTGGGACCTGTCGCGATGTGACCGGCGCCGTCATTGGAGATCAGCGTGCCGTACGAGTCAGGCGCGTCGCCGAACTCGCACACCGGCGAGAAGCTGATGTCATCGATGGCGAGGTCGTTGCCGGTTCCGCCCGGACCGTTGTTCGCCAGCTCCAACCGCACTGTCGACTGGGTCGCGGTGAACTGCAGGCCGTGACGCTCCCAGACCAGCGACGACTTGTTCGAGATGTCACCGGTCTCGCCCTGCGCCAGCACGGTTCCGGTCGCCGGGTCGACCACGCGGAACGCGACGTTGGGCAGGATCGGAGAGTTGCTGGCGTTCGCATTCGTGATCCACGCCGAGAAGTCATAATCGGCTCCCGGCACCAACTGGGTGAACGTGCGCTGGAAGAAGATGCCTTCCGTGTAGCTGGCGTTGATCAACATCAACCGGCCATCGGAATCATCCGGAGTGTGGTCACCTCCGGTGTGCCACCAGCTGCCTGCGTTGCCCGGCAGATTCGACACCAGTCCATACATGCCGTCGTTGACGACACCGGATCCCCGGTACTGGTAGGTCGTCTGACCCGCTGGGAGCGGCGGCCCATAGCCCGTGCCCGCCCCGAAGGTCTCCACAAACGGGTCAACACACGAGATCGGGACCCGTGTCGCGATCTGGGCGAGGTGATCCTCCACCTCACCGTTCGTCGCAGCACCCAAAGAACGCTCATCCACGCCGATCGTGCCCGCATTGTCGGCCAGCGCATCGGTCGTCAACCGCAACCGGACGGCGGGGCTCGTGCCGTCGGTCGTCGCGGGGATGCCCGCGAATGCCAGATCGACGCTCGTCGCACCGACGGGCACCGGCACCGAGGTGAACTCGGATGCCTCGAAGCGGCCGTTGTTGTTCGAGTCGATCCAGCCGTACAGCGTCGCCGCTGCACCCGTACTGTTCGTCACCGGAACCGTCAGAGTCGCCTCCGTCACACCCGGGTTCAGGATGATCGGCTCCGTGAAGGCATCCTCGTCGTCGATCCTGTTCGTGTCGTCGCCGTCTGCACCAGGGCTCGGCTGGCCGTCGGGGTCGAAGTCGATCAGAGACCCGATCATCAGACCCGGAACGATCGTGTGGTTCGGACCGTTGTTCCCCAGGTCTGTTCCATACGTGTCCGGTGCGTCACCGAAGTCCTGGCAGGCGGGCGGCTGGATGCCGATGTCGCCGTCCCCGTCGAAGCTGAAGCCCGCGTTGCTCGACCCCTGCCACTTCACTTCGAACGTGCTCTTGCCCTCGAGCACGACCTGGAACCGACTCACCGGGTCACCATTGTTGAGCCCGTGGCCGGTGAACGTCACAGAGCCACCGGATTCGGCGATCACGACGCGGCTTCCCTGCGTGATGGCATAGGCCGCCAGATCATCCGCGTCCCACGTGCTGACCTCGTCCGTGGTATCGGGCGTGCCGTCCATGTCGTTCACGGTGAACACCGCATTGATGTCGACCGGGGTGGTTGTCCCCGCCTCGTAGAAGCTATACCGGACGGTGCCGTTCGCGTTGACATTCCACGCCGGATCGTCGCCTCCTGCGAAGAAGAAGCCCGTTGAGCTCAACGTCCCCGCGGTGACCTCGACCACCATATCGACAGCGACACCATCGATCACCGTCACGTTCTCGTAACGAGCCGTCGAACCGACCCCACCGTTGCCCTGCCGGTCGACCGGAGCAGCGAACGTGAAGGCGTAGTACTCGGTGCCGCTCACCGTGCAGGTGTCAGGCTGAACCAGGCGCTCGAAGAGCACCCGGTAGTCCTCGACCTCGCCATCGGGCGCGGCGCCGGTCGGTGCCGCGATCGACGCCGCGTCCGTGCTGTAGCGCACACGCACATACGACTCGATGCCGGCCGGGTTCGTGCCCTGAGTGAAGGTCACATCGTTGCTGCCCGCGGTCACCGCCTGAGCGTTCGCGACCTGCTCACCGGCATCCAAGAAGTCACCGTCCTGGTTCCAGTCCACCCATACGCTGGCGAAACCGTCGGCGGATGCCTCGAGCTCGAGAGTGTTCGAGATCGGCTGCTGCGAGTTCGGGTCCGTGCCCGTCCGAATCGTCGGGTTCGGGTAGCTCAACGACGGGTTGAACGTCACACCGTCCTCGTCGGCAACGTTGTTGTCGTCGTCACCGGTGGCAGCGGCGTTCGGCTGACCGTCGGTCTCGCCATCAATTTCCGTTCCGAGATTGATCCCCGGCACAATGTTGTGCCGCGGGCCGTCGCTCGCCAGATCGGTGCCATAGGAGTTAGGCGCATCGCCGAGGTCGACATCGAACTCACACTCGAACAGGTGGAAGTCGTCGAAGTTCATCCACACCTGACCGGCGGCCGTCGCATTGTTGGCCGGAGTTTCGTTACGAACCTCGACCCGTAGATACGGCCACGCCTGGCCGGCGTTCAGCGTGAACGGGATCTGTTCCCACTGCGGAGTGACGCCGACCCCAGGGAAATCCACAACGGGAGTGGTGAAGAGCAGTTCGCTGTTGGCTGCCGTCGGCGGCACCGTCGTCGTGGTGGGGACGCTGCCGATGGCCGGGTCGTTGACGCCGTAGAACTGCATATAGCCGTTGCCCTGGCGACTGTAGCCGCCCGCGGCCATCGAGAAGTAGCCGACGTACGTCGACAGCGGGTTGAGCGGAGCGATCAGGGTGTTCGTCGCTCCCTCGCCCGTATCGGGCGTGGAGGAGTGTCCACCCATGAATCCGTATCCCTCCGCGCCGGCCCTGATCGGCATCACCGCAGCGGCAGGGCCAGAGTCGAAGGTCGGGGAGAAGACGTGGTACTGACCGCCGGTGGGGTGGCTGTCGTACCATCCGGTGGCGTAGTTGATCGAGTTCGCCACCGAGTTAGAGAAGTTCCCGGTCCGGCTCTCGAAGCTGGGGTTCTGGATGAGATCGACAGGAACCAACGTTCCGCCTGGCCCACACTGAACCGGCCCGTCGACGACCTCGAGGGTGGTGTCGGCATCCGGGATCAGGTTCGCGACACCGGAACTGAGGTTGTCGTTGTCGTTGGTGTAAGAGCCGACGGTGTCTGAGGTGACGTTGACCGTCACCGTGCAGGTCGCGCCGACGGCGACGCTGACGTCGGCGGCGCTGATCTCGGTGCCACCGGCCGCGAGCGCGGCACCTCCGGGCGCGGTAACCGCCGGCGTGCCGCAGCTGCCGTTGTCGGTGACGGTGCCGTCGGCGAGGGTGACCCCGGTCGGCAGGCTGTCGGCGAACGACAGCTGCGACATGTCGGGCTGAGCCGAGTCATTCGGGTTCGTGAGGGAGAAGGTCAGCTGGCTGGTGCCGCCCACCGGGATCTGCGTCGGCGAGAACTCCTTGGTCAGCGGCAACGTCGGGAACGACAGGGTGTAAGCCCACGAATCGCCGCTGATCGACCCGACGTTGGTAAGGGTGAAGGACTGGATGAGACCGCTCGTCCCACCGAGGCGGATCGAACCGCAGCCGGCGGTGGGGTTCGCTCCTGCGTTGGTCTGGCACCCAGCCGCGGATGACTGGGCGGGAGTGCTGTTGAGCCTGTTTCCGGTGATCTCCAGCGCGTTGTTCTTCACGACCGGGGTGAGCGTGATCGGATCGCCTGTCGTGGTGGTCCCCGTGACCTCTACGTAACTGCCGTCGAGGTTCACAACGTGCAGCATCGGTGCAAGCACCGGCTTGTCGAGCGTGATCGTCTGAGTGATCGTGTGCCCCTGGGAGAGGGCCTGTGTGACACTGGCGGAGGCAGCCGGTGCGTCTGGCTCGAGGTACGTCGCGACGTTGGTGCTCCCGGCTGCGCTGGTGATCGTTCCCCCGCTGCCCGGCATGCCTAGGAAGCCGGTGCTCGTGCCGCTGACGGTCGCGGTGATGGATGCGGTCACCCCGCTGGTACCGAACTGGGCGTTCATCGTGTCGCCCGACGTCGTGGTGTTGGGGCCGACAGCCGTCATGAACACCTGTGATGGGCTCGTAGCGGCAGAGGCCGGTGTTCCCTCATCGAACGCCACCGTGGCGCCGACGGTGAACAGCCCCGCGACCAGAGTGGCGATGGCGACCGTGGCAGGAAGCTTCCTCGGGCGCACGGCGAGACCATTGCCCCGTCTTGCGAACCCGCCCATCGTCACACGTTCTCTGAACCAAGCCATACGACTCACGGAGCCCCCCATTTAACTGTTGTGTAACGCATTGCTGTGCGTGGTGCTGCGTAGTTCCGAAACACACACCGTTAGGTTGTCTACCAGTAAATACACAGGGGATTGCGAGGTTTCACCCTCAGTTTCACCCTCGGGCCGAGTCGAGCAAGCGTCCGGTGGTCGAGCTTGTCGAGACTTCCCGTCGGGCGAGCCCACCCCGCGGTGGTCGAGCCCGTCGAGACCCTCGTCGGTCGATCCCATCGACGATGAGGGGGTTTCGACACGGTCCGGCGTCGCTTCGCTCTGTCGGGCCTGCTCAATCACCGGCGCAGTGTCGAGCCCTACTGGTGGTCGAGCCTGTCGAGACCCTCGTGCGTCGATCCCAGACGCCCGCGGTGGATAGTCCTAGAGATGTCAAGTGATGAGGAGGTCGGTTTTGAGGGCGGTGAATACTTCTCGGGCGATGTAGCGTTTCCGGGCTCGGATGGTGTCTTTGGTGGAGCCTCGGTGATTCCAGGGTCCGCGGACGACGTTGAGTGGATGTCGGTGGTCACTGATTGACTGTCGGGTATGACGACGAACGAGCGAGACGACGCAGGGTCTCCTGCCGTAGCGCGGCGCGCGGATGCGCTTGCACTCGCGCTCACCGGTCGGGATCGAGCAGACGCCGAGCTCGCCGAGCGGGTCGGCGCTGTCGTCGAGGTCGAGGCCGAGATCGCCCGTCTGCACGCAAGACGTGCGATCCTCATCGACCAGACTCGGCACGCGTCCGAGAAATACGCAGAGTCCACTGTGCTGGGCTACACGGAGCGAAGCAACGGAAGACGGGCCGCATTGGCCCGTCTCGCACTCGTGACGGAGCTCGCGGCCGCACTACACGTGTCTGAACCCGCAGCCGAGAGCCTCGTGGCAGAGAGCGAACTGCTCTGCGGGCCCCTGCCCGGCACCCTCCGCGCACTGAATGAGGGCACGATCTCATACCGGCACGCACAAGTCATCGCAGACCAGGCATCCAGCTTGAGAGAACAAGCCCGGCCCGACGAGACATCCGACCAGACCTGGGACCGTCTCGAACGAGACTCCGCCGTGCTCGACGCGTTCGAAGAAGCCGTCCTTCCCGACGCGAGCACGTCGACCGCCGCCCGGTTGCGGCAGAAAGCACGCCGGATCCGGGAACGAGTCCACCCCGAGTCCATCGAAGTGCGCCGCGCCCACGCCGCAACCGACCGCTCAGTGACCTTCGAGCCGGCACACGACGGGATGGGCTGGCTCCATCTCTATGGGGAAGCCCCTGTTCTGTCGGCGGCCTATTCCCGGATCAACGACGCGGCGACCGGATTGCAGGGCCCGGACGAGCCACGCACTCTGACCCAACTCCGCGCAGACGTGCTCTGCGATGCACTCATCGGGGAAGCACATACAGAGGCCAGAACCACCGGCACTGGGGACACTGGGGCCAACGGTGCTGCGGAACACGCGCGCCACCCCGACCGATCACCAGAAGCGAAAAAAGACCCGGCGACGAACACAGATCCGGCGGGCAGGAGCCCGGGTTCGGATTCGTCCCCCAGAACCCGCGACGATCGGGCCGGCGGTTCACGGTTCGCAGGCATCCGGCCCACCGTGCACGTCACCGTCCCCGTGCTGAGCCTTCTCGGCCTCAGCGACGAACCGGCCCAGCTCGACGGCTACGGGCCCATCGATCCAGATACCGCACGTGAACTGTGCGCGGAAGCGCCCAGCTTCACGAGAATCCTCGCTCACCCCGAGACCGGGGCTGTGCTCTCCGTAGGCCGAGACTCCTACACCGTCCCGGCAGACCTGCGACGAGCGTTGCGGGTTCGCGACGGAACCTGCCGCTTTCCCGGATGCGGACGAGCAGCGGCCCGGTCCGATCTCGACCACACCCTGGACTGGCAATACGGCGGAACAACCGAGCTGACGAACCTCGCACACCTCTGCCCGAAACATCACATGCTGAAACACTCCACCACCTGGCGAGTCTCTCAGCGACCGGGAGGTATCCTCGAGTGGATTTCACCAGCCGGACGGCACCACACCACCCACCCCGAAAACACCATCTGAAACACCGACACCAGACCCCCTCGCCGGCACCGGACAGATCACCGGCTGACCCATGGGAGGTCTCGACACAATCGCTCGTTCCTCGCAGACTGCTCGACCACCGAGGGTCTCGACAGGCTCGACCACCGATGGCGGGCGCGATCACGAGGGTCTCGACAAGCTCGACCACCGCAGTTTGCTCGACACCGACGGAGGGAGCTCCGGGCAGGACTCAGTCGACAGGAGGAACGAGCTGCCGGGCGATCGCCGCGGTGATGGCCTCCTCTCGGGTGGTCGCTCCCAGTTTTCGGTAGATGCTGCGCAGCTGGCTCTTGACCGTGTTCGCCGAGACGAAGAGCTCCTCGGCCATCCGCGTCGCCGAAGCCGTGCGCATCAAAGCCTCGAGCACAACACGCTCACGATCCGTGAGCGACACCTGCGGACGATCGACGAGTACGGGACGAACGCTCGCTCGGCGAACCAGATCATCCTCACCCGCTCTCAATCCCATCTCGCGAATCTCAGCAAGATCTCTCTGCGTCACCAGCATCAGAGGCATCACAAGCTCATGCTCCCTCAGCAGTGCGCACATGCTCGCGAAAGCGGGCTCCGCCTGTTTCTCTGCGCCCGTCCGGAGGACGGCGGCGACCTTGATCACCGCTGCCTCCGCCCTCGTCCGTGCCGAAGCACCGTCGAGAAGATCGTCGTGCAACATCCGCAGAGCATCCCTGGGCAGTCCCATGATGAGCGCCACCCGCGCACGCCCGACGACGGTCTGAGCAGCACGAAGCGAGGCATCGTGTCTCAAGATGGACTCAGCGGCACCGGGATCTCCCATCGCAGCACGGAGCAACGCGCGCATCGAATTGAGTTCTCTGCGAGCAACGCCGTTCTCACCGATTCGGCTTCGCGACTCGGCATACGAATCGAGACGGGCGAGAGCATGGGCCGGTTCTCCACGAAGCAGATCGACGAGGGCCTCGAGGCGTGCGATGAGCGGCCAATGCTCACTCGTCTCCCGCTCAGCGCCAAAGCTCTGCACGTGAGCCACGGCGCGATCCAGGTCTGCCTGCTCGATCGCGAGGATCGTCTCTGCGGCGTGATAGAACGTGCCATAGTAACCGGCCACGAAGTCGGGCGGCCAGTCACCGGCGCGCACGCTTTCGACATAACGGCGAGCCTCGGGGATGTCACCCTGCATCGCGTGGATTCCGGCGAGCAATGACAGACAGTGAAATGGAGGATCGAGCTGCCTCGAATCGGCCTCTGCCAGGCCGATGACGAGGGCCTCGATCGCGTGGTCGATCTGCCCGCCGTAATACAGGCTGATGCCGATCTGAGCGTAGAGGTGCGGGAGCTGAAGAGCGAGAACCTCCCTCTCGTCCGGCTCCAGCCCGTTCAGCAGCCTGAACGCGTCTTCGGCGGGCGACACCGCTTTGTCGAGACGCCCCGTCACTCTGAGAGCCGCGCTCTCGCCCGCGCTGAGGAGGATCCGCTGAACGGGGGTGACGTCGACCTTCCCGGCACGGAACGCCGAGACAGCCATTGAGAACAGCTGGAGGGCCCTCGCTCGCCGGATCCCCCTCGCGTTGAAACAGAGCGCCAGCATCATCAGGAGCAGGGGGTGGGGCTTGAGCTGGGTAATCGGGACGGCGACCAAGATGTCGCGCACCTCGGACCCGTGTTCTCTCAGCAGTATGAACCACCACCGCTCGACCACCTCGTCAGCGAGACCGAGATCGCCGATCTCGGCGGCAAGAGACAAGGCTCGAACAGGATGCCCGTTCCGGTTGTTCCAGCGGGCAAGCAGCGCTGTTCTCACAGGCACCTCGGCAGGAAGGCGCCGCTCAAGCTCGCGGCGCAGAAGCCGCCGCGCAAGCGGAACGAACGTGAAGATCCTCCCACCCCCCGAACCGCTCCACCTGCCGAGGCCGTCGCGCTCCGCCTCGGTCAAGATCCTGGCGATCTCTGCCCGCCCCGTCAGCTCGGTCGCAAGATCGGGAGTGAGCTCTTCTGCGACGCTCGCGCGCAAGAGGGCAGTGAGGTCGTCAGGGTGCAGATAGTTCGATCGCATACTCGCCGATATGTACTCCTCGACGGCACCCACAGCAGCGTCGAGAACCGGGCCGCGGAACTCACCGATGCGCTGGGACCTCACCAGACCGTGCACTGCCGCGGGAAAGCCGGCGGTCCACTCGATCAGCTCGTCTGCCGCGGATCGGTCCAGATCCAGAACTGCCATCACCTCGTCCGAGGTGAACATCAGATCCGCACCCGTGACCGTCACGCGATCGAGCATAAGGTCGAGCCGTTCCTCGTCGAGAACCGTCGAGCGATCCTCAGCGGCGATCACCTGGAGCGAGCGAACGGCGCGCACAAGATCGATTAATCCCTGAAGTGTCTCATGTTCCGCGTGTCCGGCATTGTCCACCACAAGGGTCACCGGCTGCCACACGCCCTCGATGGCGTCTCTCAGCACCCGCCACCGGCCGTCACCGCTCCTGATAGCGGTGAGCGCCGTGTGGACCAGATCCGGGCTGGCCAAGCCGTCCACTCTCAAACGCCGCAGCACGGCGACGATGAACGCCTCAGGGGCCGCGGTCTCCTTATCGACAGAGATCCAGAGAAGCCGGCGCGAGGTCGCCAACGCCCATTGGGCGAGCAGAACCGTTTTGCCCACTCCGACAGGTCCGCGAACGACGACGAGCCCCGCATCGGTGTCGAGACGATGGCGAAGGTGAGGGCGTTCGGCAAGTCCAGACGGAAGACGGGGAACGCCCCTCGCAGAAACTGTGTCTGAGAGGCTGCCGTTCGGCGCTCGATTCACGCGGTCGCCCTCCTCTGCGGTTCTGCACCGCAGGCTCGTGTTGTCATCATCAGCATTGTCGTGTCATCTGTTCACCGGCGATCTACAGAAAACCGAAGGTCTGAGAGGCAGCGAGCGCCTGATCTCGAGACTCGACATCGAGTTTGCGGTAGATACTGCGCAACTGCGATTTAATCGTGTTCGGCGACACATGCAAAGAGCGTGCGATCTCGGGGACGCTTCCCTCTCGGGCGAGCACACGGAGCACCACAAGCTCCCTGTCTGTCAGCGACGGAACGGGTTTCAGCGACCGCAACGGGTGGGGAATCGGCGTATCGCGCAGGATCCCGGATGCGTGCTCGAGCCCGGCGGAGTCGGCGAGGGCGAGGACCGCCTCGAAGTCGCCGACGGGGAGAACGATCAACGGCAACCGCAGATTCCGTTCGTCGAGCAGGGCAGCGAGCAGGCGAATCGCCGAGACAGCGGCGTCCTCTTTGCCCGCACGCAAAAGCGCCGCTGCTTCGAGGACCGTGTGCTCGGCTCGCGACCGGCTCGAGCCGAGCCCGTGCCCTGCTGCGAGGCTCAGATGACGTAGCGCCTGTTCCGTGTCTCCGGTGACCACGGCCACCCGCGCCAGCGCGAGCGCCGACCACACGTCGGCCTTCGAGCCGCTCACCACGGCAACCGCACGCGAAGGATGCCCAAGGGCCAGCTGCAGCAGGGATTCGACGTCTGCCAGGCGCTTCGAGAGAAATCCTGTTGTACCGGCCCGTGACGCATGCGAACGCTTTGCGGATTGAAGCCGTTCGAGTCCCAGCGCCGGTTCTCCGAGCGCAAGATCCGTGAGTCCCCGCACAAGCGCGATCACGGGCCAGTGTTCGATGGTGTGCTGATGCCGATCCAGACGCCGAAGGTGCGTGTCTGCGACATCGGGCCGGCCACGTTCGAGAGCTGCCGTGGCCTCTGCGATCTGATAGAAGCTGCCGAGGTAGGAATCGACCCAGCCGTCCGGCCACTCGCGGGAGCGCGCGTCGTCGATCAACGCGCTCGCCTCGGGCATGTCGCCAGAGAGAGCCTGAATACCCGACATCAGCGAAAGGGCTTGCAGTCCTCTCACCCCGTCGAGGGTGTCGCCGAGCGCAACGCTGTGTCCGAGCCTGTCGAGGGCCAGGTCGATCTCGCCCTGCTGGTAGAACGTCACACCGAGGTGTGCATACAGCGTCGGCAACAGGTCTCTGAGCGCATCGCGTTGGTCGAGACTCAGATCGTCGACGGCCTGAGAGCCCGCTCTGGCGGACTTCAGCGCCTGATCGTGCCGGCCGATGACCCTGAGCGACACCGCCTCCATGGTGCGCAACAGCGCTTTGTCTGCGGTGGACTGTTTTGTCGCCGCGCGCGACGACGCGATCGAGAGGCCGAACATCTCGATGGCCTTCTTATGGTGTGTTCCGGTTGCGTTGAAGCTCAGCCCGAGCACCATCGTCGCGAGCGGCATCCGGCTGAGCCGCGTCAACGGCACCGTCGTGAGAACCGCCCGAGCTGCAGCACCGTGCTCCATCAGCAGCGACCACCATGCCCGTCGTATCACCTCTTCCGTCAGGGCATGATCGCGGATCTCGATCGCCGCCCGCAGAGCGGTGAGCGGGCGGCCATTGGCGAGAGACCATCGAACGACTGTCCTCTTGAGACCGACGACATCGGCCTCGAGACGCCTGTCACGCTCCCTCACCAGCACATCGTGGACGACGGGGGTATACGTGAAGATCTCTCCCGCCGAGACACGCGACCACAGGCCGATGCCGTTCTCTTCGGCGAGTCGCAGCATCCGTTCGCTGTCGCTGTTGCCCGACAGCTCGCGAGCGAGCTCGACGGTGAGGACTTCTGCTGTCGATGTGCGCAGGGCGAACTCCATGAACTCGTCTCCGCCGATCCCCTCGACGGCCGGAAGGATGTTCTCATCGACGACGACGAATGCCCGCTCGACAAGCCTCTCCGCCACAGCAGCGGGTTCCGCGGCCAGCTCGAGCACGATGGCGTGAACGGCGAGGGGATGCCCTCCGGTTGCGTCGATGACCGCGTCGATCTGCGGGGAGTCGGCGCCCGGGAGCATCGTGGCGACCACCTCGTGGGTGAACGTCAGCTCAGAGGGTTCGACAACCGTCACATCGAGGGTGCGAAGCGTCGACGGCGACTCCAGACCGTTACGCAGCCTGGTGCTCGCCACCACCCGCACCATCTCGACATCCGCCACGAGCCGGACCAGGTCGTCGACGATGTCGTCATCGACGAGATGAACGTCGTCGATGACGAGCACCACCTCGGTGGCAAGCTGTGTGAACGACCGGGCGAGCAGCGAGGAGAGGTCGTCGGTCGTGGCGACGGCGTCTGCCGCCGTGTGCATGATCGTGCCAGAAGGCACCTGCCCGGAGTCGGTCATGATGGATGTGACCGCCCGCCAGAAGGCGAGCCTCGATGCGCGTTCCGGTGTGCACCCGATCCACACGGCCATGCCATCCGGGCGGTGCGATCTCGCCCAGTCGGCCAGAAGCAGGGTCTTGCCGGATCCGGCCGGCGCCCGCACGACCGTGAGCGCGGATCCGGTGTCGATGCGCGCCCTGAGAGCCGGCCGATCGACGAAGGATGCGGGCACGCGCGGGGCACCGTACACGGACCTGCTCATCTGACCCCTTCGCGTCCCATCGACGACGCTCTGATGACACGTAGACGAGCGTCCCGGCCGACGCATCGAACCGATGCGTTTGACATCATTCCGCGGCGGACCCCCGAGTTGCACGCAGAGCCTCAGTCTACGACCGCACCGGCACGCGGTGCACCACGTCGGGGTATGTCTCCCGGTCGACCCGACGCCGTCGCTCCGGCCCCTCGCGATGACCCGATCCGCTCCTGTCGAGAAGAGCGCCGATCGCGCGAGCGCCTGCTCCGACCAGACCGAGAAGCAGGGTGATCACGGCGAAGGTGATCGGAATACCGACAATGGACTCGTGCATATCTTGAGAGAGTGTCCCCCGGCCGGATCATGACGGCAGTGGCGCGACTTTCTCGGTGTGCCGCTCGCATACGACAGAACCTCGCGTACGACAGAACAGGGTGGAGCGGAGGCCTCGGGGAAGACCTCCGCTCCATATCGAGATGCGCCTCCGGGGAACGAGGTCATCTCCACCTGCCGGCGGAGCCGGCGCGGCGAAACGGTTTCGGGGTCGTTCCGCCGCGGTTTCTCACTGCTCGATGCGGCGCCTCCTCGAGGCAGCCAGCATCAGCAGCAGACCCATCACGAGCACCGCGAACGCGATGCCGAAAACGGTGAGCATACTCGTCGCACCTGTCATCGCCAGGGTGAGCACACCGACACTCGCGCACGCGGCAGACTCGTTGTCTGCACAGGCGTGCTGGACGTCGACCGGCTTCCACGGGCCGGACGGGTTGGAGACCGTCGCGGTGTTCGCATACGAACCGGCCTCGTGATACCTCACGGTGACGGTGAACGATGCCTGCGCGCCGACGGCGAGTGCGTCGATCGTCCAGGTGAGCGTGCGCCCGTCGACCCGAGCGGACGGGTTCGAAGAGAGGAACGTCGCGCCTTCGGGCAGCCGGTCCGTCACGGTGAGATCGGCCGCGTCGATCTGGCCCGTGTTGCGCACGGTGACCGTGTAGACGACGTCTTCACCCACCGAGACCGTGGGGCGATCGACGGTCTTGTCGATCTGGAGCTGGCCCACATCGAACTGGTTCGTCACCACAACCGTCGCCGGTTCCTCTGCGAGGGCCGGGTCGAGGATCGTGACGATCCCGTTCTCAGGCGTCATCCGGTTCGCCGTCGCCAGTCCGGCATCCGTCTCGACGACCGCGCACTCGGCGCCGACGATGATGCCGTCGATTCGCGCGCGGTATTCGTTGTCTGCGTCGAGCGAGACGAGACCGCCGTTGGCGATCGGAACGGTGAGGGTCTCGCCGTCCTTCACCCAGGTGCAGGTGACCTGCATCTGGAACGGACCAGCTCCGAAGTCCTCGACACCGTCACCGACGCGCTCCTTCACCAGGTCGAGCGAGCCGACCGTGAAGTGGTTGGTGACGAGCGCCGTCACGGCGCCGATCTCCTGACCGTCCTCTGGCCCGGTGATCACAACGGCGGCCGGGTTCTCGGTCTCGTTCGCTCCGCCGGTGAGAACCTCTTCGACCTCGCAGAGTGTTCCGACGGGGAAGACCGCGTCGATGAGCACCGCTTCGTCTGGCACGATCGCGAGCGAGCCGTTCTCGTACAGCACCTGGTTACCGTAGGTGCAGGTGACGGATGCCGTGAACGGCCCGTCGCCATAACCTTCGGCCCCATCCCCGACGACTGTCTTGAGAACGGAGAGGGTTCCGGCCTCGTAGTGGTTGGTCGCCGTCACGGCAGCCGTGTCGGGGCCGACCGTCACAACGGCGGATGCGTCTGCGCCGTCGACGACAGCTGTTCCGGTGAACGCCACTGAATCGGCGCCGTCCGTCTCGGTCTCGGTGACCTCGCACTCCGAGCCGACGGGGATGGTGCCGTCGGTGACGGTGTGCGTCTGTCCGCTCGAGAGGGTGAACGCCGCGTCGCCCGGTGTGAGCGCGACAGGGTCGCCGAGACCCGTGACGCAGCTGAGGGTGAAGTCGAAGGGTCCGAACTCGCCGACGGTCGCCCGGGTGTCTATCGCCTTGGTGACGCTCAGGCCGCCGAAGTCGTAGACGTTGGTGATCGTGACGCTCTGCTCGGCCGCAACGGGACCAACGGCATCCCGGGTCAGGATCGACACGGTTGCCGGGGATCCTGTGCGGCTTGTCTCGCCGAACTCGCCCGGCTCACCCTGCTCGGTGACCGTGCAGTCTGCCGAGAGGGGTATCCCGTTGATGCGGGCGGTGTGATCGTTCGCCTCGGTGAGCCGGAGAACGGCCTCGTCACCGAGAGCGACGGGGGCGCCGGCGACGGTGCACACCACGTCGACGAGGAACTCGGCGGGTGCGTATCCGGTCGCATCTCCGGCGATCGCCTTCGTCACCTGCAGGGGTCCGCCGAGCAGCGTCACACCGGCTTTCACCGGCGCGCGCTGCAGGGTCTTGCCCGTGGTGAGCGTTGCGACGGCGCCGAACTGGTTCCAGGCGAACTCGTCGGTCACGGGAACGTCGACAGGCGCACGGTCCGCGTCTTCAGCTGTCGCGGGCAGGTTGACCGTGTGATAGAGCAGCTTCACACCCTCACCCGGCTTCATCACGCCGTTCGGCGTTCCGGTGAAGTCGAACGTCGCACGCAGGCCTGTGACGTCTGCCCAGTCGCCGCCGTACTCGTCGCTGTTGACCCAGGTCGAGTCGGAGCACTCGGGGTTGTCCGGCCACATCGTGGTGTCGCCGTCGAAGCAGACACCGGCATCCGTGGTGACCTGCCAGACCACGGCTGTCCCTTCCGGCGCTCCGCTGATCTGAAGGCCGAAGGCGCCGTCGAGGACGGGACGGTAGGTCGAGCCGCGGGCGCTGCCCGTTGCAAGCATCTTGTCGTCCGCCGTCGGCAGGGGCTCGACGAGAGTGAGGTGTGTGTAGTCCTCCGTGCCGCTGTTGACGGCCTTCAGCTTCCACTCGTCACTCGCACCGACAACGGAGTAGGCGGCGCACGGTGCACGGTAGTACCCCTCGTCGTCCTGCACGCAGCTGCCGTCAGGGTTCACGGTGTTCACCGCCCCGTCGACGAGATCGCCGTCGACCTCACCCTTCACGCCCTTGTAGGTCGCGAGCGATGCCCCGGGGATCGGCTGAACGAAGTTGCTCGTGCCGCACTCGGTCGCCGCGAGGCCGGCCAGAACACCCTGGCCGTTCCCCGACTCGTTGGTGCACGCCGAGAGCTGCTGCTGCACGGTCACGACGAACTGGTTGGTCGTGTGCTCGCCGATGCGCAGGCCCGGCTCGAGAACCAGTCCGAGAGTGATCGTGAACGTCTCGCCAGGAGCCATCCGCTGCCCTCCAGCTGGCCACGTGAATGCGATGGTGCGGTCAGCGGCGTTATATGCCGCCTCGGCACCCGTCGACAGCGTTCCGCCGTCCGAGGTCTGATACGTCGGATCTTCGCCGTCCCAGGTCAGCTGGGCGGGAAGCTGGTCGACGAGGGAGTCGACAGTGAGATAACCGCTCCCGCTGTTCGTGAACTCGAGGGTCCACGGAACAACCTGGCCGGCCTCGACCGTGTGGACGTTGTTGTATGGCGCTTTCGCGACGTCGATCCGGTAGGTTCCCGTGGCGAGCTGGATGTCGTCTGCCGCGTCTGCTGTCGCCGAGCCGTACAGCTCGGGGTCTTCGGTGCGCGACGAGATCGTGGTGATCTCGTTGTCGACGGAGCCGGGGAACACGATCGGGTCATCCGTGCCGCGCAGCGTGTCGCGCAGGCCGACGGTCATCGCCGCGCTCGCCAGCCAGCCGGCCGGTGGTGCCGTGTGCGAGAACACTCCGCCGTCTGCGCGCGTGAAGACGAAGCGGATGCCCGTCACCGTGTCGAGGCCGACCTCCGGAAGCGCCGCTGCCGCACCCGTTGCACCCTCCTGCCAGGTGTCAGACCCCTCGGTCTGCACGTCGACGCGCACCTGGTCGGCGCCGGCCGGAAGAGCCACCTCGCCGAGCGCCGTGAGCGCGAAGCTGTTCCAGAAGTCCTGGTCGGTGTCTTCGATCACCACCTGGTTGGTGGCGACTGTCGCGTCGCCGTCTGTGGCCTTGAGCACAACGCCGACGGGCGTCGTGCGGTCCTTCTCGAGAAGAGAGCTCGGTGTGATCGTCTTCTCAGCGGTCACGTCGAGGCGTCCGCCGACGAGTTCGAAACCGTCGAAGGCGACGTCGTAGGGCTCGTCCTCGTCGGCCAGCACCGGGTCGTATCCTTGCGCGAAGGTGTAGTTGTCGACGGTGAACGGTTCGACGACGGTGTCCGGCTCACTGCGCTCGGTGACGCGAAGCTGGGTCGAGAGCGTCATCCGGAGCTGCTTGCCAGACGAGATGGTTCCGCCTGTCGTCTCTGGCGACGCGCCCTGGTAGAGCACGCTCACCCCGACGACATCGGCCAGTGCCGCTGCCTGCAACGCCTGCGCCGTTGTGACGCTGAGCACCTCGGTGCTCAGCGTTCCGTCTGCGGCGAGCCTCCACAGGGTCACCTGCGAGGCATCCGCGCTGACGTCGGCGCCGCCGAGGTCGAAAGCGATGTGCGTGAGGTTGAGACGCTCGAACGGATTGCTGCCCGCGTTGTACGCCACGCCGGCGAAGGGATCGGCGGCCCATGCGTTCGCAGCGCTCTTGCACTCGTCCACCGCCTCGTCCGTGCAGGTCATCGGGTCGGTCACCCGGATGTACGAGGCACGCGACGACGACTCGTTCTCTGCGGTGATGGTGAAGTTCACGGTCGGATAGTCGGCAGGCGCCACGTCACCGTCGAACGGCACGGGGATCACCGTCTTGTCCGCATCTTTGGTGACGGAGACGGCCGGCGGCTGGTCGACGAGCATGATGTTGTCGCGTGCTCCGCGTGGCCCGACGGGGGTGCCGTTCAGGATGCCGGAGACGCCGACGGTGTTCCACACCGTGGCCAGGTTCTCATCGTTGTATCCGTGTGTGGCCGATGCCCACTGGCCCTCCGCCCCCGGCACACGCACGAGGTTGCGCAGCTTCCAGGTGAGGTCGAAGATGCGTGGGGTGTCTGTGGCGCTCGTCGCAACGCCGGAGTCCACCGGCGGCGCCAGGGGATCGGTGCTGTTCGCGCGGGCGTCGTTGTTCGGCACGACGGTGATGCGCACGCCGGTCGCCGCCGCGGACTGCTCTGCGCTCGGCTTGTATCCGGTGAAGCCGTCCGCATTCATCCAGCTTCCGCCCGGCGGCGTGATCTCCTGCCATGCGCCGTCGATGAAGAGCTCGACCGTCGAGACGGTGTCCCATCGGAGCAGAGGGTCCTGCGCGAAGGTGACGCGGGGGATGTCGATCAGGTCGAACGCCTGGAACACCGTGTCTTCCGGAGTGTTCTCGCCGCCGTTGGGGTCTGCGATGGTGACGGAGGAGTATCCGGTCGATGCGACTCCCCAGCGCAGGCGGGTGCTCGCTGTCTCGCCCGACTGTGAGCTGACGAGATCTTTGTTCCACGCCTTGCCCGCGAGAAGACTGCCGCGATCGTCGGTGTACGAGATGATCTTCGCCTCGGCGGTGTCGTCGACGACATCGCTCTCGACGACGGCTCCGCCCTCGACGAGGCCCTCGGCCTGAGCGGATCCGAGGTTCTCGTATGTGGTGGAGTTGTTCTCACCAGCACCGTTCGGCACCGAGGTCGGCGCACCACCGTCACGCAGCGTGGACCTGGCCTCGAAAACGGCGTTCGGACTCACCATGGTGCCCGCCGCGAACCCGTTGGGGTCGGTGAAGGTGTAGCGGATGCCCGTGATGTCGGTCACGTCGATTCCGAGCCCCGCGTCGGTGACGAGCGTCGAGACGTCGCCCGAGAAGACTGTCGGGCCGTCCGGAGAGCTGATGACCGTCAGCTCGTGCCAGGTGTCGCCGCCGTCGGTGGAGACGTCGATGGTCATCGTGCTGCCGGCGAGAACCTGGGTCGGAGCGATCGCCGTCAGGTTGAAAGCGTTCCAGAAGTCGTTGTCTTCGCCGTCTCGCCAGACGTCTTCGACGACTATCGAGCTCGGAGCGACGTAGGCGGAGTCCGTCCCCGTGGTCGTCGGCAGCTGGACGACGACTGTTCCGCCCGCCATAACGGGGCCGGCCGGGGAGATGGTCTTCTCGATGCTGATGTCGATGCTCGGGTGGAACACCTTGAGCGGAGCCGAGGCGTCTGCTGTGGCCTCTCCTGCCGAGTTGACACCCGTGACGACGACGGTGTTGTCCGCATCGACCGGGCTGTTGCCGGCGTCAGGCACGTAACCGACGCCGGCGTCGATGGAGAAGGCAATGGATGTTGTGTGGCCCGCAGGGATCTCGCCGGTGAAGGTCACGGCGAATCCGGTGAGGTGCTCGCCGGACGGCGCAGCGGCGGGAACCGGGGTCTCACCGTTCGCCAGGGTGGCCTCGACCGAGGAGTCATCGCTGTAGAACCAGGTGACCGAAGCGCCGGTTGCGCCGTCGGGGTAGCCGATCGGTGCGGTGAACCCGCCGAAGGCCAGGTTCTCGGTGAAGTAGTCGGTGTCGCTGAGCGTCAACGACTCGAGCGGACCGTTCGAGCCGTTTTTGCCCGTGATGGTCGCCTGTGTCTGCGAGCCCGCGGGAATGCGGGCGGGCGTGATGGTCTTGCCCGCCGAGACCTTCACGTCGAGCGCGCCGATCGTGTAGGGGGCGGATGCCGTCTTCGACACGGGATCGGCTCCGGGCGCCGTGACGGTGCCCGTCACCTCGTTCGTCACGCTGGCGCCCGAGAGAAGGGACGCCTCTGTGTTGCGCTCCTGCTCGCGCTGCGCCACGGTCACCTGCACAGCACCGGCTGTGCCGCCCGGCACGATGCTCGCCGTGTCGCCCACGGCGGAGAAGGTGATGCGCAGGCCGCCGACGAGCGGGGCCGAAACGCCATCGGGGAGGGCTATCGAGGCGATGTCGGTGGCGGTCCCGGTGATCCAGGTCCATGACCCGGCGTTGTAGACGTATGCGTCGACGGTCACGCGATCTGCGCCCTCAGGCGCCGTCACGGCACCGAAGCCCGTGAAGTCGACGATGCGGAAGGGGTTCGAGGCGTGAAGGTCCGCTGCGCCGTCGTCTGCGGTGGTCGGATCCTGCAGGCTGAGAGACTGGGCCGCGACATTGGACGTGTTCCGCACGTCGAGCGAGATCGTCGACGGGGCGCCGGGGAGGAACTGCTGACTCTCGGGGGACCAGCTCTTGCCGACGGCGACGTCGATCGCCGTGGGGATCGACACCGTCACGGTCGCCGTGTCGGTCTTCGGCGAGGCGTTCTCGGCCGTCACCTCTGCCGTGTTCGTCACGGGCGTGCCGTTGCTCGGCCAGCTCGGCGCGAGGTCCTGCGGCGCCTTCAGCGTGAGTGTGACCTGGTAGGTGTCGCCCGCGCGGATGCCCGTTCCACCCGCGTCGAGCGGGGCGAGGAAGCTCGCGGCGATCGCGCAGTCCTCTGTCACAACGGTGTCGCAGCCGCGCAGCTCGAGTGCGGCCGGCTGCGACGGGGGGTTCACCGAGCTGCCGATGATCGCGAACCCGGCCAGCTCGGCCGGGATCACGTCGACGAGCTCGGCGTCAATGCAGTCCGCATCGTCGCATCCGACGGTGATCGTGTAGGTGAACTCGTCGCCGGGAACGTAGTTTCCCGCGTCTGCGCCGTCGACGGTCTTGTTGATCGTGAGCGCACCGGTCGCGGCGTATGCCGGAGTCGCCGTGAGCGTTCCGCCGACGAGCACAAGCGCCAGCGTTGCGGCGGCGACACCGATGCGCTGGTACCACGGACGACGGATTGAGGTGCGATGGGCCGGTTTCGAGGCTCGAGAAAGCAAACGTATCCCCCAGGACAACGTAGGCGCGCACGAGTTGCGCCGGTGCTTATTCGGGCGAAGCACCGACGCACGCACTCATGCGTCGTTCGGGTAAGAGTGTCGGCCGCACTCGTTGTTGCGGGTCGAGTGCCGACACGGACTCTCTTAAACTAGCGATCTTTCTTGTGTGCTTCTGCCACGGCTGGTGATTTCACCCTGCATTTCACCCCCGGTTCTCCGGCGGGTCGAAGCGGACGTGCTGCATCACCCAGGCGTGCATCGCCACGGCGGCGGCTGCTGACGCGTTGATCGACCGCGTGGAGCCGAACTGGCTGATCTCGAGGATCACGTCGCACGCACTGATGGCCTCATCCGAGAGCCCGGGCCCCTCCTGTCCGAACAGCATCAGGCAGCGCTCCGGAAGGGCGAACGTCTCGATGAGCACAGAGCCGGGAACGTTGTCGATCCCGATGACGGGCAGCTCCTCGTTCGACGCCCACCTTGTCAGGTCGGCGACATCGTTGTGGTGGATCACATGCTGATAGCGGTCGGTGACCATGGCGCCGCGTTTGTTCCAACGTCTGCGACCCACGATGTGCACAGTGTCTGCGCCGAACGCGTTCGCGCTGCGCACGATCGACCCGATGTTCATGTCGTGCTGCCAGTTCTCGATCCCGACGTGAAACGGATGCCGGTGCTCATCGAGGTCCGCGACGATCGCATCCATCGTCCAATAGCGATACCTGTCGATCACGTTGCGGGTGTCGCCGCGCGCGAGCAGATCGGGGTCGTACCTGTCGTCGTCCGGCCACTCGCCCCGCCAGGGCCCCACCCCGCTCGTCGAGAGCTCGTGTGTGGGATTCTCGTGGGTCTCTGGCACGTCACCAACCCTAATAGCGGCGGATCGGGGCCGGGTGACCTTCGCGTAGGTGACCTTTGCGGACGCACGTGGCCGGCGGAACGCGCACCTACGTCCGCAAAGGTCACCTCGACACGGGAAACGGAGCTTTCGGCCCACCGAAAAACGGTATAAGATTTCGGTATGCCGAAATCGTTCAGGTCAGCGGGCGTCGCCCTGGGGCTCGGCCTGCTCGCGGTCGCGATGGGCGCGTGCGCCCCGCTGCCGCAGCAGTCCGAACCGGCACCAGGATCGCCGGACACCCGATCCACAGACGATCGCCCCCTGGTGCTGACCACGTTCACCGTGCTTCAAGACCTCGCGCAGCAGATCGCCGGTGACCACCTGCGGGTGGAGTCGATCACGAAAACCGGTGCAGAGATCCACGGTTATGAGCCCACGCCGTCTGACCTCACCCGAGCAGAGGGAGCGGACCTGATCCTGGCGAACGGGATGGGGCTCGAGAGCTGGTTCGAGCAGTTCATGCATAACGTCGACGCCCCCACTGTCACGCTGACAGACGGCATCGACCCCATCCCCGTCACGGTCGGTGAATATCAGGGGCAGCCGAATCCGCACGCGTGGATGTCGCCGATCGCGGCCGAGACGTATGTCGCGAACACGGTTGCCGCGTTCAGCGAGCTGCTGCCCGCCGAGGCGGCATCGTTCACCGCGAACGCCGACGCCCTCACTGCCCGCCTGCGCGGCCTCTCGGCCGAGCTCGAAGACGCGGTCTCGTCCATCCCGCCCGGCCAGCGTGTTCTCGCGACCTGCGAGGGCGCGTTCAGCTATCTGGCCAGGGACGCCGGGCTCGATGAGGCGTATCTCTGGGCGGTGAACCAAGAGAGCCAGGGAACTCCGCAGCAGGCCGTGAATCTGATCGACACGGTGCGCGAGCGGCACGTTCGGGCCGTCTTCTGCGAGTCCACGGTGAGCGACGCCGTCGCGCAGCAGGTGGTGGCAGACACCGACGCCGTCTTCGGCGGAACCCTCTATGTGGACTCGCTCTCGGACGGCCCGCCCGTCGAGACCTATCTCGATCTGCTCCACCACGACATCCGCACAATCGTCACGGCACTGGGAGGAGACACATGATCCAGCCGTCCAGAAGACCCCAGGGCGACGAGTCGCCCGAGCCCGCCATCGATGTCAGCAACCTCACTGTGCGCTACGGCGACGTGACGGCCCTCGCCGACGTGACCCTCACCGTCGCGGCCGGGCGTGTGACGGGTCTTCTCGGGATGAACGGCTCGGGCAAGTCGACCCTGTTCAAGACCGTGATGGGCCTCGTCAGGGAAGAGGCCGGCCTCGTGCGTGTGCTCGGCAGGCAGGGCGCGGCTGCGCGTGCGGGAAACGCCGTCGCGTACGTTCCCCAGTCGGAATCCGTCGACTGGAACTTTCCGGTGAACGTGAGGGAGGTGGTGATGATGGGACGGTACGGCCGCATGGGATTCACCAGGACTCCTCGTCGCTCAGACCATGCAGCCGTCGACTCCGCCATCGAACGCGTCGGGTTGGGCGACCTCGCCACTCGGCAGATCGGCGCATTGAGCGGCGGGCAGCGCAAACGCGCCTTCGTCGCGCGCGGGATCGCCCAGGATGCCCGCCTGCTGCTGCTCGACGAACCCTTCGCCGGCGTCGACACCGGCAGTCAGGCGACGGTGTCCGCGCTCCTGGGCGAGCTTCGCGACGAGGGCAGGAGCATCCTGATCTCGACACACGATCTGGCCGGTGTCCCCGGCCTCTGTGACGACGTCGTCCTGCTGCAGCACCGTGTTCTCTTTCACGGGCCGCCCGAGGAGGCACTCACGCCGGAGCGGCTCGCACTGACGTTCGGAGCGTCCGCATGATCGACGTCGTGTCATGGTTCACAGAACCCCTGCAGTACGGCTTTATGCTCCGAGCGATTCTCAGCACGGTGATCGCCGCGGTCAGCTGCGGCCTGCTGTCGTGCTGGCTGGTGCAGATCGGCTGGTCGCTGATGGGCGATGCGGTCTCTCACGCGGTGCTTCCCGGTGTTGTGCTCGCCTACCTCATCGGATGGCCTTTCGCCGTCGGGGCGTTCGTGTTCGGGGTGGGAGCCGTCGCCCTGATCGGCGGCATCCAGTCGACCACGCGGATCAGGGCGGACGCCGCGATCGGCGTCGTCTTCACGAGCCTCTTCGCACTCGGGATCGTGCTCGTCTCTGTGACCCCGAGCCAGATCGACCTCTCGCACATTCTCTTCGGCAACGTGCTCGGCGTGAGCCCGGGCGACCTGGCGCAGGTCGCCGCGATCGGGTTCATCGTGTGTGCGGTGCTGCTCGTCAAGCGGCGCGATTTCACGCTGTTCGCCTTCGACCCGATGCACGCGCACGCCATCGGGCTGAACACCCGCGCACTGCGAACGGTGCTGCTCGGCATGCTCGCGCTGACCGTCGTCGTGACCCTGCAGTCCGTCGGGATCGTGCTCGTGGTCGCCATGCTCATCATCCCGGGGGCGACCGCCTACCTGGTGGCGGCGAGCATGGGCCGGATGCTTGTGGTCGCCACCGCCGCGACGACGGCAGCGGCTCTCGTCGGCACCTACGTGAGCTTCTACGCGGACTGGTCGACGGGCGGATCCGTTGTGCTCGCTCAGGCGACCCTGTTCGCGCTCGCCTATCTGTTCGGGCCGGCGGGCGGCGTCATCCCCCGCCGGATGCGCGCACGCCGCGCGGGCCAGGCCCCCGCTGTCGCCGGTTCTTCTCGGGCCGTGTAGGCAGACGATGCTCGTTGCGCGTGTGTTCGGCGGTGCGCGGGTGGGAGGCGGGCGCACAGCCCGAAGGCCCTCGCAAGCCGAAGGCGCCTCGGGCACGAACCGACAGCGGCGATAGGCTGACAACGCCATGAAACAGAGCGCACACGCCGTCGAGGACTACCTCAAGACCATCTACGCGCACACCGAGTGGCAGGATGAGCCGATCCTGCCCTCCGCCCTCGCCGCGCGCCTCGGGCTCGCACCGTCGACAGTGACCGAGATGGTCAAGAAACTCGCGGCGTCCGGTCTTGTGACACACGTGCCCTATGGGGCGGTGACCCTCACCGACGAAGGACGCGCACGCGCGGTGGCAGTGGTGCGGCGGCATCGGCTCGTCGAGACCTGGCTCGTGCGCGACATGGGTTACGGCTGGGATGCCGTGCACGATGAGGCAGAGATCCTCGAACACGCGATCAGCGACCGGCTTCTCGATGCGATCAGCGCCAAGCTCGGCCACCCCGACCGTGACCCCCACGGCGACCCCATTCCTGCCGCCGACGGCACCGTCAGGCGGGAACCGGCTGTGCTGCTCGAGCGGACAGCACCCGGACACCACGGAACAGTGCTGCGCATCAGCGATCGCGACCCCGCTCTGCTGCGCACGCTCGAGGCATCCGGAGTCACCGTCGGCGCACCGATCACGGTCTGGTCGGCTCGCCCCCTCGTTGTGTCACCGGGCAAACCGTCTGGAGCGGATGCCGTCGCCCCTGTCGAGGCGGGCGCCGAGATCACGCTCCCGGCCGACGCCGCCTCTGCCATCTGGCTGAGCGAGTGACGGCGCTCAGGTCGCGGCCGATGGGCGAATAGACTGTCACCATGTCGAAGCGCGAAGAAGTCGAGTGTTGGCTGACCGATATGGACGGTGTGCTCGTTCACGAGAACCGTGCTCTTCCCGGCGCCGCAGAGCTCCTGCAGCAGTGGCGCGATCAGGATCGCCCGTTCCTCGTTCTCACGAACAACTCCATCTTCACACCGCGTGACCTGAGCGCGCGGCTGCGGGCTTCGGGCCTCGATGTTCCCGAGGAGTACATCTGGACCTCTGCGCTCGCCACGGCCGACTTCCTCAAGAATCAGACACCGGGCGGAACCGCATTCGTCGTCGGAGAGGCCGGGCTCACCACCGCACTCCACGAGGCCGGGTTCATCATGACGGAGTCCAGCCCCGACTACGTTGTCGTCGGCGAGACCCGCAATTACTCCTTCGAGGCCATCACAAAGGCGATCAGGCTCATCCGAAGCGGGGCGCGTTTCATCGTCACCAATCCGGATGCCACCGGCCCGAGCGCAGAAGGCCCGATGCCGGCGACAGGCGCCATCGCCGCGCTCATCACCAAGGCCACGGATCGGGAGCCCTATGTCGTCGGCAAGCCGAACCCGATGATGTTCCGGTCGGCGCTCAACCGCATAGGTGCACACTCGGAGAACACCGGGATGATCGGCGACCGCATGGACACGGACATCGTCGCCGGCATCGAGGCGGGCCTCCACACGATCCTCGTGCTCACGGGCATCAGCGATCAGGCCGAGGTCGAACGGTACCCGTTCCGCCCTGACGAGATCATCAACGGTGTCTCTGACCTGCTCTCCGATGTTCCGATCGAGTCAGAGGTCGTCTGATTCGATCGTCTCACTCGATCGTCTGACTGCTGTCGTCTGACTCGATCGTCTGCCTGCGGGGCTCACGCCGCGACCGGCACCGCGAGGGAGCCGGTGAGCGGCTCGCCGCTCGACCTCGACACAAAGCAGTAGTAGTTGCGCAGCCCCTCGTTCCACTGCTCTTCGTTCACCGGGTATGTTCCCTGCACCTGGATGTCGGTGTAGGCGCTCGTCGCCTGCAGGTCGATGTGGTCCGGCGAGCTGCACCACAGGTAGATCTGCGCGGCGATCGCGCCTTCTCCGGGGTAGGCGGCAGCGGGGTCTGGGTTGACCGGTGCCGCATAGGTCATCTGCGCGGAGTGCGGCACGGCGCAGTCGACGACGGTGAACCGCTCTGCCCACGGCGTTGTATACGGCTCAAGGCATTCGCCGCCCCGCAGTGCTGTCCACTCGTGCTCCCCGGGGGTGGCCGGACCGGCGGCAGGCTCGACCGCTGTCGGGATCGGCGTCGGAGCGGAGGTCGCCGAGGCCGGGGCGCTCACCGTCGGCGCAGGAGCCGGCGCCGCGAACAGCAGCGGGATCCTCGTCCCCAGGTAGAACAGGCCCACGAGGACCAGCACTGCGATCAGGGCGAGCGCCGCCCAGATCAGCGCTCTCGGGGGGCCGTTCGACCCGCCGGCGCGCCGCACGCCGGCTGCGGGTGACGAGCCGGCAGGCGCCGGATCCATCGGCGCGGGGGTGGCAGGTCCCCCGATGGCCGGAGCGGGTGGCTGCGCAGCGGATGCCGCGTCGCCGGTGACGCCGCGTACAGCATCCGTGTGTGCCGCGCGGCTCTCTGCAGCCCCCGCGCTCATGTCGAGCAGACGCGTCTGCGCGTCTGCTCGTGTCGTCTCTGTTTCTGTTTCTGTGTCTGTTTCTGTCGTTTCTGCGGCTGTCGTTTCTGCGGCTGTCGTTTCTGCGGCTGTCGTCTCTGCGCCTGCTGCGTTGTTCTGCGGCTCGTCGGTGCCCGGCGTCACCGTGTCGATGAGCTGCGTCGACTCCGAGTCTGCCTCGTAATCCGCCGACAGCAGCCACCCGCCGTCGTCGCTCTCTGCCTCGGTGCTCTCGGGTTCGGCCCGGGTGCTCTCGGGTACAGCCTCGGTGCCCTCGGGTTCGGCCCGGGTGCTCTCGGGTACAGCCTCGGTGCCCTCGGGTTCGGCCCGGGTGCTCTCGGGTACAGCCTCGGTGCCCTCGGGTTCGGCCGGGGTGTCGATGGCGGGGGGAACAGCTGACGCGAGAGGGGCTGCCTGCTGGATCGGCTCGGGAACAGACGGAGCAGGCTCGTGGCCCTCTTGCGCCGTAAACGGCGGCTCATCGGCTTCGTGTACCACCGGATCCAGCTCGTCGTTGGGCGTCAGCGACCAGACGAACACATCAGCCGTCTCGTTCGCCGGCGAACCGTCGCTCCGCTCGGGCACGGCTCTCGGTTCCGGTTCTGACGGGGGCTGGGCATCCCGGGCATCCTGTTCGGATTCGGGTTCGGCCTCGGCTTCGCCATCGGGTTCGGACTCGACCCCGGCTTCGGCCTCGGGCTCGACCTCGGGCGTCACGTCGGCCGCTCGCCGTCGAGGCGGGGCCGGGTCGAGCGGGTTGCTGATGATCGGAATCGACGTGACATCGGTCGCCGGCTCGACGAGCGGTTCCACGGGCTCCGGTGCGATGTCGGCCTGCTCTGTTCGAGCACCGCTCTCCGCCGCCACCTCGCGTTCGCCAGAAGGCTCCGGCGCCTCGACGGGCGCTGCCGGAGTGCGCTGCGCACCCGACCGGGCCGACGGCCGGCGGAAGATGCGTTCATCGTTGTGCCCGGCATCCGCCCGCGTCTCTGCGCCGTCGTCATCCGTGCGGTCGTCACCTGTGCCGTCGTCATCTGTGCCAGAAGGCGCCTCGCGGCTCTTGCTCCACCACGGCGCCAGCTCTGGCTGAGGTTCTGGATCCGCGTCTGCTCCGGCCGGAACG
Organism: Okibacterium endophyticum; assembly: GCF_054780075.1. Lineage (NCBI taxonomy): Bacteria > Bacillati > Actinomycetota > Actinomycetes > Micrococcales > Microbacteriaceae > Okibacterium > Okibacterium endophyticum. The sequence goes on along the minus strand of NZ_BAAGXA010000012.1, from coordinate 441,592 downwards.
GGCGGCGAAGGAGCCGCAACCGGGAGCATCGACGCTGACCCGACGACGGGCATAGACAATGTCTCGTCTGCGGGGAGCGGATCGTGTTCCGTGTGCTCCGGCGACGGTCCGTCATCTGCGGGCTCAGCGGGCGGCGTCTGCGCTCCAGCCGCCTCGGCGGGAAGACCGACGATTCCGGCGAGATCGGCCCTGGGCTCTTCTGGCGGCACCCAGGTCTGCCGCGCTTTCGCGGGGCGGGCGAGAAGACCGCTGTCTTCTGTCGCCGTGGTGTCGGCATCGGCTCCCGAAACCGTTCCGGCATCAGGGGCGGTGTCGCTCTCGTCGTCGCGACGCGGCTCCTGGCGTGCTTCATCCGCACCGAGCTCGTCACCGATCCCATCGCCGGTGTCGTCGCCGTCCGCGACGTCACCGTCCGCGTCGCCACCGTCCGCGACGACCGGAAGCTGCCCGGTGGCATCCGCTTTCAACTGCGACAGCAGCCATTCCGTCCCGAGGTCGAGGCCGTCGGTCTCCTGGCCATACGGATCGGCGTCGTGCGGCTGCTCGCCCTCGCGCGGGTCGCGGTCGTCTGTCACGTGTCCAGCCCCAGGTCCCGCAACCCGATGGCCGCGTAATACGGATACCCGGCCGCCTCGATGACCTCTTTCGCGCCGGTGTCGCGGTCGACGACGACAGCTACAGCGGCGATCTCGGCCCCCACCTTCTTGAGCGCCTCAATCGCCTGCAACGGTGAGCCTCCCGTCGTCGAGGTGTCTTCGAGCACGATCACGCGCTTGCCCTCGAGGTCCGGCCCCTCGACCTGCCTGCCCCTGCCGTGGTCCTTGGGCTCCTTGCGCACAACGAACGCGTCGTATGCCAGGCCTCGCGCGGCACCCTGGTGAAGGATCGCGGATGCCACGGGGTCTGCCCCCATGGTCATCCCGCCGACGGCGACGACACCGTCGACCTCGGCGATCAGGTCGAGCATAACCTGACCGATCAACGGGGCGACGCGGTGATCGAGACTGACTTTGCGCAGGTCGACGTAGTAGCTCGCCTTCTTGCCGCTGGTCAGCGTGAAGTCGCCGTGGAACACCGCCTCGGCAGAGATGAAGTCGATGAGTTGTTTACGCACGTCGGTCACGGCTCCCAAGTCTACTGATCATACGGGCCGCATGCGGCGCTCAGTCGTGTCGGAACGCCGAGGCGATGCCACCGTGACGCGTGAGAACGCCGTCCGGCCATCCTGCCGCTGCGAGCGGGCATCCAGACAACTGTGGACGGGGTCTCGTCTCACAGAGCTTCAGCACGGCCATGCTGCCCCACCTCGCCGAACGACGAGCGGGGCTCGAGCTCGAGCGCGTAAGCTTGTTGCGACCCTCCGGTTCTCTCTGACCGGTTGCAGCTGACCCGGATTTGGGCGGCAGGTCACTGGCCCGGCCAGTCCTTGCCCTAACCCCTGCCGTGAGGTCACATGTCTGCTCTCCTTCGCCGTTCGCTGTCCGTCGCCGCCGCCGGCGCTCTGACGCTGTTCGCGGCCTCGTGCGCCTCAGCCCCCGGTTCCGCCGAACCCACACCCGATCCGTCCGAGCCCGCCGCGTACCCGCTCGTCCTCGACAACTGCGGAACGGAGGTCACGTTCGAGAAGGCACCGCAGCGCGTCGTGACGATCAAGTCGGCGACGACCGAGCTCCTCGTCGCCCTCGGCCTGGCCGACCGCATCGTCGGCCAGGGATTCCCGGACGGCGCCATTCCGGAGCAGATAGCCGGCCGACCGACCGGCGACGTCGACATCCCCGTGATCAGCGACACGGTCCCCGGCCAGGAAGCCGTGCTCGACCTCGAGCCCGACATGGTCTTCGGCGGCTGGGAGTCGAACTTCAGCGCCGACGGCGTCGGCGACCGCGGCACGCTTGCCGCCCTCGGCGTCACCGGATACGTCGCGCCGTCCGCCTGCAAGGAGCCCGGCTACCAACCGGACCCGCTCACCTTCGACGACGTCTTCACACACATCGAAGAGGCCGGTGCGATCTTCGACGTCGCCGACACCGCAGAGACGCTCGTCGACGAGCAGCGGGCCGTTCTCGCCGGAATCGAGCCCGTGAGCGACGTGACGGCGCTCTGGTGGTCGAGCGGCGGGGACTCCCCGTATGTCGGCGGCGGCATCGGCGCACCGCAGATGATCATGGACGCGGTGGGGTTGACCAACATCGCGGCGAGCATCCAGGACACGTGGGGAGCGGCCAACTGGGAGTCGGTCGTCGACGCGAACCCGGACGTGCTTGTGCTCGTCGACGCCGCATGGAACCCGGCCGACACGAAGATCGAGTCGCTCAGGTCGAATCCGGCCACCGCTCAGCTCGACGCCGTTGTGAACGAGCGATTCATCGTTGTGCCGTTCGCCTCGACGGAGGCCGGTGTGCGGAACGCCGATGCGGCGGCGGCCATCGCCGCGCAGCTGGAGGACCTGGGCTACTGATGACAGCGACGCCAGCACCCGCCCCAGACGCTCGCACACACGGTGCGGCGGTCAGGCGCGTCCCGACGACCGTCTGGACCGGAGCACTGCTCGTGGCGCTCGTGCTCTCCGTGCTGACGGCGGTGACGGTCGGGCCGGCCGACATCACGGTGGGTGAGGTCTGGGGATCGCTGCTCTCGCACCTCGGCCTCGGTGACACCTCGCTCTCCCCCCTTCGGGACGGCATCGTGTGGGAACTGCGGATGCCGCGGGTGCTGACCGCCGGCGCCGTCGGCGCCGGCCTGGCGCTGAGCGGAACGGTTATGCAATCGCTCACCCGCAACCCTCTCGCCGACCCTTATCTGCTGGGACTGTCGTCCGGGGCGTCACTCGGAGCCGTCGCCGTGATCGTGCTCGGTGTCGGCCTGCTCCTGCCCGTCGCCGCGTTCATCGGCGCGCTCACCGCCCTCGCCTTCACCCTCGCCCTCGCGAACACGGCGGGCACGCTCACCCCGACGCGCACGGTTCTCGCCGGCCTGGCGATCTCGTCGTTCTTCGGCGCGCTCGTGAGCCTCGTGATCTTCTGGTCGGCGGCGGGGGACGCCTATCAAGAGATCCTGAGCTGGCTGCTCGGCTCGCTGGCCGGGGCTCGCTGGCCGGCCGTCGCGCTCTCTGTCGGCGCGGTCATCGTCGTCGGTGTGCCGCTGATGCTCACCGGGCGCACACTCGACGCGTTCACGTTCGGCGACAAAGCGGCATCCGCTCTCGGCGTCGGGGTCACGGGCACCAGGTGGATCCTGCTCACCGCGACAGCGCTGCTCACCGGGGCGATGGTCGCGGTGAGCGGATCGATCGGCTTCGTCGGCCTGATCCTGCCGCACATGGTGCGACTCGTCGTCGGCCAGCGCAACCGCGCCGTCCTCCCGCTCGCCGCGCTCACGGGTGCGACCTTCCTGATCTGGATCGACACAGCCGCCCGCACCGTCTTCGACCCGCGTGAACTGCCCGTCGGCATCCTCACCGCCGTGATCGGGGCGCCCGTCTTCGCCCTGCTGCTCCTTCGTGCCCGGAGGCTCGTATGACGCACACCCCATCCGCATCGTCCGAATCCACGCTCGACCTGCGAGACCGGTCGCTCGACGCGCCACAGGCCCGACAGAGTCTCGTCGCCCGCGACATCACGTTCACCCGCGAAGGGCGCCTGGTGGTCGACGGCGTCGACTGCACGGTCCCCGTCGGCGCCTTCGGGGCCGTGATCGGGCCGAACGGCGCGGGCAAGAGCACCCTGTTGCACCTCATCGCCGGCATCCTGCCCGCGGGCGCGGCGGCATCCATCGCCTTCGACGGGAACGACCTCGTGCGGATGCGCCGCAGTGAGCGGGCGCGGATGCTCGCTCTCGCCGAGCAGCACGGGGACTCGGACACAGCACTGCGGGTGAGCGACGTCGTGATGCTCGGACGCACACCGCACCTCGGGCGCTGGAAGGCCGAGGGGCGGCACGACCACACGATCGTCGCCGACGCGCTGCAGGCGGTCGAGATGAGCGCCTTCGCCGATCGCGCCTTCGACACACTCTCGGGCGGGGAGCGCCAACGGGTGCAACTCGCTCGCGCGCTCGCCCAGCAGCCCCGTCTGCTGCTGCTCGACGAGCCGACCAACCACCTCGACATCCACGCGCAGCTGTCGTTGTTGTCGCTCGTGCGGGCGCAGACCGCCGGCGGGCTCACCGCGATCGCCGCCCTGCACGATCTCAACATGGCCGCAGCCTACGCCGACCGTGTCGTTGTGCTGGCCGGCGGGCGCGTCGTCACCTCTGGGCCGACGGCCGAGGTCCTCACCTCGGAGCTCGTCTCTGACGTCTACGGTGTGCACGCGGATGTTCTGGAGCATCCGCGGACGGGCCGCCCGGTCATCGCGTTCGACACACGGTCGTGACACGCCCCCACCCGCAACGGGTGTCCGAAGAATCATCCGCAGCCGGATCTCCCGGCCGTGTCTGAGTGACTTCTTGGACTCTCGATGAAAACAGTTGGAGAGATCATGACCCACCCGAACCGCATCACGGTGCTCGCCGGCGGAGTGGGCGGCGCCCGCTTCACACGTGGGCTGCTGCATCACATCAACCGGATCGGCTCACCGACCGAGGTCACGGTCGTCGTCAACACCGGCGACGACATGTGGCTCACCGGGCTGCGCGTCTGCCCGGACCTCGACACCGTGATGTACACCCTCGGCGGCGGCATCAACGAGGAGCAGGGCTGGGGGCGGCCGGATGAGTCGTCTCGCACAGCAGGCGAGATCCACGCCTATGGGCGGGGCTGGCCGTGGTTCACGCTCGGCGACCTCGACCTCGGCACCCACATCGTCCGCAGCGACCTTCTCCGCGACGGGCACACCCTCAGTGAGGCGACAGCCGTCCTCTGCGAACGCTGGCGGCCCGGCGCGCGACTGCTGCCGATGAGCGATCAGCCGGTGGAGACACACGTGCGGCTCATCACCGATGTGGATGAGCACCGCGCGGGTGAGCTCATCCACTTCGAGGAGTGGTGGGTGCGTTACCGCGCGCGCGTCGACGTGGCCGAGTTCGTGCAGGTCGGGGTGGACGACGCCTCGCCTGCACCGGGTGTGATCGATGCGATCACGACTGCAGACACGGTGATCCTCCCGCCGTCGAACCCCGTTGTGTCGGTCGGCACGATCCTCGGTGTGCCGGGCATCCGCGACGCCGTGCGGGCGACGGGGGCACGCGTGGTCGGCGTCTCTCCGATCATCGGCGATGCAGCTGTCCGCGGAATGGCGGACAGCTGCCTGAGTGTGATCGACCTCGAGACGAGCGCCGCGGCCGTCGGCCTGCACTACGGCTCGCGGGTGTCGGAGGGTGTGCTCGACGCGTGGCTGGTCGACGAGGTGGATGCCGCCGCCGTTCCCGTGCTCGAGGCGTCCGGCATCCACTCACGAGCAGTGCCGCTCTGGATGCGCGACCTGTCCTCCAGCGCCGCCATCGCGCGTGCGACGCTCGCCCTCTGACGCCGGACAGCCCGCCTCGATGGCGTCACACCGGTGGCTCAGGGCGACGGCACGGTGGCCGCGTATGAGGTGCTCGCGATCAGTGTGCTCGTATGCTCCCCGACGCCCAGCCGCAGGGCGTGCGCCAGGTCGTCGACGACGTCGACGTCGCGCCGGATCGCCGCGGCCGGCGGGATGTCGAGCGGCACGTGCCCGTCGCCCTCGTGAGCGGCACGGGAGCCGGCGCCGAAACGCGGGGTGAGGGATGCCCCGGCGCGCGCGAGCAGGGCGACAGTGCCGGCGCCGCACGCATCCGGGATCATCGCCCGGGTGAGATGCGCCGCCTGGCCGAGCGCGGCATCGACCTCTGCCGCGTCGAGCGCGGGAAGGTCGCTTGCGAACACAACGATGTCGCACAGGGGGTTGCGGCCGAGAGCGGCCTCGATCCCCTGCAGGATCGCGTCGTTGAGAGGGTCAGCGGGCGCACGGATCTGCTCCGGCACCACACGGGACCCCAGATGCGCGGCATCTTCAGCGATCCGCTGGTCGCGTGTGACCACGATCACGCCGTCCACAAGCGATGCCCCCGTGAGAGCGACGATCGTGTCGAGCGCGAAAGCACGCGCGAGCGCGACCCTGGCCGCGAGGGGTTCGAGCCGGCTCTTCGACGCCGACGTGCCCTTGACCGGCACAACCGCCGTCCACGTCCCGCTCACAACAACACCTCGATGCCCACCGTTGCAGACTAGCGTCGCGCGGGTCGGCTTGTCAGATCGGCCCGGGCGCCCGTCGCGTCCATCGGGTCATCGGGCCTCGACCCCCGCCCAGAGCCCGCATCCGGGCCAGACGCTCACCTTCAGGAGCCCGGCGACTCCTCGGCGAACACCTCACGGACGATCGCGAACGCCGCATTGGCCGCCGGAAGACCGGCATACAACGCGGTGTGCAGGATGACCTCGCTGATCTGCTCGCGGCTGAGCCCGTTGCGGAGCGCCGCGCGCACGTGCATGGCGATCTCGTTCTCGTGACCGCCGGTCACGAGGCTCGCCAGCGTCGCTATGCTGCGCTCCTGTCGTTCAAGCTGAGGGCGTGCCCAGATCTCGCCCCACGCATAGCGCGTGATGAAGTCTTGAAACCCCTCGGTCTCTGCGGTGGTCCGGGCGACGGCCGCATCCACGTGGGCATCGCCGAGCACCTCTCTGCGCACGCTCATGCCGATGCGGTGCCGGCCCGCGCGTGTGTCGGCCTCTGAAAGCGTCGCCTCACGCACATCGGCGACCTGGCCGGGAGCACCCGCACCGGCGACCAGGTCGGCAAGCATGCCCGCGGCGACCTCTGGCCTCTCGAGCGGGGCGAGATGAGAAGCGCCATCGATCCGGTGTGACGTTGCGCCCGGGATAGCGCGGGCGAGCGCCTCGAGGTCCGCGGGCGTTGTGACCGTGTCTTCTTCACCGCTCACGGCGATGGTCTGGACGGAGACGCCGGCCAGGTCGTCACGACGGTCGAAACGCGCGAGGGCCTCGACGCACAGTGCATACGACTCACCGTCGACGTCCCGCAGCTCGGTGAGGGCACGAGAGGCAGACGCCGGGTCCCGAGCCACGAACCCGTCTGCGAACCAGCGTGACGAACTGCCATCGACGAGGGCCGCCGTGCCCTGGGTCCTGACCGTGTTCGCACGTTCTGCCCAGCCTTCCGCCGTTCCGATCTTTGCATCGGTGCAGAACAAGCCGAGCGACAGCATCCGTTCGGGATGCCTGAGGGCAAGCTCGATGCCGAGCGAGCCGGCGAGCGACACACCCGCGTAGTGAAAACGTCCGCCTCCGGTCTCGTCGACGAGCCGCACGACCGCGTCCGCGAGGTCGGCGAGCGAGAACGGGCTGCCTGTGGCCGGTGAGGCGCCGTGCCCGGGCAGGTCGAACCTCAGGATGCGCACGTGCGAGAGACGGCCGGAACGACGCAGGGCAGAGATCACCGGGTCCCAGAGCGCTGTCGTTGTGCCGAGGGATGGCCCGAGAACGAGCAGTTCCGTCGAGCGTTCCCTCAGTGCAGCCGGGTTGATCGAGCAGGTGAGAGTGGGTGTGGTCACCGGGCTTCCTCTCTGTCTGTTGGCCCTGTTGGCCCTGTTGGCCCTGTTGGCCGGCGGATGCTCTGGGCAGGCGTGCGGATGCCGGTGAAGCGGGTGACTGACCTGTCGACCAGGTCGTCCGACACCGTGAAGACGATCCCGAGCAGAGCGGCAGGGGTGACGAGGTCTTCTGGGGCGCCCGCCGGCAGCAGCAGGCGAACGGCATCCTCGAACGGCGTGCCCTCTGAGGTGGTGAGCGCGACGGCGTCTTTCACGATCTGCGCGGACTGCGCCCGGCCGAGCTCTCTCGTCAGCACTGCTCCGGTCAGTTCAGAGAACACGAGTCCGTTCGTCGAGTCGAGGTTTCTTCTCATCCGCTCGGTGTCGACGCGGAGCCTGCCTGTCAGGTCTCGAACCGCATCTGCGCATTCGAGGGCGAGGGCGAGCAGCGACCGGAACGCCTGCCATTCGGTGTGCCAGCTCCCCGCCGGGCGCTGGTCTTCGGCCACCATCGCCCTGTGCACCTCGGCGAGGGCGCCAGATGCGCGGCGGGCCGCCGCCACCAGCAGCACAGCGGTGACCGGGTTCTGCTTCTGCGGCATCGCCGAGGATCCCCCGCCTCCGTCGAGAGACTCAGAGACTTCGCCGATCTCGGTTCGGGCGAGCACCGCCAGGTCGGCGCCGATGCGACCCGCGACGCCAGCGGCATCCGCCATCGCAGAGGCGATCGCGATCAGAGGGCTGCGCTCGGTGTGCCACCCCCGCCCCGGATCGTCGAGCCCCAGGCGCTCACAGAGCACCGCACGCAGGCGGGCGTGTGCGCCGGCGTCACCAGAGAACGCGGCGAAGGCCGCGCCGTTCCCCACCGAACCGGCCAGCTGGGCCGGAAAACTCGTGAGTGCCAGCTGTTCGAGAGATGCTCTCACCCCGTCGAGCCACGACGAGGCGACGGCGCCGAAGGTGGTGGGAGACGCGTGTTGCGTCAGCGTGCGACCGACGCCAGGAGTACGCCTGTGCGCCTCGGCGAGCGCAACCAGGTTGTCGCCGGCCTCGCCCAGCGCTGAGACGATGCGGGCGGACACCCTCGAGGCGACGAGCACAAGCGCCGAATCGACGATGTCCTGGCTTGTCGCCCCGCGGTGTATCCAGTGCCGCGCCTCGTCGTCATCGACCGCTCGCCTGAGTCCCGCGACCACCGCGATCACCGGGTTTCCGTTGAGCCGGTTCGACGAGGCCATCTCGTGCCGGTCGAGGTCGTCTGCCGACAGCCGCGCCACCGAGTCGCGCACCTCGGCGGGGGCGAACCCGGTCGCGATCCAGGCAGAGACGAGCGCCTTCTCGACATCGACCATCGCATCGAGAACCGCGTCGTCGCCGATCAGACGCCCCTGCTCGGCGGCTCGAAGCGGCTCGAGCAGTCCCCAGTCGACGGCCTGGAGCGGATCGCCCGGACCGCGAGCGCCACCCGGCCCCGCCTCTTCCGCCATCAGGCCTCCGGGAACTCGAGGAATACCGTCTCGCCTTCGCCCTGGAGCCGGATGTCGAACCGATAGCTCTCCACGCCGTCCGCGACGGCCACGAGCGTCTCACGGCGCGACGGGTCTATCGAGGCCAGGAACTGATCGTTGTCGTTCGCCGTCGTCTCGTCTGAGAAGTACGCACGGGTGAAGAGGTGGTGCAGAAGCCCGCGTGCGAACACGGTGATGAGGACGTGCGGTGCAGCCCCCGGCCGCGTCGCCCCGGGCTTGACCGTGGCGAAGGTGAACTGGCCGGCCCCGTCGACGCCGGTCCTTCCGAACCCGGTGAACGTGTAGCCGTCCCGTTCGAGACTGCCGCGTTCGCTCGACATCGAACCGGCGGCATCCGCCTGCCAGATCTCGACCATGGCGTCTGGGACAGGGGCGCCAGAGCCGTCGTACACCGTGCCGTGGATCCGGATCGAACCTCGCGAGTGGGGCGGAACCAGGTGCGACCCGCCCTCGTAGGGGAGGGCGAGCCCGAAGAACGGGCCGACGGTCTGCGACGGCGTCTGCCCGAACACCCTCTGAGTGGTGGCCGGCCGGCCGGCCGGAGCCTCATGCGTGGTCGTCATCTTCGCCCTCCATCCAGGTGGCCTTCGATCCGGTCAGAACGATGTCCCAGCGGTAGCCGAGCGCAATCTCGGGGACCGTGACGTCGTGATCGTACTGGGCGATCAATCTCTCTCTGGCGTCGTGGTCCGCGATGGACTGGAAGATCGGGTCGAGAGGAAAAAGGGGGTCGCCCGGAAAGTACATCTGGGTGACGAGCCGCTGGGTGAACTGCGAGCCGAACAGCGAGAAGTGGATGTGCGCGGGGCGCCACGCGTTCCGGTGATTGCGCCACGGGTATGCCCCTGGCTTGATCGTGGTGAACCGGTAGCTGCCGTCGTCGCCGGTGATCATCCGCCCGACACCTGTGAAGTTCGGGTCGAGGGGTGCAGGATGCTGGTCGTGCTTGTGCTGATAGCGGCCGGCCGCGTTCGCCTGCCACACCTCGACGAGCTGATGGCGAACGGGGCGGCCCTCGCCGTCGAGCACACGGCCGGTGACGACGATGCGCTCGCCGAGCGGTTCTCCGGAGTGCTGGATGGTGAGGTCGCTCTCGAACGGGTCGACGTCGCTGTGCCCGAAGGCAGGAGAAACGAGTTCGATCTCTTCGGGGTCTGCGCGCACGAGCTCATGCGTCGGATGCCGAAGCACTGTGCTCTTGTATGCGCTGAATCCGCGATCGGGATGCGCCGGCCTCGTGCCGCTCGACGCGGCCTCGTGCTCGGCCTGCTTGTGCAGACGGGCGATCTCTGCGCTGACGGCGTGCTGTTCGGCGTTCACGGTCTGCTCGACGTTCACCATGCGGCGCCTCCCGCGGTGAGGGAGCGCACGGGCTGCGTCGATGGGCAGGGCGTGCCTGCTCCGAGGATTGTGACGGGTGTGTTCATGGGACTCGGGCGGCCTTTCGCGACGGTGCGAGTATATCTCCCTCATCTTCGCGCCCCGATGCCCCGTGTGCCACAACGACTTCCGTTCAGTGGAAGAATCCACCACGCCACGATGTCGCCGACGTGTTGTGCTGTTCGTTCGGTTTCACCGGTCCGGCCCCCCTCTCAGCCCCGCCAGCCGAGCGCGCGCGAGATGCCCCGGCCAGCGACCCGCACCGCGAGCGGGTACTCGGGGTTCTCTCTCTGGTCCGGGTGCGCGATGATCGAGACCGCGGCCACCACGTCGCCCGTGCGGTCCCGGATGGGCGACGCCACCGAATAGGTGTGCTCTGACATCTCGTTGACGCTGACCGCGAGACCCGTCGCACGGATGTCGGCGAGACGCGGTCGAAGCTCGGCCTCGGTCGTCTGGGTGTTCGGCAGGTATTTCTGGGGACGGGAGTCGAGCAGGTCGTCGAGCACCTCGTCTTCCGAGAACGCGAGAAGCACCAGTCCGACACCCGTCGCGTGGAGCGGAAGCCTGCTGCCGACGTCAGAGATGATCGGCACGGCGCCGCGCGTCGACAGCCGCTCGAGGTAGAGCGCGGCGAGTCCGTCGCGCACCGCGAGGTTCACGTTCTGCCTGGTCACCTCGACCAGGTCTTCGAGAAAGGGAAGAGCTGCTGTCCGCAGGAGCCTGGCCGTCGGCGTTCTGACTCCGATCTTCCAGAAGCGCATGCCCAGGCTGTAGAGGCCGTCGTCTCCGCGCACGAGTCCGCCCCACTGCACCCACTCCGCCGCGAGCCGGTGTGCCGTCGACAGGGGAAGCCCTGCGCGCCCGGCGATCTCGGTGAGTGTCAGCCGGCCGTTGCCCTGGCGGTCGAAGGCATCGGCGATCGCGAAGACCTTCTGCGCGACCGACCGCGCATCGCCGCCATTTCTCGCCATGTCGCCCCTATAGGAGTCCGCCCGCACGAGAGTGCGGCGAGCTGTCCTGCCCCAGCCAGCGAAAGCCGTCGAGATCTGTGCTGATGCGGGCGGCCGTCTGAAGAAGTGCCGGCACGAACTCGTCGGTGATCTTCTCGAGGGAGGACCTGCCCGATGTCGTCGAGACGTTGATCGCCGCGATCACCTCGCCGCTGCGCCTCACGGGCGCCGCCACCGCGCGCAGGCCGAGCTCGAGCTCCTGGTCGACGATCGTCCAGCCCTGTTCGCGCACACGATCGAGCTCCGCATGCAACGCAGGCCGGTCTGTCAGCGTGTGGGCGGTGAACGCGAGGGGTTCGACGGACGCGAGGCAGGCATCCCGTTCGGCAGCCGGCAGCGCCGCAAGCAGCACACGGCCCATCGACGTGGCGTGGGCGGGGAACCTGGTGCCGATCGTGATGCCGACCGTCATGATGCGCCTGGTGTGAACGCGGGCGATATAGGTGATCTCGCCGCCGTCGAGCACGGATGCCGACGTGGACTCGCGCAGGTCGCGCGAGAGGTTCTCCAGGTGGGGCTGGGCGATCTCTGGAAGCGACAGCGCGGTGAGATAGCTGAACCCGAGGTCGAGCACCCGCGGGGTGAGTTCGAAGAGCTTGCCGTCGGTGCGCACATAACCGAGCTCGACGAGTGTCAGCAGGAACCGGCGCGCAGTCGCCCGGGTGAGATCCGTGGCCCTGGCGATGTCGGTGAGCGTCATCGCCGGGGAATCGGCCGAGAACGCCCTGATGACGTCGAGACCCCTGGCCAGCGACTGGACGAACTCGGGACTCGGCTGGGGCTGCGCGATCACGGATCAGCCGGTCGGTCGTCAGCGCTCGAGCACAACGGCAAGCCCCTGGCCGACGCCTATGCAGATGGCGGCGACACCGACACCGCCCCCGCGGCGTTTCAGCTCGTGCGCGACGTGGCCGATGATCCGACCACCGGAGGCGCCGAGCGGGTGCCCCATGGCGATCGCACCGCCGTGGATGTTCATCTTCTCCGGGTCGAGCTCGGTCCAGAGCTTGAGGCAGGCAAGGCTCTGCGATGCGAACGCCTCGTTGAGCTCGACGACGTCGACATCCGCCCAGGTCTTGCCCGCCCTGGCCAACGCTCGGTTCGCTGCGTCGACAGGCGCGATGCCGAAGACATCCGGATTGTTTCCCGCAACTCCCCTGCCGGTGATCCTGGCAAGCGGTTCTGCATCGACTGGTGCGTTCTCACCGCCGACGAGCACCATCGACGAACCGTCGGTCAGCGGCGAGGCGTTGCCTGCTGTCACCGTGCCGTCTGGGCGGAAGACCGGCTTCAGTCCAGACAGGGACTCGACGGTGGAGTCGGGGCGGATGCCTTCGTCCCGTGCCAGGTCCGTTCCGGGCACTGAGACGATCTCGTCGTCGTAGACACCGTTGTCCCAGGCGGCTGCGGCGAGCCGATGGCTGCGCGCGGCGAAGGCGTCCTGCGCCTCCCGGCTGATCTGATAGCGGTCGGCGAGGATCTCGGCAGACTCCCCGAGTGCGATCGTCCATTCCTTGGGCATCCGCGGGTTGACCAGCCGCCAGCCGAGGGTGGTGGAGTGCATGGTGGCGTCCCCGGCGGGGTACGCCCTGCCCGGTTTCGGCACGACCCAGGGAGCACGGGTCATCGACTCGACGCCACCGGCCACGATGACAGACGCGTCACCGGCCTCGATCGCCCGGCTCGCCTGGATCACCGCTTCGACGCTCGAACCGCAGAGACGGTTCACCGTCGCACCGGGTATCGAGGTCGGAAGCCCCGCGAGCAGAACGGCCATGCGGGCGACGTTGCGGTTGTCCTCACCCGACTGGTTGGCTGCGCCGAGAAAAACATCGTCGATGCGTTCGGCGTCGAAACCGGGATGCCTGTCGAGGAGTGCGGTGAGCGTGTGCGCGGCGAGGTCGTCCGGTCGCACGTCGGCGAGAGCCTTTCCGAGGCGGCCGAACGGCGTGCGGACAGCGTCGTAGACAAAGCTGGCGGTCATGCGTGTTTTCCTCCCGTGCCGGCGGATGCCGCTGGTTCTCGTGTGGAGTCGACGAGCCGGAGCCCGGTCAGCTCACGGAGCTCGTCGACGGTTGTGTCGCCGAAGGTCTCGGTGACGCTGAGCCCCTCGGCCGTGACATCGAAGATGCCCCTGTCGGTGTAGATACGGCTGACACAGCGGACTCCGGTCAGCGGATAGCTGCACTCGGCGACGACCTTCGACGTGCCGTCACGACCCAGCAGGTCGGTCATCACGTAGACGCTCTTCGCTCCGATGGCGAGGTCCATGGCACCGCCGACGGCGGGGATGGCATCGGGGGCGCCCGTGTGCCAGTTCGCCAGGTCGCCGGTCTCCGACACCTGGAACGCGCCGAGCACGCAGATGTCCAGATGACCTCCGCGCATCATTCCGAAGGAGTCCGCGTGGTGAAAATATGCGGCACCCGGCAGTTCGGTGACCGGTTGCTTGCCCGCATTGATGAGGTCCGGGTCGATGGCGCCCTCGTCAGGCTGCGGACCCATGCCGAGCATCCCGTTCTCGGTGTGCAGGATGATCTCGAGATCGTCTGGCAGGTAGTTCGAGATGAGTGTCGGCGCACCGATGCCGAGGTTGACGTAGCTGCCCTCGGGGATGTCTGCGGCGATGCGCGCGGCGAGCGCCTTCCGGTCGATGCCCGTGCTCATGCCGCGCTCTCCGCTCCGGCTGTTCCGACGAACTCGCCGTTCCTCAGCCAGGCGCGTTCGCCGACGGCGACCACCCTGTCGACGAAGATCCCGGGTGTGACGACACGCTCGGGGTCGAGGTCGCCCAGATCGACGATGCGGTCCACCTGCACGATGCTCACGGCAGCCGCGGACACCATCAGCGGCCCGAAGTTGCGTGCGGTCTTGCGGTACACGAGGTTGCCCCAGCGATCTGCCTCGAAGGCGCTGACCAGCGCGTAGTCCGCGTGGAGCGGGTATTCGAGAATGTAGTCGCGCCCGTTGATGGAACGCGCCTCTTTGCCCTCGGCCACGAGGGTGCCGACGCCCGTCGGCGTGTAGAAGGCGCCGATGCCGGCACCCGCGGCACGGATGCGTTCGGCGAGGTTCCCCTGCGGAACGAGTTCGAGCTCGATCTCACCCGCACGGTAGAGCCTGTCGAAGATGTGCGAGTCGCTCTGTCGCGGGAACGAGCACACGATCTTCCGCACACGCCCCGCGCCGAGCAGGGCGGCAAGGCCTGTGTCGCCGTTGCCCGCGTTGTTGTTGACGACCGTCAGGTCCGTCGCTCCGTGCTCAAGCAGCGCGTCGATCAGCTCGACGGGTTGGCCGGCGCGGCCGAAGCCGCCGATCATCACCGTCGAGCCGTCCTCTATGCAGGCAACGGCATCCGCGACGTCGCGTCTGACCTTCGAAATCATTCGTCTGCTCCTCGCCGAACACAGTTTGTTCGCTCAGTGAACTCTTGTTCGCATGATAGTCCAACAATGGCTGTCTGTGCACCCCCTCACCTCACCCCAGCACCCCAGCACCCCTCAGCTGCCTCCACGTGACAATTGCGGACAGAGGTGGCCGTTGTTTCGAGCACATACGTCCGGAAAGGTCACCGAGGGCCAGGCGCAACGCGCTCAGCACGGAGATTAGTCTGCTCTTATGCCCGAGATGCCGAGGTTCAGCCCGACGATCGCCCTGTTGACGATCGGACGCGTTTGGGAAGCCGCCTTCGCCGAAGCACTCAAGCCGCTCGGCCTGACGACCCGAAAGTACGGTCTTCTCGGGCACATCCGCGCAACCCCGGGCATCTCGTTCAGCGAGCTCGCCAGACGTTCGCGCATCACCGTGCAGAGCGCCCACACGGCGGTGGCCGGCTTCACCGCCGCCGGCCTCGTCGAAGACGCGTCGGCCCGCGCAGGGGCGGCTTCTCGGCTGCAGGTCACCGAGGGGGGTGAGCGGCTGCTCTCCGAGGCGGCCGCGGCCGTCGCCGAACTCGACGCCGAGTTCTTGGCCGCGCACCCCGCACTCAGCGAAGCCCTGCGTCAGCACGTTCTGGAGCTGATGTCTCGCAGCACCTAACCTTCAGTTACACTGAAGGTATGGAACATCTGCTGCTGGCCGCGCACGTGCTCGCGGGCATCCTCTTCGTTGGCCCCGTGGCCGTGACCACAAGCCTCTTCCCGCGCTTCGCACCCATCGCCCCCGCCGCGGCCGGCACCGGTGACGCGCTCACCGCGTCCGCGCCGTTCGACACCGCACCATCGCAGGCGCATACCGCGTCGGCGGGACGATCCGGTCCGGGCGGGCGCAGCACCGCCGTCGCGCGGCTGCTGCATCGCGTGACGCGCGTGTACGGGCTGCTCGCACTCATCGTTCCCGTTGTCGGGCTTGTGCTTGCCATGGTGCAGGGCCGCCTCGGCGAAGTATGGATCACCGTGGCGATGGTGCTCACCGCTCTCGCCGGCGGACTGCTCGCACTTCGCATCGCACCCGCACAACGCGAGGCACTCGATTCGCCGGACGATGGCACGAGACTCCGCGCGCTCGCCGTCTTCACCGGGATCTTCAATCTGCTCTGGGCAGCTGTCGTTGTGCTGATGATCGTTCGACCGGGCGCCGCATGAGGCCGCTGCTGCGCGCGCTCGAGGTGTTCTCCGTGCTCGAGCTCATCAGCATCGCGCTTCTTCTCGCGAATCTCGCCACAGTTCACATCGCCGGTGTCGCATCGGTGCTCGGCCCGGTGCACGGCGCGTTCTATCTCGCCGTCGCCGTCACGGCGCTGCTTGGCCGCGGTCTGCTCATGCGCACGCGACTGCTCGCGCTCGTACCTGTGCTCGGCGGTGTCTTCACCCTCGTGAACGCGCGGCGCGAAGCGCGGCGATGAGCATCAGGCACTTCTTCCGGCGGCCCACGGCAGTGTCGGCCGTGGAGGCCAAGCGGCTGATCGCCGCCGGCGCGCTCGTGGTCGACGTACGCGGGGAGCGCGAGTGGCGCCGCCAACACATTCCCGGCTCCATGCACATCCCGCTCGACCGGCTCGAAGCCCGCGCCGAGGAACTGCCCGACGACGTTCTCCTCATCACGTTCTGCACCGGTGGTCTTCTCTCCAGCGGAGCCGCCAACCTCCTCGTCGAGCTGGGATTCGACGCCGTCAGCCTCTCACACGGGCTTATGGAATGGCGTGCATCGGGCGGAGCACTGGAGGGCGCATGACCGGCGCAGACCGTGTGCCCGTGACGGATGCCGTGCCAGGTCGCGACCTCACGGTCACGCCCGCTTCGGCACGGTGAGGATCTCGGCTCCGCTGTGGGTGATGGCGATGGTGTGCTCGCTGTGCGCCGTCCGGCAGCCCGTCGCACTTCGGAGCGTCCACCCATCGGCATCCGTGACGAGCTCGGCGGTGTCCGCCATGACCCACGGCTCGAGCGCCAGCAGCAGCCCGGGGCGCAGTGTGTATCCACGGCCCGGCCGTCCGGTGTTCGGAACGTGCGGATCCTGGTGCATCGTCGATCCGATGCCGTGACCCCCGAATTCGGTGTTGATCGGATAGCCTGCCTCACTGAGGACCGAGCCGATGGCATGGGAGAGGTCGCCGATGCGAGCCCCGGGTCCGGCAGCTGCTATCCCAGCTCTCAATGCCCGTTCGGTCGCGCTGATCATCGCGACGCTCTCTGGCGGCCGAGACTCGCCCACGATGAAGCTGATGGCGGAGTCTGCTGCGACTCCGCCGGCTGAGACGGCGAGGTCGAGTGTCAGCAGGTCGCCGTCGGCAAGCGTGTAGTCGTGTGGCATCCCGTGGAGCACGGCATCGTTGACGGCCGTGCAGATGTAGTGACCGAACGGCCCGCGTCCGAAGGACGGCGCGTAGTCGACGTAGCAGGACTGCGCCCCAGCCTCGACGATCATCGTCTCGGCCCACCGGTCGATGTCCAGGAGGTTCGTGCCCACCGTGCTACGGCTCTTCAGGCTCTGCAGAATATCGGCGACCAGGGCGCCCGCCTCCCGCGCTCGGACCAGTTCGGCTGGGTTCAGGATCTCGATCAATGCGCGCCTTTCTTATGCGACTCCTATGCGACCAATAACTATACCGGCCATGTTATCCCGGTATATGATCGGAGCATGGTCAGGTTGCCGCTCACACCCGCAGAGGTCGAGCGCGGAAAGCGCCTCGGCGCCCTGTTGCGTCGCGCGAGGGGAGGGCGCTCGATGCTCGAGACCGCACTCGATGCACGTGTCTCACCGGAGACCCTCCGCAAGATCGAGTCCGGCCGCGTGGCCACCCCCGCGTTCCCGACCATCGCTGCGATAGCACATGTTCTCGGTCTCTCGCTCGATGCGGTGTGGGACGAGATCAACCAGCCCCAACCCGGTGTCGAACCGACGAGCTCTCGTCACACGACACGTGAGCGGCTGGCCTCGTAAACCTCAGGTCCTCTGTCAGACTGAAACCATGCCTCGGAGAAGGGTCTTTCTCGCACTCGGAAGCGTCGTGTGCTTTCTGCTGGCTTGGCTTGTGAGCCGAATACCCGACGTCGGAGTGATGTGTCTGAGCCTGGGCGATCCACTGTGCACAGATGCGTACCTGATCGGGAAAGACGGGGCACGGGACAGCGCGGTACTCGTTCTTATTCTCGCGGGCCTTGCGCTGGCCGTATGGGCGTTGTTCCGCAGGCGAACGATACCGGCCAAAAACCGCACGTTGCCGGCGCAGGCACCGGAACGCACATAGGCTACTGCGCCTCGGCCCGACCGAGCCGCCAGTACCCCATAAACGAGATGCGCTTGCGGTCGATGCCGGTCTCAGACACGAGGTGACGCCTCAGGGTCTTGATGACACTCGCCTCACCCGCGAGCCAGGCATAGAATCCGCCGCCGATCGGCTCGCCGAACGAATCCCACAGCAGTGCCGTATCGACATCGACGTCGTCGAGCTGCTGGGCGGATGCCGACAGCGCCGACCGATAGACGTGACGGTTGTCCGCGACCCAGCGGCGCACGGCAGGGTCGAGGGCACTGCCGACCTCGGCGTCTCCCCTGGCCAGCCACGTCACGGCACAGGCATCATGGGTCGAGAGCTCGAGCCGGTCAGCGGCATCCGGCACCTCGATGAACGCGTGCGCCGTTCGGCCGGGGGGCAGGGATTCGAGGATCGCGCAGATGGCGGGGGCCGCCGTCTCGTCTCCGACGAGCAGCAGCTGGTCTGCATCGCCTGGCTGCCAGTCGATGCCGACGTGCGAATCGATGCTCCGAGCATCCGGCCCGACGAGGATCAGCTCGTCGCCGACGGATGCCCCGGCCAGCCACCGCGCCGCAGGCCCGGCGCTCTCGTCGACCGGGTGCACCACCATGTCGACGTCGACCTCGCGCTCGGCCTGCCGCACGGCACGCACCGTGTAGGTGCGGAAGGGAGAGCGCCGGTCGTCTGGGAGCTCGCGCCAGCGTGAGTACCAGGTGCCATCCGCGATGGTCTGTGGGTCACGCGCGCCGATGTCGCAGAGCCCGAACTCCGGGTCGGGGAGAATGAGCTTCACCCGCTGGTCGAGGCCGTCCGTGCCGAAGATCCCGAGCTCGTCGCCTGCGAGCGTGATCCTCGAGAAGTGCGGGCTGAGCCGCCGAACCTGCGCCACGGTGACGATGAACGGGCGGTAGGCGGGGCGTGCGTCTTTCACCTGACTCTGAGTAAGCATCACCTAAGTAAAGCATGCCTAACTTGACGAGGGAAGACTCTCTCCCTGGGTGCCGGCATCTCTCTCGCGCTGTTCACGCTCGCGCCGCTCCAGCTCACGCCCGAGCGCTATCGCCTCTTCTGCGCCCAGGCGGAACATGTCCTTCTCGGGCGAGCGCACGAGCACTCGGGCGCCGGGCAGATCGAGGTCTCCGACGATGTGCCCCAGGCCGCGCACCACAGCGACAGGGCTGCCGCTCGTCTTGCCCTTCACCAGGTCCGCCGCAGCGGTGATCTCGTCGGCGGTGGCCGTGATCGTGGCGGTCATCTCGCGACCGGCCGAATCCAGCTCACCCCGCAGGTCGTCGAGCACCTTCACACCGGCTGCGCCGATCGCGGCATCGGTCTGCCCCTCGCGCCAGGGTCGTCCGAGCGTGTCAGAGACGATGACCCCGATGCGCAGGCCGAGCCGTGAACGCAACTCGCTCGCGAGAGCGTGCGCAGAGGCATCCGGATCCTCTGGCAGCAGCAGCACTGTGCCATCGGGGGTGTTGCTCGCGTCGACACCCGCCGCCGCCAGCACAAGCCCCTGCCGGTTCTCGACGATGCGGGTGACGCCACCGGCGTGCTCCCTGGTGGCGACGACGCGCACGGTCTCGTCTGTGATCGCCTGCTCCCTGTCGTCGGCCGCGACCTGGCGCCCCTCGGCCTTCGAGACGATCTTGCTCGTCACCACAAGGATGTCTCCGCCCTTCAGCGTGCCGGCGGCGGCATCCGTGATGATCGCGGCGAGATCGTCGCCTGCAGTGATCTCGGGAATGCCGGTCAGGGCGAACACCTGCAGCATCAGCGC
Organism: Okibacterium endophyticum; assembly: GCF_054780075.1. Classification (NCBI taxonomy): domain Bacteria; kingdom Bacillati; phylum Actinomycetota; class Actinomycetes; order Micrococcales; family Microbacteriaceae; genus Okibacterium; species Okibacterium endophyticum. The sequence continues at coordinate 421,681 of NZ_BAAGXA010000012.1, read as the reverse complement.
ACCAGCCGTGGGAGCACGTCGCGGCCGAAGCGTTCGATCCACTCACGCTGGTTGCGTCCGACGTTGTGCAGGTAGATGCGGTCGAAGCCGAGGTCGGCATAACGCTGGATCTGCCGCAGGTGCACGTCGGGGTCGCTCGACACGATCATCCGATCGGCGAAGTCCTCCGGGCGAAGCAGCCGGGCGAACTGGTCGAACTCGAAGGGCGAACGGATGTCTCCGCGCGCGAACCGCATTCCGCCGTTCGGCCACTCGGTCATCGCGTTCCGCATCGCTTCGGCGTCGGTCTCAGCCCACGACAGGTGCAGCTGAAGCACCTTCGTCAGTGTCGACGGGTCTTTGCCGCCGTCGCGCGCGCCTGCATCGAACCTGCCGAGCAGCTGGTCGAGCTTCTCGACGGCAGTGCCGACCGCGATGAGGCCGTCGACGGTTCGGCCGGCCCTGCGGGCCGTGACCGGCCCTGCCGTGGCGACGAGTATCCGGGGAGCCGTCTGCGGCATCGTCCACAACCGCGTCGACTCGAGCTTGAAGTACTGGCCGGAGAACTTGGTGTCCTTGCCCGCGAGCGACGCGGCGAAGAGCTTCTTGATCAGGTCGATGGCCTCGAACAGCCTGTTGATGCGCTCAGGGGCCTCAGGCCAGTACTCACCGGTGATGTGCTCGTTCAGCGCTTCGCCCGCGCCGAGACCGAGCCAGTGCCTGCCCGGATACATCGAGGCGAGGGTCGCAGCGGCCTGCGCGACCATCGCCGGATGCCACCTGAACGTCGGAGTCGTCACACCGGGCCCGATGTCGCCGCGGGTGCGTTCGGCCATCGCGGCGAGCACACTCCACACGAACGACGCCTCGCCCTGCTGCGGCACCCACGGCTGAAAGTGATCGCTCGCCATCACACCGCTGAAGCCGTTCTGCTCGGCGAACTCGGTGAGCGCGACGGCCTCGGCCGGGGCGAACTGCTCGAGCGCGGCCGCATACCCGACCTGGACGGAACCCATGCACCTATCTTGGCCGTTGTGCCGTGCGCGCGCGACCCGGGTGGGCGGTGGCCCGCTCGCGACCCGGCTCTTGTGCACAACGTCGGAGAACTTCTCACGAGATGCCTCGGCAGCGGCGTGTCGACCGCGCCAGAGGCGCAGTCTCCGAAGTTGTGCACGTGGTCGGCTAGCGTTGAGGGCATGCGTATCGCCACCTGGAACGTCAACTCCATCAGGGCGCGCGCCGGTCGGGTCGTCGACTGGCTCGTGCGTGAAGACATCGACGTGCTCGGAATGCAAGAGATCAAGTGCCGCCCGAGCCAGTTCCCCGTCGAGGCCTTCGCCGAGGCGGGTTATGAGGTCGAGCTGCACGGTCTGAACCAGTGGAACGGCGTCGCCTTCGCGAGTCGCCTGCCGATGCACGACGTCGAGATCGGGTTCCAGGGGATGCCAGGATTCGGCAAGCCCATCGCGCCGACTCTCGACACACCCGTCGGGGGTCACGGAGTCGATGGAGATGGCCTGCCCCTCGAGGCGCGCGCCATCGGGGTGACGGTCGACGGCATCCGCCTGTATTCGCTGTATGTGCCGAACGGCCGCTCTCTCGACGACCCGCATTTCGGCTACAAGCTGCGCTGGCTCGACCAGCTGCGCACGCAGACCGCGCAGTGGCTGGCAGAGAAGCCGGACCTGCCCCTCGCGTTGATGGGCGACTTCAACATCGCCCCGACAGACGAGGACATGGGCGACCCGAGCCACGTCGTCGGCGTCTCGACACACGTCTCGCCAGAGGAACGGCGGGCGTTCGCCGCGTTCGCCGAGGCCGGGCTGAGCGATGTGGTGCGGCCGTTCGTGCCCGAGGGCTACACCTTCTGGGATTACAAGAGGCTGCGGTTTCCGCGCAACGAGGGCATGCGCATCGACTTCATCCTCGGTTCGCACGCCTTCGCCGACCTGGTCGCAGACGCGTCGATCCACCGCAACGAGCGCAAGGGCGACGCCCCGAGCGACCACGTGCCGGTCGTCGTCGACCTGGCCGTCGAGGCAGAGGACGACGACGATCGCCCGATGATCTTCGGCTGACCGGGTTCGTGCCGGGCGGATGATCGGTGGTCCCGTCTTCGCCGGCGTCGAGATCGTTCACCGTCGCGGATCGCGAGATCGACCGCCCACGGCCGCTCTGGCCGGGCTCCATCGCGAGCCGGCCAGCACACACGAAGTGTTACGGAGTGTTTCGGGCGTCGTGCGCAGCGGGTGCAAGATGAATAGTGTGGTGAGGACCCCTATCCCTCGGAGCCACAGTCATGCCCGCTGCCACCGCCGCTGCCGCCTCGGCCGTATCGGCGCGCGACAATGCGGCGTACACGGTGGAGTTCGACGGCATCGGGCGGTCGTTCGCTCCCGAGCGCGGCAAGGGGCTGCCGCACAAGGTGCTCCGCGATGTGTCGATCGCCGTCGATCCCGGAGAAGTGCTCGCCATCCTCGGCACCTCGGGGTGCGGCAAGTCGACGCTCCTGCGCATCGCGGGCGGACTGGATTCCCCGACCGCAGGAACGGTGCGCATCGACGGCACACCCGTGTCTGGCATCGACACGAGAACCGCCGTCGGATTCCAGGAGCCACGGCTTCTGCCCTGGCGCAGCGTCACGGACAACGTCGCGCTCGGCCTGCCGAAGGGCACACCGAAGGCGAGCGGCGCCGAGCGTGTGGCGAGACTGATCGAGCTCGTCGGCCTCGGCGCGTTCGCGGGTCACCGCCCGCGCGAGATCTCGGGGGGAATGGCCCAACGGGCATCCCTCGCCCGGGCGCTCGCCCGCAACCCCGGTGTTCTGCTGCTCGATGAGCCGTTCGGCGCGCTCGACGCGCTCACACGGCTCAAGATGCAGGATCTTCTCCTCGACATCCACGAAGCGGCGCCGACAACAGTCCTGCTCGTCACCCACGACGTCGACGAAGCGCTGCAGCTCGCCGACCGCATCATTCTGCTCGGGCGGGATGAGGGCGTGGAGGGTGCCTACATCACGCAGGAGCTCACGGTTCCAGGGCGTCGCCCGCGAGACCGCGGATCAGCCGAGCTGGCCGAGCTGAGGGGCCGTCTGCTCGACGGACTCGGCATCGACCGCCACGGAAAAGCCCGCGGCGTCGCCACGTCGACGAACATCCCCCACTACCCGTTCTGAGGCCGCCACGGTCGCAGTCGCAACCCCCGCCCACGTCACACCCGCACACCACACAGACCCAGCACATCACACAGGCCCAGCACATCCCGACCACCACGAGCACAGGCATCCACAGCAAAGGACACCCATGAAAACCACACGATTCGCCGCCATCGCGGCCGCAGCCGCCACAACGGCGCTGCTGCTCACCGGCTGCGTCGCCGGAGAAGGCGACACCGGCACGGAATCCGGGGGCGAGCTCAACATCGACTTCGCCACCTACAACCCGCTGTCGCTGATCATCAAGGATCAGGGCTGGCTCGAAGACGCCCTCGCCGAACAGGACATCACGGTGAACTGGGTGCAGTCCGCCGGCTCGAACAAGGCGAACGAGGCGCTGCGCGCGGAGGCCGTCGATGTCGGCTCGACAGCCGGATCGGCGGCTCTGCTCGCCCGTGCGAACGGCTCGCCGATCCAGGTCATCGACATCTATTCGCAGCCGGAGTGGTCTGCGATCGTCGTCGGTCCGGGTTCAGAGATCACCGACATCTCGCAGCTGCGCGGAAAGACCATAGCCGCGACGAAGGGCACAGACCCCTACTTCTTCCTGCTCCAGGCCCTCGAGGCGGCGGGCATCGGCCAGGACGAGGTGTCGATCCAGAACCTGCAGCACGCAGACGGCTGGGCAGCGTTGCAGAACGGCTCTGTGGATGCCTGGGCCGGCCTCGACCCGATCATGGCCGGCGCAGAAGAAGACGGCGCCACGCTCATCTACCGCAACGTCGACTTCAACAGCTATGGCTTTTTGAACGCCACAGAGAGCTTCATCGAAGAGCGCCCCGAGATCGCCCAGATCGTGGTGAACGCCTATGAGCACGCGAGACAGTGGGCAGAGGAGAACCCCGAAGAGACGGCGCAGATCCTCGCGGACGTGGCCGGACTCGACCAGGCCGTCGCCACACGCGTCATCGACGAGCGTTCGAACCTCGATGTCGACCCTGTTCCCGGTCAGGCTCAGATCGACGTTCTCTCGATCATCGGCCCCATCTTCGTCGAGTCCGGTGACGTCCAGTCGAACGAAGAAGTCGCCGAGGCGCTCGACACCCTCGTCAACGACACCTTCGCGAAGGCGGCAGACCCCGACTCGATCGGCTGACCCCGTGTGGTGCCGGCCCTGCCGGCACCACACACTCCCACCCCTGAGGACACCAGATGACCGACAAGCGCACCGGCGGCACCCGCGCAGAGGACGACTCTGCCGTCACGACGCACAGCCGGTTCCAGAACTCGGTTGCGGCTGTCGGCTATTACGGTTCCTCCGGCATCGACAGGCGTCCGCCTCGTGACCCGCGAGCGCGTCGCAAGCTGACGAGCAGAACCTGGTTCATCATCGTCGGCGGCGCCATCCTGCCCCTCGTCATCCTCGTCGCCTGGCAGCTGAGCACCTCGCTCGGGCTCGTGCCGGCCTCGCAGCTGCCCTCGCCCGCGACGGTGTGGGATGCCGGCGTCGATCTTCTGCAGCGCGGGCTGCTCGGGCAATACGTCGCAATCTCGATGCAGCGTGTGCTGATCGGGTTCGTCATCGGCGCCGCCCTCGGCATCCTGTTCGGCGCCGTCGTCGGTCTCTCGAAGCTCGGCGACATCATGCTCGCGCCGACGCTCGGCGCCATCCGCGCCGTTCCGTCGCTCGCGTGGATCCCGCTGCTCATTCTCTGGCTGAAGATCGGCGAGGAATCGAAGATCACCCTGATCGCGATCGGCGCCTTCTTTCCCGTCTACACAACGGTGTCCGCAGCGCTCAGGCACGTCGACAAGCAGCTGGTCGAAGCCGGTCGCGCGTTCGGGCTCGGCGGAGTGAAGCTCTTCACCACTGTGCAGCTCCCCGCCGTGCTCCCCTCGGTGATCTCGGGCCTGCGCCTCGCACTGGCCCAGGCCTGGCTGTTCCTCGTGGCCGCCGAGCTCATCGCGTCGTCGATGGGTCTCGGGTTCCTGCTCACCGACTCGCAGAACAACGGCCGCATCGACCGGATCCTGCTCGCGATCATCATGCTCGCCCTGCTCGGCAAGCTGACGGATGCCCTCGTCGGCCTCTTCGAACGCTGGGCCAACAAGCGCTGGGCCTGACGCCAGGCCGGCGCTGATCACTCCCCCGCACGGCGGATGCCGGCGTCGGCTCGACTCGGTACCGTTAAGCCGATGAGCAGCGAACCACAGGTTAGGCCGATGAGCAGCGAACCACAGGTGCCGGAACAGGCAGACCCGTTCGACCCGTCGTGGCACCGGCCGGCCATCACGCACGCGCAGATGCGTCGCGACGCGATTCTGGCGGGCGCACTGTTCCTCGGAGCCGTCCTCGCCACCCCGCTGTACTCCATTGCCGGGGTCTACGCCGAGCCGGCCAACGGCTGGATAGCCGTGGTGTGGGCCGTTGTGATCACCCTCCCGCTCGCGTTCAGGCGACGCTGGCCGATCCCGGTCGCCGTTGTCGTCTCGATCGCGTTCATCGTCGGCGGTGAGCTCTCGGTGCCGGAGGCCCTCATCAGCAGCATCGCCCTCTTCACCGCCATCTATTCGGTCGGCGCGTGGGTGAGCAACCGACGTGTGGCTGCGCTCTCGCGCATCGTCATCACGACTGTGATGTTCATCTGGCTGGTGATCGGCATCTTCCGCGCCGCCACGAACCCCGAGACACTCGAGTCCTTCCCGAACGCGGGAGCACTGTCGCCGTTCGTCTCGGTCATGATGATCCAGGTGCTCACGAACCTGCTCTACTTCGGGGGCGCGTACTACTTCGGCGATGCCGCGTTCGCCTCCGCACGCCAACGCGCGGTGCTCGAGCAGCGTTCAGACGAGCTCGAGGTCGAGCGGGAGCGCAACGCGGCGCAGGCCGTCACCCTCGAACGGGTGCGCATCGCCCGCGAGCTGCACGACGTCGTCGCCCACCACGTCTCGCTTATGGGTGTGCAGGCCGCTGCCGCACGTACCGTGCTCGACACAGATCCTGCCGCTGCACGCGAGTCGCTCGAGGGGGTCGAGGCCGGCGCCCGCACGGCCATCGACGAACTGCACAACCTGCTGCACACCCTGCGAGGCTCCGGGCCGGATGCTCCGGCGCACGAGAGCGCGTCGACCCTCGGCGTCGCCGCCCTGCCCGCCCTGGCGGAGGAATCCAGTGCGGCCGGTCTGCCGACGACATTCGGGGTGATCGGCGAACAGGGGCCGATCACCGCCCTCATCTCGCTGAACCTCTATCGCATCGCGCAAGAAGCGCTCACCAACGCCCGCAAGTACGCGGGGCCGGGGGCGACGGCCGATGTGCGGCTGCGCCACCTCGACCACTCCCTCGAGCTCGAGGTCACCAACACGGGTATTGTGCCCGCCCGCACGCGGGCGAGAGGGCTGGGCCATGCGGGCATGCGCGAGCGAGCGGATGCCATGGGCGCAACCCTCGAACTCGGCCCGCGTTCCCGGGGCGGTTATCTCGTGCGCGTGAGCATCCCTCGACCTGCCGCAGAGCGAATGCCCGCCGATCGCCTCGCCGCGTCACGGCCGTCGACCCCGAGAACCGCCCCGACCGTCTCTTCTGCAGAAAGAAGCCGCTGACCATGACTCGAGTGCTCCTCGTCGACGACCATGAGATGGTGCGCACCGGTTTTCGTGTGATCCTCGGCGCCCAACCCGACCTCGACGTGGTGGGCGAAGCATCCACCGGCCGAGAGGCCATCACCGCGGCGAGCGCCCTCAGCCCGGACGTCATCTGCATGGACGTGCAGATGCCGGACATGGACGGGATAGAAGCGACGGCGCTGATCGTGGCCGACCCGGCCGTGACGGCAGCTGTGCTGATTCTCACGACCTTCGACCGCGACGACTATCTCTTCGAGGCCCTGCACGCCGGGGCGAGCGGGTTCCTGCTCAAGAACTCGTCGCCCGACCAGCTGATCGATGCCGTTCGTGTGGTCGCCTCTGGGGACGCCCTGCTCTCTCCGGCCGTCACCAGGCGGGTCATCGAGCAGTTCGCGACGCCGGAGGCAGGCGCCGCGCCTGTTGCGACAACCAGTTCGCCGCCGAGACAGACGGCGGCATCCTCACCTGTCGTCGAACGGCCGGCCGCTCTCGACAGCCTCACCGAACGCGAGTCAGAGGTGCTGACACTCGTCGCACAGGGACTGTCGAACGCCGAGATCGCCGCGGCCCTGTGGGTCGGAGAGGCGACGGTGAAGACCCACGTGTCGAAGGTGCTGCAGAAGCTCGCGCTGCGCGACCGCATCCAGGCCGTTGTGTATGCCTACGAGCACGGCGTGACGGTGCCGGGCGTCTGAGCGTTTGCGCCGCCGCGGGAGTTCCGCACCGTCGACACCGATACACCGACCGCTCAGCCGAGCTCAGGAGCCGCCTCGAGAAAGGCCTCGGAGATCTCGGCCCGCTCGAAGGGGCCTCTGCCGTCTGCGAGATACGCGGGCTCGTCGAATGCGACCACCCAGACGCGACCCGTGCGCGCGTTTCTCGTGATTCCCGCGTAGGGCAGCGCTGACCCCAGTGAAACGATCACCCCCGTCGGTTCGCCCACGAACGCGTCAGCGGCGCCCTCCGATTCGACCACGTGCACCTGAACACCGACGCCGAACGGCGACCCGTTCGCATCCGTCGTCTGGTTGAGCCGCAGGCCGTCACGTCGTTTGCGCATGCTCCGATTCTCGCATCTGCGGGCGTCGCAACGAGCATCCGCCCGCGCTGTTTCCGTGCTGTCCTCCCCCTCGGGGCGGATGCTGTGAAACCCGCCGCCAGGCGGATGCCGCCGGCCGGCCCCGGTGCGTAGCGTGAAAGCACGCGACGAGAAAGCGAGACCATGCTCGAGATACGCAGCATCAACAAGTCATACGGCACGAGGCAGGTGCTGAGCGATGTGAGCTTCGACGTGGTGCCCGGGCACATGACCGGGTTCGTCGGGGGGAACGGTGCCGGAAAAACGACGACGATGCGCATCATCCTCGGTGTGCTCTCTGCGGACAGTGGCGCTGTGAGTCTTCGCGGCGAGCGGCTCACCGCCGATGACAGGCGTCTCTTCGGATACATGCCGGAAGAGCGAGGGCTCTACCCGAAGATGAAGGTGCACGAGCAGATCGTGTACCTCGCCAGGCTGCACGGCCTCTCGTCACAACGTGCCGCCCAGAACGCCACAGAGCTTCTCGACAGGCTCGGGCTCGGCGAGCGCCGCAACGACCAGGTCGAGAGCCTGTCGCTCGGCAACCAGCAACGTGCCCAGATCGCCGCAGCCCTTGTGCACGACCCCGAAGTCCTTGTGCTTGACGAGCCGTTCTCGGGTCTCGACCCGCTCGCCGTCGACGTGGTCGTCGATGTGCTCAAAGACCGGGCCACCTCCGGCGCACCAGTGATCTTCTCGAGCCATCAGCTCGACATCGTCGAGCGCCTCTGCGACGACCTCGTCATCATCGCGGACGGTGAGATCAAGGCGAGCGGCCCGCGCGAACGGCTGCGCGATGAGCACAGCGTCAACCGCTACGAGCTGCGGGTGCCGACGGATGCCGGGTGGGTGCGCGACATGCGGGGCATCACCGTCGTCGACTTCGACGGCGGGTATGCCGTGTTCGACGCAGACGACGATGAGAGCGCGCAGCAGGTGCTGCGCAGGGCCGTCGACATGGGCGAGGTCACGGAGTTCAGTCAACAGCATCCGTCACTTGCACAGATCTTCAGGGAGGTCATCAAATGAGCACCACCGCTCCATCCTTCGTCCAGAGCGTCTGGCTGGTGAGCGAGCGCGAGGTGATGACCAAGCTGCGCAGCAAGTCATTCCTGATCTCGACGGGCATCCTTCTGCTCATCGTTCTCGCGTCGATCCTCATCGGAGGGTTCAGCGCCCAGAACGCCTCAGACACCAAGATCGCCGCTGTGGGCGAGGCAGCGTCCAGCATCGAGGGTGTTGAGGGACTCGACGTGACGCCTGTCGACACCAGAGAGGCCGCTGAGCGGATGGTGCGCGACGGAGACGTCGAAGCCGCAGTTGTGGTCGACGCCGGGTCTCCCGTCGGCTTCGAAGTCATCGCAGACACGAGTCCTCCGACAGGCCTCATCAACCAGCTGAGCGTCACACCACCGGTCACGCTGCTCGACGAAGATGCCGAGAACCCTCTTATCATCTATTTCGTCGCCCTCGGCTTCGGGCTCGTCTTCTTTGCCTCGGCGATGACATTCGGGACCACCATCTCGCAGTCCGTCGTCGAAGAGAAGCAGACCCGTGTTGTCGAGATCCTGATGTCGGCGATCCCCGTGCGCGCCCTGCTCGCCGGAAAAGTGATCGGAAACTCGGTGCTGGCCTTCGCTCAGATCGCCGTCATCGCGGCGCTCGCGATCATCGGTTTGACGATCACCGGGCAGAACGATCTGCTCACCGGCCTCGGAACACCGATCGTCTGGTTCGTGTTCTTCTTCATCGTCGGATTCATCCTGCTCGCCGCGATGTTCGCGGCGGCGGGTGCGATGGTGTCGCGGCAAGAGGACATCGGCTCTACGACCGCGCCCGTGACGACGCTCATCATGATCCCGTACTTTCTCGTGATCTTCTTCAACGACAACGATCTCGTGATGACGATCATGTCGTACGTGCCGTTCTCCGCCCCGGTCGGCATGCCCGTCAGGCTCTTTCTCGGAGATGCCCAGTGGTGGGAGCCCGTGCTCTCGCTCGGCATCCTCGCGGTGTCGACCCTCGTCGTCATCGCGATCGGCGCTCGCATCTACAGCAACTCCCTGCTGCGAATGGGCTCGCGCGTGAAGCTGCGCGAGGCGCTCCGCACCTGAACTGGCCGAGGCGGGCCGACAACCACGCGCTACATGATGTGTGACGCGCTCTCCTAGTGAGGAGAGCGCGTCACACATCGTGTAGCGCGGGCGGGTCTGCTCTGGCGGATGCCGACGCGCGTCGAGCGAATATCGCCGGTCCGCCTGCGATCGGCTTGACCCCGCTTGGGCGCTGAGGGTTGTGCTGCAGAATGGGCTTATGAGCGACTTCGACTCGAAGCCCTGGCTGAACGCGTACGCCCCGGGAGTGCCGCACGCGATCCCCCCGGTCACCGAGACCCTCGTCGATATGCTGCGAAGCTCGGTGAAGAGGTTCAGGCGACACGTGGCCCTCGACTTCTTCGGCGCCACGACCAGCTACGGGGAGCTGGGTGAGCAGGTCGAACGGGTCGCGAAAGGCCTGCATCAGCTCGGCGTTCGACGTGGCGACCGGGTTGCGCTCGTGCTGCCGAACTGCCCCCAGCACATCGTCGCTTTCTATGCGGTGCTGCGCCTCGGCGCCATCGTCGTCGAGCACAACCCGCTCTACACCGAGCGCGAGATGCGACACCAGTTCGAAGACCACCGCGCGACCGTGGCGATCGTCTGGGACAAGGTCTATCAGACGGTGACGGATTTTCCGCGAGACCTGGGAGTGGACACGATCGTCGCCGTGGACGTGACCCGCGCGATGCCGTTCGGAACGCGCGCTGCACTCCGGCTTCCGATCAAGAAGGCGCGGCAATCGCGCAGCCAGCTCACCGTCGGCAGGCTCCCCCGAGGCGCACGGCTGTGGGAAAACCTGACAGAGGCGAGGCGGCTGTCTCGTTCCCACCCCCACCCCGGCCTCGACGACACGGCAGTGCTGCAGTACACGAGCGGAACAACAGGCGTCCCGAAGGGCGTTGTGCTCAGCCACGCGAACCTTCGGGCGAACGCCATGCAGGGCGAAGCCTGGGTGCAGGGGCTGCGACCGGGCCGTGAGGTCTTCTACGGCGTGCTGCCCATGTTCCACGCCTACGGGCTCACCCTCTGCCTGACCTTCGCCATGAGCATCGGCGCCAGGCTCGTGCTGCTGCCCAAATTCGACGAAGACCTCGTTCTCGACGCCATGAAACGCACTCCGGCGACGTTCCTTCCCGCCGTTCCGCCGATCTACGCCCGCCTCGCAGAGGCCGCGGCCAAGCGACGGGTGCCGCTCACCGGCATCCGCTTTGCGATCTCGGGAGCGATGAACCTGCCCACCTCCACCGTCGAGACCTGGGAGAAGGCGACGGGCGGTCTGCTCGTCGAGGGCTACGGAATGACCGAGTCGTCACCCGTGGCACTCGGCAACCCGATCGGGCCGACGCGCAGACCCGGCACCGTCGGTGTGCCATTCCCGAGCACAGACATCCGTGTCGTCGATCCCGATGACCCGGCGAAAGTCTTGGGCTTCGGCGACGAGGGCGAGCTTCTGGTGCGCGGGCCACAGGTGTTCGGCGGCTACTGGAACAAGCCCGGCGAGACACGCGCCACCCTGCTGCCGGGCGGCTGGCTGCGAACCGGTGACATCGTGCGGGTCTCTCCAGACGGCTTCGTGACGATCGTGGACCGCATCAAAGAGCTGATCATCACCGGCGGCTTCAACGTCTCGCCGAGCGAGGTCGAAGAAGCCATCGTCACACACCCGGACGTCGTCGATGCTGCCGTCGTCGGGGTGCCGAGCCGTGACGGCGGTGAGGATGTCACTGCGGTCGTTGTTCTCGCACCCGGCGCCACGCTCGATGAGGGTGCCCTGCGCGATCACTGCCGTTCGATGCTCGCCGGGTACAAGGTGCCGAGAAGCATCACCGCGGTCGATGAGCTGCCCCGCTCGATGATCGGCAAGGTTCTGCGGCGCCAGGTGCGCGCTCAGCTGCTCGAGGGCTGAACACCGGCCGAACACCGGTCGAACACCGGTCCGTCACGGCCGCGGCACATCGGCGTCACGGGTATTCGTGCCCGAACAACGGATATGACGGATGGTTTCACCCGATTTCGAGCACACGCCTCAGAGACGTAACGTCGTGGTATGCCCGCACCCGAATCATCCGCCGCCCGGAGCCCTGACAGCGCAGGTCACACGATCGTGAACCTGCTCGATGAGAACAGGGTGTATCCGGCGCCTGCAGCGTTCGCAGCCCAGGCGAACGTGGGCGCAGGCGAGTGGGACCGCGCGAACGCCGACCCTGTCGCGTTCTGGGAGGACGCCGCGAGGCGACTCGACTGGACGGAGCCCTGGCACACAGCACACACCTGGGAACCGGTGCGTGAACTCGACGACGGCACGCTCAGTGTGCCGAAGGCGGAGTGGTTCGCGGGCGGAAGGCTCAACGTCGCCGTGAACTGCGTCGACCGCCATGTGCGCGCGGGCAACGGAGACAAGGTCGCCCTCTATTTCGAGGGTGAGCCGGGCGATCGGCGTGCGATCACCTACGCAGAGCTGGAACGCGAGGTGTCGAAGGCGGCGAACGCGCTCACCGAGCTCGGCATCGGGACCGGCGATCGTGTGGTGATCTACCTGCCCGTGATCCCCGAGACCGTGATCGCCACCCTCGCGGTCGCGCGGATCGGCGCGATCCACTCGCTCGTCTTCGGCGGGTTCAGCGCCGAAGCGCTCGCGTTCCGCGTCGAAGACACACGTGCGAAGCTGCTCATCACCACCGATGGGCAGTTCCGCCGTGGCAGCGCCGTCCCCGTCAAGGCGAACGCTGATGCCGCCGTCGCGAATGCGCCGCAGGTCGAGCATGTGCTCGTGGTGCGTCGCACCGGCGACCTCACTCCGGACATCCCGTGGACGCCAGGCCGAGACCTCTGGTGGCACGACACCGTCGATGTCGCTTCTGACCGGCACGAGGCAGAGTCGTTCGACGCGGAGACGCCGCTGTTCATCATCTACACCTCCGGAACGACCGGCAAGCCGAAGGGGCTGGTGCACACCTCGGGCGGCTACCTGACGCAGGCGAACTACACCCACTGGGCGATCTTCGACGCCAAGCCAGACGATGTGCACTGGTGCACAGCAGACCTCGCCTGGGTCACGGCTCACACTTACGAGATCTATGGTCCCCTCTCGAACGGGCTCACGCAGGTGATCTATGAGGGCACACCGAACACCCCGCACCAGGCGAGGCACTTCGAGATCATCGAGCGCTACGGCGTGACCACCTACTACACGGCCCCGACTCTCATCCGCACACTGATGACCTGGTTCCCCGACGGCGTTCCGGCCGGTCACGACCTCTCGTCGATCCGCCTGCTCGGCACCGTCGGCGAGGCCATCAACCCCGAGGCATGGGTGTGGTTCCATCGTGAGGTGGGCCGCGGCGAGACGCCCATCATCGACACCTGGTGGCAGTCAGAGACGGGGGCGAGCATCATGGCCCCGCTGCCGGGGGCATCCGCTCTCAAGCCCGGGTCGGCGAACCGCGCACTGCCGGGTGTGAGCACACGCATCGTCGATGACGAGGGTGAGACCGTGCCGTACGGCCAGGGCGGATACCTCGTGGTCGACCGTGTCGGCCCGGGCCTCGCGCGAACGGTGTGGGGTGACGCCGAGCGCTACCGGGACTCCTACTGGTCGCGGTACTGGAAGCAGGGATACTTCTTCTCGGGAGACGGCGCCAAATGGGACGCAGACGGAGACATCTGGGTTCTCGGTCGCGTCGACGATGTGATCAACGTCTCTGGCCACCGCCTCTCGACGATCGAGATCGAGTCGGCGCTTGTCGCGCATCCGCTCGTCGCCGAGGCCGGCGTGGTCGGTGTGCACGATGCCATCACCGGACAGGCCATCGCGGCGTTCGTCATCCCCGCCCGCGGTGAGCGCGACACGGACGACCCGGCCTATTGGCAGTCGCGGTGCGACGAACTGAGCCGTGTGCTTCGCGAGCACATCGCACGCGAGATCGGGCCGATCGCCAAACCACGCGACGTGATAGCGGTGCCGGATCTGCCCAAAACGCGCTCAGGAAAGATCATGCGCAGGCTGCTCGGCGACATCTCGGACGGGCGCCCCCTCGGCGACACCACCTCGCTGCAGGACGAGACGGTGCCCGCGCGCATCCATACGATTCACACTGGCCTGCGCTGACCTGGGCGGTCCTGCCGCATAAAGCCACTTGCGGGGAATCGTCGTCCAGCGATGGCGACGGGCAGCAGAAATCCGCACCCCGCGAGACCCGGGCGACACACAGCTCAGAAGATCGGGTCGGCCAGCGCGAACCGCCGGCCATTGACCGCGGCTGCCTCTGCCGCGAACAGCTCGGCGACACGATCGGCGAGCTGGTGCTCGTGCCCGCCGAGTGTCTTCGCCACGATCACGGATGCCGCGGCATCCGTCGACGTCAACTCGTCTGCGACCGCGAACGTCCACGCCTCTGTGGCGGCTTTCACGGCCGCATAGTTCGCGCTGCCCGCGCGAGGGGCGGATGCCATCGGTGACGACACCGAGATCAGGCGCCCCGTTCCGCCGGCGATCTCGCCGATGAACTGCCTCGACGCGATGCGGAGTGCATCGAGTGAGGTGACGAGAAACTCCCAGTCCTCGTCGCTCTGTCCGGCGATTCCGCCACCGCCCCTCCATCCGCCCACGAGGTGAACGAGTGACGAGACGACGACGGACTCCGCTGTGAGCCGTTCGGCGAGCGCACCCACCTCGCCGGCGTCGGCCATGTCGCACCGCTCCACAGAGACATCCGGAACCGAGGCCTGCAACCGGGCGAGCCTGTCGCTGTCGCGCGAGACGGCGACGACCGGGTGCCCGAGCTGAACCAGTCGTGCGCAGACCGCATGGCCCGACGCACTCGTCGCCCCGCTGACCAGCGTGATCCGGTGGGTCATGTGATACTCCCGTCGCTCCGGCCTCTGCCGTTTCTCCACGATAGCGCCCCACCCGGGCACTCGGCTTCTCTCATCAAGCCCGTGCCCCGTGCATATGCTCATGGAACGGGCATCAGGTCGTCGAGCGGATGCCCGTGCTCGACCCAGGTGCGCACACTGCGGTTGAACAGGTCGACGTCTTCGATGCTCCAGATGTGGTGCATCCCCGGCGCGAGCCGGAATTGGGCGCCCGGCAGGTGCGCTGCGACCGCGGGGAACGACCTTCTCACCACCGACGATTCCTTCTCACCCGCGATCATCAGCAGAGGCGAGCTGTATGCAGAGAGCCCGTCTGGAACGACGCCGTTATAGACGTCTGTCATCATTCGACGAGCCGTCTCTTTGCGGACGGCCATTCCCTGTTCGACATAGAACTCCCGTGAATCCTCAGGCAACCGGAACGCGGCTGCCTGCCCCTGCCAGAACCACCGTTTGTCCCAGAACGCGAGCTGAGCGCCGGCCAGCATGCGGCTCGCCGGGTGGACACCGGTGAGCGGTGCCCCCGTGACGAAGGCGCTGCTGACGCTGCCCGGATGCCGGGCGAGCACCCTGAGCGCGACGACGCCGCCGAGCGAGAGGCCGACGAGATGGAACGGTTCCGGCCCGGCAAGCGCCTCGACGCGTGAGACGACATCGTCGGCGACGGCATCGAGGCCGGCCCAGTCTTCGGCGGTTCGCGAGCCGAACCCCGGCAGGTCGGGGGTGACCACACGAAAGTCAGGCAGCGCGGATACCTGTGGTTCCCACATCCAGTTGCCCACGTTGCCGCCGTGCAGAAAAACGATGGTGCCCCGAGACGGGTCGGCGGGGTGCACCTCGGGGTAGACGTTCACGGCAGCTCCCTCATCGTGCGTTCGACCCAGTCGAGATCGGCCCGCGCGTGGGTGATCCCGTTCTCGAGGGTGGCCAATCTGAGAAAGAGCCCACGGTCGCCCTTCGGCTCGGGCTGCTCGGCTCGCATACCCTCGAGCTCTGCGAGAAGCTTCTCTGCGTCTGCCCGACGGTTCTCGAGCAGCTCTGCAACGCCGCCGCGATCGAGTTCGGAGGCGAAGAAGAGCCTCGCGAGGAACGGCTCGCGTTCCGGCAGGCGTTCGGGTTCCGACGTCAGCCATTCGCGCAGCAGAGCCCGCCCGCTCGGCGTGATGTGGTGCAGCTGCCGGGCCGGTGCTTTCTCTTGCGGCATCACCTGAACCGTGGCATGGCCGCTGTCGACGAGACCGGCGAGAGTGCGATACACCTGTGCCTTATCTGCTGCCCAGAAGTGCGAGATCGTGGTATCGAGGTGCTTCTTGATGTCATAGCCGGTCATCGGGGCGATGCTGAGCAGGCCCAGGATCAGTCGTGCGAGGATCATCTCCCCATGATGACACATCGACTAGTAGATTTGTCAACTAGCTGCCGAAGGTGAGCGCGGTTCGCGATCTCGGGCTCGGCTCACGCATACATTTCGTCACGCGCCACACGTTTTGTGTCGCGCTACGTGAAATAGGGTGGCGCGACACAAAACGTGTAGCGCGTGACGGTTGTGACCGATGTGCACAACACCAGATCGACTCCTTAGATCGACGCCTTAGACCGACTCCACGGTCAGCGCGTCTATCGCCGTGTCGAGATCCACGCGCACGGTGTCGCCGTCACGGATGGTGCCGTCGAGCAGCGCCGTCGCAAGCCTGTCGTCGATCTCGTTCTGCATAAGCCTGCGAAGCGGGCGCGCACCGTAGATCGGATCATAGCCGCGCTCCGCCAGCCAGGACCTGGCGTCGGGCGTGACAGCGAGCTCGAGCCGACGCTCGCCGAGCCGACGTTGAAGCCTGTCGATGTACAGCTCGACGATCGAGCCGAGCTCGGCCTCACTCAGCGCGGAGAACACCACGATGTCGTCGAGGCGGTTCACGAACTCGGGTTTGAACGCCTGCCGCACAAGCTGCTGAACGGCCTGCTCCTTCTCCGTCCACGAGGTGGCGGGGTCGATCAGGTACTGCGAGCCGAGGTTCGACGTCAGGATGAGGATCGTGTTGCGGAAATCAACTGTGCGCCCCTGACCGTCGGTCAGACGCCCGTCATCGAGCACCTGCAGCAGCACGTCGAACACCTCTGGATGGGCCTTCTCGATCTCGTCGAGCAGGATCACCGAGTACGGACGCCGCCGCACCGCTTCGGTGAGCTGACCACCCTGTTCGTACCCGATATATCCGGGAGGGGCGCCGACGAGCCGCGAGACCGTGTGCTTCTCGCCGTATTCAGACATGTCGATGCGCACAAGAGCCTTCTCGTCGTCGAACAGAAACTCGGCGAGGGCCTTGGCGAGCTCGGTCTTTCCGACACCCGTCGGGCCGAGGAACATAAAGGAGCCGGTCGGCCGATCGGGATCCGAGATTCCCGCACGAGTGCGCCTGACGGCATCCGCGACGGCTTTGACGGCCTGCTTCTGCCCGATCAGCCGCTTGCCGAGCTCCTGCTCGAGGTGCAGCAGCTTCTCGGTCTCGCCCTGCAGCAGCCGGCCGACGGGGATGCCCGTCCAGGCGGCGATCACGGCCGCGATGTCCTCGGCCGTCACCTGGTCGTTGACCATCAGCGGCCCCTCTGCCTCGGTCTCTTCTGCGGCCTTCAGCTCACGCTCGATCACCGGGATGTCTCCGTAGAGCAGCCGGGACGCCTTCTCGAGGTTGCCCTCGCGCTGAGCACGCTCGGCGTCGATGCGCGCCTGGTCCAGGCGTTCCTTGAGCGACCCGACCCGGTTGAGGTTCGCACGCTCGAGCTCCCAGCGCCGCTGCAGCTCACCGAGTGTCGTCTCACGCTCACGCAGGTCGTCGCGCAGTTTCGCAAGGCGTTCCTTCGACGCGTCGTCCTTCTCCTTCTTGAGGGCGAGCTCTTCGAGCTTGAGCCGGTCGACGGCACGACGGAGCTCGTCGATCTCGACGGGAGCGGAGTCGATCTCCATACGCAGACGGGATGCCGCCTCGTCGATCAGGTCGATCGCCTTGTCCGGCAGCTGCCTGGCCGTGATGTACCGGTTCGACAGGGATGCCGCGGCCACCAGAGCGGTGTCGGCGATCGTCACCTTGTGATGGGCTTCGTACCGCTCCTTCAGCCCGCGAAGGATGGCCACGGTGTCTTCAACGCTCGGCTCACCGACGAACACCTGCTGGAACCGACGCTCCATCGCGGCATCCTTCTCGATGTACTCGCGATACTCGTTGAGAGTCGTCGCGCCGATCATACGCAGCTCACCACGAGCGAGCATCGGCTTGAGCATGTTCGCGGCCGCCACCGAACCCTCGCCCGCGCCGGCACCCATCAGGGTGTGCAGCTCGTCGATGAAGGTGATGATCTGGCCCTCTGCATCGTTGATCTCTTGCAGCACGGCCTTGAGACGTTCTTCGAATTCACCGCGGTACTTCGCACCGGCGACGAGTGCCGCTAAGTCGAGCGCCACAAGCTGCTTTCCCTTGAGCGAGTCGGCGACGTCACCCGCGATGATGCGTTGCGCGAGCCCTTCGACGACGGCCGTCTTTCCGACACCCGGCTCGCCGATCAGCACCGGGTTGTTCTTCGTGCGCCGGGTGAGCACCTGGCTCACCCGGCGGATCTCGGCGTCTCGGCCGATCACCGGATCGAGTTTGCCCGCAGCCGCGATGTCTGTGAGGTTGACGCCGTACTGCTCGAGGGCGCTCTTCTGTTCCTCTTGCTGCT
This sequence comes from Okibacterium endophyticum, assembly GCF_054780075.1. Classification (NCBI taxonomy): domain Bacteria; kingdom Bacillati; phylum Actinomycetota; class Actinomycetes; order Micrococcales; family Microbacteriaceae; genus Okibacterium; species Okibacterium endophyticum. The sequence continues at coordinate 403,155 of NZ_BAAGXA010000012.1, read as the reverse complement.
GGGGGTTCTGCCCTGCCTGCATGGGATCCATGCCCTTTCTCTGAAAAGTTGAGTCTGCCTGACTCAACTTTAGCAAATCCCCACCAGGAGTGCCAGAGCAGAAGGCCCATCGTCATCCTTCGACCGGCAGGATGCAAACGCCTGTTCATGCGGCGGCCCCGGTGGTTTCGTGGATGTGACGAAGACAGCCACAGACGATTCAGGAACACGCCTCCGGTGCCCGGTGTGCCTCCGAACGCTGCAGAGCCGCGCCGCTGAGGCATGGGCCACTGCTGCAGAGGACCCGCCGGTCGGAAGGCCCGACGGAGCGGTCGTCGGTCTCGACAAGCTCGACCACCGATAGGGGTCCCGACCACCGATAAGGGTCTCGACAAGCTCGACCACCGATAGGGGTCCCGACCACCGATAGGGGTCTCGACAAGCTCGACCACCGATACTACGGAACGTTCGGGTGCGTCTTCTGCTGATGACGCGCGGCCTTCTCCTCGCCGCGTTTGCCCGTCATGCCCAGTTCATCGATGGGGCTGTGCGGCTCTTCTTTCGGCGGCACGCGCACCGGGCATTTCAGGAGCGGGTCTGGAGTGCTGTGGTCGATCTCGTGCTCAGACATGTCGTGACCGCAGACCGGGCACACACCCTCGACGGGACTGTTGTGCTCGCGCTCGTGCTGAGCCGACTCGCCGCTCTCGTCCGGCTGCTCCGTGCGATGCATGTCGCCCGAGCGATTCCCAGCGGCCGGTGGCGTCGGATTCTCGCTGTTCTCGTGCGCAGACGAGTTCTCGTTGTTGGACATGACTCACTGTACGTCTGGCGCCCGACGGTCACCAGGGCAACGACCCGGGCCCTCACCCGTCGACAGACGGATGCCGCGGCTCCTCGCCAGGCATCCGGCCGTTGACCAACCCGTCGATCACGGTGGCCCAGGCCCGTCGATCAGGCGGTCGCGACAGCTGCGCCGACGCGGTATCGGGCGGCCCGATGCTCGTCTGGCACACGATCGCCGCGGCCGTGCAGCTTGTTGCGCAGGGTGCCTGGCGCGTAGTCGGTCGCATAGGCGTCCCTGGCCTGAAGCTCGGGAATCACGTACTCCACGATGTCTTCGAACGTGCCAGGCGTGATCGCATACGCCAGGTTGAAGCCGTCGACGTCTGTCTCGTCGACCCACTCCTGCAGCTGGTCGGCGATCTCTGCCCCGGATCCCACGAACCGCACACCCAACCCGCCGATGCTCGCCTTCTCGGCGATGTCGCGCACCGTCCACTCGCGGCCACCATGGGCATCCGACTGAAAGTTGGCGACCGCAGACTGGATGGCGTTGCTCTCGACGTTGCCGATCGGATCGTCGAGGTCGTACTTCGAGAGGTCGACGCCCATCCAGCCCGACATAAAAACAAGGCCGCCCTCGACGCTCGCGTACTGCTTGTACTCCTCGTGCTTGGCTGCGGCCTTCTCGGACGTCTCATCCGTGATGATCGTGACCAGCTGGTAGATGCGCGCCGCGTACCTGTCGCGCCCGGCCGCTTCGAGGGCATCGCGGATCTTCTTCACCGTGGCCGTGAGCACCCCCTTGGTCGGTGAGCCCACGAAGATCGCCTCGGCGTTCTCGGCGGCGAACCTGATGCCGCGGCCAGACGCTCCGGCCTGGAAGATCACGGGAGTGCGCTGCACACTCGGTTCGCTGAGGTGGATCCCGGGAACAGTGAAATGCTCCCCGTAGTGCCCGATCTCATGCACCTTCGCGGGGTCGGCGAACACACCCGTCTCTCGGTCGCGCACAACCGCATCGTCTTCCCACGAGCCCTCCCACAGCTTGTAGAGCACCTCGAGGTATTCATCCGCGATGTCGTAGCGCTTGTCGTGCTCGACCTGATCGTCATGGCCCATGTTGCGCGCCGCACTCGGCAGGTATCCGGTCACCACGTTCCACCCGATGCGCCCGTTGGTCAGGTGATCGAGTGTGGACAGCCTGCGGGCGAACGGGTACGGATGCTCGTACGCCGTTCCCGCGGTGATCCCGAACCCGAGGTTCTCGGTGACGGCGGCCATGGCAGAGGCGAGCAGGAGCGGGTCGTTCACGGGAACCTGCGCACCCTGCCGGATCGCCGCCTCGTTGCTGCCGCCATAGACGTCATAGGTGCCGAGCACATCCGCGATGAACAGCGCGTCGAACTTGCCGCGTTCGAGCAGCTTCGCGAGCTCGGTCCAGTAGCCGAGCTCGCGGTACCGGTGCGACTGGTCTTTCGGATGCCGCCACATGCCCGGCGACTGGTGGGCGACGCAGTTCATGTCGAAGGCGTTGAAGCGGATGTGTCTGGGCATGCGGTCAATGGTCCGCCGCTCGGTGCCGTGTGACAAGGGAGACTGCAACACGGCGTCACATTCGGTTGTCGGTGTGGGCCTTCGCCGAACCGGCTGGGTGCGGCCTTCGGCCTCAGCCCCGCCCCAGCACGCGCTCGTAAACCGCGATCATCCGTGTGGTCTGGTGCGACTGCCGAAACTCGACACTCGTCTGGGGCGCCGGTCTGAGCGCAACACCCGCGGTGACCTGGCCGGCGACGAGGGCGATGGCATCCGCGAGCGCCTGCACGGAGTGGTCTTCGGGCTGCCAGTACGTGCCGCGCGGAAGCTCTCCGGCGATGTTCGGGTCGCTGACGATGGAGGGCGTGCCGAGTGCGGCGGCCTCGAACACGGTCATGCCCTGCGTTTCGAAACCGATGGATGTCTGCACAAGGGCGTCGGCATCGGCGATGCCGGCGAGGGAGTCCCGATAGGGAACGGAGCCCATGAACCTCACCCTGCCTGTCAGGCCGTGTGTCGCGACAAAGGCCCTCGCCTTCTTCAGAAGCAGTCCCCCGCCGTAGATGCGGAACTCGGCGTCGGCACGCGACGTATACACGGCCTCGAGAAACTCGAGGATGCGTTTCTCGTGGCTCATCCGCCCCGTCCAGACGAACACCGGCCGCGGCCGGGAAAGGAGGCCTTCACCCCTCTCGCCGCCTGGGGCGGCGAGCACGTCGTCGATGATCTCGTCGTCGACGCCGTTCCAGATCACATCGATGTTCGGGGCAACGCCCTTGCTCTCGAGAAGCCGGGCGAAGTGCCCGCTCGGGGTGGTGACGGCATCCGCCCTCAGGGTGTATTCGTGCAGGAACCGCCAGGCTCCGGCCGGCAACGTCGACCTCGTGGGCCCGAGCATCAGCCGCTGCCAGAGAAGCAGCGCCCGCGCCGCGAGCCGAGGCACGGGCACAACCTGCCCCATTCCGAACTCGAGGTTGTTGTGCATGGTGTGCACAACGGGCACACCATGTCGTGCGGCGAAGCGGTACCCGACGAGGGCACCCCAGAAATCGCCCTGCACGTGAACGACGTCGACAGGCGGGCGCCCTCGCAACGCCCGGTCCAGGTGGCGGTCCTCGCGCCTGCCCGCCAGGCTCATCGAGTATTCGCGATCCACGGTGATCGGCATGGACGGCAGGTCGACGTAGTCCGGATCACCCGAATGCTCACGGAACAGCTTCGTCGCGACCACCGTCACCCTGTGCCCGGCACGCTCGAGGAACCTCTTCTGCAGCCTGATCGACACCTGCACCCCGCCGAGCGATTCGGCGTGCTGGTCTGTCGTGATCAGGATGTGCATGGTGACTCAAGCGTAATGCCGGGCGGACGGGAGCGGTGTCGATATGCACACCGGCGTATACGTGTCAGCGCATATGCCCCAGCGCCTGCCGGCATCGTGTCAGCGCCTGCCGGTATCCACCGTGTCAGCGCCTGCGCCCCAGCGCCTCGTCATCACCCCGCTCCATCACCCCGATGATGGTCTCTTGCATCATGCCCAGCCAGTCGCTCACACTCCGGAAGTGGTCGATGTCGTCATCGTCGAGCGGTGCGGCGAGAGTGGCCGGGTCCTGGTTCATGCGCGCGTCGAGCGTCAGCCGGAGGTCGGTGATCGTGCGCAGCCACGGCAGGATCCGGTCCGGTGTGATCCGCACGATGGTCGGCAGGTCCTCTGGGATCGGCGTCATCGACGTGAAGTGCTCGAACGAGCTCATCACCCGGAACGAGTCGTCGAGTTTCTGCTCGATCAGCTCGTCGCGGGTGAACCGGCTGAACTCCAGCGCCGCGTCTGCGTCGTCTGCGTACCCGGCGGGCAACAGTCGTGCGAGCGCTGCGTCGTCGATGAGCTCGGGATGCTTGTCCAGGTGTTGCGCGCTGTCGATCAGCGACCCGACGAGCCCGACGGTCTCGGTGAAGATACCCACCTCGATCGGCTCGAAGACCACAACCACGTCTGCCGTGGCCTCGTCGCGGATGATGTTCATACGTCCGCCCGCTGCACTGTCGCGAGCAGGCCGTATCCGTGCATCGCCGCCACGTGTCGTTCCATCTCTTCGCGGGTTCCGCTCGCCACCACCGCCCGCCCGTTGTTGTGCACCTGCAGCATCAGCTCTTCGGCCTTCTGGCGACTGAACCCGAAATACGAGCGGAAGACATACGACACATAGGTCATCAGATTCACCGGGTCGTCCCACACGACCGTGTTCCAGACCGCACCGAGAGTGAGCTGCTCGCTCAGGTCGGTGCGTTCATCGAGATCAGGCATACCTTTAGCTTTGCAGCTTCACCGCCCGATTGAGAACCCGTCCGAAGGGGATTCGTTGTGCGGGACGAGCCCGCTCAAGACGTCAGCGTGTCGACCCAGTCACGGTTCTCGTCGACCCAGTCTTGGGTGAGCTGCTGCGTGTCGCCTTCTGCGTTCTCGTTGAAAAGCAGGTTGCACAGAGGAAGCAGGTACTCGTCACCCATGTCGAAGTTCTCGAACCACCGGGTCATCGTCGGGTAGTCGTCTTCGAAGCCGGAGCGCGACGTCGACCTGATCTCTTCCGGCTCACCGAGGGCGCCTTCCGGATCGTCGAGATCTCGGATCGGATACGCGTCATATGCCCAGTATGGCCTGGCGAGAGTTGCAACAACGTTGTCCCCGGCGTCAGTCGCGGCCTTGATCTCGGTGAGAAGCGCCGTTGTCGATGACGTCATGAAGTCCATGTTCTCGAGACCGTAAGCGGGAATGACCTGCTCTGCCGTGATCTTCGTCAGCCCGGCTCCCGGCTCCATTCCCACGATCCGATTGCCGAAGAGATCGGCCTGATCGCCGAGTTCGGTGAGCGACGTGATCGGAGCGTCCTCGTTCACGACAATGGTGTTGCGAGCGTTGTGATACCACGCGCCGAGGTTCACGAGGTCTTCCCCGTATTCCTCCCAATAACTCGCGTGGGTTGTCGGCATCCAGCTGTCGAGCACAAGGTCGTAGTCCCCGTCGGCCACCCCGGCATACGCGGGGGCGGCGTCCGCGGTGGTGAGAGTCACGTCATAACCCTGCTCCTCGAGCACAACACGCCACAGCTCCGAGACCGCGACCCCTTCCGGCCACCCCGCGAACACCGCGATCTCCACGTCTTTCCTGTCACCGTTGTCCAGCGTCTCGGGTTCAGACGTTGCCGAACAGGCTGCGCTCGACGCGACGACGAACGCCCCGATGAACGTTGCTTGGACGATACGTTTCCACATACTGTTTTCCTTTCCATGGCGCGCAGAGTGATGACGCGCAGGCTCTTGGCGCACGGGTGTGTGACGCACTGTGTGTGACGCCGGCACTGCGGAGGCGCCGCACCTGAGAAACGGCCTGGCCGGGCCTCGGGCACACCGTTGCGGTCGCGTCGAATCACACACGAAGCTGCCGTCGACGGCCTCGACCATCGATATCAGGGGCGAACCGGCGGCAGTCGCCGTGACGCCGACCCGAGCTACGGGGTTTGAGTGACCGCCCCCGCGTGCACGGTGAACTCATTCCAGAACGATGCCCAGCCACGACCTGAGCGATCCACAACGTGCACGCCCGCCGACAGGATGTCACTGCTCGCGTGGTTAAGAATCGTTCTGACTTTCGGTGAGTGGGCTACGACGAGAGACGTCGGCTGAATGGCTCACTTCTCAGAATAGCGACGCGGCCGACCCTCGGCCAATCGCGGCGCTCAGGCGGCGTGCACCCTCAGACCCGGCGGCGTCAGCGTTCAACACGACCCGTGGCCTCAGACCCGCTCCCAGGTGACGAAGTCGAATCCCTCGTGTGGTTCGCGGGCTGTCTCGACCCACTCGTCTCGTGACCACTCCGGAAACCAGGTGTCGCCCTCCGGCACGGCATGCACTTCTGTCAACTCAAGGCGGTCGGCGATCGGCAATGCCTGGGCATAGATCTCGCCACCGCCGACAACGAAAACGGATGCCCCGTCGCCGGCGAGGGCGACGGCATCCGGCAGCGAGTGCGCCACTTCAACACCCTCGAACGACCACCCGGTATCGCGGGTGACCACGATCGACCTGCGGCCGGGAAGCGGGCGCCCGATCGAGTCGAAGGTCTTGCGGCCCATGACCATCACACCGCCCATGGTTGTGCGCTTGAAGTGGGCGAGGTCGTCGGGCAGGTGCCAGGGCATTCCCCCGCCGGCGCCGATCACCCGGTTGCGGCCGAGGGCGGCGACGAGCGTGACCCTCATACGGCTATCGGCGCCTTGATCGATGGAGCCGCGACGTACTTGACAAGGGTGAAGTCGTCGAGCTCGAACTCATCGATCTTCGTGCGCTCCGGGTTGATCTGCATCACGGGCAGCGCACCGGGCTCACGGGTGAGCTGCAGCTTCGCCTGCTCGATGTGGTTGAGGTAGAGGTGCGCGTCGCCGAGGGTGTGCACGAACTCGCCCGCCTTGAGGCCCGTCACCTGGGCGACCATCTGCGTGAGCAGCGCATATGAGGCGATGTTGAACGGTACACCGAGAAAGATGTCTGCCGACCGCTGATAGAGCTGGCACGAGAGTGTGCCGTTCGCCACATAGAACTGGAACATGGTGTGGCACGGCGGCAGTGCCATGTCGTCGACCTCGGCGACGTTCCACGCGCTCACGACATGCCTGCGCGAATCCGGGTTGTTCCTGATCGAGTCGATGACCTTCGCGATCTGGTCGATGGTGTGGCCATCGGGCGCCGGCCACGATCGCCACTGATGCCCATAGACCGGGCCGAGGTCGCCGTTCTCGTCTGCCCACTCGTCCCAGATCGTGATGCCGCGCTCCTGCAGCCAGCGCACGTTGGTGTCGCCGCGCAGGAACCAGATCAACTCACCGATGATGCTCGTGAGATGCAGCTTCTTGGTGGTGAGCGCGGGGAATCCGTCTGCGAGGTCGAACCGCATCTGACGTCCGAAGACGCTGAGGGTTCCCGTGCCCGTTCTGTCGGACTTCTCGGTGCCGTTCTCGAGCACATCGCTGAGCAGATCAAGATATTGCCGCATGACTTCAGGGTAGTCGCAGTCGCCGACATACAGGGTCGTGATGCACCGGATGTCGCGGCCCTCTGCCCCGAATCGGACAGGCGGAACCCTCTGTCGCGCGGGCGTTCGCCCTGAGTGCGGGCATACGGACACCGGTGCCAGCGCATGGACCGGCGCCCATACGACAGGCGCACGCACAGCAGGCCGGCTCGCCCGTCGCGACAGACCCTAGCGCGTCGACACGGTGACCGTGAACTTGGTGTTGCGGCCTGCCTGCTTCGTCGGCCCGACGATCCGCTCGAGCGCGTCTCGGTATGCCAGGTGTGAGTTCCAGACCGTCCAGAGCTCGCCGCCCGGGCGCAGTACCCTCGCGGCGTGCTCGAACAGGCGCGGCGCCACCCCCGTGTGCACAGCCGCCCCCACGTGGAACGGCGGGTTCAGCATCACGAGGTCGGCCGACCCCGTCGCCTGTGACTCGAGGCCGTCATCACGCACCACGTGAACCATGCCCGTGACTCCGTTCGCCTCTGCTGTCGCGAGGGCGGATGCGACGGCGGCCGCCGACTGGTCGCTGGCCGTCACGTGGACGCCGGGCCGCGCTCGCGCGAACGCTGCCGCCAGAATCCCCGTTCCACAGCCGAGGTCAACGGCGTCGACGGCTGTCGGCAGCATGTCATCGATGAACCCGAGCAGAAAGCGGGTGCCGATGTCCACCCTCGTTCCCGCGAACACGGCGCCGCGTGCGCAGACCCACAGATCGAGGTCGGGGTGATGCTCCCTGGCGGGCCAGGTGGCGAGCCGCGAGAGCGCCTCACGTCGTCTCGGCCCGTGCGCGATGAGCAGCCGTGACTTCTGCCTGGCCAGGGTGGCGGTCACCGATTCGAAGGAACGCCCGATCACCTCGTTCATCGCGTTTGTCATGTGTTTGACGCGACCACCGGCCACAAGCTCGACCCCGTCCGACGCGAAGGCGGCGACGGTCGTCACGATCTCATCGAGCGCGTCGAGCTCACGAGTGAGCTGCATCAGCACCAGGTCGGCGCCGCTCACCAGATCGGAGCCGAGCTGCAGGTTGCGGTACCTGCCGCTCAACCCGAAACGCTCGGCGTTCGCGGCGAGCGCACGTTCTCCTGACAGCGGATCCTGATGAACACGGATGCCGTGCGGCGGCACCCGCTCGGGGACCATCGATGCCGTGCCGAGTGTGAGCGCACCGTACCGATCGCCGATCACCGCGACGGCGGCATCCGGCTGCTGCGCCAGAACGGGCGCGGCGTGGTCGAGAATCAGCCGGTCGCTCGCGTCGACGGCGAACAGGTTCGGCGCCTCGACGTCGGGCCAGCGGCGCAACCCGTCGAGAGAGAAATCAGGGCTGCCGATATCCGTGTCCCTCTGGTGTTCTCGCCTGATACGGCTGGTGCTGTGAATACGGCTGCGACGGTGCGTACGGCGGTTGCTGGAAGGGGTGCTGCTGGTACGGGTGCTGCTGGTACGGCGGTTGCTGATCGGTCTCGGGGCGCGGCCGCATGGCGTGAGCCATCCACCACCACGAGAGAAGTCCCAACCCCGCGGCCAGAACCACCGCGAGCACCGCGAGCACAATACCGACGCCGACCGCGCCGTCCGGGTTGAACTCGCCGTTCCCCACACTGATAACGGGTACGAGGATCCCCGAGAACGGTGTGATGACCGTTGAGACAAGCCACCACACCACAACGGCGATGCCGAGTCCGCTCCAGGTGATGGCAGCTCGTCGCTCGATGCCGTGCCCTTTGAGAATGAGGATGCTCACGAGATAGCCGAGCACCCAGATCACGATCCCGATGACGACGAAAATGACGAAGACCAGCCACGACGCCTCAATGCCGACCCCGAACCACTCCCCCATCACGTCTGCCCATTCACGATCGGTTGATGCCGCCGTGAGAAAACCGAAGAACGACGCGAACAGGGCGACGATCATTGCTATGGCGAGCGGGATCATGGCAATGGTGAAACCGATGGTCATCAGTGTGAAGCCGAGGGCTCCCGCGAGCATCGCTCCGCGTTTCGCTTTCGAGGTGAGGGGTGGTCGCGGCTGTCTCAGGGGAACCTGGTAGACCGGCGGCTGCTGGTATGCCGGGTATCGCTGCTGCCCGTAAGCGGGCTGCTGGTACTGCGGCTGCTGGTACTGCGGCTGCCCGTAGACCGGCTGCTGCCCGTAGGCGGGCTGTGGTTGCTGCGGCAGCGAGTGCTGCGGTGGCGCTCCCTGTCCCGTTGGCGGAGCGTACGCGTCTGACGACGGTGCCTGCGAAGGGTCCCGGGGTGGCTGCTGGCTCATGCTGATGAGCTTAGCCGCACGCCCCGGCATGCGCCCGAGCTGTTCTTCTGCATCTCGTTTCACGGGGCCTGTCGCACCTCCGCCGCCCGAAGGCAGTGGGGTTCTTGTGTGGAGACCTCGTCGTCGACCCTCGTCGTCGCTGATGGCCCACAGCGACGTGCGGCACACTTCATGGCCGCCATCGGCCCCAGCGCGGGATTGTCTCTGCCGAGAGCGCTCTGCGCGTGCTGTCGAACTCGACACACCGGGTCAGGAGCCGCGGGGCCGCCACACCATGATCTCTGTGCGGCGCTGCGCGCGCGTCCCGTTCTTCAGGGTGACGACGTCACCTTCAGCCCCGGCGGCGAAGACACGGGTTCCCGGCGTCTTGAGCACCTGCTCGGCGAGTGCGTGCTCGAGTTCCCGCACGCGCTTGCCGAGCTCGGCCACCTGGTTCTCGAGACTGAGGATGCGGGCGATCCCCTCGAGGCTCACACCCTCGCCGCTGAGCCTCGCGACCTCGCGCAACTGCTGAACATCGCGCATGGAATAGCGGCGGCTCTTGCCCGCCGTGCGACGGGGAGAGACGAGGCCAAGACGGTCGTACTGCCTGAGCGTCTGCGGGTGCATTCCCGCCAGCTCTGCCGCGACGGCGATCGCGAACACCGGTGAGTACTCGTCCATTCTTCCTCCTCCCCGCCTGGCACATCACCGCGCTCGCGCACGAAGACGCAGCGGCTACCCTCGCGCCTTCGCCAGCAGGTCTTCCCTCGGATTCTCGTGCGGTTCGAGATCGCGGTACCGCTCCAGGGCTTCTTTCGCCTCGGCGTTCAGGTGCGACGGCACAGCGACCTGCACCACCGCAAGCAGGTCGCCCGTTCCCTTCGGGGTCACGACCCCTCTGCCCTTGACCCGCAGCACCCGGCCAGACGGCGTGCCCGGGGCCACCTTGAGCTTCACGGGTTCGCCGCCGAGAGTGGGCACTTCGATGGTGGCGCCCAACGCCGCCTCGACAAAGGTCACCGGCACGGTCACGCGCAGGTTCAGTCCATCACGTTCGAACACGGGGTGCTTTCTGACAGAAACGGTCAATACGAGGTCGCCGGCCGGACCGCCGTCAGGTGACGGATGCCCCTTGCCACGCAGTTTGATCTTCTGGCCGTCCGAGACGCCGGCCGGTATCTTGACTTTGATCGTGCTACCTTCAGCGGTCTGCAGGGTGACGGTGTCTCCCTTGGTCGCCGTGACGAAGTCGATGGTGGTGGATGCCGTGACGTCGCGCCCGGGCGTCGGCCCGCCGAATCCCCGGTAGCCGCCGGACGGCTGGCCGAAGCCACCCTGTCCCTGTCCGCCGAACATCCCCCCGAGGATGTCTTCGAAGCCTGCGCCGCCCTGCTGGTAGCTGTAGCTCTGCCCGCGGGAGCCGCCCCCGAACATCCCGCCGAAGACGTCGTCGAAGCCGCCCGCGCCGCCGCCCGAACCCGGCGCCGTGAACCTGGCGCCGGAGCCCATGGCCCTGACCGCGTCGTACTCTTTGCGCTGCTCGGGGTCGTTCAGAACCGAGTAGGCCTCGGAGATCTCTTTGAACTTGGCTTCGGCCTTGGCATCGCCCGGCTTGGAATCCGGGTGGTACGCGCGAGCGAGCTTGCGATACACCTTCTTGAGCTCGGCCGGCGTCACGTCTTTCGAGACGCCGAGGACCTTGTAGAAGTCCTTGTCAAACCAGTCCTGGCTTGCCATCGATCACCTCACTCCGCCGGAACGGCGACAACAACCTTTGCCGCTCGCACCAGGGTGTCGCCGATTCTGTAACCGGTCTCGACAACGTCGAGCACCGTCTCGGCAGAGACGTCCGGGGTCGGCTGCTGAAAGATCGCCTCGTGCAGGTTGGGGTCGAAGGGGTCGCCGGCGGCACCGAACGAGGTGAGTCCGAGCTTCTGCACCGTGGCTCGCAGCTTTCCGGCGATCGTGGCGAACGGGGTGTCTCCCTCGAGGTCGCCGTGCTTCTCGGCCCGGTCGAGATCGTCGAGCACCGGGAGCAGCACCTTCACGACGTCTCCGCGTGTGCGATCGCGTTCGACGCCCGCCTGCGCTTCACGAGCCCGCCGAAAGTTGAAGAACGATGCCTGCTCGCGGGCGAGTTCGTCCTTCACCCTGGCGAGTTCCGCGGCGAGGCCCTCAACGGATGCCTCATCCTGGTCGTCGCCAGCGGCGTCGAGAATGTCTTGCACCGTCAGGTCGTCGGCCTCACCCGCATCGTCGAGCGGATCGGGCGCGACAGCCTCTGATTCCGGGGTCACCTGCGGCTCGGGGCCGGAAGCCTGTGCTTCCGACCCCTCGCCCTGCGGCTGAACCTCGTCACCGTTCTCTTCGGGTGTGGGGTTCTGGTCCGTCATTGCCTATCGTCCCTGCTCTGAGTCTTTCGACTCCTCGTCGTCAACGACCTCTGCGTCGACCACGTCTTCGTCAGAGGCGTTCTCGGCGGTGGGCTGCTCAGCGCCGGCTTCGGGCTCCGCCGACTCGGACTGCGCGTTCGCGTAGATCGCCTCGCCGAGCTTCACCTGGCTCTCGTTGAGCTTGTCGAAGGCCGTCTTCACAGCGTCGTCGTCGTCACCGGCGAGAGCGCTCTTGAGTGCGTCGACGTCGCCCTGCACCTCGTTCTTGACGTCTTCGGGCAGCTTGTCCTCGTTGTCTTTGATGAGCTTGTCGATCGAGTAGGCGAGCTGTTCGGCGTTGTTCCGCGTCTCAGCACGCTCACGCCGCTTCTTGTCCTCTTCGGCGTTCTCTTCTGCGTCGCGCACCATACGCTCGATGTCTTCCTTCGAGAGCGACGATCCGCCCGAGATGGTGATCTTCTGCTCTTTTCCGGTGCCCTTGTCTTTCGCTGACACCTGCACGATGCCGTTCGCGTCGATGTCGAACGTGACCTCGACCTGCGGAACACCGCGTGGTGCGGGAGCGATGCCCGTGAGCTCGAAGGTTCCGAGGTTCTTGTTGTCGCGGGTGAACTCGCGCTCGCCCTGGAACACCTGGATCGCGACGGAGGGCTGGTTGTCGTCTGCGGTGGTGAAGGTCTCGCTGCGCTTGGTCGGGATGGCTGTGTTGCGCTCGATGAGCTTCGTCATGATGCCGCCCTTGGTCTCGATGCCGAGAGACAGCGGCGTGACGTCGATCAGCAGAACGTCTTTGCGCTCGCCCTTCAGCACACCGGCCTGCAGGGCAGCGCCGACGGCGACGACCTCATCCGGGTTCACGCCCTTGTTGGGCTCCTTGCCGGTCTCTTTCTTCACGAGCTCGCTCACGGCGGGCATACGCGTCGACCCACCGACGAGCACAACGTGCGCGATGTCGGCGAGCTTGATGCCCGCCTCGCGGATGACGTCTTCGAACGGCTTCTTCGTGCGGTCGAGCAGGTCGCTCGTCATGTTCTCGAACTGTGCGCGGGTCAGGGTCTCGTCGAGGTTGGCCGGGCCGTTCTCGGTAAGCGAGAGGTATGGCAGCTGGATGCTCGTCGAGGTCGAGCTCGAGAGCTCCTTCTTCGCCTGCTCAGCGGCTTCTTTCAGCCGCTGCTTCGCGATCTTGTCGTTCGAGACGTCGACGCCCGTCGAGTCCTTGAAGCGCTTGATGAGGTGGTCGACGACGCGGTTGTCCCAGTCGTCACCGCCGAGACGGTTGTCACCGCTCGTCGCACGCACCTGGATCGTCGAGAAGTCGTCGTCTTTGCCCACCTCGAGAAGCGAGACGTCGAAGGTTCCGCCACCGAGGTCGAAGACGAGGATGAGCTCGTCTTCTTTGCCCTTGTCGAGGCCGTAGGCGAGAGCGGCGGCCGTCGGCTCGTTGATGATGCGGAGCACGTTCAGCCCGGCGATCTCACCGGCTTCTTTCGTGGCCTGGCGCTCGGCGTCGTTGAAGTATGCGGGAACCGTGATGACGGCATCCGTCACCGTGTCACCGAGGTACTGCTCGGCGTCACGCTTGAGCTTGCCGAGAATGCGCGCCGAGATCTCTTGCGGCGTGTATTTCTTGTCGTCGACGGCGAAGGTCCAGTCGGTGCCCATGTGGCGCTTGACCGACGCGATCGTGCGGTCGACGTTGGTGACGGCCTGGCGCTTCGCGGTCTCGCCGACAAGCACCTCGCCGTCTTTGGTGAAGGCGACCACCGACGGGGTGGTGCGGAAGCCCTCGGCGTTGGCGATGACCTTCGGCTCACCACCCTCGAGAACGCTCACCACGGAGTTGGTGGTTCCGAGGTCGATTCCTACTGCACGTGCCATGTGTTTTTCTCTCCTTTTAGACCGGTGGGTCTGGGTGATTCGGCCTGGTGCGGCGATGGATCCGCCGCGGCCCGCAATCGAAGTCTCAGGTAACCCTCGATAGTTGAGCAGCTACGACTCAAGTTTACGCACAGGTCAGAAATTGTCAAGAAAGTTGAGTGATACCCACTCAACTTTCAGCGATCGCTCCCTCCCCGTGTGCCGCAGCCGGTGCGGAGGACGCAGGTGACGCCGGTTCAGACGACCCGCAGGGCTGCTCGTCGTCGAGACGAACAGCCCTGTGCCCTCTGGACTGCTGTGCCCTCTGGACTGCTGTGCCCTCTGGACTGCTGTGCCCTCTGGACTCGCGTCGTTCAGCGGCGCCGCATGGCAGCGGCGATGCCGGCCACCACAAGCACGAGTCCGATGGCGATGAGCCCGCCGGTGATCCAGGTGACGGGATCGAGCGCGAACGGCAGCATCCGGCCCGCGATCATCAGACCGGCGAAGACGAGAAGCAGCACCCCCCAGAGGATCGTGCCGAACCTCGCCGGATGACGCCCAGACGCCGCCCCCGGCCTCTGCCCCTCGTGCGAGTATGCAGCGGTGAAGGGCTGCTGTGCGGTCGGCCGCGTCGAGGTGTGTCCCGCGCCGGTCTGTGGCGCGCCAGCCTGTGGCGCGCCGGTCTGTGGCGCGCCAGCCTGTGGCGCGCCGGTCTGTGCCGGCGCTGTCCGCACGGATGCCGTGGGCGCGTTACCCGTTGATGCGGCGCCAGTGGAGGCGGATGCGGATCCGGCGGGTGCGGATCCGACGGATGCGGATCCGGCGGATGCGGCCTGGGCCTCGGTCGCCGTTTCTTCTGCCCGCTCGTCGCGCGGCTGGGTGTTGTCGGTCATGATCACTCCCTGGTCTCTGTGATGTCGACGTTTCCGATGAACGTCCAGACGCGGACCGTGGTGACCTCAGAGGCGCCTCGATCGCCGTACTCGGCGTCGTCTCCGTAGAACATGCCCCCGCGGTGGTTCTCATCACCCTCGCCCGGACGATCCATTCCGCCGATGAAGGCGTTCACCTCGACGAGTGTCTTGGCCTCGTCTGGCACGATCAGCTCGAGGTTGCCGAAGGCGAGCCAGACGTCGACGACCCCTCCGGTCTCTGCCGCACGAGCCTCATCGAGATCGGCGAGGTCGAGCGTGGCGTCACCGGCGAACATCGCATAGCCCCTCTCGTCTGAGGGAGCGATTTCGCTCGTGCTCCAGTTGGCCTTGCCGAACGGCATCACCTGAGTCGACCGCGGGAACACCCCTGTGAATAGCATGCCGATCACCGCGATCACGGCGAAGAAGCCGAGCCATCCGCTCTCTCTGCCTCTGATGCCGGCCACGATCGTCGCGATCGCTATCACTCCGAGTGCGGCCCCCAGGCCGACGAGCGTCGTATGGTCGTTCCAGTCACCGGAGCGTGTGGCCAGCGACGCGGCCACAGCACCGGCGACAACGGCGAGGCCGAGTGCGATCGCCACGAACGCCGCACCGGGCTGCCGCAGCTTTCTGCGTTCGGCATGCTCTCTGGCCGCGCGGTCGATGTCTGCGCTCATGCGTTCCCCCTGTGCGCCTATGCGTTCCCCCCAGGCTCCGGTTCGCTCGCCCCAGGTGCCGGCCCATTCGCCCCAGTCCCCTGGACGTGTGCCCCCGTACGGATCGAATCCGTGTCGACTCTGTCCGTACTCGTCTCCGCCGGCCTCAGGGCGGCCACTGCCGCCGCTGCCGAACGGAACCTGTCCCGCTCCCGCGGTCTGGTCAGGGTCTGCCTGTGCACCGGGTCTGCCCGGAGCATCTTCGGGCACCGTGTTTCCTGCGGTATCAGGTGCAGGATGCCGCGCGCCGGCATCCTGCGAAAAGGCTGCTCCGGTCGTGCCCGCAGTCCAGGTCACACCGGTTGCGGCTCCCTGCGGAGGCCGCGGCGGTGTTGCCTGCGGGCTCGTCCAGAACTCCGAGTGCGAACGGCCGCCACCGTGAGGCGCACCACCGTTCCGCGACTGCGGCGCGCGGCGCGCGATATAGACGATGAGCCAGATGACGCCGGCGACCAACGCGAGGACCCACCCGGTGCGCATCGTGGCTTCGAGCCAGTCGGGCATGTTCCACCAGACCGGAGGTCCCTGCCACCAGATGCCGCGCATAAACGGAAGGAAGGTCAGGGCGACGAACGCAGCGATGACGATGATCGCGGGGTCGAAGACGCCTCTGAAGAGCCGTTCCACGTGGATATTCCCTCTGGCGTCCGGCATCAGCGCCCAACCTGCTGCATAGGCGAGAAAAACCGGTCCGCCGAGCAGCGCGACGACTATCGCGATGCCGCGGATGATCATGGGGTCGAGTCCCGTACGCTGGGCGATGCCGGCGCACACTCCGGCGAGCCAGCGGTCATCCGCTCGTCGCAGACCGGAGTTGCGGATCCAGTCGAAGAAGTTCGTCGGCCGCTCGTCGTGAGCGGTGCCGTGACCGCCGGGCGCCTGACCGTTCGGCGCCTGACCGTTCGCCCCGTTCGGCGCCTGCCCGGCGTCCCGGTCCGCTCCCCGGCGGTCGTCGGCGTTCTGGCCGGAGTTGTCTCTGGTTGCCTCGTTCATGCTTCGAGTCTGGCGGCGGCACCACCCTCGCACTATCGGGTATCACCCTGATCCGTCCCTGAGCTGGTGTGACGCGATGTGGGGGTGCACAACTTCGGAGATTCACCGAAGAATGCTCTTTTCACCGGCAGTGTCACCCCATCCGCCTGCGATCTCCGAGGTTGTGTACGGGTTCACCCTGAACTTCGTCTCTGGGCGATGCGCGTTGCACAGGCCCGTGCTTGTATTGAGCCATGCAGAACCCTGTGACCGCCACGCTGACCAGGCCTCGCCTGAGGCTCGTCGGCGGTGTGTGCGCGGGTTTCGCCCAGCACACGGGAGCGCCGGTTGCCGTCGTTCGGACGGCAACACTCGTGCTCACCCTCTGCGGCGGCGCCGGAGCCCTGCTCTATGCCTGGCTGTGGGCGACGACACCGACGGTGACGGCAACCGACCGTCCGTTGCGGAGCACCCTGGTTCGCCCGCACGAGCAGAGGCCTGACCCGGAACAGGACGCCGCCATCGGCATCCGCTCTGCACCGATCACCGAGATCCTGCTCGGCGTCGCGCTGATCGCCGCGGGCGCAGCGCTCGTGGCCTCACGACTGGGGGCGGATGTCCCCCTCGATTTCGTTGTGCCCGCCATCGTTGTGCTTGCCGGCACCGGGCTGGCCTGGCGGCAGTTCGACGACCTGCGCCACGGCACCACCACGAGGTCGTCTGCGATGCTCGTGCGGGTGCTCGGCGCGCTCGTGCTCGTCGCGCTCGGCATTCTGCTCTTCTTCGTCACGGGCTCAGAGCCCAACGTCTGGACCGTGTTCGCCGCCGCGATAGCTGTGCTCGTCGGTGTCGCCGTTGTCGTGGCGCCCTGGCTCGTGCGGCTGAACCACGACCTGGCCGAAGAGCGCGCCGCGCGCTCGCGAGAGCTCGAACGTGCGGAGATCGCCGCCCACCTGCACGACTCCGTGCTGCAGACCCTCGCCCTCATCCAGCAGAAGTCACCGCACAGCGAGGCCTCTCGCCTGGCTCGGGCACAGGAACGCGAGCTGCGCGAATGGCTCTTCGAGAGCGCGAGCGGTTCGAGCTCCGACCTGGCAGGCGAGATCCGGGCGATAGCGGCCACAATCGAGCAGGACTATGCGGCCCAGATCGACATCGTCACAACCGGAACGGTGTCTGGCACCGTTCCCGACGGCTTCGTCGCGGCTGCGCGTGAAGCCATGCTCAACGCGGCCAGGCACGCCGGCGGCACCGTCTCGGTCTATCTGGAGGCATCCTCAGACCGCATCGAACTCACCGTCACCGACCGCGGTCCCGGTTTCACACTCGATGACATTCCCACCGATCGAATGGGCGTCAAGGAGTCGATCATCGGAAGGATGCATCGCATCGGAGGCACGGCGACGCTTCACCCGGGGCCGGGCGGCAGCGGCGCAGAGGTGCGGCTGGCGCTGCGACTCGCCGCGACAACCCGACAGGCAGGCACCCCATCATGACCGGGACGGAACGCACGCTCACCGTTGTGATCGTCGACGACCACTCCATCTTCCGGTCCGGTCTGCGCGCAGATCTCGACCCCGACATCGATGTGCTCGGCGAGGCCGCGACAGTCGACGAGGCGATCTCACTGATCGCCGAGGCCAGGCCTCGAGTGGTGCTGCTCGACGTGCACCTTCCCGGCGGCACAGGAGGCGGTGGTGCCGAGGTGATCAGGCAGAGTGCAGCGCGGGTGCCCGGCACTCTCTTTCTGGCACTGAGTGTGTCTGATGCTGCCGACGACGTTGTGAGCGTCATTCGCGCAGGCGCACGCGGATACATCACCAAGAGCGCCTCTGGTGCAGACGTGTCGGATGCTGCGCGACGCGTCGCAGACGGCGACGCCGTGTTCTCACCGCGCCTCGCGGGTTTTGTGCTGGATGCCTTCGGCGCGGTCTCGGGCGAGACCGCGCAGGCGTCAGACGAACTCGATCGCCTCTCGGCGCGCGAACAAGAGGTCATGCGGCTGATCGCACGCGGATACGCCTATAAAGAAGTGGCGGCAGAGCTCTTCATCTCGGTGAAGACCGTCGAGACGCATGTGTCGAATGTTCTGCGCAAACTGCAGCTCTCGTCGCGGCACGAGCTCACCGCGTGGGCGCTCGAGCGCAAACTGCTGTGAGGCGGGTGCGGCACAACCGGCACCCCTCGGTTCACCCCGGATCGCTATGATGAACGGCATGACCGACCCGAAGCATCCAGAAGGCACACAGGACCCGAACCAGCCCGCCGAATCGCAGGCGCAGTTCCAGGGCACATCGGTTCCCCCGCCGCCCGTTCCGCCCGCGTATGGCCAGGAATCGCAGTTCCCGCCCGCTCCCCCATACGGACAGCCCTCCCCGGAGCAGGGCAACCAGCAGCCGCAGCCCGGGTACGAGCAGTACCCCCAGAACGACTACGCACAGCAGGGCTACCAGCAGGCGCCGCCTCCCGGTTACGGGCAGCAGCCGTACGGTTACCAGCCGTACGGCTACCAGCAGCCGTACGACCCGAACGCCAAGAGCCGCCTCGCCGCCGGTCTGTTCGGCATCTTCCTCGGTGCCTTCGGTGTGCACCGCTTCTATCTGGGCTACGTGGGCATCGGCGTCGCGCAGGTGCTCATCACGGTTCTGTCTCTCGGCATGCTCTCGTTCGTCAGTGCGATCTGGGGCCTCGTCGAGGGCATCATGATCCTCGCGCGCACGCAGAACTTCAACACGGATGCCACGGGTCGCCCCCTGCGCGACTGACGTCACCACGATCACCACTGAACGGCTCTTCGGCACTGAACGGCTCTTCGGCACTGAACGGCTCTTCGGCACTGAGGCGAGGAGCCGTTCGTGCATTCTGTGGATGCCCGGGCGCATCGCGTCGTTCTCCGACCGTTCACCGTGTGACGCTAGCCTGACGACATGACTTCACAGCCCGAAGCCGATGACAACGATGTCGCGGACACAAGACTCCCGCTGATCGCAGGTGAACCCCCGGCCGAAGCCATCGGGCACGGCCCGCCTGACGGTCCACAGGCATCCGATCGGGAGCAGGCATCGGGCGAGCACAAGATCCCGCGCAAGCGCGTGGTCTCGTGGGCGCTGTGGGACTGGGGATCCGCCTCGTTCAATGCGGTGGTGACGACCTTCGTCTTCAGCGCCTACCTGGCGAGCAATCTGTTCGTCGACCCGGCCGTCGTCGACGCCGCGACCGATGCGGCGGGTGAGCGCGCACTGGATGCCGCGCTCGCGGCGAACGCGACGCTGATCGGCACCGCTCTCCTGATCGCCGGTGTGCTCGTCGCCCTGTTCGCACCCGTGATGGGGCAGCGGTCAGACGGTTCGGGCAGACGCAAGTTCTGGCTCGGTGTGAACACCCTGCTCGTGTGCCTGGCGATGGGGGCGATGTTCTTCGTCGAGGGCGCACCGGCATACCTCGTTCTGGGGGCTGTGCTGCTCGCGGTCGGAAACGTGTTCTTCGAGTTCGCGGATGTCAACTACAACGCCATGCTCGTGCAGGTGTCGAACCGCGGCAACGTCGGAAGGATCTCCGGCCTCGGCTGGGGACTCGGCTACGTCGGCGGCATCGTTCTGCTCGCGCTGCTCCTGCTGCTCTTCATCCAGGGCTTCGGAGTCGACGGGCAGGCCGGGGTGCTCGGCATCACCACTGAAGCCGGCCTGAACATCCGCCTCTCGATAGTTCTCGCCGCCGTCTGGTTCGCGGTGTTCGCTCTTCCGCTGATGTTCGCTGTGCCCGAGATCCCGGCGCGCGCACAAGCACACCGTGTGAGCTTTTTCACGTCGTACGCGATCCTCTTCCGCACCATCCGCACCCTCGCGAAGAAGAGCCCTCAGGTGCTGCTCTTTCTCGTGGCCAGTGCTGTGTTCCGCGACGGCCTCGCCGGCGTTTTCACCTTCGGCGCCATCATCGCGGCAGTCGTCTTCGGGTTCAGCTCGTCCGAGGTACTCTACTTCGCGGTCGCCGCGAACGTCGTCGCCGGCATCGGCACCTTCGCGGGCGGATGGCTCGACGACCGCCTCGGGGCGAAGAGAATCATCATCGGGTCTCTCGTCGGGCTCGTCCTCGCCGGCACATCGGTGCTCTTCATCGGCGACGCGCAGGCGGGCTTCTGGGTAGCCGGGCTGTTCCTCTGCCTGTTCGTCGGCCCGGTCCAGTCTGCGAGCCGCAGCTTTCTCTCGCGCATCATCCCACGCGGGCGCGAGGGCGAGATCTTCGGGCTCTACGCCACGACCGGCCGGGCCGTGAGCTTTCTCGCACCCGGCCTCTTCGCGCTCTTCGTCGGCATAACGGGAGACACCCGCTTCGGCATCCTGGGCATCGTGATCGTTCTGCTCGCCGGGCTCGTGCTGATGATTCCCGTCAGGCCGAAACCGGCCGAGATCGACTAGCGGGTCTCTCAAAGCTGTGACGAGTGCCCAAGCTGTGACGAGTGCACGGCTCGTGAGGGGGATGCAGGGCGGAGCCCGAAGATCGCGCGGGTTCGCGGGTCACAGGTCGGCGGCGCCGCCGACCTCCGCGACGCGCAACGGGCTGGAGTTGTGAAGAACACATGTCAGCTGTTTCGTCCGCAACGGGGACTAATCCGCGTGTCAGGGTGTTGTTATGACCATGACTCTCAACGACATCCCCGTGACCACCATCGACGGCGAGACGAAGACCCTCGCGGAATGGGGCGACAAGGTCAAGCTCATCGTCAACGTCGCGTCGCGCTGCGGGCTCGCCCCTCAGTACGAGAAGCTCGAAGAGCTGCAGAAGACCTATGGCGAGCGCGGCTTCACGGTGCTCGGGTTTCCGAGCAACCAGTTTCTGCAGGAGCTCGGTGACAACAACAAGATCAAGGAATACTGCTCAACGACCTGGGGCGTGACCTTCCCGATGTTCGACCGTGTGAAGGTCAACGGCAGGTCACGGCATCCGCTCTATGCCGAGCTGACCAGAACCCCGGATGCCGATGGCAAGGCGGGCAATGTGAAGTGGAACTTCGAGAAGTTCCTCGTCACACCGGACGGGCAGGTGCACCGCTTCCGCCCGACCGTCGAGCCGGATGCTCCCCAGATCGTCGAGCTGATCGAGGCGTCGCTGCCCGCCTGATGCCGTGGCGCCTGATGCCGTGGATGTACGTGACATTTCCGGCCCCAGGTGCCCGCTGCAACGCGCACATACGTCCGGAAAGGTCACTGAGACAGGCAGCACGCCTGCGGGCTCAACGTGACGAAGTCGGCGCGTCGATCGCGTCGAGGGCGTCCGGCAGTTCTGTGATGAGCCCGACGGCGCCGGCCGGATGCGTTTCGAGCACCTGGTCCCACCCGTATCCGCGCCTGCGCATCAGCACACAGGCGAGGGCATCACCCCAGACGGCCGTCACGAGGGTGCTCCCCATGGCGATGACCCCGCCCGGGTCGGCATCACCCTCTGTGGTGAGCGTCACCGTGATGTCGGCCAGCGTGCCGAAAGTGGACGCCGCTTCCGCCGTCAGCGCGACGACGGTCACCGAGCGCTTCTGGGCACGTCGGCACAGGTCGTTGATCTCTGCCGATTCTCCCCCGCGCGAGATCGCGATCAGCACGTCGCCCGGCGCGAGCACACCCATCGTTCCGTGGAGCGCATCCATCGGGTGGATGAACGCGGACGGCGTTCCGCAGACGGCGAGAAGGTGCGCCATGCGGCGGGCGATCGTGCCCGACGTTCCCGAGCCGGTCACGAACACCTTGCCGGTGCAGGCATAGAGCAGATCGGCGACCTGCGTGAACGTGTCGTCGATCTGCGAGGCGACGGCGAGAACGCCGGCTGCCTCGCTTCGCACCACCTCTCTGGCCACCTCGAGTGCCGATGGTGTGGAGTCCGTCATAGTTGTCCTTTCATCACGGGTGAGCTCATCAGGGTGAGCGCTGGATCACGAGGATCGGCCGCCGCGTCACGCGGCGTCCCACGCCAGGTGACGCAGCGAAGCGGCGCTCAACGTCGCCGGGTCGAGAAGCTCGCCCGTCGCCGAGCCCCCGCTCATCACCATGACGTCGTCTGCGACGTCGCAGATCTCTTCTTCTTCACTCGAGACGATGATCACCGTCAGCCCGTCGTCGGCGGCGAGCCTGCGGATGATGCGGTGGATCTCGGCCTTCACCCCGAGGTCGACACCCTTCGTCGGCTCGTCGAGCAACAGCACCTTCGGATGCTGCGCCAAGGCCCGGGCGAGCAGAACCTTCTGCTGATTGCCCCCGGACAGACTGACGATCGGCGCCGTGCGGTCACCCTTCACCTTCAGGCGGTCCATCAGCTCGGTGGCATTGCTTCTGAGCGCGCGCCGGTCGAGGAGCCCCGCGCGATAGTTGCGCCTCAACACGGGGAGCATGGTGTTGAGCGATGAATCGAGCAGCGGCACGATGCCGTCGATCTTGCGCTCCTCGGTGACGTAGACGACGCCGGCCCTCATCGCTGCTCCCGCATCGCGCGGACGGTAGGGGCGTCCGAACAGCTCGATCGACCCCTCGTGAACGGCTTCGAGCCCGACCAGTGTGCGCAGCAGCTCTGTGCGCCCCGCACCGACGAGCCCGTAGATGCCGAGAACGCGCCCGGCCCGGGCTTCGAGCTCCACACCGTTCAGGGCGGAGGATCGGAGCCCGCTCACGCGGAGGGTGACCTCTGACGCGGCACGCTCCGCCTCGTGCTCACTGCGGTCGATGGCCACCGGCGAGCTCGCGACGGCGTCCTCGCCCGCTATCGCATGAACGACATCCGCTCGGCTCACCGACGAGACGGCGGCGTCGATCCGCACCTCGCCGTCGACGAGGGCGATGATCCTCGATGCCACCGCGTAGAGCTCTTCGAGCTTGTGATTGACGAGCACGATCCCGAGGCCCTGGTCGGCCATCGTGCTGACCAGGTCGAGGAACCTGTTGATCTGGGACCCCTCGAGACTCGTTGTCGGCTCGTCGAGAAGCAGATATCGCGCTTTCCTGTGCGTGGCGATCGCCACCTCGAGAAGCTGCCGCGTTGCGACGGGGTATGCGCCGACCTTGCGGTCGACATCGACGTCGAGCCCGAATGAGCGCACCAGGTCGTTGGCCTGCTCCTTCATGGCCTCACGGCTGAGAAAACCTGCTCGGCGAAGCTCGGCGCCGAGAAACACGTTCTGCGTGACCGTGAGGTTCGGCAGCAGAGAGAGCTCCTGATAGACGGTCGCGATGCCGGCGGCGATCGCATCTGCCGGCGAGCCGAGCGGAGCAGGTCTTCCGTCGACCCGCACCTCGCCGGAGTCCGGCTTGACGGCGCCGGAGATCACCCGCATCAGCGTCGATTTGCCCGCGCCGTTGTGCCCAACGAGCCCGACGACCTCGCCGGGGCGAACGGCGACGGACACACCCTTGAGCACGATCTGGCCCGAGTAGCTCTTCACAACGTCGTCGACCTCGAGCCCACCCGCTCTCATGCGCTCGTCCATCGCCGTCGCCTCCACGACTACCCGACCTCGCCCGGTGCCGGTGTCTCGCCCGTCACGAACATCTTCAGCGGAAGCAGGATCTCGGGCTCGGGTGTCGCCCCGTCGAGCCAGCCCTTGACCTGCTCGACGACCTGGCGTCCGTATGACTCCGGTTCCTGAGCGACGCAGCCGGCATACTGACCGGTGAGCGGCTCTTCTGATGCGCAGAACCCGTACAGCGCCACACTCGTGTTGCCGCCGAGCGCCTGCAGCGCCCCGTAGGTTGCCGGGCCGGTGCTCGCGAAGATCACGTTGAGATCCGGGTTGCCAGACAGCAGCTCGGTTGTCGCCTTCAGGCTGTCGTCCGGCTTCACGTTGCCGTCGACCTTTGCCACGACCTCGGCGTTGCCGTTCTCAGAGATGGTCTCTTCGAAACCGCTATCGCGTTCGAGGGTGGGCACCTCGTCTGGTTCGGTCACGAAGCCGATTGTGAGCGCGGCGTCCTCACCGAGATCGGTGAGCACCTGCTCGGCCATCTGGGCGCCGCCCGCATAGTTGTCGGCGCCGAGGTACTGCACGACCTGAGCGCCCTGCGCCTCGAGCGCCTCTTCCGACACCGTCACGTTCACCGTGAAGACCGGAACCCCCGCTTCGTTCGCCGCCTTCACGATCGCCGCAGCCGGGTCGGATTTCACAGCGTTGAGCGCAAGAGCGCACGGCTGCTTCTGCAGCATCGCCTGCACCTGCGACAGCTGAGCGGCATCGTCGTCGTTCGCGATCTGAACTTCGACGTCGAAGCCCTGGGCCTCGCCCTCTTCTTCGAACCCCTGCTTCATGGCCACGTAGTAGGGGTTCGTGAGGTTCGGCAGAGCCACGGCGAGGTAGGGGTTCTCTTCGTCGCACGCTGCAGGGCGCGGGATCGATCCGTCGTCTGAGCCGGCGGATCCGTCACCTGTGCCGGTGTCGAGCGCTCCGCTGCAGCCCGACAGCAGCAGTGCGAGAGCGGCGAGCGATGACATCAATGCGATGCGTCTTTGCATGGGATATCTCCTGTTTCTCTGGTGGTGGGAATTACGTTGTGACGGATGCCTGTGCCGTCGGTTTTCCGCGCATGCGTCTCAGAAGCTCCGAGACCGACAGCTGGCGCCGGTGGGTGTCGATGATGACGCCGATGAGAATGATGACGCCGATCACAAGCGGCTGCCAGTAGCTCTCGACACCGATCACGTTCATGCCGTTCGACACCGTCGCAATCAGCACGGCTCCGAGCAGGGCACCGCCGATCGTGCCGATGCCCCCGAAGAGACTGACACCGCCGACGACGGCTGCGGCGATCGAATAGAAGAGCTCGTTTCCCGAGCCTGCGCTCGGATAGCCCACCATCAGCCTGCTCGTGGTGATCAGTCCGCCCATCGCCGCGCAGAGCCCGCTCATCGCGTAGGCCAGCATGATCACGCGGCCGCTGCGCACACCGGCAAGGCGGCTCGTCTCGGCGTTGCCGCCGACGGAATAGATGTGCACGCCGGTGGCGGTGAAGCGCAGCAGAACACTGAAGACGACCGCCGCCAGGGCCACGAGCACCACGGGCATCGGGATCCCGAAGAGTGCGCCGCGGCCGATGATCGCGAAGAACGGGTCTCGCACGTTCACCGAGTTGGCGCTCGTGAGAATGAGGGGGATGCTTGCGGCGACTCCGAAGGTGGCGAATGTCACGATGAACGGCGGCAGCTTCAGGTAGTGCACGAACGCGCCGTTCATCGCGCCGACGGCGAGCCCGACGACGATGGCCGCGAGCGCGGCCAGGTACCAGGGGGCACCGCCGGCCGTGATGAGAGCGGCGACCATACCGGTGAGGGCGATGTTGGATCCGGTCGACAGGTCGATGCCGCCCGTCAACAGCACAAACGTCTGCCCGAGGGCCAGAAACGCGATCACCGCGCCGTTGAGCAGCAGGATCTGCGCGTTGTCGATCGTGCGGAACGTCGGCGACATGATGCTGAGCGCCACGGCCACGAGCACAACCACCGCCGCGATGCCGACTTCGTTGGGTATCCGTCGCCGCATCTGTCTGCCTCCTCGCAGGTGTTCCTCTGGGCGGAAAGCCCGGTTTCTCTATCGCTTGCTCATTTGAGCAGAAATTTCGCTCATCTGTCCCGCCATACTAGAGTGATTGTTGCAGAGCTGCAAGCCGCGCCATGCCAGACGGAAAGGCGACGAATGGATCACAACCAGCGCGCGTCATCCGCGCCGTCAGAAGACATCTCACCCTCTGAGCGATCGAGGGTTCTCGCCGCCGCCCGCCTGTTCTACCTCGAAGACCGAAGCAAGATCGAGATCGCCGACTCCCTGGGCGTCTCGCGGTTCAAGGTCGCGCGGATGCTCGAGCTCGCCAAGTCGCTCGGCCTCATCACCATCACGCTCAACGACGAGGGCATCATCGACGAGGCGCTGTCGGCCGAACTCGCCGATCACCTCGGTCTGAGAGAGGCGGTTGTGGTCGAGGTCCACGGCGACGACGACGCCGCCAGGCACGAGGTGGGACGAGCCGCCGCTGAGCTGCTGAGCACAACACTGACCGATGGCGAGGTGCTCGGCATGAGCTGGGGCCGCACCCTCAGTGCCATGACCGAGTCACTGCCCAATCTGCCCGCCATGTCGATCGTGCAGCTGACGGGAGCGGCCGGAGCGAACATCTACCAGTCTCCCGTCGAACTTGTGCGCAAGGTCGCACAAAACTCAGGTGGCTCTGCGCATCCGATCTTCGCACCGCTGGTTGTGGGCGATCCAGAGATCGCCGCCGCGCTGCGGAGCCAGTCGGACATCGCGAAGGCGCTGGCGATGTTCTCAGAGATCACCACCGCCGTGATGTCGATCGGTGCGTGGTCGCCGCCCGAATCCCAGCTCTACGAGTCGGTTCACCCCGAGCACCGCGATGCCCTGGTCGCACGAGGGGTGGTCGCCGAGATCGCTTCGACGCTGGTCGCTGCCGACGGCTCGGAGATCGCTCCAGACTTCGCCGAGCGCTGCATCTCGGTCACCTCCGAGCAGCTGCGCCGGATCCCTCGAGTGATCGCGGTGGCGGCGGGAGCCCGCAAGGCCCTTGCCGTGGCATCCGTCGCCCGCGCCGGCCTGATCTCGGGGATCGTGACCGATCGCGCGCTGGCCGAGCAGATTCTGGGTCGTGGCCCCCGCGGCGAGGAGTGAGCGGTGCCCGCCCCGCCACCCCCCTCTTCGCCCCGCCAGCCCCCTTCGCCCCGCCAGCCCCCTCTTCGCCCGCTCTAGGTGACGTTTCCGGACGTAAGTGGCCGAACTATCGCGCACCTGCGTCCGGAAACGTCACCTAGAGCGGGGTACGAGGGCGGGGGCTCACAGCCCGTCAGGCGAAGCCGAAAAGCGGTGGCACGACGAGCACGACCACAAGCGCCCACGCGCCGAACACCGGGAGGTATCCGGTCTGCCAGCGCTCGAGCCGCACAGCCGGCGCCTTGCCCATCAGCAGGCGAACGATGAGCCAGGCGGCAACCGCGAGATTCACGAGCAGCACCAGGTTCAGCCCGAGTGCGGCCACGCGGTTCGCAGTGAAGCCGAACTCACCCACTCGAGCCAGCATGGAGCCGAGCACAAGTGCATCGAGCACGATCGCTGCACCGACCGCGACGAGGCGCAGAACATCCATCACACCGCCCGCACGCCTCGTGTCCCGCGCCGAGATGCCATAGACGACGAGGGCGACGACCACGAGCAACAGCACGTCGAACACCGTCAGCAGGTCGCGGTCGAAGTCACGCCCGACACCGGCGACGGCATAGACGACAACGGAGACCAACAGCATCACGGCGAACAGGGGCGTGAAGATCACGGTCAGCACAGGCGCCAGATTCTCGATGATGCTCTTCTTCGCCTCGACGAGCCATGCTGCAACCAGCACGGCGCCCGCTGCCCCCGAGGGAAGCACCCACGCCATCACCTCGGATATCGCGCCCGGGGCGATCGGTGCGAGCACAAGAGAGGTCAGACCCAGCAGTACCGCGCCGCCGAGGGCGATGAGTGCGTAATAGATCGCCCATTCACCCGTGAATCTGATGAAGTCCATACGGCGAGAGGATGACCGCACGTCACCTCTCACATAGGCGAAGCCGACGACGAACCAGAGCACGATCGGCAGGTGGATCGCGACGAGCGCGTCTGTGCTCGCGCCCGGTGCGAACGGAAAAACGTTGACCACGCTCCCCAGCACCGCAAACGTCAGCACAAGCCCGAGCGCCTGTCCCCACGAGACCCGCCGCACCACCGCGAAGTATCCGGCGAGAACGGGCAGCACGAAGAAGCTGAGATCCCGAACGAACCATAGACCGTTCGTGCCAGGCATCTGCGCAAGAAGACGGGCGGCCTGTATGAGCACGGCGGCGAGTGCGGCGAACCCGAGCATCGTCAGGATCGACCTGCTCGATTGACTCGGTTGATTCGATTGGCTCGACGAACGCCCTCCGCTCGCCGAGGGCGACAGGGCCAGTTGTTTCCACAGCCGATCGCCGTGCTCGCGGGCGAACTCCGCGGTGATGAGATCCACTTCGCCGAGCCGTTTGACGGCGATGAGGAAGGCTTCATCCGGCGAGAGCCCCGACGTCTCGAGGTCCGTGATCTGCTCCCGCAGGTGACCCTCGAGTTCGTCGGCGTCGTCTGCGTCGACGGCACGACCGCGTTCGACCGCTGTGCGCCATTGACTGATCTGGTTCTCGAGCGCATCCATGTTCATACCTCCGCGTTCATGCGCCTGCCGCGCCTGTGGCCGGGGCGGCGAGCCCCCAGAGTCCGCCGAGGGTCCGCGTCGCGGCGTCCCACTGCCGGCGCTGGTCAGCGAGCTGGGCGCGACCGGCGTCGGTGATCTCGTAATAGCGACGGCGCCTGCCCTCCGGCGACACCCCCCACTCGGCACGGATGGAACCCAGCCGTTCGAGTCGGTGGAGCAGCGGATACAGCATGCCGTCCGTCCATTCGAGATCGCCGCCAGAGAGCTCGCGCACCCTTTTGAGAATCGCGTATCCGTAGCTGGTGCCCTCGAGGAGAATGGCGAGCACAAGCGGTGTCGCCATCGCGGCGACCAGGTCCTTGTCGATGTTCATAGCGGCTGCGCCTCCGTTCCCTGCCAGCATACCTCGCAGATCTAGGCATTGCAGCTCTAGGCACGTTTCTCACAGGAAGAACAGGTGCTTCCGGTTCGATTTACTGCGTGGGCCAGATGGCGCGACGGATTCGGACGGTGTCGTCCTACACAAACGAGAGGAGAAGGGGCTCCGCGGCTACAGCCCGAGCGCAGACTCCTCCGCCGTCCCCTCAGCGCCAGGGCCGTCCTGCACAGTGTGGCCGGCGAGGGGCACGATCTGCGTGTGCACGGCGTCGAGGATGTCGTCAGGCGTCACGAAGTACTCCCACTCCAGCTCGGCCGGCGGCGCGATCCAGTTGCGTGCGCCGAGAACGATCACCGGCGCGTCGAGGTCGTCGAAGGCATCCGTCTGCACACGCGAGGCGACCGTCTGCATCCAGCTGCCGCGCAGGTTCGCGTCTGAGGCGAGCACAAGCCGGCCGGTCTTCGCCACGGACCGCAGAAGCAGTGTGTAGTCGAACGGCACCATGGAGCGCGCGTCGATGACCTCGACAGACATTCCGTGTACTGCCCGCAGCCGGTCTGCCGCCTCGAGCGCTCGGTAGAGGGCGGCGCCCACCGTCATGATCGTGAGATCCGACCCCTCGCGCACGACCGCCGGCTTGCCGATCTCGGTGGTGTAGTATTCGGCGGGCACCCCGTCGGGATGCACGGTCTCGACCTGGTCATAGAGTCTCTGGCTCTCGAAGAACACCACCGGGTCGTTGCCGGACAGCGCTGCGGCCATAAGCCCTTTGGCGTCGCGGGGTGTCGCGGGGAACACGACTTTGAGGCCGGGCACGAGCGCGACCATCGACGACCAGTCCTGTGAGTGCTGTGCGCCGTATTTGCTGCCGACGGAGACCCTGAGCACCATCGGCAGGTCGACGAGTCCGCCGCTCATCGCACGCCACTTGGCCATCTGATTGAAGATCTCGTCGCCCGCCGTGCCGATGAAGTCCGCGTACATCAGCTCGACGACGGGTCGTCCTCCGGCGAGCGCGAAGCCCACGCCAGAGCCGACTATCGTGCCCTCAGAGATCGGTGTGTTGAAGAGACGGTGGCGGGGAAGGAACTCGGTCATCCCCCGGTAGACGCCGAAGGCGCCGTCCCAATCGCGGTTCTCCTCACCCCAGAAGGCGACCCGGTCGTCGGCATCCGCGTGATGCACGAGAGGCTCGAACAGGGCGTCGCGGAAGGTGATGGCCTTCGCGCCGCTCAGAACGGTGTCGTCGACGATCCCCGTCCGGGATTTCTTCGCGAGCGCGACGACACGGCCGACCTCGGAAAGCGGCTTGAGCGTCTCGCCCTTCGGCGCGGTCTCGAGATCGACCGCCGAGTTCGAGAATGTGATGTCGCCCATGACCGTCGGGTCTTGACGCAGGCGAAGCCGCGGAGACACCGTCTGGTCTATCGCGACCTCGAGAGCCGCCGACACCGTCTCTTCTGCCCATGACCTGAGCACCGCACGGTGCTCGGCGGTTGTGACGCCGGCCTCGATGAGACGAGCGAAGTGCTCGTCGATCGGGTCGACAGCAGCCCACAGGTCGAGCTCGTCTTTGCTCCGGTAACTCGACGCGTCCGACGGCGAGTGGCCCGACTGCCGGTAGGTCTGCACATCGAGCAGCACCGGACCCGTGCCATCTGCGATGTGGCTGCGGGCATCCGTCATCGCCTGGATCACGGCGAGGGGATTGTTGCCGTCGACGGTCTGCGCGTGCATGTTGTGCACGTTGAACCCGGCTCCGAGACGGGAGAGCCTGTCGTAGGCCATCGTCTCGCCGATGGTCTGGCCGCCCATGCCATAGAAGTTGTTGACGATGAAGAACACGATCGGCAGTCCGCCGGAGTGACGCTCGTCCATCAGGGTGTGCAGCTGACCCATGCCCGCGAAGTTGAACGACTCGAGCACCGGTCCGCGGCCCGTCGCAGCGTCGCCGACGCTCGCGACGACGATGCCGGCCTGCGCACGCATGCGGTTGTGAAGCGCCGCACCCGTCGCGAGGGGGCCTGACCCGCCGACGATCGCATTGTTGGGAAGGATGCCGAGCGGCGGAAAGAACGCGTGCATGCTGCCGCCGAGCCCACGATTGAACCCGGTGCTGCGGCCGAAGGTCTCCGCCGTCATTCCGTAGAGCAGGTAGTTGATGGCCTGCTGCTCGGGGTCGGATGCCGACAGGCGAGCCTCGACGACGTTCCAGATCGCACCGTTCGACCAGTCGCGCATCGCCTGCTCGACACCGGCCGGTGTCGCCGAGGTGATGGCGGAGAGCCCTTTGGCGATGACCTCGCCGTGACTGCGGTGACTGCCGAACACACGGTCTTCGACGCCCAGTGTGAACGCCTGGCCGACGGCCGCGGCCTCCTGCCCGATCGAGAGGTGCGCCGGGCCGGCGTGCACGTAGTCGATGCCGCGATACGAGCCCTCGCGCTTGATGCTGTTGAGCATCAGCTCGAACTCGCGCACGAGGA
Organism: Okibacterium endophyticum; assembly: GCF_054780075.1. Lineage (NCBI taxonomy): Bacteria > Bacillati > Actinomycetota > Actinomycetes > Micrococcales > Microbacteriaceae > Okibacterium > Okibacterium endophyticum. The sequence goes on along the minus strand of NZ_BAAGXA010000012.1, from coordinate 371,615 downwards.
TCATGTCGCGGCCGATGCGCACGAGCGCGGCGTCGCCGTGCAGCTCGCGCTCTGCGTCGAGGTCCGGTGTGTATGCGTTGACCGGGATCGGCGCGATGTCGATGCGGCCGCCCCGACGGGCGATGGTGGGGTCGACGAGAAGTTCCTTGGCCATGAGGGCGGTTTCCTTATGCGGTGAATGCCGACAGCACGTCGACGGTCTCGATGGTCTGGGCGATCTCGGCGAGCAGCTTCGCCGCTGCGGCGCCGTCGAGTGCCCGGTGGTCGAACGTGAGTGAGAGGGGAAGCTGGCGCGGGGCATCCGGGTATGCCTGGTGCGCGGCGCCGATGCCGAGGATGCAGGCCTGCGGCGGGTTGAGCACCGGGGTGAACCAGTGCACGCCGAGACCTCCGAGGTTGGAGACGGTGAAGGTTCCGCCGCCCATCTCTGCCGTCCCGAGTTCACCGGACTTCGCCCGGTCGATGGCCTCGTGGGCGCGCTCGGCGAGCTGCTGCAACGAGATCGAGTCAGCGTCTGGGATCACCGGAACGAGCAGTGCCTGCCCCGTGTCGACGGCGAATCCGAGGTTGACCCTCGTGTAGCGCCGGATGCCGTCCCAGTCGAAAGCGGCATTCGCCTCCGGATGCCGCACAACGGCTCTGGCGACCGCGAACAGCAGCAGGTCGTTGATTCCGATGTGTTGGCGCCCGGTCTCTGCTGTCACCTCTTTCAGCCGAGCCGCATAGTCGAACAGGCGAGTGGCATCCGCATACCGCGTGAGCGTGACCTGCGCGGTGGACTGCAGGGACTCGTGCATACGCTGAGCCGTGACTTTGCGGGCACCCCGCACCGGAACGAGGTGGTACTCGTCTGTCTGCGCGGCGGGTGCGGCTTCGCGCGACGGCCCGGCCGAACGGGCGGTGGGCGCGGCGGGGTGGTGCGCGGGCGACGACGCCGGCTGCGCCGCGGCCTGCGCAGAAGCGGCCGAATCGGCAGCAGCCTTCGCCGCGATGACGTCTGAGACGATGATGCGCCCGCGCGGGCCCGAGCCGGCGAGCCCGACGAGGCTGATTCCGCTGCGCTCTGCCATGATCGCCGCGCGCGGCGAGACCTTGATGCGGTCGCTCGTGTTCTCACCTGTCACAGCTCGCGGCAGTTCTGGCGTTGCCAACGTGGTCTCGCTCGTCGCGGTGGTGTCCGGTATCTCCGTGGTGTCCGGCATCGCGGCGGCATCCGGCATCGCGGTCCCGGGCGTATGAGCGCTCTCGGACACAGTGTCTGCGGACGCTCCGTCCGACTGCGGCGGGCGATGCGGCTCTTCGCCCTCCGGAGTCGCGGGCTGCTCGGGTGAGGTGATCTCGCCAGGCTCGCCGATGATGCCGATCACGGCGAACTCGGCAACCTCATCACCTTCGTCGGCGCTGACCTGCAGAAGTGTCCCGCTCACGGGCGCCTCGACGTCGACTGTCGATTTCGCCGTCTCGAGCACCACAAGGGTCTCGCCGGCCCGCACGGTCTCGCCGACAGACACCGCCCACTGCGCGATGACAACGTCTTCACCGGCATTGCCGGTGGTGGGAACCCGAACCTCGGTGCTCAATGCCGCTCCATTTCGCCGCTCCATATTCGTGGAGTCACGTTCGCTCATTTGATATCTCACTGCTCATACGAGCGCCCTGCTACTGTACACTGGCACCTGCGCGGGGGCAACGCGTGTCAGGTTTCGGCCCGGTCTCGACAGGCTCGACCACCGAGGGGCCCGGGTCTCGACAGGCCCGACCACCGAGAGGCTCGACCAGCGAAAGGAGGCCAGATGTCGCTTGAACACCGCGGCACGCCTCTGCGTGCGCGACTCGAAGCGGCGATCGTGGCGCGTCGGTACTACCTCGACAACAGGCAGAAGAGCGAGATCGCCGACGAGCTCGGCATCTCGCGTTTCAAGGTGGCGCGGTTGCTCGACGAGGCACGCGCGCAGGGCATCGTGCAGATCCACATCGAGATGCCGGCCGAAGTCGACCTGCATCTGGGCGAAAAGCTGGCGCGGCACTACGGCATCCCGCGCGCCATCGTCGTCACGACAACAGATCCTTCGCCAGACGTCGTCGGACCTCTCATCGGCCAGGCCTGCGCCGAGCTTCTGCAGTCGAGTCTCGACGCAGACGACGTGCTCGGAATCTCGTGGGGCACCAGCCTGACGAACGTCGTGGATGCTGTCTCGGCCCTTCCGGCCTGTGATCTGGTGCAGCTCGTCGGCGGCCTGCCGAGCGTCGATCTCAACGTCAACGGGGTCGAACTTCTCAGGCGCCTCGCCCAGAAGACACGCGGGCGCACCTGGGCCCTGCACGCCCCCCTGCTGATGCGCAGCGCCGCCGTCGCCGATGAGCTCCGGGCAGAGCCGGGCATCGCCGCAACGCTCGATCGCTACTCCGACCTGACAGTTGCCCTCGTGGGCGTCGGGTCGTGGTCGCCGCCCAAATCCACGCTCTATGCGCAGATCGAGGAGCCTGAGCGGCGGGAGCTGCTCGAGCGAGGCGCGACGGCAGACATGTGCGCGTTCGTGCTCGACAACACCGGGCGGCCGCTGCCGTCGCCCGTCACCGAACGGGCGGTCGGAATCTCCATGAGCGAGCTGCGTGCGGTGCCAGAGGTGATCGCGGTCGCCGGAGGGTCAGACAAACTCGAGTCGATTCGCGCGGTGCTCGCCAGCGGCATCCCGCACACCCTCGTGACGGACTCGATCACGGGATCCGCCCTGCTCACCCCACTCGGCTGACGCGCGCGAATCGCAGCACCTGTGCACGATCTCACCTCGTCCGGACGTTTTCACCCCGCATACCGGGTGCATATGTCCAGATGAGGTGAAATCGCCGGGCCGGCGGCCTGCCCGCGCGGCGCGGCCTCAGCCCAGCTCGTCGAGCAGGGTCTCGAGCGTCTTCCGCACGCCGACCTCGTGCATCAGCGCGAGGGCGTGATCGTATTCGGCGACGAATCGCGGGTCGTCGATCAGGCGGCCGAACAGACGCTCGTCGTCGAGAAACGCGTACGGATGCTCCGGGTACTGTCGCGCCCTCGCGATCAGCTCATCGCGCAGCCGGTCCACCACCTCGAACGGCTGCCCGTTCTCGTCGACCCCTGTCGCATAACGCGCCCAGCTGGCGACTATCGCCGCCGAGAGTGCGACGTCGCCGCCGCCGGCGAGCGCGTCGCGGATGACGGGACCGACGAACTTCGGGATGCGGTCAGAGGTGTCTGCGCACAGCCGGGCGATGGTGTCGCGCACACCCGGGTTGGCGAAGCGCTCGACGAGCTGCTCCGGGTAGCGCTCGAGGTCGATGCCGGGAACGGGCCGGAGCGTCGGCGCAGCCTCGCGGCGCATGTATTCGAGCAGGAATCGCGCGATGACGGGGTCGTTCGCGGCATCGTGCACGTATTCATAGCCCAGCAGGTGACCGACGTATGCCATCGCCTGGTGGCTGGCGTTGAGCATCCGCAGTTTCATCATCTCGTAGGGTTCGACGTCGTCGACGACCTGCACACCCGCCCGCTCGAAGGGCGGCCGGCCGGCGGTGAACGAATCCTCGAGCACCCACTGGGTGAACGGTTCGGCGACGACGGGCCAGGCGTCGTCGATGCCGAACTGCCGCGCGAGCTCGGCACGGTCAGCGTCTGTCGTCACCGGTGTGATCCTGTCGACCATCGAACTCGGGAACAGCACGTTCCGCGCGATCCAGTCGCCGAGCTCCCGATCGAGGGCTGTCGCGAACGTGACGACGGCTGTGCGCGCGATCCGCCCGTTGTGCTGCAGGTTGTCGCACGACATCACGGTGAACGGCCCGATGCCGCGGTCACGCCGCCGTCTGAGCGCTTCGGCGAGGTAGCCGAAGACCGTCGTCGGCGTCTCGGCTGTGAGCTCGCCGGCGATCCCGTCGGCGCCGAGGTCGAACTCCCCCGTCACCTGGTCGACGTTGTATCCGCCTTCGGTGATCGTCAGCGAGACGATGCGCGTCTCGGGCGACGCCATCCGCTCGAGCACCGCGTCCGGATCGTCAGGTGCATACAGGAACTCGACGATCGACCCGATCACGCGCGCCGTGCGGCCGCCGTCCGGATGCTTCTCGACGAGTGTGTAGAGGCCATCCTGCGCCTCGAGTGCGTCTCGGATGCGCCTGCTGCCCTCACGAAGGCCGACTCCGCAGATCGCCCAGTCGCGTGCGCCGCCGCCGCCGGCGAGCAGATCATCGATCACCACGGCCTGGTGCGAACGGTGGAATGCGCCGACGCCGATGTGCACGATGCCGGTCGTGAGACCCGCGCGGTCATAGGCGGGCACCGTGAGGTCGGGCGCCTGCTTCAGCTGCGGCAGAGCAGCCGACGAGAGACGCACAGGAGTCGCAGGCTCCGCCATCAGATGTCCTGCCCGGTCGGGAGGATGACGAGGTCACGGATGACCACGTGCTTCGGCCGGCTGAGCATGAACAGCATCGCGTCAGCAACGTCTTCGGAGCGGATGCCGGTGCCCGCTGCCACATGCTCGGCCTCTGCGGCGGAGCCCGGCTCGAAACCCCAGAGAGGATTGAGCACCACGCCGGGAGCGACGGCGCCGATGCGCACCCCGGTTGCGGCGACCTGCCGCCTGACGGAGTGCACAAAAGACTGCACTGCATGCTTGCTCGCCGAATAGACGGGCTCCCAGTGGATGTCCTGATGCCCGGCCACCGAGCTCGTCACGAGGATGTCTCCGTGACCCTGATCGATGAGTTTGGGCAGCGCCGCCCTGACGAGGGAGAACACCCCTGTGACGTTTGTGCTCACGAGGTCGGCGATCGGCTGCTGCCCGGTGTCGGCGAGATCGCCGCCGACATAGATCCCGGCGTTCGGCATCACGATGTCCAGGCCGCCGAATCGTGTGACGGCTGCGTCGACGATGGCGTCTGCCGACCCTGCCCGCCCGACGTCGATGGCAAGGGTCGCCACCGACCCAGGGTTCTTCTCGCTCAGGGGGAGAAGCCTGTCCTCCGACCTGCCGACCGCCAGCACACGGCATCCGCTCTCGACGAGCGCCAGCGTGGCAGCGAGCCCGATGCCCGAACTCGCCCCGGTCACCACGGCCACCCTGCCGGCCATGCTCTCGGTCATGATGCTCCTTCTCTCATCGCCATCGGCGGAACGGACCGCGCATCGCCCGGCGACTCGGCGAGGCGCTGGCGGCGGAAGATCTCGTCCGGCCTCGTGTTGATGCGGTCGACCTCGTGCTTCGGCATGAACCGCACACCGCCGAAGGCGACAGCCGCCTGCAGCACACGAGCGCATTTCACGGCCATCGCCGTGATCTGGCGCACCTCGTGCGCCGAGGCCCCGAGGGCGAACATTCCGTGATTGCGCAGATAGATCACCTTGGGAGCATGCCCGTGGTCATCCACGTACCTCACGAGTTTGTCGCGCACAACGCGCGCGAGTGCGAGCCCCGGATCGACGTACTCGACGAGCAGCGGCTCGGTTCCGAGCACCACGATCTGGTCGGGAAAGAGCGAACCCTGGGTGAGAAGCGGGGCGTTGACCGAGCACAGGATCGCGTTCACGGCGATCGGATGCGTGTGCCCGGCCGCCCGCACCTCGTCGACCTCGAGACAGACCGCGTGAAGCAGTGCCTCGACCGACGGGCGTCTGCCGTCGTGACGGTCCTGCACCGCGCTGAACAGCCGATCCACATCGATCTCGCCTGCGGCCCGATCGGTGATCAGGTCGAGCACGTCTGCCACGCGCATCCGCACGAAATCCGACGGCGTCACTGTCGCCATCGCGGCGCCGCTCGCTTTGACGAGCATGTCCGCGCCGTCTTGCAGCGAGGTGTTGCCCTCGCCGAGGATCACGAGATCGGCGGACGGATCGCCGAGGTCCCGCGAGAGCGAGACGAGGTCGAGAAGCGCGTGGGGCGTCTCGTGTGTCATAGAACGGCCTTTCGTGACGTGTCGGTGCGCCGCTCGTGAGCGGGTGTGTGTGCGTTCGGAGTATGTGCGTTCGGAGTGTAGCGGGCCGGGGTGTCGTCGCCGGCACGGATGAGCGAGCGAGCGGCGGCGGCATCCGGCAGACGCCCGCTGGCGACCGCGAGGCGGAACACGATGCCGAGGCTCGTCGCCTCAGCCGGGCCGGCCTCGACAGGAAGGCCTGAGAGGTCGGCGGTCAGGCGGCAGAGCAGCGCGTTGCGGGATCCGCCGCTGATGATGCGGATGCCGTCCGGCCGTTTGCCGACCAGGCGAGCCGCCTCGTTCACGGTGTCGCGATAGGCGACGGCGAGACTGCGAAGGATCACCATAACCGTGTCCGCCTCCCGTGCCGGCCGCGGATGACCGGCGGCCTCGCAACGGTCGCCGATCCGCTCGGCCAGTCCTCCTGGAAGCTGGAGCTGCGGATCGGACACGTCGATGACGCCCGGGTGCTCAGACTGCTCGGCCTCTCGAAGCAGGTCGAGAAGGTCGACCCGCTCGCCCGTGGCCTCGCTCCAGGCGCGCACACACTCCTGCAGCAGCCACATGCCGCTGAGGTTGCGCACGAGCAGGTTGCATCCCTGTGCGCCGAGCTCGTTGGTGAAGCCGAGCTGTCTGGCCTCTTCGCTGAGCACCGGCACGTCGCACTGCACTCCCGTGACCGCCCAGCTTCCCGCAGAGACGATCCCGGTGACCGTATCGGGATCAGGGTCTGGATCCGGCACGGTGATGGCGGCGCTCGCTGTGTCATGACCGGCGACGTAGTACACCGGGAGCGCGGAAGCCGACCCGATGCGTCCTGTCACCTCTGGCCGCGTGTATCCGGCGAACGTGCCGTCGTCGACAAGCGGGGGAAGAATGACGCGGATGCCCCAGGCATCCGTCAGTTCCTGTGACCAGGTGCCACTGGTCCTGTCGAGAAGCCCTGTGGTCGACGCGATGGTGCGTTCGGCGCCGATGGCACCCGTGAGCCTCTGCACCCAGAGGTCCGGCACGAGCAGAACGGTCTGATCGGGGGCGAGCTCACCGCCTGAGGCGTCTGTGCGCAGCTGGTGCGACGTGTTGATGGCCTGGTCGAGCACCCCGGTCACCGCCCACGCCGTTTCGGGAGAGACGAGTGCGGCGGATGCCCGCGGCATGTCGTGATCTGCTGCCCTGTGGTGCTTGACCACACCGAGCAAGTCGCCGTTCGGCGCGAGCCTGGCATAGTCGACGCCCCAGGCGCTCACACCGATGCCGCGAATCCGAACCCCGTTGTCGGCGGCGAACGCCACGGCGAGCGCGAGCCCGTCGAGGGTCTCGCTGAAGAGAGCGTCGACGTCCCAGGCGAGGGTGCCGCCCCGGAGCGGGACGTTGGCGAAGCGGTGGATGGTGTGCAGGTCGCACCGCTCGTCGTCGACGATGCCGAGCATCACCCGTCCGTTCGACGATCCGAGGTCGATGGCGACGAAACCGGTTCTCTCGCCTGGCATGTTCTCCTCGAGGATTCGATTCTGTGATCTCAGGTGTGAGCAGTGGTGCAGACCCGCGCGGCTGACGGGCCCCGTGAGGACGTGTCCGACGATTCTCGCCGAAGCGAGCGACGTGAGGCGAGAATCGTCAGACACGCCTCCTCTCAGCAGGAGGACTTGTAGACGGCGTCCGCACCCTCGCCGTCGATGTTCTCCTGCGTGAGGATGGTGAAGCCGGTCTGGATCTCTTCTTCGACGGTCTCGCCGTTCAGCGAGGCTATCGCCTGCTCCACCGCCTGTGTGCCGATGTTCTCCGGCTCCTGCGCGACGAGCGCCTGCACAACGCCGTTCTTGAGCTGCTCGACCTGAGCAGGGCCGGCGTCGAACCCGACGATGGTGACGCTGTCGGTCTTGCCCGCCTGTTGCACACCCGTCGCGGTGCCTTCGGCCGCGAAGAGGTTGGCCGCGAAGATCCCGACGATGTCAGGGTCCTTCTGCAGCGCTGCCGTCACGAGCTCGGCAGCTGTCGCCGGCTCGTTGTGGCTGTACTGCACACCGAGGTACTCGAAGCTCTCGTCCTCTGCGGCAGCTTCTTCGAAGCCCTGCACGCGCATGTCGAGCGTCGAGACACCGGGGTCCGTCGAGATGACGAGCACCTTGCCGCCGTCGGGGTTCTGCTCCTTGATCGCCTCGAACGCGGCAGCTCCGCCCCCGACGTTGTCCGAGGCGATGCGCGAGACGGCCATCGACGGGTTGTCGAGGGTGGTGTCGACGAGAACGACGGTGATCCCCGCATCCGCCGCCGCCTGGATCGGAGCCTCCATCGCCGTGACGTCTGTCGGCGCGACCAGGAGCACGTCTGGGTTCGACGAGACGACGGAGTCGACGATCGGCTTCTGCAGGGTCGGGTTGAACTTCTCCGGGCCCTGCGTCTCGACAGCGGCACCTGCCTCTTCGGCCGCCGCTTCGATTCCGCACTGCATCGAGATGTAGAACTCGTCGCCCGAGACGCCCTGGACGAAGGCGATCTCGACGCTGTCGTCGCCGCCCCCGGCGTCGCCGCCGCCACCGCCGTCGCCACCCGAACATCCAGCGAGCACGAGCCCGGCAGACGCCGCGACGGCGAGTGCCCCGAATGCTGATTTCTTCCACTTCATTGTGATCACTCCTTGTTATCCATTGGTGTGGTGGTGCAGGTCTCTCCTCAGTCCGGTCTGCCCCTGAGAAGCCTCGTCCATGGGTTCTCTTTCTTCGCGCCGCGCATGGCAGAGGCGCGGCGTGCCTGGTCGACGTACACCGCGCCGATCAGCACGGCACCGACGGCGACCTGCTGCCAGAACGGCTGAACGCCGGTGATGACGAACCCGTTCTGCAGAACGGCCGGAATGAACAGGCCGACGATGGTGCCGAAGATCGTTCCGATGCCGCCGAACAGCGAGGTGCCGCCGATCACGACGGCTGCGATGACGTTCAGATTGGTGGTCGACTGCCCGGCGATCGCCGTGGTGTTGAACTGCGACAGCGAGAGGATGCCGCCCAGACCGGCCAGGGCGCCCGCGAACATGTAGACCTTGAGCAGGTGCCTGTCGACGTTGACGCCCACGCGACGCGACGCCTCGTTGCTCGAGCCGATGGCATACGTGTACCTGCCGAACCTCGTGAAGTGCAGGACGACCGCGCCGATCACCACAACGACGAGGGCGATCACCGAGATGACGGGGATGATCCCGAAGACATTGCCGTATCCGATCACGGAGCTCAGCACACTCGGCACCTCGCGAATGTCCACGCCGCCGGTGAGGATCTGTGCGAATCCGAGCGCCATGCCCATGGTGCCGAGGGTCACGATGAGCGGCGGCACCTTCGCCTTGGTGATGAGGATGCCGTTGACGGCGCCCCAGAACAGTCCGGCGACGATCGCGACGATGATCCCGACCGTCGCCACTCCCCAGCCTTCACCGCCGATCGTTCGCATGACCATGGCCGACACCACACCGGAGAAAACGAGAACGGAGCCGACGGAGAGGTCGATCCCCGAGGTCACGATGATGAAGGTCATTCCGACGCCGAGCACCGCGAGGATCGAGGCGTTCTGCATGATCAGCCGCATGTTGCTCCACTGCGCGAAGGTGTCCGGCGCGAGCAGGCTGAAGATCAGCACGATGACGAGCAGCACAAGCAGGATCTGGAACGACTGCGCCTTGAGCAGCCGCTTCACCAGGCCATCGTTCTGGTCCGGTTCGCCCCCTGGCGGCGCGACGACGGCATCCGTGTCCCGGGGTTCGATGATGCTCATGCCGTTCCCCCCACCGTCGCGCCGGTCATCATGCCGACGAGTTCTTCCATGGATGTCTTGGGGGTCTCGAGCGATGCGACGCGGGTGCCGAGACGCAGCACCTGCACGCGGTCAGAGACGTCGATCACGTGCGGCATCGAGTGGCTGATGAAGACGACGGCAACCCCCTGGTCCCTGACCCTGCGAATGGTCTCGAGCACGTTCTTGGTCTGCCGAACGCCGAGTGCAGCGGTCGGCTCGTCGAGAAAGATGACCTTGTTCGCCCAGGCCACAGCGCGGGCGATGGCGACGGCCTGTCGCTGACCGCCCGACATGCTTCCGACGGGAGTGGTGAGCGATCCGACGGTCGCGCCGAGGTCGTCGAACGCCTTGCGTGAGCGCTCCCGCATCTCTTTGTTGCGCATGAAGCCGAACAGCCCGCCGATGCCCGGCTGCATAAGCTCACGGCCGAGGAACATGTTGTCTGCGGGGCTCAGGTGCGGCGCGAGCGCGAGGTCCTGGTGCACCGTCTCGATGCCGAGCGCGCTCGCCTGCGTCGGGCTCGTCAGTGAGACCGGTTCGCCCTCGAAGAGGATCTGGCCGCTGTCGATCGGCAGGTTGCCCGAGAGCGCTTTCACGAGCGTCGACTTGCCCGCGCCGTTGTCGCCGATGAGGGCGACGACCTCACCCCGGTGCACATCGAAGTCGGCGTTGTCGAGTGCGCGCACGTGACCGAACGCCCTCGAAAGCCCTCTCGCTTCCAATATCGGCACAGGCATTGTGGTCTCCTCTCAGTTGACGACCCGGTTGGCGGTTTCGCCTGTCGCCTCGTTCAGGGTCGCCGGCCAGCCGTCGCCCGGTGTTCCGACGAGAAGTCCGGCGTCGCCAGACACCCGCCAGTCCCCGAATGAGTGCGGAACGGCCAGCACGTCGCCGGCGTTCACCGTGACGGTCTCGGTGCTGCCGCAGAGCTCGGCCGATCCGCTCAGAACCAGCACAACGGCGAATCCTGCCGCGAACCTGTTCACCCCGCCGGGTTCCGGGGCGGCGTGGAACAGCCGAAAGAAGGGGGCGGTGTCTGCCGCGAGCAGCGGCAGCGGCTCGCGAGTCGTGCGAGACAGGTCGTTTCTCGTGACGAGCCGCTCAACGGTGCCGAGCGGAAGCCGGGCTTTCGACACAGCGGGCATCACGGCGTCGAATCCCAGCCCGAGGTGGGACTCGTTCCTCGTCAAGGTCGTCCCCGACCACTCGAGCAGGATCGACATGTCTGTCGGCTCCTGAACCTCGGCGAGAAGAATCCCCGCATCGATGGCGTGGGCCGTGCCCGCGGGAACCACGATCCCCATACCGGGCGCGACCTCGATGCGGTTCATGTGCGAGAGCATCCACTCGCTGTCTTGCGCGTCACGACGATCGTCGAGTTCCCCGCGGTCGACGTCGGTGTTCCAGCCCAGGTAGACGGCTGCTCCAGAGGCGCTCTCGAGCACGAACCACGCCTCGGTCTTGCCATAGGGGCAGCCCAGGTGCGAGGTCGCGAACTCTCGTGAGGGGTGCACGTGCACCGGAAGCCGCTGCCTGGCGTCGAGCAGTTTGACGAGAATGCCGACATCCGCCCGACCCCACGCTGCCGCGGCATCCGGCCCCACCCATGCGGTGTGGTCTGCAGAGACGAGGTCGCGCAGCAGGGTGCCGTCGGCGGTTCTCGAGAGCCCCGCCGGCGACTCACCCGCGCGGGCGACGGTCGAGGCGAGCCACTCCTCCGGCTGGAACTCAGAGGTTGTGGCGATGCCGCGGAGTGCGGCGATGCGCTCGCCGCCGCGATAGAAGTGCTCGACCAGGTTCGGCGCGAGGCTCACCGGTTTCATGTGCGGGTCCTCTCTTCTGCGGATGCCCGTTCTGCCGCGGGGCCGGCGGGCGGCAGGATCTCGCCCGACCCCCTCGTGTGCAGTTCGGTCTCGACCGAAATGTCTTTCGGCTCGAGGGCTGGGTCGGCGATGAGCGCCATCAGTCGATCGAAGGCAGCGTTGCCGATGCGGTAGGGGTCTTGGTCGATGCACGAGACAGCGGGCTTCAGCACGTCCGCCAGCGAGAAGTCACCGAACGAGATGAACGCGATGTCTGTCCGCTCGACCTCGTGCAGTGCTGTCACCACACCGATGCCGGCGCGTGAATTGGCGGCGAAGATAGCCGTCGGCACGTTCTCGCCCGCGAGGATCTCGAGGGTGGCGAGCCTGGCCGTCTCTGTCTCCGCGGTGCTCCCCGGCATCAGATCGGCGTCTGCTGTGAGACCGTGGTCGGCGAGAGCACCAGCAAATCCCCGAACGCGCCTGACGATGGTCTGGTAGCGCTCGTCGCGCCCGACCAGGGCGATCCGGCGGTGCCCGAGGGCGATGAGCCCCTCGACGCCCTCGCGCGTCGCGCCCTCGTCGTCGACGGTGACCGAGTCATAACCGTGCTGAGAGCGGTCGACCATCACCACGGGCATGTGCGGCCTGTGGTCCTGCAGATAGTCGTGACTCTCGCCGACGGGCGACAGGATGATTCCCCGCACCCTCTGGCCGGCCAGGCGCAGCAGCTGATCCTGCTCGCGCTCTGCGCTGAACCCGGTGCTCGCGATCACCAGGCCGAGTTCGTCGTGCTCGGCTCGCTGCTCGATGGCGCTCACGAGCGAGGCGAAGAACACGTCGTCGATGGTGTCGATCACCACGCCGATGGCATCCGCTATGCCCGACTTCAGCGCTCGCGCCATCGGGTTCGGCACGTAGTTCAGCTCAGAGATCGCCTGCTCGACGCGCAGCCTCGTGTCTGGCATCACAGTCGTGATGCCGTTGACCACCCGTGACACGGTCTTGATGCTCACACCGGCGCGGGCGGCGACATCCTTGATGCCGGGACTCTGCCTCATCGCGCTCCTTCGAGACAACGTTGTCATTGCGGGAAAGGCAACGAGTCCGAGAGCCAGGAGTGTGGCGAGACAGTGTGGCGAGACAACGTTGTCTTTCGAGGTTGGGTCCATCGTGCACAGGTGTCTTTCACCCTGTCAAGTCACGATGCGGTCTCGGTGGCGACCCGCCTCTCTGCACGAGTTGCGGACTTCTGCGGCCCCAGCGTCCCATGGGCGACAGAATCCCGCAACTCGCCCGGTTCTCGCCGCACCCCCGCAGCGCGCTGCAGGGGTCTGCCCACCCTCTTCTATGTGACCTTTGCGGACGCATGGGGCCGGATTTTCGAGCACGTACGTCCGCAAAGGTCACGTAGAGGGGTCCGAAGTCGAGGCCGGAGAGGGCTCAGACGCTCGTGAATCCGCCGTCGATCGGCAGAGAGACGCCGCTGATCATCGAGGCGTCATCACTCAGCAGAAACACGATCGGCCCCGCGATCTCGTCTTCGGTCGCCCAGCGCCCGAGCGGCATCTGCTCGAGGAACGGGCCGGCGATCTCGGGGCGGCCCCAGTAGAACGCAGACATCTCGGTCATCACCACCGTCGGGTTCACGCTGTTCACACGGATGTTGTGCTCGCCGAGTTCGAGGGCAGAGACCCTGGTGATGTTGTCGAGCGCGGCCTTGGACGAGCCGTATGAGACATGCCCGCGCAGGGCGACGAGGCTCGCCTGGCTCGACACGTTCACGATCGAGCCTCCACCGGCGGCGATCATCGCGGGCGCCGTGTGCTTGATCACGAGCAGAGCACCACGTGCGTTGATGCTGATCACCCTGTCGAACACATCGATGTCCGTGTCTTGGGGAGTCGCTATCTCGCCGCCGAAACCGCCGCAGTTCACAACACCCCACAGCTCGAGGCCCTCGACGGCGTCTCGGACCGAGTCTTCACTCTCCAGGTCGAATGCGAGAGGCGTAGCGCCTGTTTCGTCAGCGAGCTTCTCGAGTGTCTCGAGCGAACGGCCGCTCGCGATCACCGTCGCGCCCCTGGCGACCAGGCGTCTGACGGTGGCACCGCCGATGCCGCCGCTCGCCCCGGTGACAAGAACTGTTCTTCCGGTGAAATCTGTCATCGTGTGCATCGCTTTCTCTGCTCGGTGGGCGCCTCGTCTCCGCTGACGCGCCCGGCAGCAGCCAGTGTACGTGCCAGCCGGCAGCAAATCTGCGACAGCCGGCAGGCGATAATGTGAGTGCAGGTGGCGAGGGCGCCCGCGCGCGAACCGCATCGGTCATGCGCCGGCCGTGTCTGCGACGAGAGGAATCGACGATGATCATCGCCCACGACCTGGGAACCACAGGCGACAAGGCCTCCCTGCACGAAGACGACGGTCGCCTCGTGACCGCGGTGACCGTGGGCTATGGCGTGCGGTTCGCCGACGGCGGCGTCGCCGAGCAGGACCCTGCCGACTGGTGGAACGCTGTCGTCGAGGCCACGCGCACGCTCGTCGAGAAGTCCGCGGTCGACCCGAGACAGGTGACCGGGCTGACGGTCAGCGGGCAGATGATGGGCGCTGTGCTGCTCGACGAGTCCTACGAGCCGGTGCGCCCGGCCATGATCTGGGCCGACACCCGCAGCGGCCCTCAGACGACGGCTCTCGTCGACGCACTCGGAGAAGCAGCTGCCTACGAGAAGCTCGGCCACAGACTCAACCCCACCTATTCGGTGGAGAAGGTCATGTGGGTGCGAGACAACGAGCCGGATGCCTGGCGTCGCGTTCGGCACTTCTGCGTCGCCAAGGACTTCGTGGTGCACCGCCTCACCGGCCGTCTCGCGACCGATCGTTCGGATGCGTCCGGCACCAACGCCTATGACCAGCAGCGGGATGCGTGGTCGCCGGACGTTCTGCGGGCCGCGGGGCTCGACCCCGCCATCTTTCCTGAGATCATCGACTCGACGGCGATCGTCGGCACCCTCACCGCCGACGCCGCCTCTGCGACGGGGCTGCCGGGTGAGACACGTGTGGTGATGGGCGGCGGCGACGGTCCGATCGCGGCCGTCGGAGCCGGGATCGTCGCCCCGGAGGACGGCGCGTTCGTCTGCCTCGGCACGTCGAGCTGGATCTCTTTCGCGTCTGACACCCCCATTCTCGATCCCGCGCTTCGCACCTTCACCTTCAACAACGTCGTGCCAGGCAGTTTCGTGCCGACGGCGACGATGCAGGCCGGAGGAGCATCCGTCCAGTGGATCAGCGAACTGCTCTCGCCCGAGCCCTCGGGCGCTTCTCTGCGTGCGCTCATCGCCGACGCAGACACGGCAGGCGCAGCAACCGGAGGGCTCTACTTCCTCCCTTATCTGCTCGGTGAGCGCGCACCGCTCTGGAATCCGCAGGCACGCGGTGCCTTCCTCGGAATCAGCATGCACCACGGGCGTGCCCACATGATGCGCGCGGTTCTCGAGGGTGTCGCCTTCAACCTGCTCACCTGCCTGCAGGCGTTCAGAGACGCCGGGGCGTCGGTCGATCGCATCGATGCGATCGGCGGTGGTGCCGCGAGCGATGTCTGGCTGCAGATCATGGCGGACGTCTGGGGTGTGCCCGTTCGGCGTCGCACAGTCGTCGAAGAGGGCAACAGTCTCGGCGCCGCGGTGACGGCTGCGGTCGGCCTCGGCCTCGTCGACGGTTTCGGCGCAGCACGCAGCCTCTCTGAGGTGACGGCCCAGTTCACCCCGGACACCGCGAGGCACAACGACTACGCAGCCCGTCATGCCGTCTTCACCAGCGGCTATGAGCGCCTGGAGCCTTGGTTCCGGATGCGGTCCGGCGTCTGACGGGACCCACGCCCCTCAGCCGACGCGAACGCCCTCGTTGTGCTCGGTGAGCACCCAGGTCGTGCCTTCGTCATCAGACACGAAGCTCTCCCAGGTGTAGGCGTCGCTCGTGATGCCGCTGAAGTTCCAGCGGATCAAGTGGCCGTCGTTGCGTGTGCCGTCCTGCCTGATGCCGTCGCGCCGAAAGCCGCTCGCCACCAGGTGGCAGTACTCGCCTCGCACCGGCTCGAAATAGCTCACCCGCCACGCGCCCATGCTCGCGTCGTACACGCGCACGGCCGTCGCGATCGTGTCGTGGCCATCGACGGCATCGACCAGCGCGACATCCTGCACCGCACGACCGCCGAGAATGTACGACACCGTCCAGGTGAACTCGCAATCCTGCCAGTCACCTGTGCCCTCGTCGAGGCGGCTGGAGTGAACGCGCCAGGTGCCCACCAGCCGGCCGAACAGGTTCATGGCCGTCGGGTACTCCGACGTGGGGCCGGATGCCGTGAGCGCGCTCGCGAAGTCGATGGTCTCGTCACTCATGGCTTCCCCCTTATAAACCTGCTCACGTGCCGGTTCTGCCGGCTTCTGCCGCCGCGATGTCTGTGCGATGGAAGTTCTGGAACGACCGTGAAGCGGTCGGGCCCCGTTGCCCCTGGTAGCGCGAGGCGTACTCGGCCGAGCCGTACGGGCGCTCGGCCGGGCTGGTGAGCTGAAAGAAGCACATCTGCCCGATCTTCATTCCGGGCCAGAGCTTGATCGGGAGCGTCGCCACATTGCTCAGCTCAAGCGTGACGTGGCCAGAGAAACCGGGGTCGATGAACCCAGCCGTCGAGTGCGTCAGCAGACCGAGACGGCCAAGCGAGCTCTTGCCCTCGAGCCTGGCCGCGACGTCGTCTGGCAGGGTGACCAGCTCGTAGGTCGAGCCGAGCACGAACTCGCCCGGGTGCAGAATGAACGGCTCGTCTGGCTTGGCCTCGATCAGCCTGGTGAGATCCGGCTGGTCTTCGGCCGGATCGATGTACGGGTACTTGTGGTTGTCGAACAGCCGAAAGAAACGGTCGAGTCGCACATCGATGCTCGACGGCTGAATCATCTCGGGCAGATAGGGGTCGAGCCCGATTCTTTGCGCGTCGAGCTGGGCTTTGATGTCGCGGTCCGAGAGCAGCACGCACTCAGTTTATCGGCGCGCGCGGATGCCACGGCTCACGTCGTGTAAACAGCTTGCTAAGATGTGGGTGCGCGTTGCGCGACACGCGGATGTAGTTCAATGGCAGAACTTCAGCTTCCCAAGCTGATAGCGCGGGTTCGATTCCCGTCATCCGCTCCATTGCTCTAGCTCTGTCGCAATATTCGGCGATTCTCGTCGCATAAGTCGGCGAGAGCCGCTTGGAATCCCTGATCGCAGTGAGCGTGGGAGGGGCACGTACGCTTCGGACTCGAGCTCCGCGTCCGGGTCGCCAGTGCAGTACAGCTCATGCGTGGCAATGAAAGCAGCCTCAACTTCATCCAGTATTTCCATGCACACGAAGCGGGAGCACCGACATTGACTTCGCCCGGGCTTGCGCTGGAACACCGGGGGCGTCGTTCGTTCAGATGCTTGGTGGCAGAAGCTCACGGAATGGCCGCTGACCGCGATCGCGGTTCTCTTTCTCGTGGCTTACGCATGGCAGATCATTGCAAGCCTGGAGGGGTCCGCGGCCGTCGCCACCGAATCCATCATCTGGACCACATGGGGATTGTTCCTCGTCGACTACGTCGTGAACCTCACGCTCGCGAAACAACGCTGGCGATGGTTCTACCGGCACTTCTTCGACCTTCTGATCGTTGTCCTCCCGATGCTCAGACCTCTCCGACTGCTCCGACTCGTCACGCTTCTCTCGATTCTTCAACGCACTGCAGGTTCTGCCTTCCGAGGTCGAGTAGTTGTCTATGTCGCCGGTGCTTCCGGGCTCCTCGTACTCATTGCAGCGCTCGCCGTGCTTGATGTCGAACGCAACGCACCCGGCGCGAACATCGTAGATTTCAGTGACGCCCTCTGGTGGGCTTTCGTCACCATCACGACGGTCGGCTACGGGGACTACTCACCCGTGACCATGGAAGGGCGCCTGATAGCAGTCGGATTGATGCTGGGTGGGATCGCGCTCCTCGGTGTGGTTACAGCCACTCTCGCTTCGTGGATAGTGGAGCGTGTTGCTCAGCAGGACGCCGATGAGCAAGCTGCAACAGCTGGACATATCAAAGCACTCTCTCAGCAGATAGCCGAGCTGCAGGAGGTTCAGAACGGCAAGGACGCACAGGCGAAAGGCAGCTGATTCCGGCGTGCCGGTTTGACCGACGTACCTGCCAGCAGAGGGCGGTCGCACGAACGGCACAACAACAAACGACCACGGTGAGATGGAGCAGATGGTCCCTCACCTGTCCCGAGACGGCCCCGTCTGGACATCCGTCGCAGGACCGAGAGCTGTGAGGGCCTCCGTCGTGACCGTCATGCGCTGCAGACTTCTGCCCTCCGACAGAGGCGCGTCATGAGCACGTCGATCAGAATTGAGGGCATGACCTCCTCATCGGCCGCTCACGAAGACCACGGCCTGAGCCCGTCACGGCGCTCCCCGGTGCTGGCCGTGACGGTGGTCGGCGGCCTCAGCATCGTTGTCAGTGCGTTCTACGTCTGGGCCATCCACCTCGCCGCGCAGAACGACCCGATGCTCTCGGTCCCGCCCATCTGGGCACACGCGGCATGGGCATTCTGCACTGTTGCATCGGCCGCGGTGCTGTGGTGGCATCAGCGGTATCCGATCATCGTGTTCACGGTCGTGTTCGCCTTACATCTTGTCGGTTCTGTCTTGATCGGCAATGGAGGGCTCGGCGGTGTCGCCCTGCCGCTGTGGTTCAGCGTCTATGCGCTGGCCGCGTTCGGGCCCCCGCTGATCGCGGGCGCCCTGGTGCTCGGTGCATGGGTTCTCGCGACGATCGTGCAACTCCTCGTCGCGGCAGCGGCAGGGCTGTCACTCTCCGCACCAGAGGTAGTGGTCGTGGCGCTCGGCCAGGGGTTCTTCTTCATCGCCTGCTTTTTGATCGGCGTTGGCATGCGTGCTCAGCGGCAGCGTGCCCACGACGCCGCGGAGCGCGCTTCTTTGGCCGAAGCCCGCGTGCGCGCCGAGGCCGCCGAGGCCGTCTCACGTGAACGCAATCGCATGGCGAGAGAGCTGCACGACCTTGCTGCGCATCAGATCATGGACGTGCTGCTGACGACACGTGCGGCACTGCTGGCCGACCCGAACCCGGTCCTGGAAGAAGTCGAGCAGAAGACCGCAGAGGCGCTGGACAGTGTTCGATCCGTCGTCGGAGCGCTCCGCGAGACAGACGCCGATACCTCAGACGGTGAACCCCTGGCCGACGCCGCGGTGCGCGTGATCGAACGAGTGGCTCACGAACGCGATCTGCGCGCCGATCACCAGATCGACGTCTCGCACGAACCGGGCAGCGCGGCCACGGCGACCGTCGTCAGCGTGCTGATCGAGGCGCTCGTCAACGCCGCCACGCACGCACCCGGCGCGCCGGTCGCCGTCACGCTGCGCAGCGACCGCGACACGCTCCGGCTGGACGTGCGAAACCCTTTGCCCCTTCCGCGCACGAGCACGGAGTGCCGACCCGTCGATTCCGGGTACGGGCTGCTCGGCGCAGCGGAGCGAGCGCATATCCTGTCCGGCCTCTTGGAGACCGGGATCACAGACAACGGCGACTGGAAGCTCAGCCTCACCCTACCGACCACGCCCACGCAGAAGGAGGTGACGCCGTGATCCGGGTGCTCATCGCCGACGATCAGCCCAGCGTCCGCCGCGCCCTTCGCACGTTCCTGCACACACAAGACGACATCCGGGTCACCGCCGAAGCAGGAAGCGGCCCCGAAGCTGTCACGAAGGCCAGAGAACAACGCCCCGATGTGGTGCTGATGGATGTCCGGATGCCGGGGGGCGACGGAATTTCCGCCACCGCGTCACTCACAGGAAACGGCGTCGCCGATCCGATTCCAGTCGTTGTGATCACAACGTTCGATCTTGACGAGTACCTCTTCGGAGCGCTGGAGAACGGTGCCGTCGGCTTCCTGCTCAAAGACGCGCAACCCGCGCACATCATCGACGCCGTCCGCGCGGCCGCCACCGGAGACGGACTCGTCTCACCCGCGGTCACCCGGCGAGTGATCGGCGAGTTCGCCCGACGCCGTACCCCTGCGCCTCCGGGATCGTCCATACCGGACCTGACGCCCCGAGAGCGAGACGTGCTCGACTCCCTCACCCGCGGACTCAGCAACGCTGAAATCGCTGCGCGGCTGTTCATCGAGATCGGCACCGTGAAAACCCACGTCTCCAGCATCATCCGGCGACTCGGAGTACGCGACCGTGTTCAAGCCATCGTCTGGGCCTACCAGACGCCCGGATGGCAGACCGACCGTGAAGGAGAACAGTCATGACCGCACTGCCTACAGCCCAGCCCCGGAGGCCGCGCACGGGAGCGATCGCCACCCTCATCATCGGGGCGATCCTGACCATCACCGGCCCCATCTTCGGTGTGCTCGCGGGCAGCTTCGCCATGGTCCCCGGCGCGCTCGGCATCGCCGACGACACGGCGGAGGTCTCGCCGACCGGCACCGTCACGCTTGACGCCGGAGAGTCCGTCTACCTTCTCGTGCCCGTCGCCAGCCTGGAGAACGTCAGCCACGAAAGCTGCACAGCCACAGGACCAGAAGGCGCCGTGACAACAGTGGCCTTCGCACCAGCAAGCGCCCTCAACACGCTCGTGAGCGGAAGCCGCTACGAGTCCTTCGCGCTCGTCACCGCGACCGAGAGAGGGCCGCAAAGCATCACCTGCGCGACAGAGAACACCCCGGTGGTCGCTGCCCCGCCCTTCATGGTGGAAGCACTGCTCGGCCCACTCGCCTGGTGGTCAATCGGAGGACTTGCCGTCTCTATCGTCGGTGTCGTCATGGTGATCATCGGCATCGTCGGCATCGCCCGAAAAGACAAACCCGCATCCGCCGATGCCTAGATGAGGCTCGTCAGCTTGCGGCTGGTCCGCACGAGGCGGGATGCGCCTGCTCGCGGAGATTCACGAAGCCGAATCAGTTCCCGGCCAGGGTCGAGAACAACTGCTCATACCGTTCCGACGGATCGAGCGTGAGTCCAGACTTCACGAACCTCGCCCAGTCGTCCGCCAGCACCTCGTCGAGACCCGATTCGATCGCATCCAGGCCGGCAGCCGCCAAGGCCGAGGGTGAGATCTTGGGCGCGTGCGTGCCCTTGGCCATGTCTGTGTCGACCAGGCCCATGTGCACGCCGACGACCTGTGTGCCTTGGCCCGCGAGCTCGAGCCGCGCACTGTCGGTGAGACTCCAGGCCGCAGCCTTGGAGGCGGCGTAGGCGCCAGCCCCCGGGACGGTGAACCACGACAGTGCCGAGATGACGTTGAGAATGGCGCCTCCCCCGTTGGCCTTCAGGATCGGAGCGAACGCACGAGTTGTGAGCAACGGGCCGTAGAAGTTCGTGTCCATCTCTCGCCTGATGTCCGCCACGTCGCCGGAGACCACTGACGTACCGGTGGATATGCCCGCATTGTTGATCAGGATCTGGACGTCGCCTGCTGCGTCGGCAGCAGCCTGGACCTGTGAGGGGTCCGTGATGTCGAGCTGGATCGGCTCGACGCCGTCCACATCGACGGCGCTCGCATTGCGCGAAGCCGCGTAGATCTTCGCCGCTCCGCGCTCCTTGAGCTGCGCGACGAACTCCGCGCCGATGCCTCGGTTGGCTCCGGTCACCAACACCACTGCGTCCTTCAACTGCATAAGAATATCCCTTTCCGTAGCGATCACTATGTATTGGGTTCGACAGTACCACATTCCATAGTGGTCGCTACGGTATACTCGAGACATGGCCGGCAGACCACGAAGCTTCGACCGCGACACCGCGCTAGCGGCAGCCGTCGAGCAGTTCTGGCGCACAGGCTACGAAGAAACCACCATTGCCATGCTGACGAGCGCCATGGGCGTGACTCCCCCGAGTCTGTACGCGGCATTCGGTGACAAGGACAGCCTGTTCGAGGAAGCCTCCGCCCTCTACTTCCGCCGGACGTGCGAGGCCGTCGATCGAGCCGCCACACGCGCGACAGCTCGCGACGCGATTGCCAAGATGCTCGACGACACCGCCCGAGCGCACACCGGCGCGGGAACGCCCCCCGGGTGCCTCATGCTGACCGAGCCCCGGCTTGCCGCCCAACGGGACGCCCTGCACCGTCGGCTCGAGGACCGGATCAACCGAGGCGTGAGTGACGGCGATCTGCCCGCGACCGTTCAAGCCGACCGGCTCGCCTCGTTCCTGGTGGCGGTCATGCGCGGCATGTCCGGATGCGCCAGAGACGGCGGTTCCACCGAAGACCTCCTCGGCATCGCCGACGTGGCGATGACCGCCCTGCCGGACCCGCCGCACCCCCGAGATCAGGGGTGACGCGCTGCTGCCGAGTCAGATCGAGCGCCCGTTAAGTGTTGAAACACTCATCTATACTGCTGTCTGACCTGACGCCAGCCCGAACAAAGGATCCAGATGACCGCGCCACCGGGATGGTATGAGGCGGGGGCATCGGGACGACTGCGCTGGTGGGATGGCCAGCAGTGGACAGGACATGAGGCCGCCGCACCGGCTGCTGTCTCCGGGAGCCCCCTCTCCGGGGTTCCCCTCTCCCTGTCCCCGGTCGCGTCACCGCAGATCACCGAGCCCCGGCTGGGCCAGCACTCGATCGCTCAGCCCACCGTCGGCGCCTCAGTGGCAGCCTCGGTCGCACGCCCTGCCTCCGCGACCGTCTCGCCCACTGCCTCTGCGCTTCCGCACCCCGGCTGGTACGCCGACCCGAACGGCCGCATCCGCTGGTGGAGTGCTCGGTATTGGACCGGTTTCACCCTGAAAGACGGACGCCCCGCCACAGACGGCTACGTGACGGAACAGCCGTCGATAGCCTGGGCATCCGGCTTCGTCTTCCTCATGCTCGCCGGGGCCCAGTTCGGGCTGTCGGTTCTCGCGCCCGTCTCCGCCGTCAGCGGCGCGGCGATGCTCATCCTCGCCGCACTGTGGTTCACACTGGCGGCGCGAACGGCGTCCCTTCGCAAACTCGCCGCGCCCGTGACCGCTCCCGTTCCCACGGATGTTGTCCGCCCCCTTCCCGGAGAACGGGAGGCTGCGGGAGCGAACTGGTACCCGGTGACAGCTCAGGCGTCACGGTGGTGGACCGGAACACGATGGGCGGCGTACGTGTGGAGCCAGAGCGGTGTGACACCGACCTTCCACGGCCAGCGCATGGTCGCCATGCTCCGCTTGACCGGGTGGATCTTCCTCGGAATCGGCGTTGCCGGTGTCATCGGCGGCATCCTCGCCCTGGTCGTCGAAGCGGGCTCCCCCACACCGTGGCCCCTGAGCGGCATCGGTGCCATCGCGCTCATCGCCGGGTTGGCGTTCGCGATCGTGTCCCCGGTCGCCCTGGCCCTTGCGCGCACGCACGCTCGCATGCTGCTCATCCCGGCCGGACCGCCGGTGCCTCCGCCCGGGTTCCCCATTCCGCACCGCTGATCTGGATCCTCGCACCGGCCGCATCCGGAGACACGCTCCGCCCGTTCCCGCTTCGCCCCGGGCTGACGCTCGAGCACGGGTTCGCAAAGCGGCGCACCTCACGGGCTGAAAGCTGCGAAAAGGCCCAGGCTACTTCAGCGAGCGGCGCGACCTCGAGCGTGCGCCTGCGCCGCGTTGGACGTCGACACCCTCAGACGATGGGGCCTCCCGCTTCTCGAAGACGCGGCGTCTCGACGTCCAGATGAGCACCGCGGCGACGACGACGATGGTCGCGGCTATCGCGGCCACATAGAACGCGACGCTGGTGTATCCGCCGCCGGGCAGGTTGGGGTTCAAAAAGGGGTACGGGTACCAGTACGCCTCACCGGACAGCTGGTCGAGGGTGAGCGGACCGCGGACCAGCGTGTAGCCCACCCACACGATCGGATACACAACGATCCAGCCGAGTGAGCGCCACTGCACGGGCCGACGGCCGGGGGCGAAGAGCCAGTCCAGCAGAACATACAGCGGGGCGACGAGGTGCAGCACCTCATTCGACCACGCCAGCGTCGAGCCCTGGGGAAGCTCGATCCCGCGAAGCAGAAGGTTGTAGACGATGCCGGTCGTCACCATGTATGTCGTGACAGACGCCCTGAAGACCGGGAACCATACCGGTTCGCTGTGCCTGATCAGCACAACCGCCCCGAACGCGAGCATAACCGCGGCGATGACATTCGACTGGATGGTGAAGAAGCTGAAGAAGTTCACGACATCGATGTCGATCCTCTCGTCACCCCGCGACTGCCAGTGCGAGATGCTCACCATCAGCTGTCCCACGACAGCGGCGACGATGCCAAGACCGGCTACGCCTCGAGCGAGTGCGTACACCCTCTGTTGTCTCAGATCGTCTGATCTCATGGATCCGCTCTCTCCATCGGTCGACTGAGTCGTCGACAGTCGCTCAAGCAAACCAGTTCATCGCGCCGGGCACAACGGTGGGCCCGCATCGGAGTGAGGGGATGAGGCCCTGAGCTCTTACCAGCGCCCATCCTCCGCAACCTCTCCGGAGGATGGGCTGCCTGGCCTCACACAGCTACAGCTAGGTGACCGCGCGCGGCGCAGGCACACCAAGGCACCGATGGGCTGCCTGGCCTTCAATACAGCTCGTCGTAGTTGTAGGAGTGGAGGACGTCGGGATCGGGCTCGTCGTCGACCTCGTCGGTCACGGTCGTCGATACCACGGTGACCGGGATGGCGGGCGTGATGAGCGCCGTCATCTTGCGTGCGCCGACCACCGGGATGTCGACCATGCCGGCGCCGTTGCGCGCAGCACTGACGAGTTGCGCCTGCAACCGGTCGAGATCCACGTCTGATGACAGGGTGTAGCTCTGCTTGTCGATGGTGAGCTTGACTAACTGCATTCGACTGCTGTCGCCTCCTACGTCCTCTTGATGCGCCTCCGTCTGATGCCCCGAGCTTTGAGCTTACGGCTGCTGCGTGGATGAAGCTAGGGCGTTACCGGCCGGTGGCTCGAGCAGCATGGGTCCCCACCAGAGCAGGACGACAGCTCATGCAGCCGATGTGTGTCGGGCTTTCGGGCTCTCCTCGGCGGATTCGTCTGTGTGAGCGGCTGGCTGGAGATCTCGTCCGGGTTTGCTCACACCCAATCTCCTCTCCTCTCATTCATGTGAGCCATCGGCGGGTACGAGGTTCATGTCAGAGCCGCACGGCGCGGGCGGGTAGCACCTTCCACCGGTTTCATCCCTCGTGAACCCGACGACGCGAGTTCGCCACTCACGATTCCGGCGCCGCTTTCGGCGGATGGCACCGCGCCCTTTGCACGGAGCGGCACCCGCCCCTAGACTTCATGCGGTGCGCCGGAAACTCTTGGCGGCGAAGGGAAATTCACCCGCCAAAACAGGCATACTATGGTCTTTCCAGATAACGACAGGCACGAACGATGAAGGGCGATGACGGCAAGCGCCGGACGCTGAGCATCCAATGAAGAACACATCACCTATAGCCCTCGTGGGGCACTTGAGCGGCATCGGCCCGCTCCTCAAAGATGAATTCGACGACGCGGGCTTCCAGACCCTGTGTGCAGGCGACATCCCGTCGCTCATCGCGAACCAGGGTCCTCAGCTCGGTGGCGCGGTGGTGGGCGTCGACATCGACGACATTCCCAAGCGCCGTGAGCTCACCAAGCGCACAAAAGCGCTCGGAACCGACCTGCACCTGCTGCTCCCGTTCCTGACGGACTCGGCACCGATCCTCGTCATCGCTTATGCGAACGACCGGATCATCGCCTCACGTCTCGACGAGCTGCTTGCCACGACCCTGCGCAAGGTGCACACAGAGGCAGAACTCGAGCGCGCGTGTCAGATCACGGTGAATGCGCTCGACGTCACCGGCTCGATGGACTACCGCCTCGCCGCCTCGCGCATCGTTGACTTCTTCGAACGGCAGGACATCCCGGTGAGTGGCGAGCTCATCTCTGCACAACAGATCCAGAACCAGTCTCTGTGCTCGGCCCTGGCATCGAACTTCGCGATCTGAGCAGCCCGGCACTGAGCAAACAGCCCGGCACTCTGAGCAAACTCAGGCGAACTCAGGCAATCTGAGCAACTCGGCACACGGCCCGGGTGACCGGCGTGCGTGCGACGAGGAAAAAGTCACGAGAAGAGGACGAAACGGCGAACAGTAGCCTCGCCTCGTGACGAAGTCCGGATATGGGGCCCGGAGCTTATTCTGCGGGCGGAGCTGCGGGCTGGCAGACGGCACGGGCGGCCAGCTGCTCTGACATCTGCTCCTGCGACCACGGAAGCGCGATGGCCGGGAGCTCTCGTCCCTCTGCGGGCTCTGCCTTCCCGCCGATGGCGGCGAGTTTCATCGCCAGGGCTTCGATGAAGGCGACCCCCGCGGTGGAATTGTTCAGCATCACCACAACTGTGAGGCCGGACTCCGGATCGGTGAGCATCGCAGACATCTGACCAGGCATCGACCCGAACTGCCCGCGCATCGGACCGAACTGATACGCACCGGCCTGTGCGAACTCCTGCCAGGATTCATGATCGCCGCCGAGGGGGATGGTCTGCCACACAACATCTTTCGTCGCAGCACCCCGCAGTGCCCCCGTCGCAAGCGCCTGCGAATATGCGTGCAGATCCTCGATGGTCGACACCACCCCGCCAGCGGTGGACATCATCGAGTTCGACAGCTTGGACTGGTCCGTCGGCGCATCGCACGCGTATGTTCCATCCGGGAGCGGCAATGCCTGCCAGGCGGATGCCGCCGGTGAAGGGAGTGTGTAGTTCGCCGGCCCGGGAAACGACGAATCGTTTAGACCGAGCGGCTCGAAGATGTAGCGGTCATAGAGTTCGGGCCACGTCTCATCCATCACGGACTCGAGCACGAGCCCCAGCAGAATGTAACCGGTGTCCGACTGAGCGTACGCGGCTCCCGGGGTTCCGGAGCGCCGAGCGACACCATCCGCGACAAGCTCCATGCGCGCCCATTCGCGGGTGGGGTTCCGCTCGAACTGCGCACCGAAGGTCGCCGCCGAATCGCTGATGCCTGACGTGCTCTGGCACAGCTGTCCGAACGTGATGCCAGAGACGCCGACGAGGTCTGGCAGGTAGTCCGTCACGTTGTCGTCGAGCGAAACCACCCCCTCGTCGACGAGCGCGAAGAGCACCTCACAGGTCATCGGCTTGGTGTTGTCCGCGATGCGAAAATGCATGTCCGTCGACATCTCGCTGCCGCCGCCCGGTTCGGTGGTGCCCGATGCCGTGACCCACGTGCCGGACCACGGTGCCCAGACGCCCGCGATCGCACCAGATGCACCCGACAACGCCATAGCATCCGTCAGCGCCGCGTTCAACTGCTCGACGCTCGCACCCGGAAGCTCGCCCTCGACCTGTTCGGGAAGATCGATCGTCGCATTCGCGACCTCGGCACACGACCCGAGCGACAGGATGAGTGCACCCGCGAGCACGGCGGAGACAGCCATGCGCATAACGCGTGTGCGTTTCAAATCGAATCCCCCCGGACTGCCCTGGGCAAAGTCTAATCGAGCGGCAGCTGGACAAACGCCCAGACACTCTGCTGTTGTCTAGTGTTATGACCTCACACGCATTTTCCCCAGACATCGTCACAGCTGTTCTCACGCACATGAACGGCGACCACCCTGAAGACAGCCTCGTCATCGTGCGCGCCTTCGCTCGCCCCGATGCAGAGGCCGCGACCATGATCGGCCTCGACGGCGACGGGGGCGTCTGGGCCGCGACCTCGACTGACGGCGAATCGGAGGTGCGCGTGCAGTGGTCTCGCCCGATCACCGAACGAGCGGAGATCAGGCGCGAGGTCGTTGTGCTCTACAACAGGGCCTGCGACGCACTCGGCATACCGCGTCGAGCACACTGAAGTCAAACCCCTACCCGCGGTTCTTCCCTTTGGGCCTAATGGGCACATAGACGCAGCTTGCGTTGTCAAAAAAGGAGGGACCATCATGGCTCAATCACCCAACCGCCTGGTCGCTGTGATCTTCGGTGCTGTATATCTGCTTGTCGGGCTGCTCGGATGGCTTGCCACAAGCGGCATCGGGTTCATCTCGACAGAGGGCGGGCTGCTGCTCGGCGTCTTCGAAGTCAACCCTCTGCACAACATCGTGCACCTGCTGATCGGCGCGGCACTGCTGATCGCCGGGCTCAAGGGAGTCTCCGCGGCAAAGGGGATGAACATCACGGTGGGAGCCGTCTACCTGCTCGTGGGCATCATCGGCTTCTTCATCGCAGACACGGCTGCGAACATCCTCGCGCTGAACACCGCAGACCACTTCTTGCACCTCGCAAGCGCGATCATCCTGTTGGCTGTCGGACTCGCCGCGGACAAAGACGTTTCGACGTCGCGTACGCGCACGGTCTGACCTCATCGGACAAGAGGGGAGTACAGCGTGCCGATCATCATTCGCTGCTGGATCGCACTGGCCTCAGTCGGGGCAGGGCTGGTGTGCCTGGCCGTCGGCGCGAGCTCCCCTCTTGTTCTTCAGATCGCACTCGTCGCGGTCGGCGCGGGCCAGGTCGTCTGGGCCGTGCTCGCGTTCGCGCGGAACACCCTTCCCGCGCCGCGTCAGGCTCTCTGGCTGATGCTTGCACCCGTCATCGGGTGGGCCATGCTGCTGGTCGTCGGAATCGTGTCGGGGCAGGCGGTGTTCTCGTGGACCCTGCCGGTGTTCCCCATGGCCGTCGCGTCGCTCCTCAGCCTGGCCGCTGCGGCCATGCTCACACTGTCGCGTCGACGGGAGGATGTTCGCCGACGGTCGGATGCCGTCTGGTCTGATTCGAGGGGCCCCGACTCGAGGAACACCGACTCGAGGAACACCGGCGACTCCTCACAGAGGGGACATCCGGCATCCGGGCCGGCAGGCACCACCCGATTTCTCGTTGGGCTCGCCGCCGGTTCGTTTCTCGTGGCCGGCCTCGTGACCCCCGCTCTTGCGGCGACGGATGCCGGCAGCCACGCGGTGCCACACGGCGAGCACCGTCACTGATCTGCGGCTGCGCCGCCGGTCAGGCGCTCGGCAGCGGCGGCCGGCCGCGAGGGATGTCAATCGCAGCCTCGGCCCGCTAGACTAAGGATACCCTTACCAGTGCGGAGTCCCGATGACAGGCGTCACCCCTTTCTCTGAGCAACTGAAAGAGCGCACGCGCTCCGTGCACTCCGACAGCGAGGGTGCCGGGTTCATAAACGATCTGATGCGTGGCGACGGCACTCGCGCGGACTACGTGGCCCTCGTTGTGCAGCACTGGTACATCTACGATGCGCTCGAGCGGATCGCGAGCGACCTCGCCGATGACCCGGTCGCCGCCCCGTTCTTGGACGATGCGCTCATCAGGACG
The DNA here is from genome assembly GCF_054780075.1 of Okibacterium endophyticum. Lineage (NCBI taxonomy): Bacteria > Bacillati > Actinomycetota > Actinomycetes > Micrococcales > Microbacteriaceae > Okibacterium > Okibacterium endophyticum. The sequence continues at coordinate 342,741 of NZ_BAAGXA010000012.1, read as the reverse complement.
CCCGCCATCGAGCTCGACCTCGACTACCTCGTTGGCCCGAACTGGCGAGACGACATCAGTCCGCTCACGGCAACGCGGGCCTACGTCGACCGCATCAACGCCGTTGCCGACTGGCCGGGCGGTGTCATCGCACACCACTACACGCGGTACCTCGGCGACCTCTCCGGCGGCCAGTTCATCGCGCGTCTGATGCGCAGGCACCTCGGCCTCGGTGACGACGGTGTGCGGTTCTACACCTTCGACATCGACGATCTCGCCGCCTTCAAGAATGCATACCGGGCGAAGCTCGATCACGCGCCATGGGACGCAGACGAACGCGAGCGGTTCATCGATGAGGTCGTGCAAGCCTATGCCCTCAACACCAGGCTGTTCGAAGACCTCGCTGCGGTGAAGGCCGGTGCAGCAGCCTGACGACGCGTGGCCCGCCACGACGTACCGGTCTCGATCATCTCGACGACGTTCCCCGCAGACCAGATGCGATCTCTGCCCGCAGACGGGCACCCGTGCTCGCCGAACTCGGTCGCATCCCACGGTTCGGGATCATCGACCTGCCCCTCTGGTCAACGCTTCTCCGGTCACACGCTTCGCGTCCGACCCTCGGACATAAACCGTTGCACGTCGGCGTCGACGATGATGTCCGACGGACGAAGAGGTCGTGTGAGATACAACCCCTCGATCGAGGTCAGCCTGCTCAGGGCGACATAGGTCTGCCCGGGGCTGAACGCCCGTGACCCGAGATCGATCACGGCGCGGTCATATGTCTTGCCCTGCGACTTGTGGATCGTCACCGCCCACGCCAGGCGCAGCGGGAACTGAGTGAACTCGGCCACGATCTCACGCTTGATCTGCTTGGTCGCCGGTGAGTACGAGTACCGGAACTTCTCCCACACCGTCGGCTCGACCTCGTGGACCTCGCCGTCGACCTCGACCCACACGTTCGTATCGATCTTGGTCACCTGCCCGATCGTGCCGTTGACCCAGCGCTGGCCCTCACCACCCGTGTCGTTGCGCAAGAACATCACCTGAGCACCGACCTTCAGCTCAAGCGATTCGTCCGCGGGGTACGCCGCCTTGCCGAACTCACCGCTCACCTCTGCGGCAGCGGTGAGCGTGCGCCCGCCCAATCGGGCGAGTGACGCTTTGTTGATGCGGGTGACGATGTCGTTCCGCGAGGCCAGCGTGATCGTGCCGTCGTCAGGCGGCATCCTCGCGCCGGCCTCGTTCAGGGCTCCCGCGATCTCGGCGGTGACCTGCCCGAAGCGCACCGCATTGAGCATGTACTTGAAGTGGTCGTCTGCCTGCCGGTGAATCTCGTTGAGCTCCACCACTTTGAGCGGGGTCTCTCGCCAGACCTTCGCGTCGAAGAACCAGAACGAACGGTAGTGGTCGTCGATGTAGTGCCGTTCGTCACCGTGACCCGGCACCGGTGCCAGCTGATAGGGGTCGCCGAACAGAACCACCTGCACACCCCCGAATGGCTCGTGCTTGCGTTGTCTGGCCTGTCGGAGGCTGCGGTCGATCGCGTCCATCAGGTCGGCGTTGACCATCGACACCTCATCGATCACGATCGTGTCTATCGTGTTCAGCAGTTTCTTGAGCTGATCAGGTTGGTCGAGCTGCTGGTCTGCGATCAGCCCGATGGGCAGTCGGAACAGGGAGTGGATGGTCTGTCCGCCGACGTTCAACGCGGCCACACCCGTCGGCGCGCTGATGACGATCTGCTTCGAGGTGTTCCACGACAGGTGGTTGAGCAGGGTCGATTTTCCGGTGCCCGCCCGCCCGGTGACGAACACGTGCTCGCGAGTGCCCTCGATCAGGTCATAGACCCACTGCTGCTCAGCCGAGAGCGATGGGGGTTTCTGACTGGTGTTCACTGATTCCTTCTGTCCGGGTCTGGATCCGGGTCTGCTTTCCAGGTCTGCATTCCTGGTCTTCATCCAAGCGGGGTTCGACCACGCTGCGTGCCCGATATGCCCCATCCACTGTATTCCGCGCAGCCGAGTGGTCGGGCCAGGAACGTCTGTTGTGCATAAGATGGCGGGGTGAGTGACCTTCAGCCGCCCCGCCCGTTCTCCGGCGAGCCCGGGCACACGCCTCCGCAGTCCCACCAGGGAGCGCCGAGCCAGCCGGCACCAGGCCAGCCCACCCATCCCCCTGGCTACCCGCAGCAGCAACCGCAACAGCGGGTGCAGCAACCCCCGCAACAGCAGATCCAGACCGGGCCGATGCAGCCGGCAGCGGCCTACGGGCATCCGGTTCCTCCGTCTGCTCCTGCTCGCAAGCCGATGTCTGCGCGCGCCCGTCTCACCGTGACATGGGGCGTCATCGGGGTGATGCTGCTGGTGACGGCACTCGCCGCCATCGGCGCGCTGAACCGCGACGTCTATGGCGCGGGTGCGTTCGTCGGACGCTACCTCGACGCGCTCGCCGCCAAAGACGCCGCCGCCGCCCTCGAGATGCCGGGTGTGGAGTTCGACGACGCCGAACTCCAGAGCGCAGGGCTTCCCGAGGGCAGCGCAGATCTGCTTCTGCGCAGTGACGCGCTTTCCGGCCTGACCGAGATCGAAGAGCTGGGCACCGAAGACATCGGTGGCGGAGTTCACGAGGTTCGTTATGCCTACGAAGCGGGCGGATCGTATGGCGAGTCGACCTTTTATGTGAAGCAGGCGGGTCACCGCTTTCCCCTGATCCCGGTCTGGCAGTTCGATGAGAGCCCGCTCGCGGTCGTCAACCTGTCCGTGCAGCACTCCACATCGTTCGCGGTGAATGGTTTCGCCGTCGACACCAGGCAGGTGACCGGTGACGAGCAGGAGCCTGCTTTCGACAACATCGTCAACCTGCTTGTGCTCTCTCCCGGTCGCTACGAGTTCGCGACGGCCACCGACCTGCTCGAGTCACAGCCGGAGCAGGTGATCGTCGATGAACCGTCGCAGGTGCACGAGGCGATCGTCGACGCGCAACCGACCGAGGATCTGCTCGAGCGGGTGCAAGAGGCCGTGAACGCTCACCTCGACGAGTGTGCGACCCAGGCGGTTCTTCAGCCGACCGGATGCCCGTTCGGGATCAACATCGAAGATCGTGTCTCCGGTGAGCCGAAATGGGAGATCGACACCTACCCCGAGGTTGAGATCGAGCCCGGCGAGGACGGATGGGAGATCGCCGAGGTCGAGGGCTCCGCGAGTGTGGATGTCGACGTGCAGTCCCTGTTCGACGGTTCGGTGAGGAGCGTGAACGAGCGCGTCGGCTTTGAGATGACCGGTCAGGTCTACGTGCAGGGAGACGGATCCGTGGACGTGCAGATCGAGGTCGCGAGCTAGCCACTCGGCGGATCGAGGGGCGCCTCAGCGAGTCGAGTCGCGCTCGGCGAGCTTGGCAAGCCTGTTGTTGTATTCGTTGAGCTCGACGTCTCCGGTGCGATCGGCTGTGCGGTCCAGCCGCCTCTGCAGCCGGGTGTCACTGCGGCTCCACTGGATGGCGACGGTGATCGCGAGCGCAAGGGTCGGAATCTCTCCGATGCTCCAGGTGATTCCGCCGCCGACCTGCTGGTCGCCGAGCGCCGTCGGCCCCCACTCGCGACCCATGGCACCGAACCAGTCGGCGAGGAACAGTCCTGTGCTCGACATGATCGCGAGCCCGAAGAACGCGTGCGACGCCATCGTCACCAGCAGCAGCATCAGTCTGAGCGGGTATGGAAGGCGGAACGGCACAGGGTCGATGCCGATGATCGATTGCACGAACAGAAAGCCGGTGATCAGAAAGTGCGCGACCATCCACTCGTGCCCGATGTGGTCGACCATCGCCCAGCGCAGCAGCGGCGAGTAGTAGAACAGCCATAGCGAGCCGACGAACAGCACGGCAGCCACGATCGGGTTGGCCACCACCGCCGCGAACCTGGAGTGCACGGCGAGCATGATCCACTCTCTGGCCCCCCTCGACCCGTCCGTGCGCTTGGCGATCGCCCGCGCGGCGAGAGTGACCGGCGCACCCGGCACAAGCAGCACCGGAACCGCCATCGCCAGGCCCATGTGGCCGAGCATGTGCACACTGAAGAGGTACTGCTGATAGACGTTCACAACGCCGCTGGTCAGGTAGAACAGCAGCAGGATGCCGGCGATCCAGAGAATCGTGCGGTACAACGGCCAGGTGTCACCGCGGCGACGCAGCCGCACAACACCCGCGACGTAGAAGAAGATGGCGAACGCGCAGAACAACAGCCAGATCAGGTCGAAGTTCCACAGCGTGAAATAGCGTTCGAACGTCAGCTGAGGCGGCAGTGGTTCCCCGGTGAGGATCTGCGCCGGAGTCTGCTCAGGCGGAACCTCTTCGGTGACGGGGGTTGCGGTGCGGGCGAGCGCCGCAGCCAGGCCGCTGGCGATCCCCATAAAACCGAGCTCGGCGACGATGAGCCACCAGAAGTGGCGACCCGCCCTGCCGCCCGCCCGCGACATCCGTTCGATGAGCCAGCTGCGCTGCAGCGCCCCGAACAAGCCGATCGCGATGAGTGCGGCGACCTTGCCGAGAACGAGCACCCCATACGGTGTGAGCAGGCTCTCCCACGAGCCGATCCGCAGCTCCGCGCTGGCATACCCCGACACGGCAACCACAACGAATGACACGAGCGCGATCGTCGAGTAGCGCGTGATCACGGGCACCAGGCGTCCGGGTTCGAGCGCGCGCCTGACCATGACGATCGTCACCAGCCCGCCCAGCCAGACGGCGGCGAAGACCAGGTGAAGCCCGAGCGCCGTGACGGCGTTGTTGTGCCCGGTGGCCCCTGCGGCATGTCCCTGCTCCGCCATCGGCACGAGCGAGACGAGGGCCAGAACGCCCACGAAGAAGATCAGGGTCTGCCCACGCACGGCGAAGCACAGGACCGTGACGGCGGCGGCGATCAGAGTGGTCGTCAGCCACGCCTGCCCGAGCTCGATGTCGGTGAAGAACATGCCGAGCTGAGCGCCGAACTGGTCGCTGAACGACAGTGGCGTCCCGGTGACGTTGAGAAAAGTGAGAAAGCCGGTGAACCCGGACGCGACGGTGTACACGGCCGCACCGCCTGCGGCCACGTCCAGCGCGAGCGTGTACTCGTCTCTCTTGGCGCTCAGGGCGAAGAGCGAGAGCGCCAGAGCACCGATTGCGACGGCGGCGCCGATGTTGACCATGAGCTTGGCCACCGGCAGCCCGTAGCGCACCACCGCGCCCGGGTCGCTGAGCTGCCTCTCATCAGCCCCTCCGCCGTACTGCAGCCCCACGATGAGCACAACGAGGGCGACGGCGACGAGGACTGCTGGTCCGACGATTCGGGTGAGGCGGGGCACTCGTCCAGCCTATGCGACCGCTCGAACGGCAACGTCCCGGCGTCCTGCCCTCAGACGCCAAACGGGGCGCCACGCACCGCGCGACGCCCCGTTATCGAAGATGAACTACTTGGCGGCAGCCTTGAGCTTGGAGCCCGCCGAAACCTTCACCGAGTAGCCGGCGGGAATCTGGATCTCGGCGCCGGTCTGCGGGTTGCGTCCCGTTCGAGCGGCACGCGATGTGCGCTCGACGGCGAGCCAGCCCGGGATCGAAACCTTGACGTCGTTGCTGACGGAGTCAGCAAGCACCGAGAACAGACTATCGAGCACGCCACCGACGGCAGCCTGGCTCTGGCCGGTCTCCGAAGCGATCTTTGCGACGAGCTCGGTCTTGTTAAGCGACTTATCAGCCATTGAGTTGTCCTCCTCGGACTTTGCTATACAGCCTTATTACTGGTGTGGATGCCGGAGGCATTCACTACCCCCAACCGGTCTGTTTGACCGCCTCGAATGTATCAGAGTCCCGCATGTTTTCAACGAATTTCGGGGGTGTGGGACCCTTTTTCGGCGTGTTTTGTGTGCATTCGTCACTTCTGCCACAGATTCAGGGGTCCGAGAGCGGAGAACCGGACGAGAGCGGGGGTCCCCGGTTTTCTCCCCTGCCGGCCCGCGGCATCCGATGACGACCAGACATCCCAAGAACACCAGACACCCGAAGAACCAGACACCCGAAGAACACGAGAGCGGATGCCGACCGAGGTCGGCATCCGCTCTGGATGTTGGGTGCTGGTGGTTACCAGCTGGACTTGGTGATGCCGGGCAGTTCGCCTCGGTGAGCCATGTCACGGAACCGCACACGCGAGATTCCGAACTTCGAGAGGTTACCGCGGGGACGGCCGTCGACGGCGTCGCGGTTGCGCACGCGAATCGGCGATGCGTTGCGGGGCAGCTTCTGGAGCCCGAGACGCGCAGCCTCGCGGGACTCTGCGGTGCCGTTCGGGTCGACGAGGGCCTTCTTCAGCTCACGGCGCTTCTCGGCATAGCGGGCGACGATTACCTTGCGCTGCTCGTTACGAGCGATTTTGCTTTTCTTAGCCATATGTCTACCGCTCCTCGCGGAACTCAACGTGCTTGCGCACTACGGGATCGTACTTCTTGAGCACGAGACGGTCGGGGTTGTTACGACGGTTCTTCTTGGTCACGTAGGTGTAACCGGTGCCCGCCGTCGAACGGAGCTTGATGATCGGACGAACGTCCTGAGCCTTTGCCATTAGATCTTCTCCCCACGAGCGAGCAGGTCCTTGACCACTGCTTCGATGCCACGGGAGTCGATGACCTTGATGCCCTTGGCGCTCAGCGTGAGCGTGACGTTGCGGCGAAGCGACGGAACGAAGTACGTCTTCTTCTGGATGTTCGGGTCGAAACGGCGCTTCGTACGCCGGTGCGAGTGTGAGATGTTGTGCCCGAAGCCTGGAACGGCCCCGGTCACCTGGCACACTGCTGCCATAGTGATTCTCCTGTCAATACCGCGAGACGGATGCCTCGCCCAAGATCTCTTGTCGGCGCACTCGATCACCCTGTTCTGATGGGGAGGAGACCTGTGCACGACTGAATGGGGGGAGTCCCGTTCAGCCAAGGGTCCATCCTAAGCGCCGCAGCGCTGTCTCGCAAGTTGGGCCTCTGTGCCTCGACCCCGCTCACTGTCTCGCTCTCTGTGGCCGTTCCGGACGTGGGGGACGATTCCGCCGACCACCTATGTCCGCAAAGGTCACAGAGAGCCGGGATGGGAGCGCACACTACTGCTTCTGTGCGCCGAGCTCGGCGCACTTCGCGCACAGCCCGAAGATGTCGACGATGTGCTGCGCATCGGTGAAGCCGTGCTCGGTCGCGACCCTCCGTGCCCATGCCTCGACCTCCGTGGCCTCGATCTCGACGGTCAGCCCGCAGTTGCGGCAGATCAGGTGATGATGGTGACCCGTCGACTCGCACGCACGGTAGAGACTCTCGCCCTCTGGCGACTGCAGCGAATCCGCTTCTCCGGTCGTGGTCAGGTCGGAGAGGGCCCGGTAGACGGTGGCGAGCCCGATCGGGGAGCCACCGTCGCGCAGCTGCGAGTGCAGGCTCTGCGCACTGATGAATCCCTCGGTCTCATCGAGCGCCTCACGCACAGCCTCACGCTGCCAGGTGTTCCGTTTCACCGCCACGGGCATCCGTTCGTCGTCATTCGCGAGCGACTCGCGCTCTGCTGATCTGCGTCTAGCGTAGCCCGGGTCGCGGCTTGCTGCGCAGCCCGAGCAGCCTGCAGACGAGGTAGATCACGAACGAGATGGTGGTGATGTACGGACTGATCGGAAGGGAACCGCCGAGAGCGAGCATGATGCCGCCGACGGCGGACACGAAGCCGAACACCATCGCGAGCACCGGCACGAGCACAGGAGACGCAGAGACCCTGAGCGCCGCGGCCGCGGGAGTCACGAGCAGCGCCATCACGAGTAGGGCTCCGATGATCTGGACGGAGACCGCGACGATGAGGCCGAGCAGCACCATAAACGCGAGTGAGACGAAACGGGTCGGCACTCCCCTGGCGGCGGCGACATCGGCGTCGAGGCTGTCGAAGCTGAGCGGACGCCAGATCAGCAGCAGGCCGATCAGAACCAGGATGCTGATGGCAGCCAGCCAGACGAGGTGCGGGCCGTCGACAGCGATGATCTGACCGGTCAGCAGACTGAACTTGTTCGCGCTTCGCCCGGGATAGAGCGCGAGAAAGAGAATGCCGAGGCCGAGGCCCGCCGGCATCAGCACACCGATGATGGAGTTGCGGTCCCGCGCCCTGGCGCCGAGCAGGCCGATCATCACGGCCGCGGCGAGTGAGCCGACGAGGGCACCCGCCACAACACTCAGCCCGAACAGCAGGGCGGCGGCGGCGCCCGCGAACGAGAGCTCGCTGATGCCGTGCACGGCGAACGCCATGTCACGCTGCATCACGAAGACGCCGATCAGGCCGCCGACGATGCCGAGAACGGCTGCCGCGATGATCGAGTTCTGCACGAGCCCGAGCAGCTCGCCGTAGTCGGCGAAGTTGAACAGCCGTGACCAGAGGTCTTCTTCGGTCATCTCCCGGCTCCCCGCTGCGCGACTGTCACCCGGTTCTCACCCGATTCGGACGTGTTCATCCCGCATACCGGGTGAATAGGTCCAAGACGGGTGATGTCGCCAGCTGCTGCCGCAGAACGACGGATGCCACCGGCGGTCACGCGCGCGCGCCAGACGGATGCGTGTGGTGATGATGGTGATGCGTCTCGGCGTCCGGGATGCCGACGACCACAACGCGTTCGCCGGTTCGGATGACGTCGACGGGCGTGCCGTAGAGATCGCTCAGCACGTCTGACTGCAGCACCTCGGCCGGAGTCCCCTCGCGGAACCGCCCGCCCGCGAGATAGAGGATGCGATCGACCAGGCCGAGCACCGGATTCACGTCGTGTGTCACGAACACGACGGGGGTGCCGTGCTCGCGTCGTCTGGTCTCGATGAGGTCAGAGACACCGCGCTGGTGCTGCAGGTCGAGGCTCAGCAGCGGCTCGTCGCAGAGCAGCAGCAGCGGATCGCCGGCGAGCGCCTGTCCGACGCGCAGTCGCTGCTGTTCTCCACCGGAGAGGTTGCCGACCGGTTCGTCTGCATACTCGGCTGCGCCGACGGACTCGAGCAGCTCGTCGACCCTGGCGCGATCGGCCGGCCCTGACACGGGGAGCCCGAATCGATGGCCGTTCACCCCGAGGGCGACGAGGTCCCTCGCGCGCATCGGCGTGCCTCCGGGGATCAGCTTCTGCTGCGGGATGTAGCCGATCCGCCTGTCGCCGCGCGTGACCGGATGGCCGTTGAACTCAACGGTTCCCGCATCGAGCTGCTGTTGCCCGAGAACCGCCTTGAGCAGACTGGTCTTGCCGGATCCGTTCGGGCCGAGCACCGCGAGAAACTCTCCCTGGCAGACGTCGAGATCGAGACCGCTCCAGAGCGTGCGCTCGCCGAACGCCAGCTCGGCGCCGTGCAGGCTGAGCACGGGGTCGGACGGATGCCTGTGTGCATGCGCACCATGCGCCGCCGTCACCTAGGCCAGTGCCTCTGCGATCGCGTCGAGATTAGCGGTCATCCAACTCACGTAGTCCTCGCCGTCCGGAAGCGTCTCGGTGAAGCTCACCACCGCGACGCCGGCGTCTTCTGCCGCCTCGAGCACGCGTTCGGTCTCAGCGCTGCTCGTCTGCTCATTGTAAGCGAGCAGTCGCACATCGCCGGATTCGACGACCTGAAGGGTCTCGCTCAGAACGGCCGGAGAGACGTCTGTGCCCTCTTCGATCGCCTCGCTGAACTCGGGCGGAGTCAGGTCCGTGAACCCGGATGCCTCGAGCAGGTACCCGGGAACGGGCTCGGTCACGAGCGCCCCTGCGCCGTCGACAGTCGCAGAGAGCTGCTCCGCCTGTTCTTCGAGGCCGTGGATCTGCTCGGCGAAGGCCTCGAGGTTCTCGTCGAAGTCCTGTGCGTGCTCCGGTGCCGCCTCACCGAGTGCGTGCGCGAGCTCGCGGGCGAGGTTCTCGATCGCCGCCGGGCTGTACCAGACGTGCTCGTTGAACCCCTCGATGTGGTCGTGGCCGGCGTGCGCGTCCCCGGTTGCGTCGGCGTCCGCCTCGTCGGTGTGCTCGTGGTCGTGCTCTTCTGCGGCGTCGCCCGGCATCAGCCCAGACAGCTCAGAGGCGCTCAGCACCTCTGCGTCGTGGTCTGCGGCCTCGAGCAGAGTGTCGATGAACGGGTCGTATCCGCCTCCGTTCTCGATCACGATGTCTGCCTTCGACAGGGCGAGCTGGTCCTGCGCACTGGCTTCGTAGCTGTGCGGGTCCTGGGCGCCGCTCGTGATGATGCTCGTCACCTCGGCGTACTCGCCGGCTATGGCCTCTGCGACATCGCCATAGACGTTTGTGGATGCCACGACCTGCGGAAGACCCGACCCGTCGCCGGCGTCTGCCGTGCCGGAACATGCGCTCAGCACAAGGGCTGCGGCGGGAATGAGCGCGAGGGCGATATACGATTTCTTCACCGCACAAGACTATGCCTAATGATAACTATTATCAAAACGGAAGTGCTCCGCCCCGACCCGATTCCCGTCGCCGCCACATCTCACCGCCCGGGTGTGCCGTCGAGCGGCGTCCAGGCGCGCGCCACGCGTGAACACCGACGCGTGGATCGAGCGATGAACGAAGAGCACCCCGGCCGGGTGGACCCGGCCGGGGTGCTCGCAGCGAACGTGACTAGCTGGTCAGCCCGTCGACGTACTCCTGGTTGTCTTCGATCCACTGCTCGAGAATGGGGGCGTAGTCATCACCCTCGTAGTCGATGAACATCGCCTTGATCAGCGAGTTCAGCTTCTCGTTGTCCATCGTGAAGTTCTCGAGCCACTCGGCGGCCTGCGGAGAGTTCTCGACGAACTCCTCGCTTCCGTAGGTGTAGAGGCTCTCGGTCTCGCCGAGGGCGCCCTCGGGGTCTTCGAGGTTCTTGATGGGGAACTGGCTGTAGGCGCGGTGCGGCTCCCACAGCGTGACGACGATGTTCTCACCGGCGTCTGTCGCGGCTTTGAGCTCGGTGAGCATCGCGGCCGTCGACGCGGTCTGGAACTCCATGCCGTCGAGGCCGTAGGTCGGGATGACCTCGTTCTCCATGGCGAGGGTGAGGCCGGCGCCCGGCTCGATGCCGACGATCTTGTTGTCGAAGAGCTCTGCATTCTCTGCGAGCTCCGCGATCGAGTCGATCGGGGCGTCTTCGTTCACCGCGAGGGTGAGCTTGGACTCGTTGTTCCATGCGCCGATCTCAACGATGTCGTCGCCGTAGGTTTCGAGGTACTCGGCGTGTGTGTTCGGCAGCCAGACGTCTGTGGTGAAGTCGTAGTCACCCGATGACAGTCCCTCGAACACGGGGGCGACGTCTGCGTTCTCGAGTTCGACGGTGTAGCCCTGCTCCTCGAGAACCGTCTTCCAGAGCCAGCTCGTGGCGGTGCCTTCGTCCCAGCCGTTGAACACGGCGAGGGTGAGGTCCATTTTCTCTCCGCCGTCGCCGCCTCCGGCGTTGCCGTCATCGCCGTTGGCGCAGCCGGCGAGACCGATCATGCTCGCTGTGGCAATGGCCGCGATGGCGAGTGTGCTGTGTTTCTTCATTGTTTCCTCTCGTTGGTGCGATTGGACGGATCAGATCGCGCGCACGCCGCTGAACGGCGGCACCGAACTGACGGTGAGTGGCCTGTTCAGGGCGCGGTGGGTGCCCGCCGCGGACCGGCGGCGACAAGCGTCTCGGCCTCGTCTGCAGCATCGCCTGACGCGCCGATCGTCGCCTGGGACGTGCGCGCCCGGCGCTTTCTGGTGCCGAGGGATGCCGTCAGCCGGTCGAGCACGATCGCGAGGATCACCACAGACAGGCCGGCTTCGAAACCGAGGCCGATGTCGATGCGGTTCAAGCTCGCGACCACGTCGGCTCCCAGACCGCCTGCGCCGACCATACCGGCGATGACGACCATCGACAGCGAGAGCATGATGACCTGGTTGACACCGGCCATGATGCTCGGCATCGCGAGTGGCAGCTGGATCTGGCGCAGGATGCGGAACGGAGAGGATCCGAAGGCCTGGCCAGCCTCGACGACCTCTTTGTCCACTCCCCTGATGCCGAGCTCGGTGAGCCTCACACCGGGTGCCAGCGCGAACACGATGGTCGCGACGATGCCGGGCACAACGCCGACGCGGAACAGGATCAGCGCAGGAATCAGGTAGACGAACGCGGGCATGGTCTGCAGAAAGTCGAGGATCGGCCTGATGATCTGCGACGCCGTGTCAGACCGGGCGGCGAGGATGCCGAGGGGGATGCTGATGACGACGGCGATCAGGCTGGCGACGAGCACGAGTGACAGCGAGTCCATCGCGTTGTCCCACTGGTCGACGGCGACGATCAGGCTGAAGCCGACGACGACGCCCACGGCGAGCTTCCAGCCCTTCGCGAAGAACGCGAGAACGGCGACGGCGACGATGATCCCCCAGAACGGAGGGGTCTGCAGCACCCAGTTCACGGCCTCGTACAGGCCGAGAAAGATCGTGCGCAGCACGGTGAAGACCGGCTGCAGGGTATCGGTGAGCACATCGACGAAGTCTTCGACCCACTGGCCGAGCGGAATACGGAAGTCCATCAGGCGAGACTCCCTTCTCTGGAGGCATCCGCATCGCCGGAGCGACCTGCCGTCTCTCTGAGTGTTGCGGTGATGAGGTCGACGGGCACCGTGGCCATCGGCTCGATGATCTGCTGCTCCCCGGTCGTGGCCGGCAGATTGGCGAGCGCCGCGAGCAGGGTGACGCGCGGGATCGCACCGATCAGGCGGCCGCGCTCGTCGACGACGGCGACGGGCAGCGGGCTCTCTGCGGCCGGCTCGAACAACTCGACCAGGTACTGGTCCGGCCCGACGGTCGCCGCATCGTTTTTGACGACGGCCATCAGATCGGTCTCGCTGTTCTTCACCTGTCGAAGAACGTCTTTGTCGTGCACAACACCGACGAGCTTGCGGCCGCTTCCGACGACGAAGGCCGCGGAGGTCTGCAGATCGCGCATGGTGCGCAGCGCCGCGCGGGGTCCCGCGGTCGCCGAGACGACGGAACGCGGCGGCTCCATCACACTCGATGCGGTGAGCACCCTCGCGCGGTCGACATCCTGCACGAACTGTGCAACATAGTCGTTGGCGGGGTCGGTGAGGATGTCGTCTGGCGTGCCGATCTGCACCGTGCGTCCGTCGCGCATCACGGCTATGCGGTCACCGAGGAACATGGCCTCGTTGAGGTCGTGGGTGATGAACACGATGGTTTTTCCGAGCTCCTGCTGAAGCTCGACGAGCTGTTCCTGCATCTCGCGGCGGATGAGCGGGTCGAGTGCGGAGAACGCCTCGTCCATCAGCAGCACGTCCGTGTCTGCGGCCAAGGCGCGGGCGAGCCCGACTCGCTGCTGCATTCCGCCGGAGAGCTCGCTGGGCAGCTTGTTCTCCCAGCCTTTCAGCCCGACGCGTTCAATGACGCCGAGAGCGCGCTCCCGGCGCTCGGCGAGCGGTGTGCCCTGAACCTCGAGCCCGTATGCGGCGTTGTCGAGAACAGTGCGGTGCGGCAGCAGCGCGAAGTGCTGGAACACCATCGAGATGTGCTTCTTGCGCACCTCGCGAAGCTGGGCGTCTGGCAGGCCGACGATCTCGGTGCCGAGCACCTTCACGGATCCGGCCGTCGAGTCGAGCAGCCCGTTGAGCATACGGATGAGCGTGGATTTTCCTGAGCCGCTCAGCCCCATCACCACGAAGATCTCACCCTCGCGCACCGAGAAGCTCGCGTCGATGACCGCCGCGGTGCCGAGCGACGAGAGCTCGTCACGGCTCTGACCGGCTTGGAGTCTTTTGACGACCTCTTTGGGACGACGCCCGAAGACCTTGTAGAGGCGGGATGCCTCGATGGCGATGGGCGGTTCTGCGGCGGGAATGGTGTGGGAGTCTGGAAGTGTTTGGGTCACGGGTTCCTTGCGCACACACCCAGGGGCAGGGCAGTCTCGGGTGTGTGGGTGATCTCACGGCCGGGTCTCAGTCAGACTGCAGCAGGCCGATCACAACACCGGCGGCGCAACAAGGGTTTTGGCGCTCTTCCAGGTGAAACGAATCTGCTGCCGGGAGATCATCTTGACCGTTCCCAACGACTGAAGACCATACGTTCGCGCCACCGCTTCTCACGGGTGACACGGTCGCGGACTGGTTTTCTGGCCATCAAGGCCACCAACCACCGTATCGACCGAAGGCCGGACTGGCAAGGCGAGACCGGGGGAACACACGCGTCGGATCCCGCGGAATCATCACCCCATCGGTGATTTCTTCCGTTGCCGTTTCGTTATCTGCGCCGGCTTGATGTCGGCGCCCGCCCTGGTCGTCTCAGTCGAGCAGCAGAGCAGGCTCCTCGACGATCGACGCCACATCGGCGACGAATCGCGACACGACGTCACCGTCGACGACACGGTGGTCGAACGAGCCGCCGATCGTCGTCACGTAGCGCGGGCGCACCTCGCCGTCGACGACCCACGGCTTCTGCTTGATCGTTCCGAGGGCCATGATCCCCACCTCACCGGGGTTCAGGATCGGGGTTCCCGTGTCCATTCCGAACACACCGATGTTGGTCACCGTGATCGTGCCGCCAGACAGGTCCGACGGCGGCGTCTTGCCGTCTCTCGCGGTGAGCGTCAGCTGCTCGAGAGCCTGCGCGAGCTGCAGCAGGCTCATCGACTGCGCCTCTTTGACGTTCGGCACAAGCAGTCCGCGGGGCGTCGCCGCGGCGATGCCGAGGTTCACGTAGTGATGCACGATGATCTCTTCGTCCGTCCACGTCGCATTCACGGTGGGGTTGCGGCGCACGGCCCAGATGATCGCCTTCGCCATGATGAGGAGTGGCGACACCTTCACGCCCGCGAAATCGGTCGACGCCTTCAGCCGTTTGACGAACTCCATGGTGCGGGTGGCATCCACGTCGACGAAAACGCTGACGTGCGGCGCCTGGAATGCGCTCTGCACCATCGCTTTGGCGATCTGCTTGCGCACACCCTTCACCGGGATCCGCTCTTCGCGCTCCTCAGCCCAGTCCGGGGTCTCGATGTTGCGGAACACGCTGGCCTGCCCCGCGTGCCTCACAACGTCTTCTCGTGTGATCTCGCCGACGAGGCCTGTGCCCTGAACCTCGCTCAGGTCGACGCCGAGGTCGCGCGCCAGCTTGCGGATCGGCGGCTTCGCGATGATCGGGCTTGCAGCGGCCGCAGGAACGGATGCCGGTGCCGCCTGCGCGTGCCCCGTCGGCGGCTTCGTGGTGCGCCCACGGCGCCTCGAGCTCACCTGGCCTCCGGTGCCGTACCCGACGAGCACGGCACCCGTCGAACCCGCCGGCGACTGCGTCGTCTCTGGCGCCTCGTGCGCGATGGTGGCGTTCGTGTCTGCCACGTCGGCAGCGATGTCTTCTGCGATCCCCGGCGACGTGACGGCCGCAGCCTGTGCGGGCGACGCACCAGGGGCATCTGTCGTCGACACCCTGATGATCGGTGTGCCGACCTCGACGGTGTCGCCCTCGCCCACCAGAAGCTCGCCGACCGTTCCGGCGAACGGCGACGGCAGCTCGACGAGCGACTTGGCCGTCTCGATCTCGACGAGAACCTGGTTCAGCTCGACCGGGTCGCCCGGCGCCACCTTCCAGGAGACGATCTCTGCCTCTGTGAGTCCTTCACCGACGTCGGGCAGCTGGAATTCCGACTGGCTCATGATGATTCCCTCCTGTGCTGGTGCACAATCAGTGTGCGGGCGTCAGTACGCGAGGGCACGGTCGACGGCTTCGAGAATGCGGTCCGCGTCTGGCAGGAACAACCCTTCGAGCTTCGCCGGCGGGAACGGCACGTCGAAGCCAGAGACTCGGAGCACGGGCGCCTCGAGCGAATAGAAGGCCTGTTCCGCGATCGTCGCGGCGATCTCAGACCCGACAGACACGAAGCCCGCCGCCTCTTGCGCGACGATCAGCCTGCCCGTCTTGCGCACGGAGTCGAGGATGGGGCCGTAGTCGATCGGCGAGATCGAGCGCAGGTCGACCACCTCGAGCGAGATGCCCTCTGCGTGGGCGAGCTCTGCGGCCTGCAGCAGCACGGTGACCATCGCGCCGTGGGCGAGCACTGTGACGTCGGTGCCGGCGCGAACCACACGGCTCGCGTGCAGCGGTGCCGCCGGAGCGGAGAAGTCGACCTCGCCCTTCGGCCAGTAACGGCTTTTGGGCTCGAAGAACATCACCGGGTCGTTCGAGGCAATCGCCTCTTGGATCATCCAATAGGCGTCGTTCGGCGACGCGGGGCTCACCGAGCGCAGCCCCGCAGTGTGTGCGAAGTATGCCTCCGGGCTCTCTTGGTGGTGCTCGATGGCGCCGATGTGGCCGCCGTACGGCACCCGGATCACCACGGGCATCGTGAGCGTGCCCTCGTGACGGTTCGTGAGTTTGGCCAGCTGAGACGTGATCTGATCGAAGCCGGGGTAGATGAAGCCGTCGAACTGCACTTCGCAGACCGGGCGATAACCACGCATGGCGAGCCCGATGGCCGTGCCGAAGATGCCGGACTCCGCCAGCGGGGTGTCGAGCACCCTGTTCTCACCGAACTCGGCCTGCAGGCCCTCCGTGATGCGGAAGACGCCGCCGAGGCGCCCGATGTCCTCGCCCATCATCAGCACACGCGGGTCGTCGAGCATCGCCTGCCGAAGCCCGGCGTTGATCGCCTTCGACATCGGCAGCGAACGGATGCCCGCCTGTGTCGCGTCGGCGGATGTCGCGTCGGCAGGTGTCGCGTCGTCGACTGCGTCGTTCGCGACCGGCTGTCCGTCGTGCACGCTGTTGCTCACCTGTCGTCACCGCCCTGCATCTGAGTTTCGTACTGCTCGAGCCAGTCGGCCTGCGCGGCCGTCAGGGGGTGGTCCTCCGAATACACGAAGTCGAAGACCTTGCCCACCGGAGGGTCGCCGAGTTCGAGCGTGCGGCGACGGGTGTCCGCCGCCATGTCTTTCGCCTCTTCTTCGACCTCGAGGAAGAGCGCATCCGATGCGCCCCGGCTGCGCAGCCAGGCCTCGAAACGGCTGATCGGGTCACGTGCGATCCAGGAGTCGAGCTCTGCCTGGGTGCGATACTTCGAGGGATCGTCGCTTGTGGTGTGAGCACCGACCCGATAGGTCAGGGCTTCGATGAACTGCGGCCCGCCGCCCGCACGTGCGTCGTCGAGGTGCCTGGCCGTCACCGCGTAGCTCGCGAGCACGTCATTGCCGTCGATCTGCACACTCGGGATGCCGAATCCGGTGCCACGGTTGACGAGGGGTGTGCGCGACTGTCGCGAGACCGGAACGCTGATCGCCCACTGGTTGTTCTGCAGAAAGAACACCTGCGGTGTCTGGTAGCTCGCCGCGAAGACCATGGCCTCGCTGACGTCGCCCTGGCTCGATGCGCCGTCCCCGAAATAGACCATCACGGCCTGGTCGCCTGCCGGGTCACCGGTTCCGCTCGCGCCGTCGAGTCCGATACCCATCGCATACCCCGTGGCATGCAGGGCTTGCGACCCGATGACCAGTGTGTAGAGATGAAAGTTGCCGTTGCGGGGATCGGCGGGGTCCCACCCGCCGTGGCTGATGCCGCGCATGATCTCGATGATCTTCATCACGTCGATGCCTCTGATCATGCCGACAGCGTGCTCGCGGTACGAGGGGAAGATGTGATCCTGAGGCCGTGCGGCGTGCGCAGAGCCGACCTGGGCGCCCTCCTGCCCGTTGCTCGGAGGCCACAGCGCGAGCTGACCCTGCCGCTGCAGGTTCTCGGCCTCATGGTCGAACGCGCGGATCACAACCATGTCGCGATAGAACCGCCTGTGGTCGTCGTCGCCGAGGCGGTCGAGCATCGGTGTGTACTCTTCGGCTGCCGCCGTGGGAGCGAACGCTCCCTCTGCGGTGAGGAAGCGCACCGGGGCTGACGTGCTCGTGGAGATGTCTCGATCCGTCATCGTTTTACGCTATCCGCTTCGCCGGGTGGTTCTCTGGTAGATCTCGCACAATGTCCGCCGTCGCCTGCAGTATCTTCTCCACAGATTCGATCTCGCCGACGCTCACCCTGATGCCGCTCGCACTGAAGGCGCGTGCCACGACACCCGCCTCGCGCAGTGTGTCGTCGGCGGCATCCGTCTGTTCGCCGGTGGCGAGCCAGATGAAGTTGGCCTGCGACTCCGGCACGTTCCAGCCCTGGGCGGTGAGGGATGCCCGCACACGGTCGCGCAGCGCGGCCAGCGTGTGCACCCGCTCGAGCAACTCGATCTCGGCATCGAGCGACGCGATCGCCGCCTCTTGGGCGATTCCGGTGACCGAGAGCGGGATGGCGGCGGCACGGGCGCCGTCGAGCACCCGGTGGTGCCCGACCGCCCAGCCGATGCGAAGGCCTGCAAGGCCGTATGCCTTCGAGAAGGTGCGCAGCACAACGAGATTCGGATGGCGTCCGATGAGCCGCAGGCCGTTCACCGCGTCGTCTCGTGTGACGAACTCGGCGTAGGCCTCGTCGAGCAGCACCAGTACGTCGCCGGGGACCTTTGCCAGGAATCTGTCGAAATCGCGTGCGGTGACAACGGTGCCCGTCGGGTTGTTCGGCGAGCAGACGATCACAGCCCTTGTGCTGTCGGTGATCGCCGCGGCCATCGCCTCGAGGTCGTGCCCGCCGTCTGGACGGTTGTCGACCTGAACACTCGTCGCGCCGGCGACGGTGACAAGGCCGGGGTAGGCCTCGAACGACCGCCAGGAGTAGACGACGTCGTCGCCGGGCCCCGCGGCAGCGGCGATGAACTGACTGAGCAGTGCGACGGAGCCCGACCCGACGTGCACCTCGTCGACCGAGACTCCGTGACGCGCGGCGAGCGCGTCACGGAGTCTCAGTGCCCCGGCGTCCGGGTATCGGTTCATCGTGCCCGCTTCGCGTGCGACGACGTCGACGATGCTCGGCAGGGGCGGATACGGATTCTCGTTGCTCGACAGCTTGAACGAGTCCTCGCCGGCAGGTCGGCCCTGCCGGTATGGCGCTGCCGCGAGAATCTCCGGGCGGAGCCTCACAGGGGCCGGGTCGAGGGGTTGTGCGTCTGATGTCACCTGTCGAGTCTAGACAGTCGGTTCATTCCGCAGCGGGCATGCGCGCGATCTGCCCAATACCTCAGGCGATCTTGCGCCGGTACGACGCCATGGCGAGGATGTAGCCGACGACGAGGATGCCGACGCACCACGCGAGAGCGATCCAGATGTCGCCGCCGACCGGTCGCTCGGCGAACAGGTCCTGGATCGTGTTCACGATCGAGGTGACCGGCTGGTTCTCAGCGAACCAGCGCACGGGCCCCGGCATGGTGTCCGTCGGAACGAAGGCCGAGCTGATGAACGGCAGAAAGATCATCGGATACGAGAACCCCGTGGCGCCGTCGACCGACTTCGCGGCGAGGCCGGCGAGGATGGCGATCCAGGTCAGCGCGAGGGTGAACAGTCCCAGGATTCCGACCACGGCAAGCCACGCCAGCGGGCCTGCTCCGGTGCGGAAGCCCATCAGCAGGCCCACAAGCACGATGATCACGAGTGTGATTCCGTTGGCCACGAGCGACGTCACCACGTGGGCCCAGAGCACCGACGATCGTGCGATCGGCATGGAATGGAACCGCTCGAAGATGCCGCCCTGCAGATCGTTGAACATCCGAAGAGCCGTATAGGCGATCCCAGACGCGATGGCGATGAGCAGGATGCCGGGCATCAGGTAATTGACGTAGTTGTCGGTGTCTGTCTGGATGGCGCCGCCGAACACATAGACGAACAGCAGCATCAGGGCGATCGGCGTGATCGCCGTGGTGATGATGGTGTCCATGCTGCGGGTGATGTGCCGCATGGAGCGGCCGAGGAGAACCGTTGTGTCTGACAAGAAGTGGGTGCTCATGACCTGTCCTTCTGTGTGTGCTCGTTGTGTGATGTGTTATCGCCTGTGTCGCCGACAAGCGCGAGGAAGATCTCCTCCAGGCTCGGCTGCTTCTCGACATATGCGACCTCCGCCGGCGGCAGGAGCTTCTTCAGCTCGTCGAGGGTGCCGTTCGCGATGATGGTGCCCTGATGAAGAATCGCGATCCGATCCGCGAGTTGCTCGGCCTCGTCGAGGTACTGGGTGGTGAGCAGAACCGTTGTCCCCTGCGCCGCGAGGTCTTTGACGACCTTCCACACGTCGATGCGGGCTTCAGGGTCGAGTCCGGTGGTCGGCTCATCGAGAAAGATCACCTTCGGCCGCCCGATCAGGCTCATGGCGATGTCGAGACGACGACGCATGCCACCTGAGTACGTTGCTGCTCTCCGCGCGCCCGCATCGGTCAGATTAAAGCGGGCGAGGAGCTCATCGGCGACCTGGCCCGGGTTCTTCAGATGCCGCAGCTTCGCCACGAGCACCAGGTTCTCCCGACCGGAGAGGATCTCGTCGACGGCTGCGAACTGCCCCGTCAAGCTGATCGACTCCCGGACTCGGAGCGGGTCGGTTGTCACGGTGAAGCCATTGACCGTGGCTGCGCCGGCGTCTGGCCTGAGCAGCGTGGAGAGGATTCTCACCACCGTGGTCTTGCCTGCTCCGTTCGAGCCGAGAAGAGCGAAGATGCTGCCGGGCGCGACCTCGAAGTCCACACCCCGCAGCACGTGCAGATCCCTGTAGGACTTCTTCAGGCCCCGCACACGGATGGCGGGCTCGCGGCTCTGTGTGTTCGTTGTGATGCTCATATCGCCTTCTCTTCTCTTGTGGCCGCCGCGGTGAGGCGGCGGGTCTCGTGTGCGTCCTTCTGGCTGTGTGCCTGGTGGATGTTCATCTGGCGACCGTGATGTCGCCCCAGGTGGTGCGGGCACGGACCTCGACGGTCTCGTCTGTCGGGTCAGGGGCCGCATGGGCCTCGAGCTGGTTGCGGACCCGGCCGCGTTCCGAGCGGACATCGAGCCATGCGGCAGTGCCCTCACGGATGCCGATGTCGAGTGCGCCGTATGACGACTCGAGCAGCACGGAGCCGCGCATCACCTCGCCGATCCGCACGGCGCCGTGAGAGGTCTTGATCTCGACGGAGGAGTGAGCGCTGTCCACCGAGATCTGACCGTGGGCTCCCTTCGCCCGAAGATCGCCGAAGACCTCCTCGACGAGGGTGGATCCGTTGGTGTTCTTCAGGACGACGTCTCCATCTGCCCTTCTGATGCGGATGTCGCCGGTTCCCGTTGACACATCCGTCGTTCCTGAGATGTGGTCGACCGTGACGTTGCCCGCGCCGGTCTGCGCGTCGAGGTCTGCGACCCGCTCGAGACGGATGTCGCCGGCGCCGAGCTTCATCCGGCATTCGCCGAGGCGACCCTGGCCATGGAATCCGCCGGAGGCGCATTCGCCGCGCACACGGGAGCCGGAGGGCAGTTCGACGGTGATGTCGACCAATCCGTTCGAGCCGAATGGGGAGTACTTCCAGACCTTCGGGGTCTGGAGACGGAGTGTTCCGTCGGCGAAGCTCACCTGGGTCTGCTCGGCGGCCTTGGCGTCTGCCGACCGGCCTTGCCTGCGCGGGCTCACGGTGACGACGGTGTCGAGGCGATCGCTCGCGAGGAACGAGAGGTCGCCTGCGCTGACGTCGACGGTCACCGAGATCGGTTCTGGTGTGTTGAAAGTCGGCATAGCTGTGCCCTTCTTGTGTGGTGTGTGCGTTCAGCGGACGAGCTGAGCGAAAAGTGAAACGGCGCCGGGAACGGTGCGCTACAGCGGCTGTCGGGTCAGCGAACCCAGCCGGTGAAATGGTCGCTGGCGGCTGAGGGTTCTCTCTGGATCGGACGTTTTCCCTTCGGCGTGTCGAGAGCGGCGCTCACCGCGCGGACGAGCCAGGAGTTGACGGAGATGCCCTCTCGGCTCGCTGCCTCTTCTGCCCGCTGTTTGAGCTGGTCGGGCAGACGCAGAGTCGTTCGTGTCGTTGAGGTGTCGTCGACATCGGTCGCCGGCGCCTCGGCTGCGGCACCGCTCGGCGGTGCCTCGGCCGCTGTCACCTCGTCGAAGTGCGAGGTCGCCGGGAGCGTGACGACGAATTCGGGGTCGCGTCCGCGCAGGCGGACGTCGATTGAGCCCGGGGCGAGCTCACGGGTGATCTCCCCCGCAGCAGCAGAGAGCGCCTCGAGAAGAACAAGCCGCGAGCTGGCTTCGAGGGGCGCCGTCAGCCGTTCGGCGAGCGCCCTGGCGTCGTCGCCGCCCGCGGCTGCGGCGACCTCCAGCTGTCGTCGAAGTTCATCTGTGTACTGCGTGAGATCCATGACACCATGGTGACACCATTATGGTGTCATGTCAACCGTGAGGTGATGTCAAATGACACCACGTGGTGTCAGACGCGAGGTGTCAGACGCGAGGTGTCACCCTCGTGACGATCGATACCGGCTTGCGGAAGGTCCGGTGCCGCAGCCGCCAGACCAGCCACTGCACGGCGAGAGTCCCCGTTCCGGCGATGATCAGGCCGGCGAGGTTGATCCCCAGTTGACCGAGTGACGCAAGCGCTTCATCCCACGCTCCGACCGCGAGGGTCAGACCGATGGTGCCGACGGCGGGGACCGTGGTGATCGAGATGAAGACTCCGACCAGGGCAGACGACTTGGCCGTCGTCAGCGAGAGCACACCGGCGACTCCCGCCAGCAGCGCGATCACGAATGACCAGACGTCCGGTCGAACGATGAACTCGGTGAGCCTGCCCGTCGTCGCCCCCTCGACAGTGATGCCGCCGAAGGCATAGACGACCGACCAGACCAGCCACGAGACGGCCGCCCCGAGCGCGAACCCCACGAACAGCGTCGACATCGAGGGCAGGATCAGCCCGCCGCGTCTCCGGGCCAGGCCCACGCAGAGGGCGGCGATGGGCGCGAACTCAGGGCCGACGACCATCGCCGCGATGATGAGCACCGGTTGATCGAGGTATCGCCCGACACCTGCGATGAGGCAGGCGAGCACAAGAAAGATCGCGAACGACCATGACAGGCGGGAATTGCTGCGCGCGTCTGCTTCGATCTGCGCCCAGATGACCGCATCTGAGGGACTGCCGAGGGCCGAGCCCTCTGCCCTGTCCGCATCGCTCGAGATCACCGCGAGCGGCTCGCTCAGCCGGATGGATCCCGATTCGGCGATGCCGAGGGCCCGCAGCATGTCGATCGCCGTGTTCGCGTTCTCACGTGCGATGTCGAAGAGAAGAAGGTTCGCCGTGCCGCTCTGTGCCGCTCCCCGCACCACCACGAGGTTGGATGTCGTCGGGTCTGCTTCAAGCGCCTCGACCGCCGCGTCACAGGCATCCTGTGGGGCGATCACACTGACATGGAGCATGCGATCATCATGGCAGAACACGTTCGGCTGGCCGGTACCACGCGCGCCGCCGTCTTATGCCGGGCATGTGCTGGCCCGAGGGCCGGCGCAGTGCCATAGTGAACACATGAAGTTTCTGCTTCGCATCGTCATCAACGCCGTAGCGATCTGGCTCACCGCTCTCATCGTCGGCGGCATCAACGTGACACCGTTCGGCTCTGGCGACACACTGTCGTGGGTTCTCACCTATGTCGTTGTCGGCGTGATCTTCGCGATCGTCAACGGGGTGGTCGGAACAGTTGTGCGGATCGTGGCGTTCCCGCTGTACATCCTGTCTCTCGGCCTGATCTCGTTCATCGTGAACGGTCTGCTGCTGATGCTCGTCGGCTGGATCATGTCGTTCTTCGGCTGGGGCCTCACCGTCGAGGGATTCTGGTGGGGTGTGCTCGGTGCTCTTGTGCTGAGCATCATCAACTGGATCCTCACCGCCATCCTGCGACCCAAGAACAGGCGCTGAGGCGACGGGCTTTCGCATCGTGCGCCCGTCATCGTCTCACCGCACACGCTCTGCGCGGTAGTGGGTCGCCGTGCCAGATACGGCACCCGCACCAAATGCGGCACCCGCACCCGCGACTGTGGTGAGCACGGCGGCGACTCTCGGATCGTCGGATCCGTCGATCATCGCCGCGGTCTGCTCATAGAGTTCCATGTCATGCGCCGGCATGGCACCGGCCTCGGCGGGCGGGCCGGCGGGGAACGCCTGGCGCGACACCACCAGCCGGTCTGAGCCCTGCCCTCCGCCGAGCGGAACACCACCGAGCGCGGGAACCAGGTCGTCCGTGTGCTCGACGGCCAATTGCGCGACGGTCGAGGGAACATCCACCTGCCCGCTCGGTGACCCGAACGTCACGAGTGAGCCGACCGAATAGTCCCCTGACGACGCGATCCGGGCGGCGACGAGCCCTCCCTGCGAATGCCCGAACAGGGCGACGTCGTCTTCGGCAGAGATACCGGCCAAGCGCATGGCCTCTGTGGTCGCACGAACGGCGGCGGCATCTGCACCCGCCACGGCGGCGACGTTGCTCGTCATGTCGAACGGCTCATCGCTCGACACGGCGAAATCGGCGGTTCCGGCGATGTACACGGCGAAGCTCATGTTCCCCTCGGCATCGAGATACCTCTCGACGCGCACCTGCGGTTCTCCCGCCTCGGCGTCGGGGATGCGAGTCGCGGCGTCAGCGAGCGACACGGGAGGGGCCGCTGGCGTCGTCGACGCCCGCGACACGCGAACCGCCGTCTCGGTGAAGGCGTGTCTGCCGCCGAGGACCATCACGGCCGCCGCCGCGATGTCGAGCCCGACGATTCCGGCACCATGGTCGCCGAGTGCTCCCGCGAACGAGACGGGAAGCCCGCCGAAACCCATCAGCACATCGTCGGCAGACGAGACGAGCAGCCTGACCAGGTGCACTACGGCCGGGTTGGCGAGCAGGCCGTCCTGCCCGGCGAGAGCTCCGGCAAGGGGCGCACCGAGCACGGCTATGGCGCGTCTGGCCTCTGGCTGCCGCATCGTCAGCACGGCGAGCGCAATGGGCGATGCAAGCGGCAGCATCCCGATCGCTGCATTGCGCACGAGCATTCCCGCGGCGAATCCTGCCGCCGCGCCGAGCACCTGCCCGAATCCCGAGCTGCGCTGTTCGCCGACCTCATAGTTCTGCGCCGCCCGCTCGACGCGGGCAGAGAGCGAGCGCGAGACCTCTGCCGCTTCGTCCAGTCGTGACCGTGCGAGGTTCAACGGCCCCTCTGCGAGCCCGTAGCGCGCGGCGAGCCCCGAGTCGGCGGTGAGTGACGCTGCCCGGGATGCCTGAGCGGACCAGTCCCTCGCGTCACCGGAGAGGACCGCGAGCACGGCAGCGAGCTCGAACATCGAATCGGTGCTGACACTCGTCTGCCCTCCGTTCGACACGGTCAGCTGTCCTGCACTCGCGGCGTCCTGGCTCGTTCGTTTCGGGCTCATACGCCCGCTCCCGCTCGCACCATCGGCGTTTCCGCAGCGAGCGCGTTCACGTGCCTGGTGGCACGATCGCATTCCTCGAGTGCGTCGCGCAGGTGCACGATGCAGCCGTCGAGCTCATTGATGAGCTCGGCGGCGCTCACGGTGAACGCCGCATGGCTCTCGCCGGTCCACGCCGCGGTCCCGATACGCTCACTGATAAGCGAACGCGCCCGGATCGCGGCCGTCGTCTGCTCTTCGATGCGTCGCTTCTGCTCCGCCAGGATCTCGAGCACCAGCTGTCTGTCGGTCTCATCCAGCTCCTCCCCGGTCGCCATCGGGCCTCCTTCCGTCGAGGAGTCCAGGGTGGCGTGCATAACCGCCTGCATACGGAAGGGAACGGAATCTGTGCACAGCGGAACGTGCGCCTGGCGCTGTGCAGGAGCATCCGGAATCGCTGTGTGTCGAAGGTTCGACCGGGTATTGGGCATGATTGAGGGGGCGAGCAGATAATTGCTCTGCCGGCTCGGACCCTCGATCAGACAGGGAGTCACTCGTGACCTCACTTCCGCCACAACCCCTCAGCCCGCTCGATGGCCGGTACCAGGCCGTTGTCGAAGAGCTCGGGGAGTTCCTCAGCGAGGCCGGGCTCAACCGGGCGAGGGTGCAGGTCGAGGTGGAGTGGCTCATCTACCTGACCGACCACGGGATGTTCGGCTCCACGCCCCTGAGCGAGCGCCACCAGGCTCAGCTGCGAGAGCTCTACACCCGCTTCGGCCAGGCCGAGATCGACTGGCTGGCCGAGAAAGAGGCCGTCACCCGCCACGACGTGAAGGCCGTCGAGTATCTCGTGCGTGACAGGCTCTCGGCGCTCGGCCTTGACTCCATCGCGGAACTGACGCATTTCGCCTGCACAAGCGAAGACATCAACAACCTGTCGTATGCGCTCACCGTCTCAGCGGCTGTGAACCAGGTCTGGCTCCCGGGCATCCGCCAGGTGATCGACGTTCTGCGCTCGCTCGCACACGAGTACCGGGCCGACGCGATGCTCTCGCGCACACACGGACAGCCGGCGACGCCGACGACGATGGGTCGCGAGATCGCCGTGGTGGCCTGGCGCCTCGAACGCATTGTGAAGCAGGTGAACAGCACGGAATACCTCGGCAAGTTCTCGGGAGCGACCGGCACCTTCGCCGCGCATGTCGCGGCGGCGCCAGGCGCAGATTGGCCCCGCATCTCTCGTGAGTTCGTCGAGTCGCTCGGCCTCACCTGGAACCCGCTCACCACCCAGATCGAATCGCACGACTGGCAGGCGGAGCTCTACAACCGGGTGTCACACGCCAACAGGGTGCTGCACAATCTGGCGACGGACGTCTGGACGTATATCTCGCTCGGTTACTTCCGCCAGATCCCGCAGGAGGGCGCGACCGGCTCGTCGACGATGCCGCACAAGATCAACCCGATCCGCTTCGAGAACGCCGAGGCGAACCTCGAGCTGTCGTCTGCTGTGCTCGACTCGCTCGCCTCGACGCTCGTGACATCGAGGCTGCAGCGTGACCTCACCGATTCGACGACGCAGCGCAACATCGGCGTCGGCTTCGGGCACTCCCTGCTCGCTCTCGACAACCTGCGCCGCGGGTTGGGCGAGATCGACCTCGACCGCTCGGCTCTCGAGGCCGACCTCGATGCGAACTGGGAGATCCTCGGAGAGGCCATCCAGACGGTGATCAGGGCAGAGGTGGTGGCCGGGCGCTCGAAGATCACCGACCCGTACGCGATGCTCAAAGAGCTCACGAGGGGCAAGCGCATCGGGCGCGATGACCTGGTGGCCTTCGTCGAGAAGCTCGACATCGGCGAGGCCGCCAAGCGCCGCCTGCTCGAGCTCACCCCCGCCGGCTACATCGGCCTGGCAGACGAGCTCGTCGACCGCCTGCCGTAGCGGGCCGCACGATCGCGCTCAGTGCCCGCTGTTCTGCTCGTCGATGTCTCGCTGTTCGATTTCGCCCGGCTTGATCGACAGCACGAACAGCGCGATGACCACGAGCGTGACGATGAAGGCGACACCGGCGAAGATCGATGAGAGCACGAGGTCGCGTGTCGACATCAGCGCGATGAGCCCGGTGAAGACTCCAGCGATCGCAGCCATCACGAGCAGCTCGACGGGCTTGAGGATCTCCCGCCGTGACGGTTTGCGGGATCCGGGCTGTGGCGGCTTCTTCGGGGTCATCGCTGCATTTCTCGTCGTCTGGCGGTGGCGTGTGGAGCGGACGCCCACTTGAGCGAGAGCCCGCCGATGATGAAGTGAACGGCAAGGATCGCCGCATACGCGCCGAGAACTCCGACAACGACGACGGATGCCGTGAGCGCGCCCTCTACGTTCTCGATTCCGCCGTACTGCTGGTTGAGCCCCGGGGGAACCAGCAGGTAGGCCACGGCGAGCAGGATGGTCAGCGTGCCGGCGATCATCCAGTCGCGTGAGACGGCGCTATAGGCCGTGCGACGCGCGTGAAGGCCGCTGTAGAGCTCGAGTGCACCGGTGATGAGGGCCCAGATGATGATCACCGCGTAGAGCGCGGGGAGCGGCGACGGCTGGGCGGCGAAGACCAGGGCGACAACGGCGGCGACAACGGAGAGCGCGGCCTGGGCGATGAGCATCGAACGCCCCACGCGGTCCGCCCGGATGGGCCTCACTCCGAGTGACAACGTGACGATCGCGCTGACGGCGGCGAAACATCCGAAGACCGCGAGACCCCGTGCGGCGGAGTGGTCGGGCGAGAAGGTGATGACGAGTGCGGTGATCGCCGCGACGATCGCGCGGGCGATGGGAAGCATCCAGACTGCGCTGGGGACCGCTGCGCCTGCGGTTTGACCGGCATCCGGCTTCGCCACGGACACACCTCTCTCACGCGGAATCGAACGACCCCAGTCTATCGCCGCCGATACGTGCGGCCGACCGTGCGGCGGGCGATCAGGCCGGCGCGAGGTCGGCGAACCGCGAGTAGTGGCCGTGGAAGGCGACGGTCACGGTGCGGGTCGGGCCGTTGCGGTGCTTGGCCACGATGAGGTCTGCCTCGCCCGCGCGCGGGCTGTCTTTCTCATAGGCGCTCTCGCGGTGCAGCAGAATCACCATGTCGGCGTCCTGCTCGAGCGATCCGGACTCTCGCAGGTCGCTGATCGCCGGCATCTTGTCTGATCGCTGCTCCGGCCCGCGGTTCAGCTGGGACAGCGCGATCACGGGCACGTGCAGCTCTTTGGCCAGCAGCTTCAGTGCACGGGAGAACTCCGAGACCTCTTGTTGGCGGCTCTCGACGCGTTTGCCGCTCGTGAGCAGCTGCAGATAGTCGATCACGATCATCTTCAGCCCGATGCGCTGTTTGAGCTTTCGGCATTTCGCCCTGATCTCGACGAGGGTCATGTTGGGGCTGTCGTCGATGTAGAGCGGGGCGTCGTTGATCTTGCCCCTCGTCGAGGCGATCTTCGTCCAGTCACGCTGTTCGACAGTGCCCTTGCGCATGCTCTGCAGCGGCACGGCCGCTTCGGCCGCGATCAGGCGCATGGCGATCTCGCTCCGCCCCATCTCGAGCGAGAAGAAGATCGAGGGCATGTCGTTGCCGATGGATGCCGCCCGGGCGAAGTCGAGAGCGAGCGTCGATTTTCCCATGGCCGGCCTCGCCGCCACGATGATCATCTGCCCCGGGTGGAAACCGTTGGTGAGGTCGTCGAGCTCGATGAAGCCCGTCGGAACCCCTGTCATCTTGCCGTCGGTATGGCTGGCGGCCTCGATCTCGTCGATCGCGACGCCCACGGCGTCGCTCAGCGGAACATAGTCCTCGGTCTCGCTCGAGCCCGTCACCGCATAGATCTCGGCCTGCGCCGTGTTGACGACGTCGAGCACCTCACCCTCGCCGGCATAGCCCATCTGCACGATGCGCGTGCCCGCTTCGACGAGCCGGCGCAGCACGGCCCGTTCGGCGACGATCGACGCATAGAAACCCGCATTGGCCGCCGTCGGCACCAGACTCGTCAGGGAGTGCAGATAGTCGGCACCGCCGGCCCTGGACAGCTCACCCTGCTTGATGAGCTCGTCTGTGACGGCGATCACGTCTGTGGGCTCGCCGTGCGAATAGAGCGAGAGGATCGCGTCGAAGACGATCTCGTGCTTCGGAACGTAGAAGTCTGTCGCTCGAACGGTTTCGACGACGTCTGCCACCGCGTCTGCCGAGAGCAGCATGCCCCCGAGCGCGGACTGCTCCGCCAGCAGGTCATGGGGAGGAGTGCGCTCCGCTCGAGACTCCCCCGATGGCAGCTGGTCCGACAGTCCCAGATGAGCGATCGACACTCATTCCTCCTCGCAATTGTGAGCTCGTGTACGGCAAATTTCACCGAGATCGGCCCGGCCAAGCGGCGCTGTCATCAAGTAGACCAGCGACCCCCGACACCCCCACTGGTCGGTCAGATCGCAGCCGCGAAAATGGCGCTGCCTCACCATACGGAGTCGTCGCACCAGCCCACAAGTGCGCCTGTGGATAACTCTGTGGAGAGTTAAGGCGAAACGCCGGTGTCTGTGTGCAGAATCTGTGGGTAAAGCTGTGGAGAACTTAAAATTTAACTTTCTGTAATTCGCCGTGATCTGCGCTTTGTTTCTGAACACCCTGTGGGTATAGAGGTGTTTAGAGTTCTGCTTGAATGTTGAAAGGCTCGACGTTCACCTGTGCACAGATCTGTAAGAAAAGTGGCGCCGAAGCTTGACGCACGCCGCTCGCGGGGTGTAGAAACTACCCGACTGAGCAGACCGAAGAAGGTGCCCGAGCCGTCTTACAGAGGTGCCCGCACACACCCCGTACACACACACCGCACACACCACAGGCACCGCGCAGCTCCCGCGTCGCCACGGCCCAGAGGCGCGCCCCCAGACGTGTGCACGGCCGCACCGTTATGCACGGGCACACCGGATGCACGGGCACACCGGATGCACGGGCACACCGGATGCACGCCCCACACCGGATGCACGCCCCACACCGTATGCACGGCGCAGCTCGCGGCACGGTGGCAGCTCGCGGCACGGCGCGACCCACTGTGTGCCGGCACGTGCGCAAACGGGGCGACCCGCGCCGCCGACCATCGACACACCCGTTGCGCGGGCGCGATGGGGCCTCGTCCGCCCTGCCGGCACCGGATCGCGTCGGATCGCGTTAACGGTGTGAAGGCGGCGGGCAGACGCCCACCGCCTTCACACCGGGTGTTACTTGGCCGCGACCACCTGAAGGGTGATCACTGCGCTGAGGTCTTCGTGCAGACGCACGGTGGCCTCGTATTCCCCGACGGACTTGATGGCCGTTGGGATTTCGATCTTGCGCTTGTCGATCTGCCCGAGGCCGGCCTCGGCAACGGCGCCGGCGACATCCGTCGCTTTCACCGAACCGAAGAGACGACCCTCGGCACCGGCCTTGACGACCAGCTTGACCTTGGTGTTCTCGAGCGATGCCTTGAGCGCCTGTGCTTCGTCGAGCGTTGCGAGCTCACGCGCCGTGCGGGCGGCCTTGATCTGCTCGATCTGCTTCTCTGCACCACGGGTCCACGCCACGGCGAAGCCCTGCGGGATCAGGTAGTTGCGTGCGAAGCCGTTCTTGACATCAACGACGTCACCGGGTGTGCCGAGGCCTGTGACCTCGTGCGTCAGGATGAGTTTTGACATGTGGTTGCTCCCTAGCGGCCAGAGCCGGCGTAAGGCAGAAGTGCCATCTCACGTGCGTTCTTGACGGCACGTGCGATGAGACGCTGCTCCTGAACGGAGACACCGGTGATACGGCGAGCACGGATCTTGCCACGCTCCGAGATGAACTTGCGAAGAGTTGCGACATCTTTGTAGTCGATCACGCCGACGCGGATCGACTTCGCGGGCGCTGTTACCTTCGCGCCCTTGCCGCGACCGGGCTTGCGGCCCTGGCCACTTGACTTTCCAGCCATGGATTTTCCTTACTTGCGAGAGGCCGTGCCTCGCCGGCGTATATCGCCGGCGCCGGACGGCCCGTGAATATTAGAACGGAGTGTCGTCGCCGTATGAACCCGGCGTGTTCCAGCTGTCGACGCCCTGAGCCTGCGGTGCTGCAGGAGCACTCGCCGCCCATGGTTCGTCTTGGACCGCGGCAGGGCCGCGGCCTCCGCCACCGCTGGACTGGGCACGGGTCACCTGGGCTGTCGCATAACGAAGAGACGGGCCGATTTCATCGACGTCGATCTCGAACGAGGTGCGCTTCTCGCCCTCTTTCGTTTCGTATGAGCGCTGCTTGAGCCGACCGGTAGCGATGACACGGCTCCCCTTGGTGAGGGATCCGGCGACATGCTCGGCGAACTCGCGCCAGACGCTTGCGCGCAGGAACAGCGCCTCACCGTCTTTCCACTCGTTCGCCTGACGGTCGAACGTGCGAGGAGTGGATGCGATGGTGAAGTTGGCAACCGCCAACCCGTTCTGCGTATAACGCAGCTCAGGATCTGCGGTGAGGTTGCCCACCACGGTGATTACGGTCTCGCCGGCCATCGGGACTAGGCTTCCTCGGTCGCAGGCTCAGCAGCCTTGGGCTCAGCAGCCTTGGGCTCAGCGGCCTTGGGCTCTGCAGCCTTGGCGTCTGCGACGGCCTTGGCTTCAGCGGCGGCCTTCGCCTTCGGAGACGCGGCCTTGCGAGCGGCCTTCTCTTCTGAGCGCTTCTGTTCGAACTGAACCTGTGCAATAGCCTCTTCTGCACGCAACACCTTGGTGCGCATCACTGCTTCTGAGAGCTTCAGCTGACGGTCGAGTTCCTGTGTGGCCTCGCTCGATGCGGTGAAGTCGACGACGGCGTAGATGCCCTCGGTCTTCTTGTTGATCTCGTATGCCAGGCGACGACGGCCCCAGATGTCGACGTTGTCGATGGTTCCACCATCGGTTCTGACGACATTGAGGAACTTGTCGAGGCTCGGTGCAACCGTGCGCTCGTCAATTTCCGGGTCGAGGATGACCATGAGTTCGTACTGATGCGTCACTAACCCACCTCCTTCGGACTCGAACGGCTGCAGACTGTCTGCAGCAGGAGGGTTCTAGCATCGATGCGCCGTTTGATCTCAGAGTGATCTCGCCCGGGCAACTGACATAGCTTACCGCACGCTCACCGCGGATGCGACCGGCATCCCCTGCATCCGCTACTGCGGCGGTCCAACCTCTCACATTTTCACCTGTTTCGGACATTGTCACTTCGCGTACCGAGTGAAAACATCCGCGAGGGACGAAAACCCGATAGTCGTCCGTGTGCTCGGCAACCCGGCACCGTTCAAGAGCACAGCCAGGCGGCTCGCGTCGAGCGCATCAGCCCACAACCAACGCACCATCGACCAACCACGTGCGCGCATGCGGTCTTCTCGTTGTTTCTCGGCCCAGACGATGTCTTCGATGGATGCTCCTCGAGTGAGTTGTCCCCTGGTGTATTTCGTATATCCGTCGAACTCACCGAGCAGGCGAAACTCTGGCCAGGCGAAGTCGGCATATCCGACGAGCCCTCGTTCGTCGTCGACCCGGTATTGCAGAACCGGCGGCGGAAAGCCGTGTGTCAGCATCCCGACCCTGCTGAGCGACTCACCGGGTGACTCGGCAAGATGTGTCGAGAGGCACAGGACAGAACGAGCGCGACGGGTCCCCGGCGCGGTTCCCAGCGCCGCCAAGCGATCAGACAGCTCTATGAGGGCCCGCGCCCCCGCGTCGCGTTCTCGATTCCGACGCGGTGACAGCCTGTGCAGCTCTGCGTCGAGCAGCATAACGGATGCCTCGGTGCTGTTCGATCTCGCGACGTCGAGAACCGTTCGCAAACGGGACGTGGCGAGCATCCCGCCGACCTCATCGACGTCGTCGGATGCGACGACTCCCGTATGCCATGCGATGCCATTCTTCGAGGAGCGGCGGCTGCCGTCTGTGGTCGTCGCATGCACACTCCGAAGATCACGCGTCAGCACCGGGTATCCCCAGAGGAGGGCGGCCGATGTATGAGAAAAGACCGGCGCCGCCCGTCGTGTCTCGGCGACAGCTCGTATGTGGAGCAGGTGACGGTCGTGCTCCGACAGCTCTGCCCAATGGTCGGTGTCCGCGTATACGCCGGGTCGTAGGCGGACCGCCGTTCCCCCGGCGTACTCGCGTCTGAGCTCTCGACCGTCCGCCCCCACCAGCGCGTTCGAACGTGAGAAGAGCAACGCCTTGTGGTTCCGCGGTTCATCTGGGCTCATGAGTCCAGCGTCGCGTTCGTCGGGCGATCGATGGTGTGCCGGCGCTGATCTGTGCACAGGGTGTTCGCTGATGTTGCCTGTGCAGAACACGGCGAGTCCACGTGCCCGACACGTGTTTTCATCTGCTTCGGACGTTTTCACCCGGCATGCGGCGTGAAAACGTCCGAAGCAGGTGAAGAGGCGGGCAGAGGGCAGCCGGCAGAGGAGAGGGCGAGACCGCTACCGGGTGATCGCCGCATTCGCGGCATCCTGTGCCCGTTGCAACCCGCTGGCGGGTTCGAGCTCGCCGGCGAAGACCTGGCGCACGATCGGGTCGTAGGCCTCGAAACCTGCCTCGAAGCTCGATCCGGCCGGTGCGGGGATCGAATCGTTCTTGTCGATCACGTCGAAGAACGGGTCGAGTTCGATGTCCTGCTGCTCCCAGTAGTCGAAGTAGGTCTTCTGCGCGCTCTTCACGGCGGGAACAGCAGCACCGGATTCACCCAGATACGCGTTGCCCTCCGCGGAACCGAGCCAGGCGAGCACCTGCTTCACCGCGGCAGGATGCTCGCTGTCGGCATTGCCCGCCGCGATGATGCCGTTCGTCACCGAGACCCTGCCCTCGGGACCGGCCGGTATCGGAGCGACGCCCCACTCGAACGCCGCCTCGTCTGCGATGTGCTTGAGGTTGTAGAGACCGGACTGGAACATGGCCATGTTGCCCTGCACGAACTGGTCGCGGCTGAAGTCCGAATCGTCATTCGTTTCTGTGGCGCTCGGGGCCACCTTGGCTGTGTGGATGGCGTTGACGAGGTACGAGACGGCCTCGACCGATTTGGAGCCGGCGAACGCGAACCGCTCGCCGTCTTGGAAATCGCCGCCGTTCGATCCGATATAGGGCAGCAGGATTGCCTGCAGGTCATAACCGATGTTCGTGCCGTACTGCACGGGAGTGCCGTCGAAGCCCTCTGTGGCGGCGTTGACCCCGGCTGCGTCGACGGTCAGTTGCTGCGCGACCGGCAGGAAGGTGTCTTTCTGGGGGTCTGGCGACCACTCGAGGTCTCGCAGGGTCTCGGCAGAGACATCCGCCGCCTCGAGCAGGTCGGCGTTGTAGTAGACGGCGCTTCCCGCGTCGTACAGCTGGGGAACTCCCCACAGCACGTCGTCCCTGGTGAACTCGTCGACGACAGACGGCTCCCAGTCCTGAGCGGCGTCGGCACCGACGGCAGCAGAGACGTCGACGAGCTTGTTGCCGTCTGCGTACGCCTCGAAATAGGAGTTGTTGAGCCAATAGACGTCGTCCATCGTCTTGTCGGCGACATCGGTGCGCAGCTGCGTCCAGTAATCGGCCCAGTCGACGACGTTGACGTTCACCGTGATCGTCGGGTTCTGCTCTTCGAACGCCTCGAACGACTGCTCGTACCCTTCGGCGACTGTCTCGTCCCACAGCCGAAAGGTGATAGTCGTCTCTTCGGATTGCGCCGGGGCAGCGATGGCGCACCCGACGAGGGCAAATGCGGATGCCGCGGCCATGCCGGTGGCTGCGAGGGTACGTCTGAACATTCGGGTCCTTCGATGGTGCGAGACCGGGTGTCCGAACGAGTGATGTCGACCTCGCTGCGCGGCATCGGCTATGCGCATGAACGGCCACGACGCGGCGGGCTAGGGGTGCCGCCGCCACCACGAGCGTTCGAAATGCCCGGAGCGTGAGAGTGGCAGGTTAGCATCTGCGACGGGCAGGCCGCGAGCTCACACGCCTCTCACCGGCGCATCACAACACAACGCGAGGCCGGATCTCGCCGGAGCAGAGACCCGGTTCCCACCGGATCAGCACCCGGCATCAGATGTCGTCGTCACCGTCGTCTTCGTCGAGGAGCGCGGCCTCCTGTTCGAGGGGAGCGCCTGGAGTCGCGTGTCGCAGATGCTCCTCGGCCTCGTGTTCGGGGGACTCGAAGGGGTTGCCGGGCGTTGTGTACTCCACGTCGTCCCCGGCCCCGTCGCGCTGCTCGAGCGGGGGGCCCGTCGTGGCGTCTCTGTCATCCTCTTCGTCGCGGTACTGCTCGGATTCGAGTGGTTCTCCCGGCGTTGTGTACTCGGGCTCACCGCTGTTCCTGCCGCCATTGTTCTCGCTCATGATGCCGAGGCTACGCCGGGTGGGGGTGTGACGAAAGGGGGTGCCCGCTCTTCGGCGACCGGTTCAGCCGAATGTCGCGTCGAGGGCAGCCGCCAGGTCTGCGATCAGGTCGTCTGGGTCTTCGAGACCGACCGAGAACCGCAGGTGGCCGAGGCGCTTGAACTCATCCGGATAGAACGCCACTCGCGGGCCGGCATCGTCTCCGCCGGCGACGTGCACGATGAGCGACTCGTCGTGACCGAGCGAGACCGCGGAGGTGATGAGCCTGAGGTTCGAGACGAACCGGTTCTGGGCGGCGGAGTCGCCGTCGACGGCGAACGCCATCATGGCTCCGAAACCGCGACCGCCGAACTGCCGCGCGGCAAGCGCGTGCTGCGGATGCCCCGGGAGTCCCGGGTATACGACGTATGCCACGCGCGGGTCGGCCTCGAGGAACTCCGCAACCCGCTGCGCGCTGTCGAGGTGCTGCCGCAGTCGCAGCGGGAGCGTCACGGAGCCGCGCATGATCAGCCAGGCGTTGAACGGCGAGACGACCCCGCCGACGTCGACCATGGCATCCGATCTGATCTCGGCGATGAGGTCGCGGCGGCCGATGACGGCTCCGCCCATGGCATCTCCGTGACCGTTGATGTATTTGGTGAGCGAGTGGACGACCAGGTCGGCGCCGTGCTCGAGCGGACGATACAACGGCGGCGGCGTGAAGGTGGAGTCGACGCTCAGGAGGGCACCCGCGTCATGTGCGATGCGCGCCATGGCCGCGATGTCGGTGACCTTGGTGGTCGGATTGCCGATCGCCTCCACGTGCACAAGCCGTGTGTTCGTCCGGACGGCCGCCCGGACGGCATCCGGGTCGCTTGTGTCGGCGAATGTCGCCTCGATGCCGTATTTCTCGGGGAGCAGCTCGGTGAAGAGCCGGTAGACGGCCTCGTAGGTGACATCGCCGACGACCACGTGGTCACCCGTCTTGAGCGTCGTGAAGAACACTCCGTGCAATGCGGCGACCCCGCTCGCCAGGACCACGGCCTCGATGTCGTCGCCGATGTCGTCTGCGGCGAGGTCAGTGGCACGCGGGCGCTCGAGGGAGGCGAGTTTCTGCTGCAGTCCGAGCTGGTTCACACCCGAATTGCGGCTGTAGAGCGGCTGCTCGGTTCCCGACCAGCTCATCGTCGAGGGATCGTCAGGCAGCTCGTAGGAGTTCGCCATCACGATCGGGGTGCGGATCGCCCCGAGCCCACCCTGGTTCCCCGCGTGCACGGCCCTGCTCGTGAAGCCGAGCGTGGACGGGTCGTGCTTGTCGGGGCGGGGCGAGGCAGTCATGGGTTCAGGCTAAAGCAGACCGCCGACCCCGCGCTCGAGTGTGACGACCTGTGGCGACGGAGTGGGTCCGGATCGGGGTCGCCGGCTCGCGGGATGGACCCGCCCGTGGATCCGCCGTCAGCCGTCTGCCCCGCCGTCACCCCGGCTCGGGGTCTGCCGGCCGGCCCACCATGCTCGCAGACGACGCTCGGCCTCGGCCTCACCGAGAACACCCTCGTCGAGACGCAGCTCGAGCAGCCACGCGTACGCCTCGCCGACCTCTCGCCCCGGGCGGATGCCGAGCACCTGCTGAATCCGGTTGCCGTCGAGTTCTGGCCGGACGGCATCCATCTCTTCTTGCTGCTGCAGTTCGGCGATGCGCGTCTCGAGGTCGTCGTACGCGAATCCGAGCCGATCGGCCTTCCGCCGGTTGCGGGTGGTCACGTCTGCGCGAGTGAGCATGTGCAGCCGTTCGAGGAGCGGCCCGGCGTCGCGCACATAGCGCCTGACCGCCGAGTCCGTCCAGGTGCCCTCCGTGTATCCGAAGAAGCGCAGGTGCAGCTCGATCAGGCGCGCGACGTCTTTGATCGTCTGGTTGTCGTAGCGCAGCGCGGAGAGGCGCTTCTTCGCGAGCTTCGAGCCGACCACGTCGTGGTGATAGAAGCTGACGGCGCCGCCCGGCTCGAGCCGGCGGGTGGCCGGCTTGCCGATGTCGTGCAGCAGCGCCGCGAGCCGGAGCACGAGGTCGGGGTCGTCGCCCGGGTGCCGTGACCTCTCATAGTCGATCGCCTGCTCGAGCACGGTGAGCGAGTGCTCGTACACGTCTTTGTGGTGGTGGTGCTCGTCGATCTCGAGCCGCAGGGCGGGTATCTCGGGCAGCACGATGTCGCAGAGGCCCGTGTTCACGAGCAGCCGGATGCCGCGGCCCGGCCGGTCGGTCAGCAGCAGTTTCGAGATCTCGGCCCTGACGCGTTCGGCCGACACGATCTCGATGCTCGCGGCCATGTCGTGCATGGCGCTCTTGGTCTCGTCGTCGACCCTGAAGTCGAGCTGGCTCGCGAAACGGGCGGCGCGGAGCATCCGCAGGGGGTCGTCGCCGAAGCTCACCGCCGGAGTGCTCGGGGTCCGCAGCACACCCGAGAGCAGGTCTTCGACACCGCCGGACGGGTCGACGAGCTTTGTGTCGGGCACCCGCAACGCCATGGCGTTCACCGTGAAGTCGCGACGCTTGAGGTCACCCTCGAGGGAATCCCCGAATGCGACGACGGGCTTGCGTGTGACGCCGTCATAGGCATCCGCGCGATACGTGGTGATCTCGACGGTCTCGACGAGCGGCTCGCCCGATGCCTCGCGCACGCTGACGCGCGCGCCGATGGTGCCGAACTCCCGCCCGATGTCCCAGTGCGCGTCTGAGATCGGAGAGACGACCTCGAGGATCTGCTCCGGCGTCGCATTGCTCGTGAAATCGAGGTCGTGCACCTCTCGGCCGAGCATCGCATCGCGCACGGGCCCGCCCACGAGAGCCAGTTCGAAGCCGGCGTCGGCGAAGGCGCGCGCCACCACGTCGACAACGGGAGAGGTTGCGAGGGCGCGCAGGCGCTCCAATGACTCCGCCATGCTGACCATATTCTCCATCGTACTTGGGCGTCGGGTGCCGCCGGGGTCGACGCCGGGCCGTGCGGGGTGGGAGGGTGGAACCATGCTCGACGAGGCCACCCTCACCGGTCGCGAACCCGGCGTCCTGATGACCGCGCGGGCGAGCGGCGACGCGGCGGTTGTGGTCGAGGCGTCTGGCGGTGACGAGGATGCCCGCTGGCGCGCGGTGCACGGGCTGCGGCTCGGCCTGCTCGAGAGCGGGTTCCCGGGCTTCGTCGACCTCGTCTCGTCGTTCGAGCACGTGCTCGTCCAGTTCGATCCGGCCGTGACCGATGCCGCCGAGGTGCTCAGCGCACTCCGCGACCGGGCGGCGGATGCGGGCGTGCGGCATCCGCCCGCGCCTCGCGTCTTCATCGTCCCGGTTGTGTTCGGGGGAGGACACGGCCCAGACCTCGACGCGCTCGCCCGTGCGCACGGGCTCTCACCGGGTGAGCTCGTCGATCGGGCGACGTCGGTGGACTTCACCGTGCGTTTTCTCGGAACAGCCATGCAGCCGATGTGCGCCGGCTCCGTCGTCTCGGACCCGGTCGCGAGACAACGGACCCCGCGCACGCGTCTGCCAGGGGGGAGCATCGGGCTCGCCGCGCACACGATGACGATCTATCCGTTCGACTCCCCCGGCGGCTGGCAGCTGATCGGCCGCACACCGCTCACCGTCGTCGATCTGGCGCGGGACCCGGCCGCGCCGTACGACCCCGGGGACATCCTGCGGCTGCGGGCGATCACCCCGGACGAGTGGCACGAGCTCGCGGCCCGCCCGCTCGAAGCGGATGCCACGGCGCAGAGCGGCGGGCGCTCACCGAGAACCGCGACAACAGGACGGGCAACGGGAACGGTTCCGAACACGGCGCGTGCCCGGGCGACGGGCGCGACTGCGACGAGCGGACACCTGCGCGCGGGCGTCCACACCGGCGCACTGCGGGTCAGCCGACCCGGCTACGCCCAGTTGCAGGACCTCGGCCGCCCGGGGCACGAGCGCGACGGCGTCGGGGTCAACGGCGCTGCGGATCAGATGGCGGCCCAGCAGGCGAACATCCTCGTCGGCAATCCACGATCGG
This sequence comes from Okibacterium endophyticum, assembly GCF_054780075.1. Lineage (NCBI taxonomy): Bacteria > Bacillati > Actinomycetota > Actinomycetes > Micrococcales > Microbacteriaceae > Okibacterium > Okibacterium endophyticum. The sequence continues at coordinate 303,142 of NZ_BAAGXA010000012.1, read as the reverse complement.
CTCCCCTGATCGAGGCGACGCTGCTCGATCTCGAGCTCACGGCAGAGTCGGATGCACTCGTCGCCGTCACGGGCGCACCCTGCGAGGTCTCCGTCGACGGCGTTCCCCGCCCGCGCCTGACCCCGCTCCCCCTTCGTGCCGGCCAGCGGATCGCGATCACGGGAATCCACGACGGCACCCGCGTCTCGCTCGCGATCGCGGGCGCCGTCGACGCCCCCACACTGATGGGGAGCTGCGCACCGGACCCGGTTGTCGGCTTCTCGACCCGTCTCGCAGCCGGCGACCTCGTCCGATTCACCGGGGACTACCGCGACCACACCGACCCGCTCTTCGGGCAGCCGCTGTTCCGGTTCGCCGTTCCCCGGCGAAACACACCGCCGGTATGGAGTGTTCCGGTGACCACAGCGACAGAGACAGACGAGCTCGTCGGAGGCATCGGATCGATCACGGCGAAGACGTTCACCGTGTGCGCGCAGAGCGACGCCGTCGGCATCCGCCTCGAGGGGGAGCCGATCACGCGGACCACCTCTCGTGAGCTCATCTCACGGGGTATCCCGGTCGGCGGTGTCGAGCTCGTTCCGACCGGGGATCTCATCGTTGTGATGCGCGGCCGCTACATCACCGCTGGATACCCCGTCGTCGCCGCCGTCACTCGCGTCGGGCTCAGCACTCTGGCGCAGGCGGAACCGGGCAGGCGCGTGCGGTTCGAGCTGCAGTCACGGGCGGATGCCTCGGCCGACTGGCGACGTCAGCTCGCCGCGCTCGACGACCTCGAGCGACGCGTCACAACAGCCTTCAGAGCCGCGGGGGTGCGCCCTTCGCTCTGACGCTTCTGACGCTTCTGACGCTTCTGAGGTCGGGGGCTCAGCTAGGGCGCGGGACGAACCTCTCGAAAACGCCGTACGCGATCACACGTTCAGCAGTGGAGTAGAGCGGGTTGCATGCCGTGAGCGTGATGTACTTGCCCGCCGGCTGCTCCGAGCCGCGGGGAACCGCATTCAGAACGTCGACCGCCGACGGCTGCACGTATTCGCTTGCGCGGTAGCGATAGCTGTACCAGCCCTCCGCCGTCTCCACGATCATGGCGTCGCCGATCACCAGGTTCTGGATGTTGAGGAACGGTGCGTGGTACGAGGTCCGGTGCCCGGCGATCGCGAAGTTCCCGTCACCGCCGGGGAGCGCCGTTCCCGGGTAGTGCCCGACGTTGCTGGCCAGCACACTGTGCTCGGCGGTGCCCTCGGCGATGGTGGCCGTCCAGTCCGTGCCGAACCGCGGGATCCGCAGGGTGCCGATCTGCTCACCGGTTCGCAGGGTGTTCACCGCTGTCGTCGCAGGTGGGCCGGGATGCGTGGCGGCGCCGGATGCCGTTCCGACGGTGGCGCTGTTGACGAACGCGTTCTCGCGGACCGTTTCGGACGAGACAGTGACCGGTGCAGCGACGCCGGGCGCGGCATCCGTGCCCGTCGCACCGTGCGCGCCGTCGTCTGCAGAAGCTGCCCCCGCGGCGCCGAATGCGAGGGAGAGGGCGAGGACCGCGCAGGCGATGCCGTCACCGCGCGACGGCATCGACGATCGTGTGATGCGGTGCGGTCGACGTGTCAGACCGGTCATGGCTCCATCCCTGGGGTACAACGCCGGTTCGGCGTACAGTCACAACGGTACGCACTGTCGCCGTCGACGGCAATCGCCCAGAAGACGGCAATCTCACACAAGAGTCAACGAGGCTGACCGGAGGCACCATGGATGACGACGAGAAACGCCACGATCAGCTGACCACCGCTCCGAAGTCGGACGACCGCGACGCCGCGCCACGGATCGATGTGAGCGAGCCGGACGAGGGGGTCACCCGGGTCGACGTGCGCGACGATGCGCCGATCAGGCCGGGTAAGGCTGAGTAGCGACCCAGCGACGATCAGCGGATCGACACGTCCGGGTCAGCGAGTCAGCGGATCAGCGGATCGACACGTTCGGGTCAGCGAGTCAGCGAGACACCGAATGTGGCGAGCACACCGAAGACGACTCCCCAGACGATGATCGAGATGATCTGCCAGAGGATCACAGCGTTTCGGTTCGCACCGAACGAGACCATCGCGGCCGACGTGATCTGGCTCGGAAGGATCGTCTGCCCGAGCAGGCTCACGCCGGCGACTCCGTACTTGTCGAACTGGGCGCGGAGCTTCTGGCGTCGCGGTGATTCTTCTGGTGCGGCATCGAGGGTTGCGACATTCCGCGCAGACGCTCTGCGCGTGGTGACCGTCGAGCGGACCCGGTGCGCACTCATCACGAAGATCAACATCGAGACGACGTTGCCGACCACCGCGGCGAGAACCGCGAGAACCGGGTTGACTCCGATGACGACTCCGATGACGGAGCCGAAGTACGACTCGACGAAGGGGATGGCTGCGACGATCATCACGCCCAGCCACTGGAACACGGCCGGGAACGACGAGGTGAAGTCCTGCAGTGCGTCGATCATATGGTGAGCCTTTCGACGTTCGTTGTGAGGTCCTGCCGAAGCGGGCGGCCTCGTGGTGACGACTCAATCCTTCTCGACCGCGTCGAGGAGGACAACGGCGTTGTGTCATCGTCTCAGGGGCGTTTTCGCCCGCCGCCCCATGACAAATGTCATTGCTCTACGCTCAGAGCATGCCCCACCCGATCCGGTTCCCGGAACCGTGCGCATGATGCGACCAGACCCGTCCGAGTCCGGTCACACGGGTTGCGTGTCGGGCCAGACGGGTTCCGTGTCCGGTCAGAGGGGTTCCGGCGAGCACGGCACAGGTGAAGACCCCCGCACCGCCGAGCACGGCCGCAGCGTTCGCGCCACCTGGCTGTACACACTCGGCTCGATCGTGTTCTTCTTCGTCATCTTCGACGCCGCCCTCGTGCTGACGATGACCTCGCTGGTCTCGACGTCTCGGAACCCGGTCGACGTGGCGCTCATCGTTCTGATGCTCGTCTCAGCGAGCCTGCAGGTGCGCTACTGCTGGTTTCTTCGTGTGGGAAGGGGCGGAGGCCTTCCCCGCCCCGTGTGGACGATCGCACTCGTCGGCACCGGTACTCTCGTCTGGGTGCTCGGTATTCTGGCCGGCGGCCGCGGTCTGATCACCGCCCTGCCGTTGTGGATGGGCATCAGCCTGGTCGCCTGCCTGTTGCAGAGACGACAGCGGTGGACGCTTCTCGTGCTCGGCGCTGCGCTCACCATCGCTCACCCGGTCATCGCCGCTGCCATGTTCGCCCGCCCTCTCGAGATCGGCGACGGCGGCGGTCCGCTCATCGTGATCTACACGGCACTGCTGCCGTTTATGGTCCTGACCAGCATCTGGTGGTGGGAGATCGTCGTGACGCTCGACCGCAACCGTCGCACGGCAGGCGACCTCGCCGTCGCCCAAGAGCGGTTGCGCTTCGCGTCTGATCTGCACGACATCCAGGGGCACCACCTTCAGGTCATCGCGCTCAAGTCCGAGTTGGCCGAACGCCTGCTCCCCATCGACCCTCAGGCGGCTCGAGAGCACGTGCACGAGACCCGCATGATCGCGAGACAGGCCCTCGAAGAGACGAGGTCGCTCGTCGCCGGGTACCGGCACATCGCGCTCGACGACGAGCTCGAGAACGCCAGGGAGGTGCTCTCTGCCGCCGGTGCGCAGTGTGATCTCGTGACCGCGGCGCTCCCCGTCGACACCGAGGTGCGACGCGCCCTCGCGATGGTCGTGCGCGAGGCGACGACAAACATCCTTCGCCACAGCAACGCCACGCGCGCACAGATTCGCGTGACCGCGGGCATCGACGGCAGCACCCTCACCATCAGCAACAACGGCCTCTCCGGAACAGCCGGTGCCCCAGGCCTCACCGCCAGCAGCGGGCTCACCGGCCTGCGCGACCGTGTGGTCGCGGTGGGCGGCAGTCTCGAGACGGATGCCGACGTGCCCGGTGACCGATTCGAGCTGCGTATCTGGGTGCCGACGCAGGCGGGAGGCCGAGATGCCTGACGCCGCGACACACCCACGTGTCATCCGCCTGCTCATCGCAGACGATGAGCTGATGATACGAGGCGCCCTGAGCGCCCTGCTCAGCCTCGAACCCGACATCGAGGTCGTCGCGAGCGCCGACGACGGTGTGACAGCCGCCGAGCTAGCCCTCGAAACCCGGCCCGACGTCTGCCTGCTGGACCTCGAGATGCCGCGAGCAGACGGACTCGAGGCGGCCACACGCATCCTCTCAACGGTCTCGACCCGCGTTGTCATCGTCACCAGGCACGCACGCCCCGGTGTGCTGCGGCGCGCGCTCGCAGCCCGTGTCTCTGGGTTCGTGCCCAAATCGACGCCGGCCGAAGACCTCGCCGACGTGATCCGCGACGTCGCCGCAGGAAAACGCTACATCGACCCCGAGATCGCGGCCACGGCTCTCACCGCGGAGAGATGTCCGCTCACGGATCGCGAGCTGGACGCTCTTCGGTTCAGCCGATCCACCATGAGTGTGCAGCAGATCGCCGATCGGCTGCACCTCGCCCCCGGCACGGTGCGCAACTACCTCTCCTCTGCGATGACCAAGCTCGACGCGGCCTCGCGGCACGAAGCCGCCGAGAGGGCGTGGGAGCAAGGCTGGATCTGAGCCGGCCGGCTTCACCGCGCTACACCATTTGTGACGCGCCACACGAAATAGAGTAGCGCGACACAAATGGTGTAGCGGCTGGCACCGACTCGGCCCCGAGGTCGAGCGGGCGCCAGGCCGCTCAGGCCGCGGGGACCCCCGCGAGCACAAGGCTGCCGTCACCGTTCGCGGTGAGCGCTGCGTCGGCATCCGACAGGAAGGCAGCGTCGCCGGTGGCGAGGGTGAGATCACGGCCGGGTGCCCCCTCGACGCTCAGGGTGACCGAACCGTGTGTGCAGACGACGATGCGAGGGCCCCTCCCCTCGAGGTGCACATCGACACCCGGTCGAGGGGTCAGCGCATAGACCTCGAACTCGCGGGCGTCCGGACGCAGGGCACGAACACCGGGCTGCACCTCATCGGCCGGGAGCAGCGCGGGCGGGCCGAACTCGAAGATGGTGTTCTCGAGCAGGCCCTCGACGTCGACGTGTTTGCCGGTGAGGCCGGCGCGGATCACGTTGTCCGAGTTCGCCATCACCTCGACAGCGAGTCCGCTGATGTAGGCGTGCGGCATGCCGGACGCCACGAACACACCCTGCCCGGGCGAGAAGCGGATGCGGTTGAGCAGCAGAGAGGCCACGGTGCCCGCGTCGCCCGGGTAATACTCCGCGAGCTCGACGACCGTGCGGAACGCATCGGCATCCGCTTCGTCTGCCGCTGCCGCGAGAGCGTCACTCTCGGCGACGATCTCGTCGACGTCGCCGGCCGCCAGCTGCACGAGCTGCCCCAGAACCCGTCTGGCGCCGTCGACGTCAGGCGCTGCGGCGATCGCATCGTGCGCCGCGCGCATGGCCGGATGCCGGTATTCCCCGAGCAGGCGCGTCACCTGGTCGAGGGGGCGCAGACCGACGAGCCCGTCGAAGTCGGTGAGGGCGAACACCATCTCTGGTTTGTGCGAGGTGTCTTTGAACGTGCGGTCGAAGGCGTCCACGGCCACTCCGGCCGCGTTCTCTCGCTCGAACCCGACGGCTGCGCGTTCGGGCGACGGGTGCACCTGGAGCGAGACCGGCTGCCCAGGGGCGAGGAACTTGAGCAGGAACGGCAGCCGGCCCCCGTGCCGCGAGCTGACCGCATCGCCGAGCACCGCCTTCGGCTCTGAGGCGATGAGCTCGTCGAGGGTGTCTGCGCGCGGATCGTCGACGAGGCTCGGCCCGGTCGGGTGAGCACCGAACCACACCTCGGCGAGGGGCTGGCCGTCTGCCGGCCGGCCAAGAAGGTTCTGGATCGCCGAGGTGGAGCCCCAGGAGTATCCGCGTTCGATTCCGGTCAGTCTGTGCATGGTCTCATCCTTCCATGTGAGTCCCGTCCGTCGGCGACCACGAGCGCACCGGCGCGACGCCGACGCGAGTCGTCCTCTGCGCCGGCCGAGAGGCGCATGCCGAGGCGTCGAGCTGAGCCGCCGCGCCGAGCCCGCCGCGCCGAGGCGCCGAGCCGAGGCGCCGAGCCGAGGCGCCGAGCCGAGGCGCCGAGCCGAGGCGCCGAGCCGAGGCGCGCACCGGGCCGAGCCCGCCGCGCCGCCGAGCCGCGCCGAGGCGCCGAGGCGAGCTGAGGCGAGCTGAGCCGCCGCGCCGAGGAAAAGCCACGAGAATAGGTGGAAGCGGCCGATCGCATCCTATCCTCGTGACTATTTCGGCTCCTCGTGACTGTTTCGGCTCCTCGCGACTATTTCCTCGACGACGATCCGGCCGCTGCGGAACAGCCCTGGCCCGATCAACCGCTCCGCGGACAACGCCGGATCAGCTGATCCACAGGCCGCGGGGTGCCCGCGAGTTGTCCACAGCACGGGCCCCGGCTCGTGCTGTGTCTGGAGCGCATGCCAGGCTGGGGCGGTGACAGAAACCCGAGACCAGGCCGCGCACGTGCTCAGAGCACTCGTCGGCCGAGACGATGCCGAATTTCACGAGGGCCAGTTCGAGGCGATCGAGACCCTCGTCGACCAGAAGAAGCGGGCGCTCGTCGTGCAGCGCACCGGGTGGGGCAAGTCTGCTGTCTACTTCGTCGCGACGCTGCTGCTCAGGCAGCGAGGTGCGGGACCGACCATCCTGGTGAGCCCGCTGCTCGCACTCATGCGCGACCAGGTCGCATCCGCCGCGCGGGCGGGTGTTCGCGCGGTCGCCATCAACTCGGCCAACGCCCACGAGTGGAACGAGGTGATGCAGAGGCTGCGGAACGACGAGGTCGACGTGCTGCTCGTGTCTCCGGAACGACTCAACAACCCGACGTTCCGCGATGACCAGTTGCCGGCGCTCGTCGCACGCGCGGGGCTCGTCGTCGTCGACGAAGCGCACTGCATCTCGGACTGGGGTCACGACTTCCGTCCGGACTACCGACGCCTGCGCGACCTGATCGCATCGCTCCCAGAGGGTGTGCCCGTGCTCGCGACCACGGCAACGGCGAACAGCCGTGTCGTCGACGACGTCGCAGAGCAGCTCGAGCACGGGCTCACCGAGCACGTGGTCACCATCCGCGGCCCGCTCGCCCGCGCCTCGCTGCGGCTCGGTGTGCTGCGCCTGCCGGATGCCGAGGCTCGCCTTGCCTGGCTGCTCACCCACCTCGATGAGCTGCCCGGCAGCGGAATCATCTACACACTCACCGTCTCGGCCGCCGAAGACACGGCCAGGCTGCTGCGCGACGCGGGCCACAGCGTGCAGGCGTACACCGGGCGCACGGACACCGGCGATCGCGAGGCTCTCGAGGGTGCTCTCAAGAACAACGCGGTGAAGGCGCTCGTGGCGACGAGCGCCCTCGGCATGGGATTCGACAAGCCTGACCTCGGCTTCGTGCTCCACCTCGGCGCACCGTCGTCGCCCGTCGCGTACTACCAGCAGGTGGGGCGCGCCGGCAGGGCCACAGACCGTGCGGACGTGCTGCTCCTGCCCGGACAAGAGGACCAGGCGATCTGGGAGTATTTCGCCACGGCATCCATGCCCAGTGAAGAGAAGGCGAGCCGGGTGATCGCGGAGCTCGGCGACCAGCCGCTGTCGACTCCCGCGCTCGAGGCACTCGTCGACATCAAGCGCTCGCGTCTCGAACTGCTGCTGAAGGTGCTCGACGTCGACGGCGCGGTTCAACGCGTGCGAGGCGGGTGGATCGCAACCGGCCGCCCCTGGGCCTATGACCGCGAACGCTACGAACGCATCGCAGAGGCCAGGCTCGCCGAGCAGCGGTCCATGATCGAATACGAACGGACGTCGACGTGCCGCATGGAGTACCTGCAGCGTTCCCTCGACGACCAGACAGCGCAGCCGTGCGGCAGGTGCGACAACTGCGCGGGCGTCTGGTACCCGACAGACGCGGCGCCGGATGCCGTGAGCACCGCCGCGTCGTCGCTCGACCGGGTGGGGGTCGAGATCGAACCGCGCGCGCAGTGGCCGAGCGGCATGCAGCGCTTGGGCATCCCACTGAAGGGCAACATCCCGGCCGACGAGCGCCTCTCTGCCGGCAGGGCCCTCGCACGCCTCACGGACCTCGGCTGGGGCAATTCGTTGCGCGACCTGTTCGCGCCGAACGCTCCGGATGCCCCTGCGAGCCAGGCCATGCTGGCCGCCTGTGTCCGAGTGCTCACCGACTGGGGATGGGATGAACGACCGACAGCAGTCGTCAGCCTGCCGTCGCGCAGGCATCCGCAGCTCGTGGATTCTGTGGCACGTGGGCTCGCCGAGGCCGGCCGGTTGCCGTACCTCGGCTCGCTACAGCCGGTCGACGGCGGGCCCGAGGGCGGCGCCGGCGGCAACAGCGCGTATCGCCTCGCGAGTGTGTGGGGCAGATTCAGCGCCGACGGCCTGGACATCCCGGCCGGCCGGCCCGTTCTGCTCGTCGACGACCTCGTCGACAGCAGGTGGACGATGACCGTCGCCGGACGACTGCTGAGGCGGGCGGGGGCATCCGCCGTGCTGCCGTTCGCGCTGGCCGTGCAGGGCTAGTCGCACGCGATCAGGCCGAGAGTGGACGGATGTCACCGGTCTGGCGGAGACTTGAGACGTGCCAGAGCTGCCAGAAGTACACGCGCTCGTCGCCGATCTCGGCGCGCGCCTGACCGGTCGTGTGGTCGACCGGCTCGACATCGTGTCGTTCGCGGCCCTGAAGACCTTCGATCCCCCGGTCTCCGCCCTGTCGGGCCAGACGATCGGCGGTGTTCGGCGACACGGCAAGTTCCTCGACATCTGCGTGGGAGAGCTCCACCTCGTGATGCACCTGGCGCGCGCCGGCTGGATCCGCTGGCGAGAGGGCCCGCCACCCCGACCGAGCGGACGTCCGGGCAAAGGGCCTCTCGCGGCGCGCCTCATCCTCGACGACGCCTCCGGCTTCGATGTCACCGAGGCCGGAACCAAGAAGAGCCTGTTGATCTCCGTCGTCTCCGACCCCTCTCAGGTGCCCGGCATCGCACGCCTCGGACCAGACCCCCTCGCCGCCGACTTCACGGAGAAGGCCTTCGCGGGCATCCTGGCCGCCGCAGGCCGCTCGCAGATCAAGGGTGTGCTGCGCAACCAGTCGATCATCGCGGGCATCGGCAACGCCTACTCCGACGAGATCCTGCACGTCGCGCGGATGTCGCCGTTCAAACCCGCGTCGATGAGTGCCGAAGAGACGAGCCGCCTCTTCGACGCGATGCAGACGACGCTTCGGGCGGCGGTCGAGCGCGCAGACGGCCTCGCGGCATCTGAGCTGAAGAGGGAGAAGAAGTCCGGCCTGCGCGTACACGGCCGCACGGGCCAAGCGTGCCCGGTCTGCGGCGATACCATCCGCCAGGTGACCTTCGCCGATTCGACCCTGCAGTACTGCCCCACCTGCCAGACCGGCGGAAAACCACTGGCAGACCGGGTGCTCTCCCGTCTGCTGAAGTAGCACCCGCGAGCGAATGCCAGAGACCCGAGCGGCGACCTGCAGCAGGGTCAGCGCGTGAACCAGTCGCGCAGCACGGGCGCGAGCGCCTCGGCGGATGCACCGTGGTCCTGTCCAGGCAGGGTCACGCGTTCGGCGTTCGGGAGGGCGCGCGCCGCGCGTTCCGCTGCCGCACGCATAAACGGCTGGCTGGCATCCCCGTCGATGACGAGAGCCGGTTGGGTCACGCTCCGCCAGCGCCCGTCGTCGAGCGCAGAGCCGGCCACCCGGTCCATGATCGCGTGGTCGTAGCGAAGGGTCGGGGCCACCGCCACCAGGTCGGGCCACATCGGCGACTGTTTCATCTGCTCGGGCACCTCTGGCGGCAGCCCGACGGCCTCGACCATGAACTGCACAAGAGCCTGTTCGTGGCGACCGGCATCGATGTGCTCGTTCAGCCGCCGCTCATAGTCGTCGGATTCGGTGCCGGCAGAGGTGCCGCCGTCTTCAGACGACAACGGAGGCTCATACAGCGCAAGACGCGAGATCGGCAGCCCGGCGAGTGCCGCCTCGACCGCGAGCACGGCTCCGGACGAATGCCCGAAAAGCCGCACCTCGCCTCCGCGCATGCTGATGAGGGCTGCGATGTCTTCGATCTCGCGCTCCACGGCATATGGCGGGGTGTCGCAGCTCTCGCCGCGACCCCTTCTGTCATACACGGCGACAGTGAACGAGTCGGCGAGCGCCCGAGCGAGTTCTCGTGTGCCGCTGTCGATCGCCCGGTACTGCGTGGCTCCCGTGACCAGGATCAGGCACGGCCCCGTTCCGTGCTTCTCGTACCCGATGCGCGTTCCATCTGCAGAGGTTGCAACGCCGTGCATGGGATGTCCTTTCGTCGTCCGGTGCTCCCGGGCTCTTACGGTTCTGTTCTGTTGAGAGCGGATGCGTCTGGTGCGGCGCCGCCATCAGCCGGCCGGCGCGAGTCGACCGGCTCCGCACCCGCCGCCGCTCGGTCCGCCCGCATCGGGTCCGCGTTCGGGGAGTCGTCCGGCGCCGCCTCGCCGTTGGCGTCACCCTGCGCACCGAGGGGGCGCACGTGCCTCAGGTTCACGAGCGCCAGCACGCCGACCATAAGCGCAATGGCCGCTGTCGCCCAGCCGACCACGTGCACGCTGGTCATAAACGCCTCCCGCGCCGCCACGAGGAGTGTCTCGCCGGCCGAGCCGAGGGCATCCGCCGCAGTCACGGCGCCGGCAAGACTCTCACGAGCCCCTGACGCAACGGATGCCGGCGCATCGGCCGAAGACAACGCCAGGCGATAGACGATGGTGCCGATGCTGCCCATCACAGCGATGCCGAGCCCGTAGCCGAGTTCGGCACTCGTCTCTGACATGGCTGAGGCCGACCCCACCTTCGTCGACGGCACGGAGCTCACCACGATGCCGGTTCCGAGGGTGATGAACGGCCCACAGCCGAGGTTCATCACCGCCAAGCCGCAGATCACCGCGATCAGGCCACCGGGGTCGTCTGCGGATGCCGAGGCGTCTGCTGTGACGTAGAGCAGGCATCCGACTGCCGCGACGGCCATGCCCCCGGCTGTGAGCCAGACGGGACGGATCCGCTGGGCGAGAAACGGAGCGCCCCCGAAGCTGATCACCGATGTGAGAGCTGCGGGCAGCATCGCGAAACCGGCCTGCAGCGGGGTCAGTCCGGCGACCAGCTGCAGGTACTGCGCGGTGAACAACATCAGGGAGCCCATGACCGTGATCATCATCATGCCGACGACGACCGTGGTGAACGCCCGATTGCGGAACAGGCTGAAGTCGACGATCGGATCGGCGAGCAGTCGCTGGCGCCTGACGAACAGCCAACCGAACACCAGTCCGACAACGATGCTGACGAACGGCAGGATTCCCCAGCCGTTCGAGGCGAGTTCTTTCAGCCCGGCGACCAACGGCAGAATCCCGGCGAGCGATAGCACAACGCTGATGAGGTCGATGCGCCCGGCGTTCGGGTCCCGTTCCTCTGGCAGCAGGATGGGGCCGAGCACGAGCAGCAGAACCATCGCGGGCACGCCGAGCAGAAACACGGATCCCCACCAGAAGTTCTCGAGAAGCACTCCGCCTATAACGGGGCCGATGGCGGCCCCGCCCATAAACCCCACCATCCAGAGGCCGATCGCGACACCCCGCTGCCTGGCGTCGCGGAACATGGTGCTGATCAGACCGAGCGTCGACGGCGCGAGGGTCGCTCCGGCGACGCCGAGCAGGGCCCGGGCCGCAATGAGCATCTCGGCGCTCGTCGAGAACGCCGCGATGACAGAGGCCACGGCGAATGCCGCTCCACCGATCAGCAGCAGGCGCCTGCGGCCGATGCGATCGCCGAGTGTGCCAGCGGTGAGCATAAAGCCGACGAGCAGAAATCCGTAGACGTCCATGATCCACAGCTGCTGGGTGGCAGAGGCACCGAGGTCCGTCGCGATGCTGGGCAGTGCGAGCAGCAGCACGAACACGTCGATCGAGACGAGCAGTGAGGCCAGTCCGAGAACTCCGAGGCCTACCCATTCGCGCAGCGAGGCGCGTGGACCGGGGACGTACGGTGTGCGACGGGGCGACTCGTCGCTCGTGCCTGAGGGCACGGTCGTACCCGTGTCGGAGTTCGTCATGTTCACAGCGTACACATTCTTGTGTGCGGGAGCAAGAGAAAATTCGGCGGGATGCCCGCGGGCATCCTCTCTGCCCGACCCGTTCCATCCGCGACATTCGCCCCTCGCGCCGGGGCACGGACATGTGATTGAATCCGAGGGGCTTCCCCGAGGATCCATGACCGAATCGAGCATGATGACACGACGCACACCGGCAGAGGCATCTTCACGCCGAACACCACGCCGCCCGAGCTCGCGCGCTCTGCCGTCATCGCTCACCGCCGTGCTCGGTCTTCTGCTCGCATCGGCGGCCGTGACCGCGCCGGCGACCGGCGCGTCAGCGTCAGCGTCAGCGGAGCCCACCTCCGGACTCGAATACGTCGCGCTCGGCGACTCGTATTCGGCCGGGTTCGGCATCGAGCCGCACACGAACCTTCCTGCGCCCGGGTGTTACCAGGCCGAGCAGAACTATCCGCACCTCGTCGCGGCCGAACTCGGGCTCTCGCTCACCGACGTCACGTGCAGCGGTGCCGTCACCGAGAACATCACGACAACTCCGCAGATCACCATGACGGGCAGCACGGCGCCTCTCCAGTCGGATGCCCTCAGCGCAGAGACCGACATCGTCACGGTCACCATCGGCGGAAACGACCTCGGTTTCTCGGTGATCGCCGAGTCCTGCCTGGCCGCCGGCCCGACAGGGCCGCTTCTCAGCGACGAGCCCGACTGCCGTTCCCTCTATGTGCAAGACGGCTTCGACATTCTCGCCGCACGCATCGCCGACGAGGTCGCGCCGGCCGTGCTCGCGGCGTTCACCGACATCGCCACGAAGGCGCCGAACGCCGAGATCTTTGTGGTGGGATACCCCGCGATCGCCCCGAGCGCCGCAGACACACCGGCCGCCGGCTGCTTCTCGTCCCTGCTCAACGAGACACCTCCCCCGGCGTTCACCGAGAACGCATACCCGTTCACCGACATCGACGTTCCCTACCTGCACAAGATCGAACGGCTTCTCGACGAGGCGATCCGCGCACAAGCGGATGCCGTCGGCGCCACCTTCCTGCCGACGTTCGAGCTGACATCCGCTCACAGCCCGTGCGCGCCGGAGGGCGAGGCCTACGTCAACGGAATCACCCTCGAGTCGTATAACCCCGCGACACCGCCAGAGGACGACGAGATGCAGCTGAGACTCGGTGCGCTGCACCCGAACGCGGCTGGGGTCGGATTCCTGCACACAACGGTGGCGGATGCGATCAGGGCCGCGGACCTGCCCGGCGACCCGACGGCGCCGGACCCGGACGAGACCTCTGGCCCCGGTGCGCCCGGCGCCGACGATGCCGAATCGTCACAGGATTCACTCGCAGAGTCAGGTGCAGCCGGAGCATTCGGATGGGCTGCATCTGCGCTCCTCGCCCTTGCCCTCGGCGCGACATTGATCATCACCTGGCGCTCACGGGAGACGAACCGGGACTGACCGCCCGGTCGGACCGACAGGAATGATGGCCTCCACACACCCTTCTGACGTGCCGCGCCCGGGTTCGCCGGTCGCCGCATCGCGTCGAGCGCGCACCGGCCCTCCGGAGCCGAGCGCACAGGGTCTTGTGGTGGGCGACGACGGCCTGTCCCGCCCGGCCTGGGCCTCTGCCGACCCGATGCTGCGCGAGTACTACGACACCGAGTGGGGGATGCCGGTGCGAGACGAACGCGGTCTCTATGAGCGGATCTCGCTCGAGGCGTTCCAGGCGGGCCTGTCGTGGGCGACGATCCTGCGCAAGCGCGAGGCCTTCCGTGCGGCGTTCAGAGATTTCGATCCCGATGCCGTTTCACTCTTCACGGATGCCGACGTGGAGCGAATGCTCGGCGACACCGCGATCGTGCGCAACCGGGCGAAGATCCTCGCCGCGATCACCAACGCGCGTGCGACGCTCGCCCTGCGCGACGAGGGCGGCCTCGTGGACTTCGTGTGGTCGTTCCAGCCGGCAAAGACACCGGCGCCGCGCACCGTGGCCGAGATCCCGACGACCTCTGCGGAATCGATTGCGCTCTCGAAGGCGCTGCGGGCGAAGGGGTTCACGTTCGTGGGCCCGACCACCATGTTCGCCCTGATGGAGGCCATCGGCATGGTCGACACCCACCTCATCGGCAGCCATCGCCGCGGAACCTCCGGCGTCTGGTCGTAGCGATTGAACGACCACCTGCCCGGTGGTGTTGTCTGCTGTGCGTGAGAGCATAAGCGTATGTCCGTCGACACTCCTCCCCTTGTCGACACGGCAGAGATCGTGCGTGTCGTCGGCCGCGGCGCTTTCGACCGCGCGCGGGTGTATGCCAGGCAGGATGCCGTGCTGCGCTGGAGCTGGGCCGTCGCCGAGAAGCAGCTGACGGGCTTCGTCGCGGGCAGTGAGCCGCGACCGTACTCGGTGAGGATTCTGCTCGCCCCCTCTGCCAAGGGATACCACCGCGTACTCGGCTCCTCGTGCTCATGCCCCCTCGGCGCCGACTGCAAGCATGTCGCCGCCACACTGCTCGCGAGCAACGAGGCACACGTGCTCGAACAGGGGCGGGGCCGGTCGACCCGTGCCGGAGCATCCGCCGCCGACCACAACGCGCTGCCGGAGTGGAAACGCGCGCTGGATGCACTGGCCGGCCGGCCGGCGGCCTCCGCCCGTGATCGGCAGGGCAACTCTCGAAACGACGGCCCGGCGGCGATGGGGCTCCAGTTCGAGATGCGCGAGAACACAACACACGCCGCCTACCGCTGGAGCGGGCCGGTGAGTGCGCCGCTCACCGCGGCATCCGCACGCGGTGGCGAACGGCGTCTCTGTGTGCGCCCGGTGATGCGCAACGCCCGCGGCAACTGGGTCAAAGCCGACCTCACCTGGAACCGCGTCACTCATCAGCGCGGCCTGGATGTCGATCGGGAACACCAGCGCTGGATGGTGCAGTTCGCGGCGCTCAGCCGCACCACACGCGACGTCTATTACGGGCAGAGCACCGAGTGGCTGCAACTCGACGACTTTCAGAGCCCGCTGTTGTGGAGTGTTCTCGCCGATGCCGTGCGCCTGGGCATCGGGCTGGTCGGAACCAAAAAGGGTGCGGTGGTGCGCGTGGGCGACACCGCCGACCTGCGCCTCGACGCGAGCCGAGGCGCAGGCGCAGGCCCAGGCGCCGATCTCACCCTCACGCCGGTGCTCACGATCGACGGCGAAACGCATGATCCCGTCGACGCAGGCGTGATCGGCGACCACGGGGTCTACACCTGGTCGTTCTCGCCCGCCGCAGAGATCACCCTCGCGCCGACCGTCGCACCGCTGACGGCCGAGCAGCGCGGCCTTGTGGGGGCCTCGACGCCGCTGACGGTGCCGAGCGCAGACGTCGACGAGTTCATGGCCCACTACTACCCGCGGTTGCGGCGCACCGTCGAGATCTCGAGTGCGGATGCCACTGTGCAGTTCCCAGAGATCCGCTCGCCAGAGCTCGTGCTCACCGCCGCGTTCAAGCCGAAGCACGTGCTCACCCTCGACTGGGCGTGGGAGTACCCCGAAGACGGCTCACGGTTTCTGCTGGACGATGGCGGGCGTCGAGGCGCAGGCTCCTCGAATGCCGCCGGGCTCGCCGCCGCTTCCTCCGATCTGAGGGATGGGACCCTCGAGAGCGGCATCATCGAACGGGTGACGGATGCACTCGGCGAACCCCCGCGAACCGGCAGCCTGTCCGGACTCGACGCAGCCGAGTTCGCCGAGAACGTTCTCGACACCCTCGATGCCGTCGACGGCGTTCGCGTCGCCGTCGTGGGCGACCGCCCCGACTACCGCGAACTGAGCGATACCCCGACGTTCACCGTCACAACCGTCGAGACCGAGGAACGCGACTGGTTCGACCTCGGCGTGATCGTGAAGATCGAGGGGCGCGAGATTCCGTTCGGCCCGCTCTTCACGGCTCTGGCGACGGGCAGAAAAAAGCTGCTGCTCATCGACGGCAGCTATTTCTCGCTGCAGCATCCGGCGTTCGACCGGCTGCGCGAACTTCTCGTCGAAGCCGAATCGCTGCAGGAGTGGGAGCCGGAGAACCTGCGGATCAGCCGATACCAGGCCGGGCTCTGGGCCGAGTTCGAAGACCTCGCGGACGAGACACACGAAGCGGTGAGCTGGCGTGCGACGGTCAGCGGCCTGAGCGAGCTCAGCACGATCGCTCCCCCGTCGGTTCCGGTCGGCGTGCACGCAGATCTGCGCGACTATCAGCTCAACGGGTTCGCCTGGCTCGCCTTTCTGCACGACAACGGGCTCGGAGGAATCCTCGCCGACGACATGGGCCTCGGCAAGACGCTTCAGACCCTGGCGCTCATCGCCCACGCGCGCGAGACGCGCTCGTCTGCCCGGGCCGGCCGTGAGCATCCGTTTCTCGTCGTCGCGCCCACATCCGTGGTGTCGAACTGGGTCGCAGAGGCACGGCGGTTCACGCCGGGACTCGCGGTCACCGCCGTCACGGCGACGCGCGGCAAACGACGGATGCCGTTGGCCGACATCGCGGGCGACGCCGACATCGTGGTCACCTCGTACGCTCTCTTCCGTCTCGACGCCGATGAGTACAAGGGGCACCAGTGGAGTGGCCTGATCCTCGACGAGGCACAGTTCGTGAAGAACCGCGCCTCTCGTGCGCATGCTGTGGCGCGGGAGCTGCCTGCGCCGTTCAAACTCGCGATCACGGGCACGCCGATGGAGAACAACCTTATGGAGCTGTGGTCGCTGTTCGCGATCGTCGCTCCCGGCCTGTTCCCGTCTGCGAGGCAGTTCACCGAGCGCTACGTGCGGCCGATCGAGGGCACGAGGAGCGGGGTTCGCAACCGTGGTGAGGCGCGCGAGCCTGAGCACGACCAGGGCGAGGTGCTTGCGCGGCTGCACCGGCGCATCCGCCCGCTGATGATGCGGCGCACCAAAGAACTGGTCGCCACCGAGCTGCCCGAGAAGCAGGAGCAGGTGCTGCGGGTCGAGCTGGCGCCACGGCATAAGAAGATCTATGACACCTATCTGCAGCGCGAGCGGCGCAAGCTGCTCGGACTGATCGACGACCTCGACCGCAACCGGTTCATCGTGTTCCGTTCGCTGACGCTGCTGCGCATGCTGAGCCTCGATGCCTCCCTCGTCGACGACGACTACGCGGGGGTGCCGTCGAGCAAACTCGACGCGCTGTTCGAGCAGCTCGACGACGTGATCGCCGAGGGGCACCGTGCGCTCGTGTTCAGCCAGTTCACGTCGTTCCTCGGCAAGGCCGCGCAGCGGCTCGACGCGATCGGTGTGCCGTATGCCTCCCTCGACGGGTCGACGACGAACCGCGGTGAGGTGATCTCGAGGTTCACGAACGGTGAGGCGCCCGTGTTCCTGATCAGCCTCAAGGCCGGCGGATTCGGCCTCAATCTGACCGAGGCGGACTACGTCTTTCTGCTCGACCCATGGTGGAACCCCGCGAGCGAGGCGCAGGCCATCGACCGGACGCATCGAATCGGGCAGACCAAGAACGTGATGGTGTACCGGCTCGTCGCGAGCGACACGATCGAAGAGAAGGTCATGGCGCTCAAAGAGAAGAAGGCGAAGCTGTTCAGCCAGGTGATGGACGACGAGTCCGGGGCGTTCAGCTCGGCGCTGTCTGCCGACGACATCCGCGGGTTGCTCGAGTAACCACTCCGCCGCCATGCCCGCCCCAACCGATAGAGTCGCCATCACTCAAGACTGCTGCCTGGCGCCCCCACCCATCCCTCCAGTCGCCAGCCAGGTGAACACGAACCACCGCGCGCTTTCGCCCGTGACACTCACAAGATGGTCGGCAAGGCGCCTCCGTCGGCTCGCAATGCTGCGCCGTTGGTGGCCGAAGAAAGTGGGCTGGCAAGGTATGCCACAAGATTGGCGATCTCGACCGGTTCGATGAATCGCTGGATGAGCGAAGACTCGCGCACCAGCGCGGACTTCAGCTCGCCGGGAGCCATCCCTTGCGCTGCCGCGAGGTGCTCGACGGTGCTCGCGACGCCGTCGGAGTACGTTGGACCGCCGAGGACCGTGTTTACGGTCACACCCGTACCTCGGGTGAGTGTGGCCAGGCCGTTGCTCACGGCGAGAGCTGCCGCTTTGGTCGCGCCGTAATGGATCATATTGCCCGGAACGTCAACGGCGGACTCGGTGCCGATGAAGATGATCCGCCCCCACCCCTTCGCGAGCATCGGAGCGAGGAGATGGCGCGATAGCCGGACCGCGCCCATCACATTGACATCGAAGTACCTCGCCCACTCCGCATCAGAGACATCCTCGAATGCCTGGACGTCGAAGACGCCGACGTTGTTGACCAGAACATCGACTGTTCCGATCGCGTCAAGAAGTCCCTCGACGTGGCGCGGCTCGGCGAAGTCGGCGGCCAGCCCGGAGACGTTCGCGTCGGGGTACGCACCTCGGAGACGGGCTACGGCTGCATCGACCCGTTGCCGGGTGCGGCCGTTGATGATCACCGACGCCCCCTCAGACGCGCAGACCGAAGCAATGGCATATCCGATTCCCTGCGTCGATCCACTGATGAATGTTGTTTTGTCTGCCAGCTTGAGGTCCATGTCTTCTTTCTGAGGTGCGTTCCGGACTTACTTTCCTAGACAAGCAACCTAGACCGATTTACTTTCCTGAGCAAGTTTCAGTATGCTGGCGGCATGGTCGACACACGGTCGCAGCCCGCGTTCGACGGGGAGGAACTCGACACCTGGTCGGCTGTGGCGACGCTTCTCGAGTGGCTGCCCGCGGCGCTTGACGCTCAGCTGCAGCGGGATTCGGGGATCAGTCACTTTGAGTTCGGCGTGCTCTTCGCCCTGTCAGAGGCAGAAGGTCACCGACTCCGCATGAGCGTGCTCGCCGGGTACGCGAACGGGACGCTCTCTCGGCTCTCGCGAGCGGTTGCAAGGCTCGAGCGAAAGGGCTGGGTGCGCCGCACCCCAGACCCGGAGGACGGCCGAGCAACAGTCGCGGCGCTCACCCACCGTGGGCTCGATGCCGTGCGCGCGGCGCAGCCGGGTCACGTCGCCCTGGTGCGTCGTATCGTGTTCGAACAGCTCTCCGCCGCGGAAGCGAGACAGCTGAGTGCGACCAGCCGCCGGATCGTCTCGGCCATCCATCCCGACAATCAGTGGCATCCCTCACCCTGAGAGCAGTTCGCCGGGCCTGACTTTTCGGGTAGAGGAAACATCGCCGTCGAGTTCGATGTCCCTGAAAGCGTCAGCCCGGGCCAGACGCTCGATCTGCGCGGAGTGTTCTCCATCCAGCTGCCTGCGAGCGCGCAGGAGCTGGCTCGGCAGTATTTCAAGACGATGAACGCCGAGTCCGACAGCCTCACGTTCCCGTTGACCGTCAGTGGGCAGACCCAGCAGCTGACAGGTTCCACCTTCCAGACCGGGACCATGTCGACCACGATTGAACCTCAGGTGCTGAGTGGCGTCATCTCCGTGTAGGCCGTGACGGTTCCCGCCAACGCGACGGGGAGCGAGCACCGCGCCCACCACTGCTGCGGACAGGCTCCCCTTCTCAGACACGGCGTTTGAGGAAGCCGTCGGGCTACCGGAGGAAGTGATCGCTGCCGAAGCCACAGGAGACGGAGGACTCCAAGTCCCAGCCACCACGCCGTCCGGGGTCTATGTGCCTTCCTGGATCTTCTCAGTGATATCCGTGATCGCCGTCATGATGTCGTCCAGGAGCGCGGCAGCGATCCGTCCGACGAGATCGATCGTGGTCCCGGTGATGATCCCTTGTGGCCCGAGTGATCTGATCGCATTCCGTGCGGAGCGGTTGTGAATGAGAGCCGGCTGGGATCTGTTCCAGGGTGTCGAGAAGGCGTCCTATGAGGCGGAGAACGATCTCAGAAAGTGGCGGACGAGTCGGCGCGCTGAGGCCTCCGGGTCCGACGTCGCCAGGTTCGCGGCACCAGCATTGGCTTCGATGAGAAGGACGATGTCCATCCAACCGACATCGGCACGGACCTCACCGGCCCTCTTCGCCGCTGCCAGAATCTGCTCGACAGCAGACTCGAGAAGGCTCTTCTCGGCGTCGAACCTCGTGCCGTGAAAGAAGGCACGGACGACGAGGTCAGCACAGACCTGATCGCGTGCCTGTTCCACACAGGCCCGTTCGAGAAGCTCAGACAGCGCCGCCCACCCGTCGGGAGCCTTCTGAACCGCGTTGATGGCATCCATCCACCACGTGAGTTGACGTTCGAACACCGCGTCGATGAGTGAATCTCTCGTCGGGAAGCGGCGGGACAGTGTCGCAGCCCCTACGCCGGCGCGGCGGGCGATCTCAGACATCGGCGCACCGAGCCCCTCCTGCGCGAACAGCGCTTCGGCGGCATCCACGATTCGGTCGCGATTCTCTCGCGCGTCTGCTCGAAGCACCATGCCCCCATCGTAACAAGTGGAAGATGAATACCATTTAGTGCTACCGTCACTAAGTGGAAGCAGTCCTTCACTTATAGAGAATTCGGCCAGGGAACACCCATGAAGTCAGCGCAGTTCCGCCGTTTCGGCGATCCCAGCGTGATCGAGATCGCGGATGCTGACGTGCCCCGCCCAGACGCGGGCGAGATGTTGATCCGCGTTGCCGCAATGAGCGTCAATTCCGTCGACGCGGCGCACCGCAGCGGCAAGCTCGGCTTCATCGCGGGCACTCGCCTTCCCCAGGGACTCGGCATCGATGCCGTCGGCACGGTGGAGAAAGTCGGAGCTCAGGTGGACGGATTCGCCATCGGCGAACGTGTCTGGGCCATTCGAAGCGGATTGGCCGGCTTGAGGAGTCCGACTGGCCTCGCCTCGGAGTTCGCGGTCGTCGATGCCCGCCGAGTAGCTCACGCGCCCGAGTCGCTCGACGACATCGAAGCAGCAGCGTTTGTGGTCACCGGCTACACGGCCCTCCGCGCCCTCCGCGATTCGCTGCGGCTGCGACCCGGCGATCGTGTCGTCATCCGGGGCGCCTCCGGCGGCGTCGGAAGCGCGGCGGTTCAGATCGCCGCCGCGATGAAGGGGCGTGTCGCTGGGATCGCATCGGAACAGAAGTCCGACCTCGTCCTGTCACTGGGTGCGGTCGAGGTCTTCGATTACGCGTCCGCGACGCCGTCGTCGGTCGGCTCGGCAGACGCCGTGTTCGACACCGTCGGGACCCAGCTTGCGGAGTGGCGACGAATTGTGAGGCGAGACGGGCGGATGGTGACAGTCGCTGTCCAGTCCCCGGCCGCGTTAGCGACTATCGGCCTCACATCGGTCCATGGTTCGCGCCGGATTCGTGCCTTCGCCGGGGAGCCGCCCGCAGGTCAGCTCGCGGCACTCACGGAATTCGTCGAGGCGCACCAAGTCCGTCCCGTTGTTCACCAGACGTTTCGCCTCGATGACATCCAGAAAGCCCACGAGGTGTTCGCCAGCCGCGGCATCGCGGGCAAACTCGTCATCACGGTTTGAACGCCGCACCCCCAGGATCGACCGCGAGCTGACGGAATCCGAGCAGCGGTGAGATCTGCCGTCCGATCAGATGGAAGACCCGAAGAGAGGATGAGTGGGCTCGGACTCGTCGGCCCCCGGCAGCTCCTCCACGCCGGAGCGCATGTGACTCTCGCGGTACTTGAACTCGCCAAAAGTGAGTAGGTGCTGCCGCTGGTCGCGTCCGGGAGCACGGTTCCATACCGAGATCCGCGGGCACAAGGCGTCCCGTAGGCGGCATGAGGCTCGTCCGGAATCCGCATCCTCACCTTCCCACGACCCCTGGACGCCGACCACGCGGAGGAGGTCGAGTTTCTCCGCATCCTCGGAACCCGGAGGCGCCGTATAGACGACGAGTCGGAAATCGACGTCGTGGGTGGTCAGAATGTCGCAGTCGAGCGTTACGGAGATCGGCGATGAGCGACGCGAGGCCAGGATCGCGAGGGTAGGCGCTTGCGGCCGTGTGCAGGTCGGCCACCAGGTCTCGCTGGAACGCCGTCGCCTCGCCATCTGCCCAGATGACGGGGATGTCGTTCGAGGTGAAGACGCGCCATACGAGATTGGCTTCTCGTCCTGCCCGCTCCATTCTCTTGATCAGAACCTGGATGTCGCCGGCGACGTCGGCGACGGCGCGGACCTGGGCAGGGTCCGTGATGTCGAGCTGGATCAGCTCGACATCGGACCAAGCTTCCTAGACGCGTGAAGCCGTGAGGACTGCCTGGTTGATGAGCGCTTCGATGCCGAACTCGGCACGTTCGGCGTAGGAGTCCTCGTCGAACAGCTTGCCGATGTGGGCGAGCCCCGGGCGGTCGTCCAGGACAGCCGGGGCGCGACGTGGTTCGGGCCGGTCGACCTGCTCCTCCTCTACGAGGCCGATCACCAGACAGTGCAACGCGAAGCTCGCTCGCACGGCGAGGACATTGCTCACGCCGAGCTCCAGGAACGCGGAGATGGTCACCTCGGCGTAGCGGAGCGCGTTGACGCCTGCGGTGTCCGTGCCGCCGACGACCCTTCCGCCGTCGCGGTGAGAGAGCATCGCGAACCGCAGCCTCCGGGTAACCTCCGCGATCCGCTCCCGCGGGTTCTCGGGGAGATCGTCGAGGGAGAGTTCGGCGAAGATGACGTCGGCCATCAGCTCGAACAGGCGAGCCTTGCTCTTGACCTGGAACGAGATCGAGTTCAGGTGCAGTCCCATGCGCTTGGCGACGCCGCGGAGCGTGACCGCTTCGATGCCGGCCTCGTCCAGCAGCGCAAGGGCCTCACGCACGACGTCCTCTTGATTGTGTCGCTTCATACTCGTCGCACCTCCCTCGTCCAGAATCCTGCCTGTCAGTCTAGGGAACCGAGGCGGTTGCACCCGGGTCAACGCGCGCGCCGTGGCGACAGCAGGCGACGCGCACTCACGATGTTGCAGTGAGCCGCCAGCCGGTCGCCCGGTCTCGTTCGCGCCAGAAGTCGGCGTATCGGCCGGCGGCGGCGATCAGCTCGTCATGCGTGCCGTGCTCGGCAATCACGCCGTTCTCGAGGAAGACGATCTGATCGGCGGCGGCGATGGTCTGGAGGCGGTGGGCGACGACGATGAGGGTGCGGTTCGCGGTGAGCGCAGTCAGCGCGTCCTGGACCAGTGCTTCGTTCTCGGCGTCGAGGGCCGCGGTGGCCTCATCGAGCAGCACGATCGGCGCGTCCTTGAGGATCGCCCTGGCGATCGACACCCGCTGGCGTTCGCCGCCGGAGAGGGCGCTGCCGCCCTCTCCTACCGGGGTGTCGAGTCCCTGCGGGAGCCGGTCGGCGATCTCACCGACGCGAGCGAGACGAATCGCGTCGTCCAGTTGCTCCTCGGTCGCGTCCGGTCGGGCCATGACGATGTTCTCGCGGATGGTGCCCGCGAACAGATACACGTCCTGGAAGACGAACGATAGCTGGCTCATGAGCTGCCTGGTGGGCATGGCGCGCACGTCGACGCCGCCGACTCGGACGGCTCCCGCTTTGACGTCCCAGAACCGTGCGACGAGCCGGGTGATGGTCGTCTTCCCTGCCCCGGAGGGTCCGACCAGGGCGGTCAGTGTCCGCGGCTTCGCGACGAAGCTGACCCCCTGTAGGACCTCGCGGTCGTCGTAGCCGAAGCGCACCTCCTCGAACTCGATCGAGGGACCACCGAGAGCGACGTCGTCGGAGGGCTCGGGTAGCGCCCGCGTGTCGAAGACGGCGTCCATGCGGTTCAGGTTGTTGCGGATCGGGCGGAGCGACCCGCCGGCAGCGGCGCCATCCATGAGGGGCTGCGCGAAGCGGGTGGCGAGGATCAGCAGTGCGATCAACTCGACCGGGCCGATCGATTCCCCGAGAGTGAAGGCGATTCCGGTGAGGAGAATGGTTGTGAACGCGGCCTGCACGGCGATCGAGAACCCGAACTCCCCGAACATGCCCGCCCGGATGATCATGGTGTTATCTGCCTTGCGCTGAGCGACGAGCGCGTCGTCGAGCAGCCGGTACCCCTTATCGGTGCGCCCGAATGCACGCAGCACCGGCTGGGTCTGTGCGAACTCAATTAGCCGACTCGCGGTGCGCGCATAGGCCCCGTGGGTGCGTCGGTCGGTGGCGTCAACGATAGCGCCAGCCCCTCGATACACCAGCCACAGGACCGGGACGGTCGCGACCGCGACCAGCGCGAGCTGCCATTCGAAGACGAACATCAGCGCCACGACCACTGCCGGGGTGACGAATGCGTTGATCAGCGTGCCGAGCATTTGGACCGGGAAGCCGGTGACGCTGAACACCCCGGCGCTCGCGAGCCGGGACACCGACCCGACCTTCTCTGCGTCGAACCATCCCAGCGGCAGCTTGGCGATGTGGTCCCCCAGGCGCTGCCACAGGTTTCTGGACATGGTGGTGGACGAGGTCATGCCGAGCAGTTTGGTGCGGTAGTTCAGCACTCCGAAGACGACGAGGATCACCGCCTCGATCCCGACCCACAGCCACATCCGATCGAGGTCTCCGTCCAAGAGTGCCCTGATGAGCGGGACGAGTAAGGCGAATGCGATGCCTTGAAGGATTGCGCCGATGACGGTGAGCACGATCAGCAGGCGCAGGGTGGGGGCGTCGTCATCCATGATGCGCAGGAACCGGCGGATCATCGGAGGACCTCCTGCCCGGGACGCACCTCGGGATGCCACCGCGCCGCGCGCTCGTGATCCGCCCACAGCCGCGCATAGATTCCGTCGTGCTCCAGCAACTCGTGGTGCCGTCCTCTCTCGATGATCCTGCCCCGGTCCACGACCGCGATCTGATCGGCCTCCTGGACCGTCGACAGCCGGTGCGCGATGACCAGCAGGGTGCGGCCCGCGGCCAGGGTCGACAGTGCGTCTTGGATGAGCGCTTCGGACTCGGGGTCAGCGAACGCGGTCGCCTCATCCAGGACGAGCACCGGCGCATCCGCCAGCAGCGCGCGGGCGATCGAGATGCGCTGTGCCTCGCCGCCGGAGAACAACGCGTCCTCTCCGACGACGCTGTCGTACCCGCGCGGCAGGTCGAGGATGCGATCGTGGATCTGCGCTGCCTTGGCTGCGTGCTCCACCTCGGCGAGTGTCGCTTCTGGACGGGCGAGGCCGATGTTCTCCGCGACGGTGGTGTTCAGCAACTGAACGTCCTGGAACACGAATGTCACGCGCCGGTACAACTCGCCCGGCGCCAGGTCTCGAAGGTCGACCCCGCCGAGCGTGATCCGCCCGTTATCGGGGTCCCAGAATCGGGGGATCAGCTTCGCGATCGTGGTCTTGCCGGACCCGGACCTGCCCACCAGCGCCGTGGTCGTCCCCGGCTCGAGCCGCAGGTCGATGCCGTCCAGGGCGGCGTGCTCGCCGTCGTAGCTGAACCGCACGTTCTCCAGGGCCACCGTGGTGTCCTCTGGGATGGCTGGCGTGTCCGACTCGGGCAGCGTCTCCGTCGCCAGCAGCGCCAGGACCCGGTCGCTGGCCTCGGACGCCTCCGTCATCGGAGTCGCGGCGGAGAACAGCGCCAGCAGCGGTCCGGTCAGCCACAGACCGAGCAGGATGAACGGGATCACCTCGACGGGACTGACCCACCCCACACCAACGAAGACCGCACCGCCGGCGACGATCACGACCAGTGACGTCAACGGCGCCAGCACGGTCTCGGCCACCGAGCTCACTCGCAACGAACCGCCAAGGAGGTCGAACATCACCGTCACGAAACGGTCGGTAGCATCGAGGAACCGGCGGTAGGCGCGGCCGCTCTGCCCGAAGGTCTTGATCACGCTGATGCCCTGCACGAACTCGACCGCCGTGCCGCTGATGTCGCCCATCGCGGTGGAATACTCATCCATCCGCGGCCGGAGCTTCGCGAGCTGAGCCCCGAACAGTCCCAGGCCGATCAGCAGCGGCAGCATCACGACCAGCGCCATCGCCCAATTCACCGCGAACAGATAGACCAGCGTGACGATCGGCACCATCAGGCCGTCGATGACGTTCAGACCAGCATGTGCAACGAGGTGGTGCATGGCGAGCACGTCGTCTGAGACGCTCTTCTTCACTGCTCCGGAACCGCGCTGCGTGAACCACCCCAGCGGCACCTTGCCCAGCCGCTGCGCCATCCGTCGGCGCACGATCAGTTGGAACTTGGTGTCCGCGAGATGGGTGATCCCACCCGAGACGAACACGCAGGCCAGACGCACCACTACCGCACCCACGGCAACCCAGCCCCAGAGCCACACCGCATCGGTAGAACCCTCCCCCGGCACGAGCAGCACCTGCGCGACCTGCGCGACTGCGATGAACGGAACCACGGAGGCAGTCGCTCCAATCACTTGGATCACGTACGCAGCGAGAAGCCGCCCACGAATCGGCTGCAGCAGTCGCCACAGTCCGCCGAACCCAGGCATCGCAGCTCCACCGGCACCGCTCACCTTCTCATCGACCTGCGAGTTCGCAGAGCCCATGCATTCCACCTCCTGGATCGGACTCCGTATGGCGCGCTGCCACACCGCACCGATGGCCAAGGCCCGCAGCACGCGGTGAGATCAGTCGGCAGTAACGAGTCTGTACTTGGTCAGTGAGCAAGTCAAGTGATATCTTGTTCATTGACCAACATGGGAGATGATTCGACGGTTGAGGCGGGGAGCGCGTGCACGGTCAACGGGGATCGTGCGCCGTCCGACGTCAGCGCGTGTCACCCCATCCCGATGGGGACCTCTCGCCGCTGACGTCACATCATCGGAGCCATAGCAGGAGCATGACCGGCGTACAGGAACGCAACGAAGGGGATCCGCCCGACCTGGGGCAACAGGGAGATCAAAGAGGGTTTCAGCCCCTTCTCGCCCAACCTGTCGACGCTGCCGACACTCATGGCCGAAGGCGGCGGCTCAGGCATCACGACGATGCCGGTGCTTCAGTCGCTCGCGCAGGCTCGGGACAAGTGGAATGCGCTGCGGAGCCGGGACGAGCGGTCCCGCAGGATTCTGGTCCCCTTTTGGTCCCCTTATCCACGGGGAGCGGGTTCGAGGCCGTCCGCCCGTCCACAACCGACCTGTTGGCACCGCGCCAGGGGGACCAGAGGGGGACCAAAGAAAACGACCCTCGGACATGACGAAGCCCCGGTGAGAAACCTACTCTCACCAGGGCATTTCTGTCGGGCTGACAGGATTTGAACCTGCGACCCCCTGACCCCAGTCAGGTGCGCTACCAAGCTGCGCCACATCCCGTTGTTTACTTTTCAGGCCGAAACAGCCGCTAGCCCCCTTAACCCCCAGGTAACCCTGGTAGCCGGTTTTCTGGACTTTCGGGGCCGCAACGCTGCGCAGAGGGCTCCAATTCACGTCATGCATTGTATGGGTGTGGTCCCGCTCTGGTCCCGGCCCATGTCAGGCTCTCTCGGCTCGGTCCGCCGAGATGGATCGCGCCGCTTCCACTCCTACGTGCCGTAGTAGGTGGCGCCACCAGCAGTGTCGGGTTTGCTGCGATGCCGCCCACATTTCCTTTCCTGGCAGTGATCTACCGGGCACGAACGTATCGAGCGGGGCGTCGGCCTGCATCATGATGCGAGTTCCAGTGCGACCGACTCCATCGCTGCTCGCAGCATCTGCCCTGCTCGCGGATCCTCAGGAGCGACCCGAGCGACCACACGCTCGGCGAGCGAGAGGAGTTGACGCCCAACCGCCTCGGCGCTGCCGAGCGCCTCCATATCAGACAGCGGCACGACGAGGTTCGCCGAGAACCGGCCCGACGCAGCAAAGTACCGCGCGTTATGCACGCCCGCATGTTCCTCGGCCGGCTCGAGCGTCCCGCCTATGCGCAGCGTGATGTCAAGTTCGTAGACGCCGTCGATGGCCACGGGTGCAAGCGCGCGGCGGAGCGCCCGCCGGACCGCGACCGGATCCGGGCCGCTCGGCGTCGCGCCGCCCATGATCGAGCTGATCGTGACATTCACGCCACACTCCCCCTATTCCGGGCCACGTGCGCGCCATTCAAGACCCGACCAGCCCTCCGGCCCTGCCTGACCAGCCTATAAGTGCGTGGTGTGTAGCGCTGCAACGGCGACGCGGCCGAGTAGAACAGGCGCTCCCCACGCTCGGTCCCGCCCTCATTGGGTTTCGACCGGATCAGGCCCGGCGAGACCGCCTGATATGACGGCCGCCTTACTGCGGAAGCTCGGACGGCGCTGATGGGGCTGGTCCCAGCGTGAGCGAAACGAGCCTGGGCAACTCTTGCGCAACCTCCGAGAATGTGACGTCGAGGTTCTCGAGCCGTGTGCGGATGCGGATGCGATCGGGTATCGCACGGCGCGTGACGTCGCCTGATTCGGCAACGCTGCTCGCTGCCGCCGCGCTGGTGGGGCTCAGCCTCGCCGCCATCGCCGCTCCACGCACGACGGCGATGGCGGGTTGCGGACTACCGCTCGGTGTCTTCGATGGTTCGATTGCGACCGGAGAGGTATCCGAGCGCGACGAGGATGACGCTGATGATGACGAGCCCGATGAGTGTTGGGACCCAACTGATCACCGCGTCGTGAAGCGCGCCGAAGGCGATCGGGCCGGCGGCAGCGATGAGGTAGCCGATCGATTGCGCCATCCCGGACAGACTGGCGGCTTGGGCGTGGTGGGTCGTGCGCAGTCCGAAGAAGGAGAGCGCGAGGACGATGTTCACGCCGCCAGCGAACCCGATGATGCTCATCCAGAGCAGTGCGACGTGGGGAAAGAGGAGAAGACCGAGGAGCCCAACGATGAGGAGCAGCGGCCCCGCCATCGCGAGGAGGCGTTGGTCGCGCATTCGGGGAATGAGCGCAGAGCACATGAGGCTCGCGAGGATACCGAGCGCGTTCAGGAGGAACTGGTGCACGCTGATGTCCGCGGCGCTGATGCCGGCGTCCGCTTCGATCGAGGGCGTCCACGTGATGACGGTGTAGAACACTACGGACTGAAGGCCCATGAATGCCGTGACCTGCCAGCCAAGCAGACTCCTCCACGGCGAGCGCCATCCTGTGCTGCGGAGCTCACTGTCTCCGAAAACGATGTCCTCCTCGGAGCTGGTAAGTATCGTTCGGCGTCGTAGCTGCGGGGCGAAGAATGCGAGTGCGATGAGCGCGAGACCCGCCCACATCCCGAGAGGCAGTCTCCAGCCGAGCGCCGTCAGCCCGGCGAGAGGCGCAGCGATCCCGGCGGCTATGGCTGCGAACGTCGACTGTACGGCGGAGTACCCGCCGGTGACCTGTCCGATCCGCGTCGGGAGATCGCGTTTGATCAGTGCCGGGAGAACGACGTTGAGTATCGCGATCGACACGCCGATCGATGCAGTGCCGATCCAGAGCATCGCGATGGACGGCGCCGACCGTAGAACGAGACCAGCGGCAAGCATCAGGAGGCTGACGCCGATGGTCCGTTCGAGCCCGATGTGATGAGCAAGGCGAGGTGCGAGCGGGGAGGTGATTGCGAACGCGAGAAGCGGCAGACTCACCAACAGCGATGCCAGCAGAGAAGAAATCCCGATGGACTGCTGGATGTCGGGGAGCACAGGGCCAACGGTTGTGATCGCTGTTCGGAGGTTCCCGGCGACCAGAAGGATTCCGACCAGTCCGAGTAGAGGTGATGTGGCCCGCGTCACACTCTTCGGGCGCGTCGGGGCTGTGGGGGTGATCTTCGTCGTCATTCGCGTCCTTGTCGTCGCTTCTTGTCGTCGTTGAGCGCCGCGTACGCCGCCCTTCTTGTCGTTCGAGAGACGCACGAACGCCAATCATGCATCTGCACGTGGCAGATCGCAGATGGCTCATTACTTCTTCCAGTAGCTCGCGGCCTGGATGACGCGGCGCGGAACGCCTGCCCTCTGGAGCCCCCTGCTGAGCGCATGGGCCAGGGCACGCTCGCCCGCGATGCCGACCTTGTCGGGGATCATCGGGAGAGGGCGTTCGAGTACGGCCCGACACAGCACATCGGAGGCGACGCGTCGATCGGCTGGCGTGGGCACACGAATCACGGTGACATGACTGCCGGGGGACTCCACCTGCGGCATCGAAGCCGCGCCGCGCGCGAGGTAAACAGTGGTCGGAACGGTGTCGGGGGTTTCGTTAGCGATTGCCAGGGCGGCGGGTGTGCCGCTCTCGTCGGCGATGAGGAGCTGCCAGCGGGCATAATCACCGACGCGGTACTTCCGCCCCTCGTTGACCATCTCGACCCGGGAACCGATTTCGGCGTGCCGCGCCCAGGTGGTGAGGGGGCTGTCGCCGTGGAGCACGATGTCGAAGTCGATCTCACATTGCGCCGGACGGAACCCGCTCACCGTCAGTCGCCGTCGGAGGGGGCGCGCGAGTGCTGCGACAACGCTGTACTGAGAGGCGGCCGTCCAGGGGTCGGCGATGGCGGGAAGCATGTACCGCCACGCCTCCTCATCAGCCCATGGGATCAGCAGAGTGCATCGTTGGTCGCCGCCCTGATACGGGAACGACGCGAGATCGAACCCGCTCAAGGTGACCCGCATCACCCCGTCGGCCATCGAATGTCGATTCGCAACGGAGAGCTCCAGCTTGCGCCGGAAAAGCCGCGCAGAGATTCGCGCGGGAAGCCCCTCCTCGAACAGCGGGCTGTTGCGTGGTGTGAACATGTCGGTCCAGCTTTCTAGCGCGGCGGATCGAGTCATTACTTGATTAGGACGCCCTAACTTCAAGGATCAGAGTACCCTATCTGGAGCAACGCGGGAAGCGGAGAGTCCAGGAGGAGCATGCCGGCACGGAAGCACAGCCGACAGAACGTGATCGATGCTGCCTTGCAGCTTCTGAATGACGACGGACTCGACGCGGTGTCCATCCGCGAGGTGGCCCGACGGATGCGCGTGAACGTGAATACCGTCTCCTTCCACGTGGGCACGAAGGCGCGCATGCTCGGACTGATGTCCGATGCAGTGCTCTCGCAGATGTCGCTGGAGGATCTGCCCGCGGATGGGTTCGACCGAGTCGAGGAGATCCTCCGCCGGTACCGTGACACGTTGCTGGCGTACCGAGATGGTGCACGCCTGACCGCAGGGAACGTGCCGCTCGAGGAACACGCGCTTCGTTTCGTCGAAGCACTCACATCCGCGCTCGCACGAGCCGGCGTCCCCGATGGTGAGAACGTACTCGGAACCTGGGCGCTGTTCTACTTCCTCCTCGGCGTCACCCAGGAGCAGCAAGCAGCACAGGGAGCCTCACCGGATACGGAGGTGGCGCTCTCCTCAGACGACTATCCGGCCTTGCACCGACTCGGTCCCGGCTTCACTTCCGTCAGCTTCGACGAACGCTTCGAATTCGGTCTCCAGGCGATACTCGGGTCACTGCGGACCGCAATCCATGGTGAACCGGCGCACACACACGACACGACCGCGGGGTGACGATTCATGCGGCCGAGCGGGCACCCGAGGGCGAGACTCCGGACTATCGCTCAGTGAGGCCGGGCAAGACTCCCGCCTGAAGCGCGAGGATCACGCATGGATCGAGGACCCGGGAGACGACGGTCGAGCTTCTCGAGCTCGAGCAGTTCGCGTCGTCCAGACAGCTCCACCACCTGCGTCAGCTCGTCAGCGCCGGATGGGAGCGCGGTTCATCGGGTACACGATGGGCCCGTCGGGAATGGTGGTCGTCGCGGCGAGGGCAGCCGTTCCGGCGGTCGGAGGATGCAGCGGCAGCGGGTCATCCGGCAGGGCTCTCGCCCGTCAGGACCGTGGCGAGTGTCCACCGGGTCCGCGGTTCAGTCGGTGTCACCGCAGCCAACTGAGCGATGCGCGCCTGCATGTGCGCCAGCATCTCGCGCAGCTCAGCTTCTGTCGCATCGAACCCGGACAGGGTGAAGCTCACCGCGGAACCCTCACGGTCAGCCAGGGCCGTCTCGGCTTCCGCCCATATCCGCGTGATGAACGCTGCGAGTTCGGCGCTGCGCCGCTCGTCGGGGAGATCTCGGAACTCGTCGGCGCTGACGAGAGCCTCACCGGGCGTGAGCGCGTAAGTGCGCTCGACCCCGCCGCGTATCGGCTTCTCCGACACGACCGTGAGGAGCCCTGCTTCGTGAAGGATCCGGATGTGCCGGTACACGCTCGCCTGCGCGACATCCGGGAGGCGCTCTCTGATCTGGTTCGTGGTCAGGTGACGCCCACCGACGTGCAGGCCGAGAATCCTTGCCCGCACGGGATGCAACACCTGCGATGCCTTCGAGGTCGGTGGCTCTTTCACATTGGTTATCATAGTTGAGAATCAATGTGAGGGAGTTCAATGCGAACGTGGGAGATCGTCCTGGTCGCCGTGGTGACGGTCACCGCGGTGGCGCTGTGCTGGAGCCGGGTGCGCCGAGGCATCGTCGGGATCGCGTTATGCCTGGTTCTGGCCGTGGCGATGGGGGCTCACCTGTTGCTCGAAGGGGATCGATGGCAGCTGGCTCCGGCGTATCTAGCGGCGTGCCTTGCTGCCCTCGCCGTTGTGTTCGCCGTTGTGCGCCGAGGCCGGCGGGGCGGGCGATCGGATGCCGCGCCGACGTCGTCGCGGCGATTGTCCGCGGTCCTGCGGGCGCTCTCCGTCACGGGGATCGGGCTCGGGCTGCTCACCGCGTGGGCGATTCCGGCCGTGAGCCCCGTGTTCGTCGCGACCCCGACGACCGGGGACTGGAAGGTCGGGACGGTGTCGTTCGAGGTCGGAGGCGACTCCCCTGTCTCCGCACAGGCGTGGTATCCGTCCGACGCCGAGGGTCCGCAGGCCCCGTACTCCGAGCACGGCGATGCACTTGCAAGCGGGCTCGCACGGGCACTCGGCATGCCCGCGATGCTGTTCAACACCGTCGGCATCAGCGAGAGCACCGCCGCGTGGGACGTACCTCCTGCACACGGTCGGCATCCCGTCGTGCTGTTCTCGCACGGGATGGGCGGATTCCGCGGGCAGAGCTCCTTCCTCGTCGAGGAGCTGGCGAGTCACGGATACGTGGTCGTCGCGGCGGACTATCCCGAAGGCGCTGCGGCATCGGTCACATCGCACGGTACGCAGCTGCTGGAGCTGCCCTTGCCGAGCGGATTCGCGCAGCTCGACGCGCTGATGGCGTCGTGGGTGGACCGTGCCGGTCAGGTACTCGACGCGCTAGAGGGGTTGGATGCCGGTGAGGGACTCCTGGCCGGAACTCTCGATCTGAATCGCATCGCGGCCGTCGGCCATTCCTACGGCGGAGCCGTCAGCTACCAGCTGCTCGCCGCCGATCCGCGTATCGCTGCCGCCGTCGACCTGGACGGCGTCCCGTATGGGCCTGTGCATCCGCCGCTGTCGAAGCCGTTCCTCCTCGTCCACGCGTCCAAAAGCGTCGACAGGGCCCAGTACGACGCAAAGCTGGATGCCGCCGGGATCACCGACCACGAACCCTATGACGAGATATGGCGGACGCAGCAGGAGCGGTATGCCTCGGCGACAGCCGGCAGCGGGAGCACGGCGATCATCGACGGCGCCGACCACATGACCTTCACCGACTTCCCGAACTTCTCCCCATTGCTGGCTGGCGACGAGCCCCACGCGAAACAGGCGAAGATCCGGTTGGCAGTGTTGGCTTTTCTCGGCCAAGCTCTCTCACCTTGAGCCTGCGCCACATCCCGTTGTCCACTTTTCAGGCCGTTGTTCATTTTTCAGGCTGAAACAGACGCTAACCCCCTTGACCCCGCCCCACCATCGCGAGTCGAGTACGTCGACCGCCTCACAAGGGAGCACCGTCATAAGGGAGCACCCTCACCGCGAAGCGCGCCCGCCGACAAGGGTGATGAACACGCTGAGGTCCGCGAGCGCTTGCGGCGTGCGCGGCAGGGTGTCGACCAGCGCCGGTGAGTGCACAAGATATGCCGCCCACTGCGCCCGCGAGATCGCCACGTTCAAGCGATTGGGCATCAGAAGGAACTCGAGTCCGCGCGGCGCGTCATCAGCACTCGAGGCGGCAAGCGACACAATGGCCACGGCTGCCTCCTGCCCCTGGAACCTGTCGACGGTGCCCACCAGCACAGAGCCGAAGCCTGCGTTCCGCAGACGATCGTGAACCAGTTCGACCTGGGCGTTGTACGGTGCGACGACGATCACGTCTGACTGCGCGAGAGGCACTGTCGCAGGCTCCCTGGCACGACCGGATGCCCACGGCCGGCCGAGCAGGCCGCGCACGATTGCCGTGACGGCATCCGCTTCTTCGCTCGACGACGTGGAGTTGCCGTCGTGGGCGACGGGAACCGGGTGCAGCCCCGGGGCGACTCCGTCGATGCGGCGGGCAGAAGCACGCGAGTGCAGCTTGCCCTCGTACGAGAGGGCGGACACCGGCGCGCAGACGGCTTCGTGCATACGCCAGCTCGTCGCGAGAAAGTACCCGAACTCGGCCGGGAGCACATCGTGTCCGTCGTTCAGCCAGCCGAGGGCAGACTGGTCGACGGGCTCGGGATGCGTGCCCTGACTGACCTGGGGAAGCTGTTGCGGGTCGCCCAGCAGCAGCATCCGCTGCGCGGCGACCGAGCATGCGATCGTGTTCGCGAGGGAGTACTGCCCGGCCTCGTCGATGACGAGCAGGTCCAGTGATCCGGGTTCGACACGGTCTGCCTTGCAGAAGTCCCACGACGTGCCGCCGAGCACAAAACCGCCGGGCTGCGCGGCGAATGCGGCGACGGTCTTGCTGCCGAGCGCTGTCCACTCGACCGGAACAGCTTCGTCGCCGCTTCGCGGCTTCTTGCCGACCCGTGCCGGATCGACCCCGGCGGCGAGCACCGCCTTGAGCATGTTCTCGACGGCCGCATGAGATTGTGCGACAACACCGATCTTCCAGTCATGGTCGCGCACGAGGTCGGCGATGACGCGTGAACCGGTGTAGGTCTTTCCCGTGCCCGGCGGGCCCTGCACCGCGAGGTATGACCTGTCGATTCCGAGCAGGCTCTCGCGGATCGCGCCGATGTAGTCCGGCTCGGGCTCAGAACGATCGACAGAAGCCGGCGCGCCGACAGGCGCCGAGCCGCCCGCCGGTGCCGAGACCTCGGCCGGCGCAGAACCACCCGTCGGCGCAGAACCACCCGTCAGCACGGAACCACCCGCAGGCACAGAACCACCCGCAGGCACGGAAACCCCGACGAGCGGCGCACCTCTCGGTGGCACCCGGCGCAGGATGTCGAGTGCGGCATCCGGAATCATCGCCGGCAGCCCGGCCAGAACGCGGCCACCCCAGTGTGAGATGGCGGATTCCTGGTCGCGGGTGAACGGCGGCTTCGGCGGCGTGAGGGCGATCGGCAGCTCGGAGTAAGCGGGCGCGTCCCGTTCAAGCATCTCTTCGATCACGAACTCGGTCTCGTCGATGACCTCGAGAACGCTCACACGATTGTGTGTTGTGCGCGCCCCCGGCTCTGTGCTGCGCGTGATCGGCGGGTATGGCTCGGCATACATCAGAAATGGGCTCGTGCCGACCTTGATCGAGCTGCCCGGAGCGAGGGCGCCGCTCACCCGCAGCACACGGCGCGAGGTGCGCTGACTGCCCTCGTGGTACCAGTCACGCTCGACGACGGCCCGCTCGATCACGAGCACGTTGCGCGTCTCCGCCCACTCGTCCACCGGTGCGGTGAGCCGGGCGAAGTGCTCCCACCAGAACGACTTCTGTTCGCGCCGGTGATAGTCGATCGCCGCGGATGCCAGCGCGAGCGCCGTCTGGTCGGCATCGCGTTCCGCGGTCGGCACGGCGCGCACGACCTGCTCGAGAGCGAGAAAGACGGGGTCGGGGTCGCGCTCGGGCACCTCGAGTTCGATGCGCGTGGCGGGAACCACTCCGGACTCAGCCGCCCGTGCCCTCAACCAGTCCCTCAGCTTCAGCGTCGAGACGCAGTCGTACTCGTTGTAATCGGCGATCTCCTCCAATATTCTCTCTGCGGCATCTGTTTCACCGGCCGACCGCAGCCGCATCGCCTCAACGTATGCCGTGATCGAGTCACCGGCGGTGGTGACGTCGCTGGCGCGCAACCGGTCACCCATATAAAGGGGTTCGAGCTTCTTGAGCGAGTAGCTCCGGCTGCCCACCCTGATCGCCTGACGCACGATGGGATAGAGGTCGACGAGAACGTTGTTGCGCAGCAGGTCGTCGACGGCTTCTTCACCGACACCGTGCCGCGCCGCGAGGGTCAGCAGATGCGTCTTCTCATATGGCGCGTAGTGATAGACGTGCATATCGGGATACGCCTCACGACGCTGACGGAGATACGCGAGAAAGTCGATCAGGGCCTGCTTCTCCTCCGCCAGGGAGTGCGCCCAGAACGAGACGAACCGCTCGTCGGGTTCGACGAGCCCGAACAGGTAGTCGAGGCCCCACACCGACCCCTCCTGATAGAGCGGGTCACCCTCGAAATCGAAGAAGATATCGCCGGCGCTCGGCTCGGGAATCGCCTGAAGCACCCGTGGATTCGCCGTGATCCAGGGCAGAGGCTCCCCCTCGCGAGGTGGAGTGATCTGCAGCTGGGCCTGTTGCCTGAGGCCCATAAAGATCTGGTCCGTCATGCCGGGAACAGGGCCGGCGGCAGCGGCCAGCTCCTCGATCGAGGTGATGCCCGCCGCTCGCAGCTTGGCGCGCTGGGTGAGCCGCAGACCCGCGACGAGAAGGACGTCTCTGTGTGCATGGACCTGCTCGTCGCAGACGTCGCATCGCCCGCACGCGCTGTAGCGTTCGTCGCCCCACACGGAGGGTTCCGTTTCGGCGACGCGTTCGTCGATCATGCGTTCCAGGCGGGCACGTCGTTCCAGGTAGACGGGCATGATGTCGCGGATGCGATGGCTGCTCGTGCTGTTGTCGCCGAGCAGCAGATGCACGTATTCCCCGATCGGAATGCCCTGAAGCTGCAACTGCTCGGCATAGGCCGCGAGCTGAAGCAGGGCTGTGATCTTCGCTTTGCGCGCGAGTTTGGTGTCGTACACCTCATAGACACCACCGGAGCCGACGCCCTCCGCACCGACGCCCTCCGCGCCGCCGCCGTCCGCACCGGCGCCCTCGTCGGTTCGCTGGATGAAGTCCGCGTACCCGAGGAACCGTCCGTCGAAGAAGGCCGCTTGAAACACGACCTCCGCACCCGCGGCGAACGCAGCGGATGTCTGCCGAACGGCCTCGAGGATCGCGCCCCGATCGGGGGGAGGCCTGCCGATCTCGACGACGTGACGCTCGGCACGGAGTCGCTCGAGCATCCGCTCTTCGTGCCTGTCGCCGAGCCTGGCCGCACGCTCGAGCATGTCGTCGACGGTCTCTGGCGGCACGGGGATTCGGCCCAGCTTGTAGTCGAGCTTTCGCATCAGCGCCCACTCGCAGTTCGCAGCCGCTGTGAGGTCGCTCGCCGAGTAGACGACGGTGTCATCGAGGATGAACAGAGTAGGCCTCCCAGCGAGTGTGTTTTCGCGAGCCCAGCGTATCCGTTGCCGCCGACATCGACCGCGGGGTGACTGCACGAAGAGGGCTTCGGCGCATCTTGTGTCTCGGTGAGGGTGCACAACTTCGGAGATGCGGTCCTCGACCGGGCAGTCACACCCTCGTCACCGCACGTTCTGAAGGCCGTAACGAGATTCTCCGAAGTTGTGCACGCCCCGGCCCGCGCTCATCCTTCGGGGAACACCCGCTTGTAGCTGCGCCCGTCTGGCAGCTCGACGGTCTCGGCCCTCATCTGCCCGCGCGAGACCCGAAGGTAGATCGCCTGGGCGCTGACGCCGAGCTCCTTGGCCGCCTCTGACACCGAGAGCCCCGGCAGGTCGGTGGGAACACTGCTCGGTCGGGCAGACCGCTTGCGCCCGGCCGCGTGACGCGCCGCGATCTCGTCGTCCGTCCCCTGCCAGCGCCACTTCGCCGCCGCGGGCTTCAACCCGGCGGCAGAGGCGATCTCGGGCCATTCCGCACCCGCATCCAGCGCCTCGCGAACACCCGCGAGAACCGCGGCATCGGCCTCGAGCTCTGCGAT
Organism: Okibacterium endophyticum; assembly: GCF_054780075.1. NCBI lineage: Bacteria > Bacillati > Actinomycetota > Actinomycetes > Micrococcales > Microbacteriaceae > Okibacterium > Okibacterium endophyticum. Next base: position 265,107 of record NZ_BAAGXA010000012.1, on the reverse strand, counting down.
CAGCGAGCGGATGCTCCGCACCCGGTCGAGCGGGTGCGGCACCGGGTCGCGCCGCTCGGCTTCGACGAGGCGGTTGAGGGCGTCACGAGCGGAAACTGAGAGGAACGGCATACCCACAGCCTAGATCTGTGCGGTTTTTACGCTCACGCGCCGAAATTGCAACCCCCTTGCTGCGGCATCCGTCACGACGTTCACTGGAAGCCTGATGAGCGATGGGGAGGAACGATCATGAGTGCGAGAAACTACCCGGACGACGGACGAAACGTTGACGACATGCCCTATGACGCGAACGACCGGCGCGATGTCGCGCACGACGGCGACACGAGGGCGCGCGCCGCGGCGGTTCCCGCCGACGATCAGCCGTCGCTGCGCGAAGACGTCGTCGAACGCGAGCAGAGCCGCTTCGGGGGCGTGAAGGTCGGCTCGGCGTTCTTCGGCTGGCTCGCCGCGACGGGCACGGCTGTTCTGCTCGCCGGCCTCATCGCCGCCATCGGCGTGACAGCGCTGGGCGGGGACCTCGAAGAAGCGTCGGACCAGGCGATGTCGGATGTTATGGGCAGCGTGCTCGTCGGATCGATAGTGGTCATCGTGGTTCTGTTCGTCGCCTATTTCTGCGGAGGATACGTGGCCGGCCGCATGGCACGGTTCAACGGGGCGATCCAGGGTCTTGCCGTCTGGCTGTGGGCGCTGGTCATCGGCATCGTGCTCGCGATCGTCGGTGCGATCGTCGGAGACCAGTTCAACGTTCTGGCGAACGTGAACGCGTTCCCGTCGATCCAGTTCGATGACTTCTCGACAGCGGGTGTCGTGACAGCTGTGCTCGCCCTGATCGCGAGCCTCGGCGGCGCCGTGCTCGGCGGTATGGCCGGCATGCGGTTCCACCGTCGCGTCGACCGAGCCGGCCTCGGACGATAGCCTGCCGGGACGATAGCGTGCCGACAGAGATCACAATCCGACCCCGGTCAGCGAAGGAGAACCCGTGATGATCGAGTCACACGACATCGGTGGCCTGCAGGGCGCACCCGTGTTGGGCCCGGACGATGAGAGGGTGGGCAGTGTCGGGCAGGTCTATGTCGACCCGGCCACAGACAGGCCCACCTGGGTGAGTGTGCGAACGGGCCTGTTCGGACGGCACGAGAGCGTTGTTCCGCTCGACGGAGCCGAGTGGGACAACGAGCGGCTGAGGATTCCCTACGACAAGGAAACCCTCAAGGCGGCGCCGCGGTACGACGCGCATGCACCCCTCACCGCCGAGCAGGAGGACGAGCTCACTCGGTTCTACCGGCTCTCGGACCCGACCCTCGATCCGGATGAAGCCGTACGGTTGCGCGGGGATGCCGTCCACGAGCGGGCGAGCAGGCGCACGTCTGCGGCCGCCGGGCACAACGGGGCGGCCGGGCATGAATCGGACCCCGGCGAGCCGGACCAGAATCAGCCCGACCAGAACCGCACGGGATACAGCGAGTCGGAACGGGACGACATCGGGGCGGATTCCGGCACGGAGACCGGCAGGGCGGATGCCGGCACGGAGACCGGCAGGGCGGATGCCGACACGGAGACCGGCCCGAAGCATGCGGCCACAGCGGGCGGTGAGAGCGAGACGAGCGCGGCGGGGGCGTCCGTTCACCGGCGAACCGTCGAACAACAGGCCGCGGCCAGACGGGCGGGCGATGTGAGTCCGGAACCTACGGAGGAGGAGCGCCTCGCGGCCGAGCGCGCGCGATCGCACGGCCCAGGCACTACCGACGGCGGGCATCCGTCGCCGCGCGACATGTGACGATGTGATCAGCGCAACTGGCTGAACGCTTCGGCCTTCTTCGCCTGACCGGCGATGAGCATGACGTCACCGTGCTGGATGACCGTGTCGGGGGTCGCATACGTCCAGGCGCTCCCCGGTCGTTTGTATGCGGTGACGGTCACACCATACTTCGCCCTGACCTTCGCCTCGCCGAGCGTGATGCCCTCGACCGCCGAGTTCGGCTTGGCCTTGACGAGGGCGAAGTCGTCGCCGATGTCGATGTAGTCCTGCATCACACCGCGCACGAGGTGTGCCACCCGTCTGCCCATGTCTTTCTCGGGCGAGACCACGTGTTCCACGCCCAGTTGCTCGAGGATGAGCCCGTGGGCGTCACTCACCGCTTTGGCCCAGATGTGCTCGACCTCGAAGCGCAACAGCAGCGAGGTGGTGAGGATGCTCGCCTCGATATCACTGCCGATGGCGACCACAACGCGGTCGAACTCCGGCACAGACAACTGCTTGAGCGTCTCTTCGTTGGTCGCGTCGGCCATAACGACGTGGGTGAGCTGCCCGTTCAGGCTCTGAACGACGTCTTCGCGCGCGTCTATGCCGAGCACGTCGGTTCCGCTGTGCATGAGTTCGAGGGCGAGAGAACGCCCGAAGCGGCCCAGCCCAATCACGGCAACGGAGTCTGCCTCGGCGAATCGGACGGCATCCGCACCGCCCGGCCAGTGGAATTTAGCCAATGATCGGCCTTTCTTTAGGGAGTTCATACAGCAGTTTGCGTTCGCGAAGAGCGAGGGCAGACGCGAACGTGATGGGGCCGAGCCGGCCGATGAACATCAGCAGCACGAGGATGAGGTGACCGGCGGCCGGAAGCTCGGTGGTGATGCCCGTCGAGAGCCCGACGGTGCCGAAGGCAGACACGGCCTCGAAGAGCACGCGGTCGAGGTCGAGGCCCGTCATCAGCATCAGAGCGATCGTCGCGCTCATGACCACACCGACGGCGAGAAGCACAACGGCGATCGCCTGCCGGTGCACCGCTCGTGAGAGGCGCTTTCCGAAGACGTTGACCGCGGCCTCCCCCCTGATCTCGGCGAGGATGATGAAGAAGAGCACGGCGAAGGTTGTGACCTTGATGCCGCCGGCCGTGCCAGCCGGACCACCGCCGATCAGCATCAGCACGTCCATGCCCAGAAGCGTGGCGCCGTGCATCGCACCGACGTCTACGGTGTTGAAACCTGCCGTGCGGGTCTGAACCGAATGGAAGAACCCCACGAGAATCTTCGACGGGGTGTCGAGAGGGCCGAGCGTCGCCGGGTTGTCCCATTCGAGCGCGGTGATGTACAGCGACCCGAGAATCAGCAGGGCGACGGTCGCCGCGAGCACGATGCGGGTGTTCATCGTCCACGTGAGCGGGTTCCGCAAGTGTTTGCGCAGTTGCATGATCACCGGGAATCCCAGACCGCCGAGAATGATCGAGGCACAGATCGGCAGGCAGATGAACGGATCGGCCGCATAGGCGGACAGGCTGTCGCTGAAGAGCGCGAACCCGGCATTGTTGAACGACGAGACAGCGTGGAACAGCCCCCACCACACCGCCTCTCCGATCGGCCTGCCGTATCCGATCGCGAACTGCGCCGCGAGCAGGACCGCAACCGCGCCTTCGACGATGAGCGAGATGCGCACGATTCCGACAACGAGCTGACGGATATCGTCGAGCCCGATGCTCTTCGCCTCGGTCGCGGCGTTGATCCGCGCGCGCAGTGACAGCTTTCGAACCACTGTGAGACCGACGACGGACGCGAAGGTCATCACCCCGAAACCACCGATCTGGATCAGCAGCATGATCACGACCTGCCCGAAACCGCTCCAGTACAGCTCGGTGTCGACAACCGTGAGCCCGGTGACGCAGACCGCAGACACCGCTGTGAAGAGCGCCTCGATCCAGGATGCTCCCCCCGGCCCGCTCTTCGATATCGGCAGCATCAAAAAGGCGGCCCCGACGAGAACGGCTGTGGCGAATCCGTAGAGGAGGGTTTGTGCCGGATGAGGACGAAGGAGTCGTCGCCAGAACGGGGCGCGCAGGATCACGCGAACACATTACGCCTGTCTGGCACGCCGCGTGCACATCATCTGGCCTCGATGTCCGAGGTCTACCCGATGATGGGGCGTTCGTCCGGAAAACGGAAGAGCTGATTGCGCTGTCGTGCCGCGAGCGCCGACGCCAGGGTGATGGGCCCGACTCGTCCGGCGAACATCAGCGCGGCGAGCACATACTTGCCCGTCGGCCCGAGTTCCTCGCTCAGGCCGACGCTGAGGCCGCACGTCGCGAAGGCCGAGATCACCTCGAAGAGAATCCGGTCGAGGGGTTCCGAGCTCACGGCCATGATCAGGCCCGTCGACACGAGAACGAGTGTGGCCCCGAGGAACACGACGCTGATCGCGACTCGCAGCACTCCCTCTGGAATCGTCCTGCGGAAGGCCGCCACGTCTTTGTCGCCTCTGGCCTCGGCCACGATCGCCAGGAACAGCACGGCGACGGTTGTCACCTTGATGCCACCGGCCGTCGAAGCCGAGCCGCCGCCGGCGAACATCAACGCGTCGGTGGCGAGAAGCGTCACCGGGCTCGAGGAGCTCGTGTCCACGATGCTGAACCCGCCCGAGCGCATCATCGTCGACGCGAAGAACGCGTTGAAGATCTTCTCACCCACACCCATCTCACCGATGGTCGAGGTATTCGACCATTCGAACGCCGCCCAGATCGCCGCCCCCGCGAAGAGCAGGATCGTGGTCACGGCCAGGGTGAGCTTGGCGTGCAGGCTCCATCTCTGAAGGTCCCACTTGGCCATCATCAGCACCATGAACACCGGAAACCCGAAACTGCCCACGAAGACGCCGACCATGATCGGAACGAGGATCCACAGGTCGCCCGCGAACGACATCAGGCCGTCTGGGTGCGAGACGAACCCGGCGTTGTTGAACGACGAGACGGCGTAGAAGACGCCATGCCACAGTCCCTCTGCCCATGAGTCCTCGACCATGATGAAACGGGGAACCAGAAAGAGCGCCAGCACGAGCTCCATCAAAAGAGACGTCACGATGACTGTCCTGAGGAGCGCGCCCACTTCTCCGAGCTTTCCCGTGCTGATCCCCTGCTGCGCCAGGAGCCTGCTGCGCACGCCGAGGTGCCGTGTCACCGCACGGGCGAGCAACAGAGCGAGCGTGACGATCCCGAGCCCGCCGATCTGGATTCCCAGAAGAATGACGATCTGGCCGAACAGGGACCAGTGCAGGGCGGTGTTGACCGTGACGAGGCCCGTCACCGTGACGGCGGAGACCGCGACGAACACCGAGTCGTGAAGGGACGTCGCGTTTCCGTCCGCCGCCGAGATCGGCAGGGTCAGGAGCGCCGAGAACGCCAGGACGACAAGCGCGAAGATGATGAGCGCGAGCCGTGCAGGAGAACTCCTGGCCACCTGGCTCGCGAACTCGCGCACGTTCCCGAACCAGGACCGGTCGCCGCGGATGTCCGTCGTCCGCCGTGATTCACCGAGCGGCATCGGGTCCCTTCCTGCTGCTCATGCGTTCTCCGTCAAGCTGCCAGTCCGTGTTCGATCTTAGAGTCATCGAGAACGTTCCGGCATCTGTACGCGCCACGCCAGAATGGCGCCATGACAAAAGAGGACAGGAATTGACCTCTTGACGTCCTATGTTGAAGAGCGTCTGCACACGAGAGAAAGGCAAGACCATGGATTTCAGGCTCGAGCTGATCGCCGTGCCGGTCAGCGACATCGATCAGGCCAAGGCGTTCTATGTCGAGAAGATCGGTTTCAACGCCGATCACGACCACACCGTCAACGAGAATCTGCGCTTTGTGCAATTGACCCCACCCGGTTCAGCGTGCTCCATCGTGCTCGACCTCAACCTGACCGAGATGGTGCCCGGTTCAGCCAAAGGGCTGCAGTGCGTGGTCGACGACGCGGATGCCGCGTATCGCGAGCTGCGCGACCGCGGCGTCGACGTGAGCGAGGTGGACGACCAGCCGTGGGGCCGCTTCGTCTACTTCTCTGACCCCGACGGCAACGGGTGGGCTCTGCAGCAGCTGCCGTCATAGCGCACTGCCCAGCACCTGCCCGCGCACGTTTCATCCTCTCTGGACGTTCTCGCCCGCCATGCGGGATGAAAACGTCCAGAGAGGATGAAAAGCCGTGCGCGGTCACGCCGCCCGGTCAGCCGACGGTGACGAGCACCTTGACCTGCTCGGCGTCGTCGGACGCCCGGAACGCCTCGGCGGCATCAGCGAGGTCGAACGTGCCCGTCACGATCTCGTCGAGCGGAACCTCGCGCGTGCGCAGCAGTTCGATCGCCGCGAGCACGTCTTCGCGCACGAACATGAGGTTGCCCATGATCGTGAGCTCCCGGTCCTGCACGAGGTCGAGGTCGACCTTCGTCGGGCCGGCGGGAACACCGACGGTCATCAGCGTCGCGCCCTTCGCCAGGATCTCGATCGCGAGGTGCACGGTCGACTCGCGCGACACGCAGTCGAAGACCACGTGGGCGGCGCCGCCGAGGGCAGCGCGTGCCTGGTCGGCGGCATCCGCAGCACTCGAATCGAAACTGCCGGCAGCCCCGAGCCGTTCGGCACGAGCCCGCTTGGACTCGAGCAGATCGGCCACGACAACCGTCGATGCTCCGGCCGCGAGAGCGGCGATCGTCACGAACAGACCGATCGGACCCGCCCCGAGCACAACGACGCGCTTGCCGGTGAGATCACCGGCACGACGGACGGCGTGCACGGGAGTGGAGAACGGCTCGATGAGCGCGGCCTTCAGGTCTGGCAGGTCGTCCGGAAGCTGCACAACGCGGTCGGCGGCGATCGTGAAGCGGTCGGCCATGCCCCCGGGGGTCTGGCATCCGAACACGTCGAGCGTGTCGCAGATGTTGTACCGGCCGGCGACGCAGGGCTCGCAGGTGCCGCAGTAGAGGTTGGGTTCGATCACAACGCGCCTGCCGACGAGCGAGGCGTCGACATCCGCGCCGACGCCCTCGACCATGCCGACGACCTCGTGCCCAGGCCGGAACGGCAGCGACATAAAGGGGTGGGTGCCGTGCGCGGCATGCATGTCTGAGCCGCAGATGCCCACAACCGTCGAGCGCACGAGCACCTCGTTCGCGGCCGGCTCAGGCACCGGAATGGTCTCGAGCACAACATCGGTGGCCGAGTTGACGACGACCCGCCTGTTCTCACTGCGCACCATCAGTACACCGTGTATCCGCCGTCGGCGACAAGCACCGAGCCCGTGATGAACGATGCGGCGTCGCTCGCGAGAAACACGACGCTCGGCGCGATCTCCTCCGGCAGGGCGAAACGCTGCTGCGGGGCGTCCTCGATCCAGTAGCGCTGGAACTCCGGGCGATCGACGGGTGCCATCTCGGTCTTGACGTAACCGGGCGCGACGGCGTTGACACGGATGCCGAGTGGCGCCCATTCCGCGGCGAGGGACTTCGTGAGGTGGTGCACCGCGGCCTTCGACGCGTTGTAGGCGGGCTGCATCTGCGGGCGGTTCACGATGATGCCCGACATCGAGCCGATGTTGACGATCGACCCCTTGCCCGCCTCGCGCATGTGCGCGCCGACAGACAGGCTGGCCTTCCACAGCGCGCGGACGTTGAGGTCCCACACGGCTGCCCACTCGTCGTCCGTGACGTCCCACGATGGAGCGTGATAGCAGGTGCCTGCATTGTTGACGAGGATGTCGATGCTCCCGAGGCCTGCGATCGCCTCTTCGGTCATGCGTGCGACCTGGTCGTCCTGGGTGATGTCCGCGGTGATCGCGACGAACTCGTGGCCTGCCGCTCCGGCCTCTGCGACGACCCTGGCGTTGCGCTCGGCGCTGCGGCCGGCGATGGCGACCTTCGCGCCCTCACTCGCGAGCGCGAAGGCGAACGCCTTGCCGAGGCCCTGGTTTCCGCCGGTGACGAGGGCTGTTCTGCCCTCGAGACTGAACATGTTCATGTGGTTTCCGTTCTGCGTGACTGCATCTGGGGTGACTGCATCTGGGGAGGAGCCGATGGCGCGCACGGCGCCTGCTCTCAGCGGTTGGGGTAGACGATCGATTTGAGGCTCGCGGGGTTCTGATCGCTCTCAAGCGCTGCCTCGACCTCGTCGAGGGTGAACTTTCCGGTGACGAGCGAGTCCGCGTCGATGTGCCCGTTCGCAACCAGGCTGATCGCCGTCGGCCAGGTGTCCGTGTAGCGGAAGATTCCGGTGACCACGATCTCGCGGTCCTGGATGTGCGAGACCGGCAGCGTGAGATCCGGGTTGCCGAGTCCGACGAGCACCGCAACGCCTGCCGGCCGGACGGCCTTGATGCCGCTGTAGACCGCGCGGCCGGAGCCGCTGGCGTCGATGAATGCGTTCACGTCGAGATCAAGGTCAGCGGGGTCGGTGGCGACGGGATCGATCACGCGGGTCGCTCCATACTTCAGCGCTCGCTCACGCTTCTCTGGCACGAGGTCGGAGACGATGATGTCGGTCGCGCCGAAGGCCTTCGCGGTCTGCGCGGTGATGATGCCGATCGGGCCGGCCCCGGCGATGAGGATGCTCGACCCCGGCACGATCCCGGCCTTGCGGATGGCGTTGATCGCGACGGAGACCGGCTCGAGCAGGGCTGCCGCCTCGTCTGAGACGGAGTCTGGAACGGAGTGGGCGAAGTCGGACTGGATCGTGACGTAGCCGGTGAAGGCGCCGTCGATCGGCGGAGTGGCGTAGAACTCCATGTTCGGGCACAGGTTGTAGCGACCGGCGCGGCACTCACGACAGTGACCGCACGGACGCTGCGGCTCGATCGCGACGCGCTGCCCGACGCGATCCGCCGTGACGTCCGCACCGGTGGCGACGATCGTGCCGCTGACCTCGTGACCGAGAACCAGCGGGGCTTCGACGACGAAGTCGCCGATGCGTCCTTCACGGTAGTAGTGAACGTCTGAGCCGCACACGCCGACAGCAGCGACCTTGACGAGAACCTCGTCCGCCGCGACAGCGGGCAGCGGGCGGTCTTCGACGCGCAGAGAGTGCTTCTCGGCCAGAACGCTTGTGCGCATCGTCTGGGGCAGCGATGGTGAATCGGTCATGACTGTTCTTCTTTCGTTGGGGTGCCGGCTGACGGCGACAGGTCGGTTGCGCGGGGAATGGCGAGGAGCGCACGCCCTGAGACGATGTATGACGCCCCCGCCTCTGCCGCGCGTGCGGCGATGGCGGGAGTGACCCCGCCATCGACCCCTGTCGAAAGGTGCGGTGAGAGCTGTGCGACCTTCTGCAGCAGACCGGGATGGGCCTGCTCAGTCGTGCCAGGGGGGATGAGCATCACGAGCGCGCCGTCGATGTCGTCGCGCCTGTCGACGGCCGTCAGCGCCGATTGCGCAGGGGTGAGCTCGAGCCAGAGGGCGACGCCCTCCGACCGCAGGGTGCGCAGTCGGTCGCCGAAGGCATCCAGGATCTGCTCGCTCACAGCGATGCTCTGAGGCCGCACCTCTGCCAGGTCGCCGAGCGCCGTCTCACAGGCATGCAGCAGCTCGTCTGGCAGTGGCAGGGCCGGGCAGACGACGATGAGGTGCACGTCGAGGTGGGCCTCGGGCACACGCGCACGCACCTCGCGCAGGTGCTCGGGCGAGACACCGCTGTGGCTCCAGCCGCCCTGCTCGGCGGGCGAGATGATCAGGTCTGCGTGCATACGGCATCCGGCGCGGTGGATGGCCTCGGCTGCGGCCGGCCTGGCATCGGCCGGCACGGCATAGAGGCTTGCCGAGACAAGACCCTTGTGTGAGTTGTGCCAGGGCTCGACAGCGATGGGAGCCGTGGTCATCCGGCAACCGCCGAGCGGTCGAGAGCGTCGACGGATGCCGTGCGCAGGTACGCACGCCATCTGGGGTCATCTGCGGACGCACCCGGTTCGGCGACACGGGGTTCGGCGACGACGGTGCTCGCCGGGCGCCAGGCGGCGCGCACGCCGGCCACGGTTCTGCCGCTGGCGACGGCTGCGGCCTGCACGGCGGCGCCCCTGGCCGTTGCCTCTGGCGCGTCTGCCACTCTGACCGGGCTGCCGAGCGCGTCGGCGAGCAGTTGTGTGTATGCCCCTGAACGTGCACCGCCGCCGACGGCGAAGACCGCACCGCCGGTCTGCACCCCGCACCGTTCGAGCTGCCGCTGGCCGTTGACCAGACCGAACACCACACCCTCGTACGCGGCCCGTGCGACCTGCTCCCTGGTCGTCGACGACGTGATTCCGGCGAGCAGCCCGGTGGCACCGGGCCGGTCGGGGGTGCGTTCGCCATCGAGGAATGCGGCGAGCGACGGGCCGTCAGGGGGCGCGGCGAGCGCGAGGGCGGACAGCTCGGCGTGATCGACGCCGAGAATCCGGGCGAAGGTGTCTGTGACCTTCGCCGCGTTGAGGGTGCAGACGAGCGGCAGAAAGCCGTTGTTCATGTCGGCGACCCCGTTGACGTGACCCTGCGGGTCATACACCGGCAGCTCGTTGACGGCGAAGACGACGCCAGACGTACCGAACGAATAGACGACGTCACCCGATTCGATGCCGAGGCCGAGAGCTGCAGCGTGCTGGTCTCCCCCGCCCGCCCCGACGATCGTGTCAGGCGAGATGCCGAGCTCTGCTGCGACCTCGGGCAGCACGGTGCCCGCGATGCCCTCGGGCGGCAGCACCTCTGGCAGCATGTCGCCCCACGGTTTGTCCGCGTCGATCAGCTGCAGGTGCTCCGGCAGGTACCGGTTCGCTGCCGCGTCGAAATAGCCGGTTCCCGATGCCTCTGAGCGGTCGGTCACCATCCGCCCGGTCAGGCGGAACGTCAGGTAGTCGTGCGGAAGCAGGATGTGCCTGAGCGCGGCGAAGTTCTCGGGCTCATGGGCGGCGAGCCACGCGACCTTGCCGATCGTGAACGCGGCGGTCGGCAGCGAGCCGATCGCCCGGATGAGCGCGTCGTCGCCGATGCGCCCGCGCAGCTCGCGCAGCTCGGGTGCCGAGGTGGTGTCGTTCCAGAGCTTGGCGTCGCGGATGACACGGTGCTCCTCGTCGAGGGCGACGAGACCGTGGCATTGGGCGGCCACCGAGACAGCGACGACCGACGCGCCCGACGGCATCCGCTCTGCGGCGACGCCGAATGCCGCACGAAACGCCGTCCACCACGCCTCTGGCCGCTGCTCGCTGCGGGGCGGCGCGGCGGGCGGGTGCGGCGCAGAGCCCGATGCGACGAGAGCGCCGCTCTCGAGATCGCGCAGCTCGACCTTGCACGACTGGGTCGACGAATCGACGCCGGCGACGAGCGATGTCATGATTCCGTTCCCGCCATGCCCATCTGCGGGGGCAGCTCGGTCTGCCGGCCGACGATCCCGGCCGGGTGCGTGTGGATGACCTCGCGCCAGTCATAGTTGGTCGCGGTCATGAGTGTCATGGCGAGGGCGTCGCCCCATGCGCCGGCGACGAGAGTGCTGCCCATCGCGATGAGTCCGCCCGGGTCCGCGTCCACCGGCTCCGTGGCTATCGGCACAACGGTCCCGGCGGCGAGCGCGAACGGCGAGTCCTGACGCTCGGTGACCGCGATGACGTGCACGTCACGCTGGCCGAGCCTCGTGACCAGCTCGGTGAGCTCTTCCGACTGGCCGCCCTTCGAGAACGCGATCACGAGATCGTCTGGGGTGATCGCTCCCATACCGCCGTGCAGGGCATCCTGGCTCGACAAGTAGAACGACGGAGTGCCTGAGACGGCCAGAAGATGAGCAAGGCGCTCCGCCATGATGCCGGAGGTTCCCGCGCCGGTCGTGATGACCTTTCCGGTTGTCAGGAGCACGCGGTCGACGGTATCGACGAAGCTGCCATCGAGCAGGTCGGCCAGATGGCCGACGGCCAGAGCCTCACGTCTGATGAACGCCTGTGCGGACGCGAGCGCTTCAGCACCCTTGCTGCTCATGTGAACTCCATTAGCACTCATGTGATGTGTCTCAATCATTCTTCCACGTGTACTCAAATGTCAAATCACTCCGCTCATATGAGAGAGTTAGAACATGACCAACGGCGCGCGCACAGAAGTCGGTCCGAACGAACTCGTGCAAATGGCATTCGTCGCCAGAGCGCACTACGTCGACGGCAAGACTCTTGTCGAGATCGGCGCAGACCTGGGCATGTCACGCTTCAAGGTAGCCCGTTTGCTCGCCAGGGCCCGCGAGACCGGTCTCGTCACCATCACCGTGAACGCCCCGCGCTCGCTGAGCTCAGACCTCTCGTCCGGTCTTCAGTCCCGATACGGTCTGCGCCGCGCTCTGGTTGCTGCCACAGCCGATGAGAGCGTCTCGTCTGTGCGCACCGCACTCGGCCGCGTCGCGGCCCCGCTGCTCGCCGAGATCGTCACCGCGAAAGACGTGCTCGGCTTCTCGAGCGGACGTACCCTGAACGCCATCGTCGACCACATCGACGAGCTCGCACCGTGTGATGTCGTGCAGCTGACAGGCATGGCCGGCGACCCCGGAGAGACCTCGAGCGACCTGGTGAGACGGGTGTGCGAGATCTCGGGCGGCCGTCCGTTCCCGATCTATGCCCCGCTCATCGTGTCTGAGCCAGAGGCCGCAGCTCTCTTCAAGAGACAGCCGACGGTGCAGGCGGCCTTCGCGCGCATGGCCGATGTCACGATAGCCGTGCTCGCGGTCGGCAGCTGGGCGCCGCCCGAGTCGCAGCTCGCAGACGCTCTCAGTCGCGAAGAACGACGCGGGTTCCTCGAGCAGGGAGTACGCGCTGAGATCAGCGCGAGCCTGCTCGACGCAGACGGCGAGCACGTGCCAGGCCTCGAAGATCGCGCTCTCGCGATCAGCATCGACGAGATCCGCGAGATCCCAGAGGTCATCGTCGTCGCGGGGGGTCACCACAAAACGGATGCCCTCAGAGCGGTTCTTCGCACGGGCGTCGTCAGCTCCCTCGTCACAGACGCGCGGATGGCCGCCAGGCTGCTCGCCTAGCCCAGGAAACGGGAGCCACGCCCTCTTCGCCGTCCCCTCGCCTCCCCTCTCTCTCCTCTCTCTCAGTGACCTTTCCGGACGTACGTGACCGTTCCGCCGGTCACGTGCGTCCGGAAAGGTCACTGAGAGGGACAGCAGAGGGCCGCGGTGACGTGCACCGCGGCCCTCGTGTGTGAAACCGGATCGCTCTGCGTCCAGGTTCGCCGGCCTTACTCCTGGCCGGGCAGCCCCTCGTAGGCGATGTCGCCGGTCTCGAGGTTCTTCTCGATCAGGTCGCTCAAACCATCGAGGAACGCCTCACGGTCGGTGACGACATGCTCGATCGCGTCGTCGACGTTCTCTTGGGTGATCGCAGGCATGGTGTAGACGAGGTTCTTCTCAACGTCTTCGCCGCGGGCGATCTTGGCGGCGACGGCGACACCCGTCGCGAGCTGCACCGTTCCGTTCTGCAGCGAGGTGCCGATGAAGTCGCCCGACTTGACGGCGTTGAGCCCGTCTTCGATGCCGTCGATGCCGACGACAGGGATGTCTTCCATACCCGCTTCGCGCAGCGCCTGCTTCGCGCCGAGGCCCATGTCGTCGTTCTGGGAGATGACGCCGTTGATCTCGCCGCCGAAGGCCGAGATCCAGTTCTTCATCTTGTTGACCGCCTCTGAGCGGCTCCAGTTGGCGGTGTCCTTGGCGAGGACTGTGACGTCCGGGTTCTCGGCGAGCACGTTGTCGATGCCCTGGCCGCGGTTGATCTCACCCGAGCCGCCGAGCGGTCCCTGCAGGATCACGACGTTGCCCGCGCCGCCGAGCTCGTCCATCATCATCTGGGCTTCCTGCTCGCCCGCTGCCACGTCGTCAGGCTGCACGCTGCCGGCGACGTCCGGGTTGTTGAGCGTTGCGTTGACGTCGAGCAGCGGGATGTCTGCGGCCTTCGCCGCGGCGACCTGTGGCTCGAGGGTCTCGGCCTGCACGGGAACGACCATGATGGCGTCCACGCCCGCGCTGATGTACTGGTCGACCTGGTCGGCCTGCGTGGTGACGTCCATGCCCGCCGAGTTCCAGAGGATCTCGATGTTGTTGTCTTCTGCGTAGCGGTCGATGCCCTCTTTGCCTGCCGTGATGAACGACGACATGTCATAGACGCTCACACCGATGGTCACGCGCTCGCCGCCCTCTTCAGAGCCGGAGCCCGAGTTGGCCGACGGGTCGCCTGCGCCACAGGCAGCCAGCGATGCGATGGCCGCACCGGCCACCACGACGCCGCTCAAACGCTTGATGCTGCGTGTGATCTTCATTGATTCCTCCTTGTTGGATGTTTCCCGGTGCCGGGAAAACGCGCGGAGAGCCTGCTGCGACCGCGCGGGTCTTGAGAATGGCCGGGGTCAGGTTCGACGTTTCGTGGCCCACACGTCGACGGCGACGGCCGCGACGATGAGGATGCCCTTGATGACGTCCTGCCAATAGGCCGGAACGGTCAGGATGTCGAGTCCGTTGTTGAGCGTCTGGATCAGCAGCAGGCCGAGAGCGGTTCCCCAGATCGTGCCACGACCGCCGAGCAGGCTCGCGCCGCCGATGACGACAGCGGCGATGGCATCCAGCTCGTAGCCCTGTCCGAGGTTCGGGGATCCGCTGATGACGCGCGACGACAGCATCACACCTGACAATCCGGCGAGGGCGCCGCTGATGGCGTAGACGCTGTAGAGCACCCGGCCGGTCTTCACACCGGCGATCTCTGCGGCCTGGATGTTGCCGCCCACAGCGTAGACACGCATCCCGTATGCCGTGCGCTTCATCATGAGCCCGAAGCCGACGATCGCGACGATCATCAGGATGACCGGAATCGTCAGACCGAGGATCTCGGTGTTCGCGATGCTGCCGTAGCCGGAGGGAAGCCCGTTGATCGGTGCCCCGTCGCCGACGACGAAGGCGAGACCGGATGCCAGGGTGAGCATTCCGAGCGTCGCGATGAATGGGGGGACGTTGATCAGCGAGACGATCAGCCCGTTCACTGATCCCGCCAGGAACCCGACGCCGACGGCGACGACGACGGCGAGCCAGATCTGGTCGGGGAACGCCTTCGCCGTGAAGGCACCGGTCATCGCGCTCAGGGCGATGACGCTGCCCACGGAGAGGTCGATGCCGCCGGTCAGGATGACGAGCGTCTGCCCGAGCGCGATGAGCGCGAACGGGGCGGCCGCGACCAGGATCGTGACGACGTTGTCGACGGTGCCGAACCTGGCGCTGCGGTAGAGGAAGAACGAGATGATCAGCAACATGACGATCACCATCGCGTAGCGGATGGCCATGTCTTGGAACCACTTTCCGCTGAAGCGGCGGGTTCCGTCCTGGATCGGTGTCATCGTCATGATCTGGTGTCCTTCTGGTCGGTCGACCGGCCGGTGTGCATGGATTCCGTGCCCGCATCCGCGGTCTCAAGACCGCTCGCGAGCCGGAAGATCGTGTCTTGGACCGCGGGATCGGCGAGTTCGGCGGCCGAGAGCTCGCCCGCGATCTCGCCCTCGCGCAGCACGAGTGCTCGGTGCGAGAGGCTCAGTACCTCCGGCATGTCGCTCGAGGCCATCAGGACGGCCATCCCCTGCGCGGCCAGGTCGACGATGATGCGATAGATCTCGCTTCTCGCGCCGACGTCGACACCGCGGGTGGGCTCATCGAGCAGCAGCACGTCGACAGGCGAAGTGAGCCACCGTGCGAGCACGACCTTCTGCTGGTTGCCGCCTGACAGGGTCTCCATGGTCTGGTCGAGCCCGCGGCTGCGCAGCTTGACGGACTCCATCGCGGCGCGCACCTCTGAGCGGCGCGCCTTCTGCCGCAGCAGTCCGCCGGTCGAGAACTTCGAGAGCCTGGGGAGGGTTCCGTTGTCGAGAACGTTCATCGGGAGCACCGCACCCGCGCCCTTGCGGTCCTCGGGGACGAAGGCGATACGAGCGTCGATCGCCGACGACGGGCTGCCGGGCCTGACGGTTGTGCCGTTGACGGCCACCGTGCCGGAGGAGCTCGTTCTCACGCCGAAGACGGTTTCGAGAAGCTCTGTCCTGCCCGCGCCCACCAGGCCGGCGAGACCGACGATCTCACCCTTCTTCACGGTGACGCTGATCGGCTTCGGCGCGCCGGCAACGTGCAGGTTGTCGATGGTGAGCACGGTTTCAGTGCCCGCGGGCGGGACGTCTGGGAAGAGGTCTTCGAGCTCGCGGCCGATCATGGCGGTGACGATGTCGTCGTCGGTGAGGGAGCGAAGCGGCTCGTCGAGCACAAGCCCGCCGTCACGGAGCACGACCACGCGATCGGCGAGCGCCCTGATCTCTTCCATCTTGTGGGTGGTGAACAGCAGCGCGACCCCGCGGTCACGCAGCTGGCGCATCACCGAGATGAGCCGTTCGACCTCACGCTCGGCGATGGCGCTCGACGGCTCGTCGAGCAGGATCACCTTGGCACCCGTGTTCGTGGCCTTGATGATCTCGACGATCTGCCGAAGGCCGACGGGAAGGCTCCCCATGCGGGCGGAGGGGTTGATGGCGACGCCGAAGGCCTCGAGCGCCTGCCTGGCCTCCTCGATCATCGCCTTGCGCTTCAGCCCGAGCGGGCCACGGATCTCCCGGCCGATGAAGATGTTCTCGTAGACCTTCATCTCGAGCACAGAGGCGAGCTCCTGCGGAACGATCGCGACGCCGAGGCGGTGAGCGGCCTGGGCGTTGCCGCTCGGCAGGTTCTCGCCGCGCACGAGCACGGTACCGGCATCCGGTCTGTACTGCCCAGAGGCGATCTTCATCAGGGTCGACTTGCCCGCGCCGTTCTCTCCGGCGAGTGCGGTGATCGTGCCCGCCTCGAGCGAGAGTGAAACGCCCTTCAGAACGGGCACACCGCCGAACGCCTTCTCGAGATCGCGGCACTCGAGCGTGGCGACCGATGCATCGGATGCCCGGGGCGCCGGGTGGGCGCCCTCCGGGGTCTTCGTGTTGCCTGGGCCAGCTGTCTGCCCTGTCATAAGCCTCGCCTTTCACGCAACGGGGCTGGACGGGTGGAGCCACATCGCATTACGCCTGGGTGTCGGACCGAGTGAAACTATAACCACAAACATCACGAATGTGAAATAGGCCTGCACATATGAGCGAAGTGATAAGCTCGGCAACGGCAACGTCAAGAGAGAAGAGTCGCTGTGAAGCCCGACGATGAAGCACGCATGGCCCATGCCGCCACGCGCTACTACATCGACAATCGTTCTCGAATCGAGATCGCCGAAGAGCTGGGCATCTCACGCTTCAAAGTGGCCAGGCTGCTCGAGCTCGCTCTGGAGAACGGCATCGTCACGATCGACATCGGTATGCCGGGCCTCGTCGACGTCGACCTCTCGATCGCCCTGCAGCAGCGGTTCGCGCTCACCAGGGCTATCGCGGTGATGAGCCCGAGCCTCAAACCAGAGGTCGTGCAGGAGTCACTCGGCCGTGTCGGCGCTCAACTGCTCAGCGAGATCGTTGTCGACGGCGACGTTCTCGGTGTGACCGCCGGCCGCACCCTCAGTTTCATGGCGAAGCACACGTCGAGCCTTGCGCGGTGCGAGGTCGTGCAGCTCGCGGGGGTCGCCGGTCCGGTGCGTGAGAACGGCACAGAGATCGTGCGCAGGATCTCGCGGGTGTCCGGCGGCAACGCCTATTCGATTTTCGCTCCGCTGCTGGTGCGCGACGCGGAGACAGCTGGTGCGCTACGCAACGACCCCGGGATCAGGGAGTCATTCCGGCGCTTCGACGGCGTCACCAAGGCCGTCGTCGCGATCGGGAGCTGGAACCCGCCAGACTCACAGCTGTATGACAACGCGCGAAGCGTTGGGCTGCTCGACGAGCTGCTCGCCAGCGGAGTGCAGGGTGAGGTCGCCGCAACGCTGTTCGACCGCGAGGGCAACGAGATCGACACCGTCGCCGACAGGTCGATCGCCATCTCGACCGAGCAGCTCAGAGCGATACCGGAGGTCGTGGGCCTCGCCGGCGGCACGCTGAAGGTCGCCGCGGTGCGAAGCGCCATCGAGAGCGGCGTCGTCACGTCGCTCGTGACCGACGTCGGGTTGGCCAGACGCCTGCTCGAGTCGGCTCCAGGCCCAGAGGCCACACCGCACACCGAGCGCATCGGGAACGCCGGCGCCGGCCTGTTCAACCCACAGGCCTATTCAACCCACAGTGAGGAATGACGATGTTCGAAGACCTGTCAGGCAAAGTCGCCGTTGTGACCGGCGGAGCCCGTGGGCTCGGGTATTCGCTCGCGAGCGCCCTCGCCGCTCAGGGCGTGTCGATCGGCATCATCGACCTGCTCGAGGAGTCGCAGCAGTCCGCGGACGCACTGACGCGTGAACACGGTGTGCGCTCCACGGCCGTGCGGGCAGATGTCACCGATGCGGATGCCGTCGAGTCCGCCTTCGCGACGATCGAAGCGACGCTCGGAACTCCCCGGCTGCTCGTCACCGCAGCGGGCATCACCATCTGGGGCGAGAGCACCGAGGTCGAACCGGCCACGTGGAACAAGGTCATCCAGGTGAACCTGAACGGCACGTTCTTCGCCGCCCAGGCGTTCGGTCGACGGCTGCTTGCCCAGAACCTGACGGGCTCGGCGATCTTCATCTCGTCGATGTCCGGGTTCATCGTCAACGTGCCGCAGGCACAGTCCTCATACAGCGCATCGAAGGCGGCGGTCAGCCAGCTCGCGAAGTCGCTCGCCGTCGAGTGGGCGACCAGGGGCATCCGCGTTAATGCGATAGCGCCCGGGTACTTCCTGTCTGACATGACGCGACAGTTCATCGAGAAGAACCCCGACCTCGCCGCGCAGTGGTCGGCGAGCATTCCCGTCGGGCGCATGGGTGAGCCCGAAGACCTGCACGGTCTCACCGTGTTCCTCGCCTCAGACGCCTCGTCGTATCTCACGGCGCAGACGATCATGATCGACGGCGGCTACACGGCGCTCTGACAGCTGCACCGCTCGCCCGCACCGCACCGTTCACCCGGCGCGCTGCTCACGGGCTGGGCGGTGCACACAACGCGGCGATCGCGACACGGCCGGCCGGCCGGATCAGCCGGCTGCGAGCTCTTCGACGGCCTGCTTCAGCTGCTCGGCGCCGAGGGGGTCGGTCTTCTCGCCGTTCAGGAGCAGTGTCGGTGTGCCGGTGAAGTCCTCGTTCGCCTGAGCCGTCTCGGTGTTCTGCCTGATCCAGTTCTCATAGGTGCCGGAATCGACGCAGTCGAGGGTCTCTTCGTCTGTCACACCCAGCTCTGCGAGCAACGAGGTGAACTCGCCGGCTCGCCAGCTCTCGCTCTCTTCTCCGTGCGCCTCGAACAGTGCCGCGTGGGTGGCCAGCCAGTTCTCCGGGTCGTTCACCGCGACGCAGGTGGCGACGCTGCCCGCACGGATGCCGTACGAGGCGACGACCTGAACCGGGTGGTACGCGACCACGGCGGTGCCGTCGGCGATCAGCTGTTGAAGGGTGTCACCGACAGCTGCCTCATACTCCTGGCAGTGCGGGCACGAGAAGTCCTCGTACAGGTCGATCGTCACCGGAGCATCCTCAGACCCGACACGCACCGACGTGCCGCCGTTGTCACCTGTGCCGACCTCGAAGGGCACGTCGGTCTGCCCCTGCACGGTCACCGACGTGGATGCCTGTGGCTGGGTCACGCTCGTGGCCGCCTGGTTCATGGCGATCACCGCCCAGGTGATGCCTCCGACGACGAGCACAACGGCGACGATGATGCTCGTCTGGATGAGTACCCGCTGCCGCTTGCGCCGCGTCTCTTCTATGCGCCGCTGCTCGTTGGCCTTGCGGCGTATCTCAGCGACCCTGTCGGAATTCTTGCGCGCCATCTGTCTCAGCCACTCTTTCTTGCCGTTTTGCCGTCACACGTGCCGTTTGTCATCACAGAGCGGCACCAGCTTACGCACGACATTCTTTCGAGAAGCTGAGAGCCCGCGTTCAGCGCCACGTCACCCGCATCCTCCGCCACGCGCTACACGATTTGTGGCGCGCTATCCGAAATAGGCCGGCGCGCCACAAACGATGTAGCGTGTGTTCCTCAGGGCGGCGAGTGACGTCGGTCACAGCTCGACGGTGAACTCCGCACGCGCGTGTCGCTGGCCGTTGACCTGCAGTTCGACCGCGTGCACGCCCGGGTAGTGCACCCGTGTCGTCATCTGCCTGAGGCCGTGACGTTTGCGCAGCCGCACGGTCTCACCGCGATCGAGGGTTCTCACCGCGAGTTTGAACACCTTCTCGTTCGACGAGCCGCTGGCCTTGACGTAGTGCACCACATAGTCGATCACCAGGCGGGCGGCGACCTCGGACTCGTTGGTCACGTCGACGACGAAGTCCAGTGTGCCGGGCAGTGTGATGTTCGGGGTCTCGAGCCGCAATTCGGAGACGCTCACGGGCGTTGCACCGAAGCCCATCAGGGCGAGCGCACCCGGATGCCCCTTCTTGATCAGCGTGCGGATGCCGTGGCGCACCACCCAGCGTGTGTTGTCGGCTGCGTGTGGGGTCTCTTCTGATCGTGCGTTCTCGTCTGCGTCGCGCATCCACTCGGTTGCCGTCGACACGAGCAGGTCTGCGTGCTGCCGGTTCAAGTCGTTGAGGTGATTCGCGACGGAGCGACGCACAGAGGCGCTTTCATCCGAGCGCAGCGCAGCGAGAATCGGGATGCTGTTCTGCGGCGCGGTGAGAATGCCCGGAACACGCGTCGCCCACGGCAGGAACGGGCGGGTGCCCTCGCTCGCGAGACGACGCACATGCTCGTTCGGACTCCGGGTCCAGGTGCTGATCACCGCGAGCGCGCGGTCGAGGTCGGCGTCGAGAAAACGACGGATCGCGAATTCAGCGGTGAGCCTCGGTGTGAGCTCGGCGAGCAGCGAGAGCCCGTCGTCGAAAGCGCGGGCATCCGGCGACGCGAGTGCGAGTGTGGCGACCGCCTCTGTGACCGGCCAGAGCATCCAGCCGGTGAAGGCGGCATCCGCGAGAGCGCCCCTGAAGACCGCAGCACCCCGTTCATGCGCCTGCCGCTCGACGGCGCCGGGCTCAACCGCGCCGCGCTCAACCTCACCGGGCTCAACCGCGCCGCGAAGATCGGCGACGATGGCGTGCGCGACAACGTCGCTCCTGGCGCGCAGGTTCAGCCCGTCGACCGCGTCTGCCGATGCGCTGACGGCATCGAACCGGATGCCGTCGCCCGCCACGGCCGGCACACCCGACGATGCGTCGGCGAGGATGCGAGCGAGTTCGCGCACGACCCCGGAATCGATCAGTTCGTTCATCGCGCCCACGTGCAGACCCCGCTTTCAGCTCTTCAGGAAGAGTAGCGGCGGCGTCCGACACACGGCGGGCGCGCCGATCACACCACGGCAGCGCGTCCAGCCTGAGTCTCGCCCCGTCTGCGCCGGCGGTGGGCGGCGGTGGGCGGCGTGTGACGAGCCGGCCGGGCCGGCGCGTCACGGCCGGGGCAGCCGGTGTGCTTCCCGGTCGCGCGAACCCGCGCTCAGGCGCGCGCGGTCAGCGCCTTTTACTGACGGTGTCCGTGATGTCGTTTCCGCCGCGGTTCTGCTCTTTGGTCTTCTTGTCAGCGCGCTTCTCTTTGAGCGTGCGCGTCGCGGCGGTCTTCGACGACGATTTCTTGGGTGATTTGTCTGACATCGTCAGCTCCCTCTATAGGGAGCCTGAATGGCCCCGTCTCGCAACCATACGCGACAAAATCCCCTCCGCCCACCAATCTCTGAACTCGGGCACATCGTGTGAGCCCGGCACACGCGAACCGCCCTGGGTTGAGGTCCGGGGTTCGAGGGCGGCTGCTCTCGCCCGGGTTTCATAATGGGCCGCGTCGATCTCCACCGGGACCGGTGGGCTCTCGTGCAGTCGTTCGGTGTTCCGCCAGTGGACCCAGCGCATCGTCTCGATCGCGGCGAGTGTTTCGAGGGAACCACCTGCGCAGCGACGGCGTGATCAGACCGAACGCGCCAAACACAAAGGGGAACGGGGAAGTGACAGTGCTCGCCGGGCGGGTGAGGCGCGCACGCGTCCCCCGCCCGACGAAGACCGTTCGGTCACACGATTTCTGCGCGGAGCAGCGCTGCAGCCTCTCCGACGTTGTCTGCGCTGTAGATGGCGCTACCAGCGACAGCGATCTGCGCACCCGAGCGCTGTACAGAGCCGATGCTCGACGCCCTCACACCGCCGGCGACGGAGAACGGCACTCCCGAGGCCTCACCGTCGCGGAGCAAGGTGTCGAACGTGAACCCTTTCTCAGCCTGCTCGTCCAGGCCCGCGTGCATCTCCACGAATTCCGCGCCGAGCGCGACGACTTCCCGTGCCCGCGCAGCCTTGTCCTTGACCCCGATGAGGTCGACGACGACGCCCTTTCCGTGCTTTCCCGCTGCCTTCACCGCACCGGCGATGGTGCTGTCGCCGGCGGCGCCGAGCACGGTGACCAGGTCGGCTCCCGCGGCGAAAGCGATATCGGCCTCGAGCTCACCGGCATCCATGGTCTTCAGATCAGCGAACACGATCTTGTCCGGATGAGCGTTCTTGATCGCGGTGATCGCGGAGAGCCCCTCGCTCTTGATGAGCGGGGTACCGAGTTCCAGGATGTCGACGTACGGTGCGGCTTGGGCTGCGAGGGCGAGCGCGTTCTCTGTCGTGAGGGTATCGATGGCAAATTGCAGCTTCATGGGTTTCCTTTCGTTGGCTGCGGTCATTCGAGGTTGGCGTGGCGGGGCCACAGATCATCGGCGGTGGCCCCGGAGCGAGCCCAGTGAGCGTGGAAGATGGCGTCGCCGACGACAACTACCGCTTGCTCGAAGAGAGTCCCGGCGTATTGCTGCGATCTGTCGGTGTCGCGGTTGAGCTTGCCTGCTGCGGGGACGACGACGGTGACGGCGGCGGCTGCGGCAAGAGGTGACTGGGCATTCGTGGTGATCGCGACCACGGTGGCGCCCGCGTCGATGGCGCTCTCGGCACCGCGGACGATGCCGCCGGTGGTTCCCGATCCGCTCGCGACCAGGAGGACGTCTCCTGGTCCGATCGCGGGCGTCGTCGTCTCCCCGACGATGTGCACGGTCAGCCCCAGATGCATGAGCCGCATCCCCGTCATCCGCAATGCCAGCCCGGAGCGGCCGGCACCCAGCACGAACACTCGCTGCGCGTCGGTGAGAGCAGCGGTGATCTGCGCGATCGTGTGGGCTTGCCCGGTGGCGAGCGCCTCGGTGACGGCACTGAGTTCAGCGTTGATCAACCGCAGCGCCGCCGCGCTCTGGTTCGGGCTCATATCAGGTCTCCTCGTCGGGATTGATGTGGATGCCGCCGTACGCGACGAGTCGTTCGTCGTCATCGCGCAGCAAACAGTGGTGGCGTGAGGGTGGCGTGAGGGGTGGCGAAGCTGCGGTGCTGGTTCCGCCAGATCGTGTGGTGCTTCTTGCTCGAGACTCCTCGCGTCAGGACGCCCGGAATGCACCTGCGGCGGCGGCGATGTGATCGGCAACGAGATCGGGAACCGACGCCATCGGGAAATGGCCTGACTCGATAGGCACGATCGTGGCACCTGCTCGCGTGGCCATCTGCGACTGAAGAGTAGGAGGGATCACCTGGTCGTTCAGCGTCTGCACGTAACTTATCGGCGTTGAACCCCAACCAGCCGTGGTCGACGGCTGCCCGAAGACGCGCACCGAATGCGGCACCATGCGGTCCACATGCGCCTGCGACGCCTCAGGGTTCGGCGCGTCGGCAGCCATGATCTGCAGTGCAGCCTCGCGTTCGACGGAGCAGAACGACCCACTTTCGTCGAAAACGATCCACGGCGGGAGTTCGCCGAGCAGTTGACCGAGTACCGCACCGGCCTCCGGCAGGAAGGCGGCAACATAGACCACGTGGGCGACAGCGGGATGTCCTGCTATTTCCGATGCCACCATACCGCCGTAGGAGTGCGCGACAAGAACGACAGGGCCCGCCAGCTCGTCGAGAATTCGAGTGAGCAATTCGGCATCTGTCGGGATCCCCGCGTCTGCCTCGCCGGCTGTCGTGGGAAGCTGGTCGACCACGGTCACATCGAATCCTCGGCCAATCAGAATCGTCGGCACTTCCCCCCAGCTCCAGCCCCCGTGCCAGCCGCCGTGCACGAACACGATTCTCTGCTTCGAGCCAGACTGACCTTCTTGCGTCATTGCGGCATCTCCCTCATCGTTGATGTTCGGTACCCGACTGACGGTAGTCCACCAAGCACAGCTTGGTCAACTATTTGTCCCCCTAGTCAAAATATTGACCGAGTGTCCGATGTTATTCGGCGCTTCTCGCCTCACCGGATTGTTCAGCTCGCCAATGGCGTCAATCGTGACGCGAACGTGATCACCGTCACCGATTCGCCGCCGCCCAGATGGACTGCCGGTGAGGATGACATCGCCGATCTCCAACCGGAACATGCCGGAAAGATGCGCGATCAACTCGGCGGGCGGCAGGCGCATCTCCGCGGTGGACCCAGACTGCACCCGGTCATCGCCCACATCTGTGATGATCGTGAGTCGCGACGGGTCGAGGTCCGTTTCGATCCATGGGCCGAGCGGGCAGAAGGTGTCGAATCCCTTCGCCCGGGCCCATTGTCCGTCTGCAACCATCAAGTCCCGTGCGGAGACGTCGTTCGCGACGGTGTACCCATAGACATGGTCCAGCGCGCGAGACTGCTCGATGCTCTTTCCAGCGCGCCCGATGATGATCGCCAGTTCGCCTTCCGGTTCGCACTCTCTCGCGATCACCGGCAGCTGGATCGCCTCGTCCGGGCCGATGATCGCCGACGGCGGCTTGAGGAAGACCACAACAGGTTCAGAATCCTCCCACCCCATCTCACGAACGTGACCGATGTAGTTCTTCCCGACAGCGATGATCTTCGACGGGGAGGAGACCGGAGCGCGAAGCACGACATCATCCACCCGATGCCATTCCCCGGTCTGGCGAACCGGCACACGCAAAGGATCACCGGACAGCACCCACACGAGGCCCTCTTCCACAGCGCCCCACTGCTCGCCACCACTCGCCGTGCCAATCCGCGCAATGCGCATCAGAGCGTGCTCGTTTCGAAGACCGTCGGCGTCTGTCCGGAGAGGTCAAGAAACCCCGGCGAAATCCGCGTCAGCAGCGGGGCAACATCGAGGTGCCCGTGCGTCACGATGGCACTCCGTTCGTCGTGGGTGAAGGCCTTCTTGCCTGGCACTGGACCACATACTGACCATTGTTCGTCGCGATAATGCGATGCCTTCTGCGAGTCGGGCGAACAGGCTGACCCGGGGGCGCATCTCGCGTCAAGGCGCGTGACAGTTCTCTGTCGCTTTTTCATTGACATACGTGCTCCTTGCGGACGATGGATGTGGCCACCATGTGTGTATGGCGGGCCTGCAACTGTGCCGAGCCGATCAGTGCGACGGAGGTGCGGTGCCCTCGCGAACGTCAGGCCAAGCGGTCTCCGCGTCCAGCTCCCTCCCGAGAAGCTCTCCGAGCGCGCTCGCCAGTTGAGAAACGGCCGCGGTGTCGTCCCACGTCGCAGCCGTCTGTCGCCACGCGACGTACCCGTCGGGACGCACCAAGACGGCGCCTGCTTCGTCGACCTCACGGACACGGCGCCAGTACCCATAGGGATCTTTCACATCCGCTTCGCCGATAACAACGACTCGCAGGTACGGCAACCCCAACTGTTTCGCTGCGCGAGCCCAGGCTTGGCCGCTCAGGCCTGTGAGCAGTGTGAACATGCCTCTACCGATCACATCCAGCGTTGAGCGGCGCGATCCACCGCCGTCGACAAGCCAGGCGTGCGGGAGTTTAGCCCCGGGGCGGGTGGTCGCCTGAAGATGCAGTTCACGGTCCCGCGGCCATTCCTCGGCAGGACTCGATGGATCGGGCAGCACTGCGGAGGACACGTAGCGTTGGTTGAGCTCAACGCCTTGCGCATTGAACTCCGAGTGTTTGAGGGCCAAGCCCTCGTACAGAGCTTCGCGGAGCGCCGCGCCTTCGGCCGTTGGCTGCTGCAACAGATCGAATCCGACATCGACGGGATTGTCGGCGTTCCTGGCAATCCAGCCCCGAACAGCCGCATAGTCTTTGCGCGACTGATTGGCACGCGCAACAATCTGTTCTCCCACCGGCACGCGTTCGGGTGAGTACGAATCCAGGAGCGTGGGTGCCGCATGCCCGTGAACGACGAAGGCCACCTTCCAGGCGAGGTTGAATGCGTCCTGAATCGACGTGTTGGAGCCAAGCCCGCTCGTTGGCGGATGGCGATGCACGGCATCGCCGCCGCAGAACACCCGCCCCACCTGATAGTTGGTCGCGTGCTGTTGATTGACATACCAGACATATTTACGCACCAGCTCGACATCGAGTTCGTCGTCCCCCACGAGCTTCCGAATGAGTCCGATCGCATCTTCGTCGGAAAGCTGCGGCTCGCCGTTCGCAAGGTCGAAACCGAATCCCAGGATCCATTCGGTCCACGGCTCGATGGCTCGGAACAGACCCATGCCGATCTCGCCGAAGCTTGTTTGCGAGTTGAACGCGAAGTGGATGATGCTCGGCCGATGTTCAACGAGGCGCTGCAAATCTGCTTTGAACCAGAGATATACGGTGCCCGCACGAGCAGCGACACCTTCGAAGGGCAAGTCGAGTTGCTCGGCGACGAGCGATCGTGCGCCGTCGAATGCGAGCAGGTACCTGGCTCGTTGGGTGAAGAGCGAACCGGTGCGAGTGTCGCGAAAGGTCACCGTGACACCGGTGTCATCCTGCTGGTGAGAGAGATACTCCGTGTTGAAGCTGACGACGGCGCCGTGTTTTGCCGCCTGGTCGATGAGGAGCGGCTCGAGTTTCGGCTGCGGGAGGTCGGTCATTCCACACGGGCTGCCCTCCACGTAGTCGCCATGGTGGAGCGGGCCGGTGCCCCACGAATGCAGACGGGCGATCTCTTCTCCGCCAAGGCTGGAATGCGCGAACACGGTGTCGCCCATCTGGTCCCATGGGGTCGCCAGCTTGAGTGCCGACTCTTCCACATCGAGATCGCGCAGCACTTCCATGGTTCGTTGATTGGTGATGTGCGCGCGCGGCGTGTTCGCCACCCAGGGATACATGCTCACCGCATGAACGCGCACGCCATAACGGGCCAATGCGGCAGCCGCGGTCCCACCGGCGGGGCCGAGTCCGACGACCACGACGTCGGTGTCGAATCCGTCGATCACACGAAATGGGTGAGTGGACTTCGCCGTCCCAATGCTTTCCATTTGTTCTCCAATGAGATGTCACTCGCCGAGCCGAGGGGCCATGTTCAGCAGGTTGTCCACCTAGGCGATATGTTGACCGCTTCCAGCTTAGGGTATTGCGTGGTTCAATCGCACCCCTTCGGGATGCACACAACGCAAGCGATCGGGGGTACGGGTAGCACTCATCGAGGATGCCTCCTCGGCGGATGCGACCGAAGCCCATCACGCCAGCATCGAATCTCTGAGCATGATCGGCGACGTCATCTCGGTCGACGACGTGGGTCTCAGCCTTCTCCGCGACAAAGCCATCTGCCTGAAGCGAGCGGATGACACGACAAGACAGACGCGCTATCCTGATCATGGTCAACATACAACTCATGCGGTCAGCATTTAGACCGCGCTGAATCGGGTGCACCCAGGCACACCATCGATGGAGGTCTCCCCTGTGATCGAATCCGCCGCGCGCCGGCTGCGTGAAGCGTCACGGACCGGTGTGCCGTGCGCGCCGGTCCGCGACCTCATCGGCGACGACGAAGCGCAGGCCTATCGGGTTCAACAGGTCAACGTCCAGCGGGACATCGCGCGCGGTGCGGTGCGTGCGGGGCGCAAGATCGGGTTGACCTCCGAGGTAGCGCAGGCACAGCTCGGTGTCGATCATCCCGACTACGGGGTGCTCTTCGCCCATATGGATCGTTCCGAATCCGCCGTTGTGTCCCTCGGCGAGCTGATCCAGCCCCGACTTGAAGGAGAGATCGCGTTCCGGCTCGCGAAGGACATCGACCGCCAGGTTCGGCCGGACGAGGTCGCCGCCTACCTGGACTCCTGCTGTGCAGCCTTCGAGATCGTCGACAGCCGGATCGCCGGCTGGGAGATCACTCTGGCCGACACCGTGGCCGACAACGGCTCGGCTGCCCTGTACCTGCTCGGCCAGCGACGACTATCCGACATCGCAGTCCTCGACGGATTGAGGATGACGATCGAAGCAGACGGCATCGACACCGTGCACGGACAGGCCGAGGCGAGCCTCGGCGATCCGAGAAACGCGGTCGCGTGGCTCGCCAACAAGGCGGTCGCGCACGGCGATCCCCTGCGGGCCGGTGAGGTGGTGCTGTCCGGGTCGCTCGGGGCGCTGATCACCGTCGACGCCCCAGGCCGCTACAGGGCGAGCTTCGACGCTCTCGGCACCATCGACGTCGAGTTCGTCTCCCCGTAGAGTAGTCAGTATTTTGACCTTAGTTGTAATATGTTGTTCCAGTTGTTTCCAACCTGCTGCAGAGAGCCGGATCGGAGTAATCGATGGTGCAGACCAGGTCGGGGCTGAGCTTCGTGAGTTTGCGGGCCGCTTCGCGTTCCGAGTGGGCGGAGAGCCGGCGCTATGAAAGGAATATCATGACCGAAGTATGGAGTGTCGACCCGAGGACTGGGCAGAGAGTCGCGCGGGTGGCCGCCTACTCGAGCATGTCCGATGCCGAGCAAGCCGCTCGCGTCGCGGTCAATGCCCTCCCTGTGCTGGAGGGAATCGGGCGCGGCGGACGCGCACAACTGCTGGATCTCGTAGCTGAGGAGCTGGACACCGACCGGGAAGGCCTCATCGGCATCGCCGACCAGGAGACCGCGCTCGGGCCAGAGCGCCTCGACACCGAGCTGACGAGAACAACCAACCAGCTTCGGATGTTCGCGGGAGTGCTCCGCGACGGTGAGTACCTCGAGGCGGTCATCGAGCATCCGGTCCACCGCGCGGGTGCCACGCAGCCCGACCTGCGCCGGATGCTCATCCCGATCGGCCCGATCATCGTCTTCGGGGCGAGCAACTTCCCGTTTGCGTTCTCCGTGCTCGGCGGCGACACCGCTGCGGCCCTCGCGGCGGGCTGCCCGGCGATCGTGAAGGTGCATTCCGGTCACCCCGCTACCTCGGTGCGCACCCATGCTGCCTGGCAGCGGGCTGCGCAGCGGGCAGGCATCAGCGATGATGCTCTGCAGTTGGTGTTCGGCGTTCCGGCCGCCCGGATGCTGGTGGAGCATCCCACGATCAAAGCGGTCAGCTTCACCGGCTCCGTCACCGTGGGCCGTTCGCTGTTCGACCTCGCCTCCGCACGGCCCGACCCGATCCCGTTCTTCGGCGAACTGGCCGGCGTGAATCCCTTCGTCGTCACCCCGGCAGCAGCAGCGGCGCGCGCAGAACAGATCGCCGTCGGCCTTGCAGCCTCCGTGACGCTCGGCGCCGGTCAGTTCTGCACCAAGCCCGGTCTGGTGTTTGTCCCCGAGGGGGACGATGGCGACCGGGTCGTGGCATCCCTGTCGGCGGCATTCGACGAGGCGCCGGGGTTCACCATGCTCACCTCCACGACACGCGACAGCTACCGCGGATCACTGGATGCCGCAGCAGAGCATTCCGAGGTGTCCACCCTGTTCCGCGGACCCTCCCCCGAGGGCACCGGGTTCGACAGCGAGGCTGCCCTGCTCGCCGTCGACATCGACCGGATCGACGGTTCGAGCGTCCGTGAGTACTTCGGACCAGCCACCACCACCGTGCGCTACTCCTCCCGCGAACAGCTGATCGAAGCGCTACAGGGCCTGGAAGGCGCCCTCACCGCGACCATCCATGGGGAGGACTCCGAGGATGAGCTCATCGAGGCCGTCCTCGGGGTCGCCATGCAGAAGGCTGGGCGGGTGATCTTCAACGGCTACCCGACCGGGGTTGCTGTCACTGCGGCCATGACCCACGGCGGCCCGTGGCCGTCGACCACCAACGCGCAGCACAGTTCGGTGGGCACCACGGCGATCCGGCGATTCCTCCGGCCCGTGACGTTGCAGAACGCCCCGGCGACGGTGCTGCCGGCCGAGCTGCAGGACGGGCAGGCGTCTGTGCCGCGGCGCGTGGACGGCGTTCACGAGGCAGTGGGGGTGTCCACCCTGTCGTCGATGTGACGATCCGCACACGCGCTGTCACTTCGGCGCCAGCGGCGAAGGGGAGTCGCCCTGGGGCCGCAGGGGCGCAGCATGCCCGGCTCAGCCCAGCGGCTACTCTCCCGAGGATCGATGCGAAGGTTCCGTGGCCGTCTGGGACCGGCGGGTGACTTCGGCGATCGCCGACCAGTCCAGATCGGATAGGTCGGGCGAGGCGAGAGCCTGCTCCAGCACCGATCGCAGGATCGGCGACGACGGAAGCATCAGCTGGAGGTCGGCTGCCGCCTGCTCGGCGAGGGAGAGGTCTTTCAACCCGAGCCCGATGCTGAACCCCACGGGTTCGTATTTGCGATGGGCAATGAGCCTTCCGTACGTCGTGTCCACGGTCCCCGTGTAGGCGCTGTCCAGAAGGATGTCGGTGAACACCCGCGCATCCACCCCGCCGCGTTCGACCAACGCGATCGATTCCGCAAGGGACTGCAGGGTGTGGACCAGTTTGTAGTTGACGCCGATCTTGATCAGGTTTGCGGTGCTGGGGGTCGCACCCACGACCCATGTGCGTCTGGCGAGGATGTCGAGGATGGGTCGCACCCTGGCGATGCTCGCCTCGTTCCCGGCAACGACGATGCTGAGGTTGCCCGCCGCCGCGACCTGAGGGCGACCGAACACCGGCGCCGCGATGTACGACACCCCGGCCTGCTCGTGCGCACTCGTCAGAGCCTCGGCTGCGGCGACGCTGAGGGTCGCGAGATTGACGTGAATGGAACCGGGAGGGACGGCGGACAGGGCTGCACCGTCGAACACCGTCAGCGAGGCGTTGTCGTCGGACAGCATGGACAGGACGATGCCTGTGTCCAGGGTGTCCGCCACGTCATGGGCCGCTGTCGCACCGGCCTGCACCAGGTGCTCGGTGGCGGATGTCGACCTGTTCCACACCTTCACGCGATGGTCGGCGGCGAGGAGCCGAAGTGCCATCTGGGTGCCCATGGCGCCCAGGCCGATAAACGCGAGGTCAGTCATGGCGGATCCTTCCGAGCGTTGCGCGGGATCTCCGACGGCCCATGCTCAGTACACATCGCGCAGGTAGCAGCCTCTCGTCTTCATGGTCGCAAGGTAGGTCTTAGCGTCCTCGGCGCCGAGACCGCCGTGGCGTTGGATGATCTCCATCAACGCGGAATCGACGTCCACAGCCATCCGATCGGCATCCCCGCAGACGTAGAGCCTGGCGCCCTGCTCGAGCCAGTCGAACACCTCTCTCCCCGCCTCCAGCATCCGGTGCTGTACATAGCAAGCGCCATCGGGGTCGCGGGAGAATGCCAGATCCAGCCGGCTGAGCGTGCCATCGGCGAGGTGCCGATCGAACTCCTCCTGATAGAGGAAGTCGTGCTGCCGGTTGCGGTCGCCGAAGAACAGCCAGCTTCCGCCGGTCGCTCCCTGCGCCTGACGTTCCTGCAGGAACGCACGGAACGGGGCGACCCCGGTCCCCGGGCCGACCATGATGATGGGAACATCCTGCGCCGGGAGGAGAAAATCCGTGGTGGGGGTCAAGAAGACATCCACTCCCTGTGCAAGGTCGCCACAGTCTTTCAGGTGATGCGACGCCACGCCCCGGTACTGCCGGCCGCGAGCGTCGTACGCGACCTTGGCGACTGTCAAGTGCACCGAGTCCGGATGAACGGTCTGACTTGACGAGATCGAATAGGTGCGATGCTGGATCGGCCGCAGCAGCGGAAGCAACGTTTCTGTCGTGTAGCTGCCCTGTGGAGCGAGGTTCAGAATGTCCAGGACATCGCGCCCATACATCCAGGCGTCGAGAGCGCGACGGTCTCCGCCGGCGCACAGCGCCAGCAGTTCGGGATCCTGGGTGCGGCTCGCCACATCGTGGACCAGGTCGCGACAGGGCAGGCGCAACTCCAGGCGTTCGGTCAGCAGCGCGCCGAGCGGCACCGACTCGCCATCCACGCCGCCGTCGTGCGACGCCCCGATCACGCGCAGCACGTCGTCGACGAGACGAGGATCGTTGGTCGGGACAACGCTGAGCGAATCACCGGGTCGATAGTCCAGGTCGCTACCGAGCAGGTCGAGCTCATAATGGTGAACGCTCTTGCTGGAGCCCGGGCCAGACAGGACCCGGTGTGAGCGGACGGTGGCCCGGAACGGGTTCCGGCGTGTCCACTGGCCCGACGCAGGGTCATCGGTCGTGATCGGTTTCGAATGATCCGCCATCGCGATGGGCATCTCAGCCGCCGGGAGTTCGTCGCCTCGAGCGGTCGCCGTGAACGCGGCGAGAGCACACTCGATCCAGGCCTCCGCATCTGCCTCGAAGTCGAGGTCGCAGTCGGCCCGGCTGACCACCGGCGTCGCCCCCAGTTCTGCTAGTCGCGCGTCGAAACGGCGGCCCGCCCCACAGAAGTCGTCGTAGTTCGAATCGCCCAAGGCGAGCACACCGTAGTGCACACGGGCGAGCGACACTTCCGAAACCTCGAGATCGTCCCAGAGGTCCATCGCGTTATAGGGGAAGTCTCCGTCGTCGTATGTCGAGCTGATGAGGATCAGCCAGTCGATCCCGGCCAGGCTGGCCGGGTCGACTTCCTCGCAGCTCTTGACCTCGACCGTATGACCTTGTGCCCGGGCCATCACGGCGGCCTTGTGGGCCATGCCCTCCGAATTGCCAGTCTGACTGCCGTAGACGATCACGATGTCCAGCAGCGCCTGTGCCGAAGGCGCCGCGACCGGAGCTTGCGGCGCCTCGATTGTCGCCGGTCCCATCTCAGTCGACGTCGTCCGCGCCGGCGGGCTTCCGGTAGCCGACCAGGCGGACGGGGATGTTGCGGGGCTCCACCAGAGAAGTCCAGGTGATCTCGCCGTCCAGCACGATGTCGTCGGTGACGGCGAACAGCTCTTCGATGGCAGAACGGATCTCCAACTGCGCCAGCGGCATGCCCACGCAGCGGTGCATGCCCCAACCGAAGGCGAGGTGATCACCGTTCTTGCGGCCCTCGTGATGGAGCTGCGTCGGCTCATCGAACTGCTTTGGGTCGAGGTTTCCGCCGGCATACAGCAGGTATACGCGCTCGCCGGCC
This sequence comes from Okibacterium endophyticum, assembly GCF_054780075.1. Classification (NCBI taxonomy): domain Bacteria; kingdom Bacillati; phylum Actinomycetota; class Actinomycetes; order Micrococcales; family Microbacteriaceae; genus Okibacterium; species Okibacterium endophyticum. Next base: position 232,106 of record NZ_BAAGXA010000012.1, on the reverse strand, counting down.
TTGATCGTCTCGGTTCCCACCACGACATCCTCGGTGGCGGTGCGCGCAAACCAGCGCAATGGCGTGTTCTTGCGAAGCGATTCCTCGGCGATGGCGGGGATCTGCTCCGGGTGCGCGCGCAGCGTTGCTTGCAGTTCCGGATCTTGGACCAGTTCGGCTACCAGGCACGCGATCGCACGAGCAGTGGAGTGGTGTCCGCCGATCAGCAGCGCCAGGATTGCACCGCGGATCTCGTCATCGCTGAGCTCGATGCCGCTCACTCCGCGGTGGGCGACCGTCTCGGAGAGCCAGTCGTCGCCTGGCTCGGCGAGTTTCTCCGCGATGAGGTTGTCGAACATCTCTTGGAAGCCGACGGCGGGGTCTGACCCGTCCTTCATCGGGGTGCGGTAGAGGATCAAGGACTCGGTCAGTTCGTTCGAGCGTTCTTTGATGTGGTCGGGTGCGCCGACGATGGAGAAGATCACATCGAGCGGCATCGGGAACGCGAACTCTTCGCCCAGATCCACCACGTCGTCAGTGCCGAGAGCGCCGATGAGGCGGCGTGCGTGCCCGCGCACCATCGGCTCGAGCCTGCGCACGGCCCGGGGGCCGACGGCGTCCGTCAGGAGCTTGCGGTGCTCGCCGTGGCGAGGACGGTCGAATTCGAGAGCGAGGATGTCAGGCGCACCGGTGCGGGGGAAACGAACCCCCTTGCTGGAGATGAACCGCTCATCGTTGCCGATCTGCTTGATCAACGCGAAGTCGGCCACGACCCACATGCCGCCGTCGTTCTCCGTCCAGCAGATCCCGCCGGCCGCGCGGACCTCTTCGAAAATATCGATGTCATGGAACCGCAGATTGGGGTCGGTCGTGACGAAGTCGACGACGGGAACAGGGTTCGTCATGGGATCCTCCGGTACATCATTGGACGTCGGGTATTGCTCCTCTATTCTGCCAGCCTTTAGCGAACGAGTCAACAATATATTGCTCTTGCGGTCAGCATATTGGTCACCGCTCTTCAGTGTCCCTCGCTCAAGTTTGGTGGAAATTGCTGGTTCTGCCCGATCGCGCGGGGAGCGAGGTCTCCCCGCCCCGTTGCTTCCGAGCAGCGCGACGATCGAGCCGGTTTCGACTGTGAGGTCGACGCCGTTGAGCTCTGGACGACTCGCCCGTGATTGAGGTTGAGTGACGCGACCGAGAGCATGTTCGCCCCCCTTCTACTGGGCCTCAAGGAGAGCGATGGTCGCCTCGCTCGCGAAGGGCCCGTCGACCGTCTCAAGACCTCCGGGCACCTCCGCGTTCACGCGGGAGATGTAGCTCTCCGGCGTTGATGCCTTGGACGGGTCTGACAGGTCGAGTACCGGTGTCACGTCACCGTTGTCGACCGCAGTCACCTGAGAGCGGGCCGCCAGCACACCGGCGCGGGTGAGGTCGCCGTCCGCGCAAGCCTGTTCCAGGACGGCGTGGAGTGTGAGTGCCTCGGAGTACTGCAATATGATCTGCAGGCTCGGGTCTTCGCCCGGGTACTTCGCGATGTAGTCGTCTCGGAATGCTGCAGCCGCTTCATTGTCGAAGGTCGCGGTCGGTGACATCACGTACAGGTGCTCGGTGAGAGCGTCGGAGGCCGGTGTCGTCAACAGGCCGGAAGTCCACACCGGAGAGGTGCCGAGGATCGGCACGTCCAGACCGGCTGCTTCCGCCGCCGTCGCAAGGGATGCCAACTGCAAGGGGGTGCCGGAGAAGACGATTGCCGAGACGTTCTTGCTTTCCAGGTCGACGACGACCGATGTCAGGTCGGTTGTATGTACCGTCACCTCGGTCGCTTCGATGGTGAGATCGTGGCCGGCTGCGTAGTCCTCCACCCCGACGCTGACGTTCTCACCGAAGGATCCTTGCAGGTAGATGTCGCCAATGCTGTCACCGTCCTGGATCAGGCCTTGGTCCTGCAAATGGGAGAGACCGTTGACGATCTCCAGGTCGAAGGTCGCGGTGGTCATGAGCAGGTTCGCGCTTCCGAGGGCATCCTGACCTTGGCCGTGGAGGATCGCCAGCATGTCGCTGTCGACGAGTTCCGGCAGCACGGCCAACGACGGCGCGGTGCCGAGGATGTTCTGGAACGCGAGCACACTGCTCTTCATCTCGCTGAACAGCGAGACGGTGTTCTGGACGTTGTAGGCGTTGTCCTTCACATTCACTTCGACGGGATAGACGCCACAGACGCCGCCTTCGGCGTTCTGCTGCTCCCAGTACAGCTGCGCGGACTGGGACATCTCCTTGCCGATGGCGGCGAAGTTCCCACTCAGGTCGACGAGCATGCCGAGACTGATCGTGCCGTTGGAGATCCCTGGGCCGGTCGCGACGCCACCGTTGGCGTCGGTGGACGTGGACGTGGACTTTGTGCTGCATGCCGTCAGTGCGAGCGTTGCCGCCGCGGTGAGCGCCAGCGCGGTGAGAAGGGGACGGGCTGTGGTCTTCATGTGTGTTCGACCTCTCTGTCGGGGTGGTGATCTGCGGGTGGGTGTTTGTGGGTCATGCGACCGACCGGACGGCACCCACGATGAGAACACCGACGAGCGGCCCCCTCGCCACTCCGCCCTCCGCGCCAGCGCGTCGCAGCACCTCGCGACCGAGGGGCGATCGGACGTGCGACCATCGTGGTCTCCCGTTCATGAGCGTGCACCGTTGGACAGCTGATTCGCATCGAAAGCTAGCACGCCGTATAGGCCAGGTCAACAAAATACTGTTACCTCGGTCAATATATTGGCCAGCGAGTGCGTGTTGATCCTGTTTACGCTAGAAAGGAAGACGCACTGATCGGGGGGAACCGCTCGCGACCGTGTCGAATCACAAGGAGAGCTACATGTCATCGACGACCGAGCCCTCAGCACCCGTGCAGAACAAGGTCCGCCGGTCCCCCTCCCCCGCGATTACCCGAGCAGCCGAGATCCTCTCTCTGCTGGCCGAGCAACCCAAGCGCGCCTACGGGGCGAGCGAGCTTGCACGGGTCACCGGGGTGCCGAAATCCACCGTCCTCAATCTCTGCACCGCGATGGTCGAGGCCGGCTACCTGCGCCGGAGCCCGGGCGGATTCCAGCTCGACCACCGTCTGGCGGAGCTGGGCACGGCGTACCTCAAGAGCGTGGCCGAGGTGGAGGAGTTCTACGAACTGTGCCGCGCCGAGGCCAGCACCGCGCACACCATCCAACTGGGCGTGCTCGGCGACGGCCTGAACGTGGTCTACCTCGCCAGACACGACGGCAGCAACCCGTTGAACCTGGGACTGGCCTCCGAGATCGGCCGGTCCGTTCCGGCGAACTGCACCGCGGCTGGACGCGCCCTGCTAGCCGCAGCCGGAAACCAGGAACTCGAATCCCGGCTACCCGAACGAACGCCGCTGCCCATGCTCACCAGCTTCTCGATCGGCGACGTCGACACCCTCAGGACGGAGATCGAAGCAACCCGCGGTCGCCGCTACTCCATGGAACGAGGCGAGACCGTCGTCGGACTGACCTGCTTCGGAGCCGCGATCAGAACCCCGCATCGTGCAGACGGGTTGATCGCCGTGAGCTTTAGCTACCCGGAACAGGCGCTGCCCGCCGACGCCGAACAGGCAGGAGAGGCGTTGCGCACCTTCGCCGCGGCATTCGCGGCACGCATCGGTGGCGAACTCGCCTTCTGACCGACGAGCGTGCAGCCCTCCTGCTCCGAGCTCTGCATATGAGCCGGAGCTCGGAGCAGAAGAGTGCCAGGGAGTGGGCCTCAGCCGACGCAAAGATGCGAATGCATGGAATACCGCAGGCCTGCCCGGTGCTGCACCACACATGAAACGCATCGGGTTCCTCTCATTCGGCCACTGGCATCCTGCACCGGGCTCACGCACCCGCACCGGGTCTGACGCGCTGCTTCAGTCGATCGAGCTGGCCGTCGCCGCTGAGGAGCTCGGTGTGGACGGAGCATTCTTTCGTGTGCATCACTTCGCCAGGCAGCTGGCGTCGCCTTTTCCGCTGCTCGCCGCCATCGGAGCGCGCACCAGCCGCATCGAGATCGGCACCGGCGTGATCGACATGCGCTACGAGAACCCCCTCTACATGGCAGAGGATGCCGCGGCGGCGGACCTGATCGCCGGCGGCCGGCTGCAGCTCGGCGTGAGCAGGGGCTCACCCGAGACCGCCATCAACGGCTATGAGTCGTTCGGCTATCTGCCGGGTGACGGCGAGAGCGATACCGACATCGCACATCAGCACACCGCGCTGTTCCGCCAGGCCATCGCCGGCGCCGGTGTCGCGCGCTCGAACCCCATGATGACCGGCGTGGACTCGCCGCTGCCGATCATGCCGCAGTCACCGGGGCTCAGCGAACGCATCTGGTGGGGCTCTGGCTCGCGCAAGACGGCTGTCTGGACGGCCGAGCAGGGCATGAACCTGATGAGTTCGACACTGCTCACCGAAGACACCGGTGTGCCGTTCGACCAGCTGCAGGCCGAGCAGATCGCGTTGTACCGCGAAGCGTGGAAGACGGCAGGGCACAAGCGCGAGCCGCGGGTGTCTGTGAGCCGCAGTGTGATGCCGATCACCACTGACGAAGACGCCGCCTACTTCGGCGACCGCGCATCGGCAGACGCGAAAGACCAGGTCGGTCACCTCGACGAGTCGACGCTCGCCCGCTTCGGCCGCAGCTACATCGGCACACCAGACAGAATCGCCGAAGAGCTGGCGCAGGATGCCGCTGTGCAGGCCGCGGACACCGTGCTGCTCACGGTTCCCAATCAGCTCGGCGTCGCCTACAACGCCCACCTGCTCGAGTCGATCGTGAAAGACGTGGCGCCCGCTGCCGGATGGCGGTGAGACCCCCTCGAGGTTCGCCCTCGCACCGCGACACCCTGCCTCGCCGGTCAGGGCTGTGGCGACCCTGGTTCTCTTCGTTCCTTTCGCACAACGTCTCGGCCGCTGTCGCGGTCGCGGCATCGTCGACAGCTCATCACGCGACGAGCGTGCCCAGCCAGAACGTGGTGCCGCAGAGCGTGAGCACGGCGAGGCCGAGCACACCAGCCCAGAGCAGGTCCCGCTGACGCTGGCGACGTGGGCTCCAGTAGGTGCCACGCCTGGCGCGGCGCTCGTGCCGGCGCAGACGACGCGCGTCTCGGCGAGTGCCCGGCGTCGCCATCGCATAGGCATCAGCCCCTCCGCGCAGCGTCCGCGCCACGTCGAAGGCAGTCGGTCGTTCCGTGGGCTCCTGCGCCGTCATCGCCATCAGCAGTTCGCGCCACTCCGGAGCAAGGCTCTCGGGAATGACAGGGTCTCGCTCGAGGCGGGCGAGCGCAGCGGGAATCACCTCTCCGTCGAACTCCCTTTTGCCGGTCAGCGTCTCGAGCAGCACAAGCCCGAGCGAGTAGATGTCACTCGCTCCCGTGATGAAGCCGCCGCGCACCTGCTCAGGGCTCAGGTAGCTCGCCGTGCCGATCAACGACCCGTCGTTGGTCAGTCGTGAGCCGTCGATCTGGTGCGCGATGCCGAAATCCGTCAGCTTCGCCGAGCCGTGGAATCCCGCATCGCTCGTGAGCACATTCTCGGGCTTCACATCACGATGCACGATGCCCTTGTCGTGAAGGTAGGCGAGGGCATCCGCCAGCTGAGCGCCGAGCATCGCCGACTCGACGCCGTTGAGCGGGCCGCTCTGCAGCCGCGATCGCAGCGATGGTGCCGCGATGAACTCCATCACCATGTAACGGCGCGCCTCTGAGCCGAACCAGTGCTGGCCTGCGTCGTACATCGCGATGACGGACGGATGCGACAGCTCACCGAGCAGGCGGATCTCGCGTCGCTGACGGTGGTCGTCGATGCCGGTGCTCACCTCTGCTCGAAAGACCTTGACCGCGACCTCACGGCCGATGCGTTCGTCCGTTGCTCGGTAGACGGAACCCATTCCCCCGCTGCCGACGCCCTCGATGAGTCGATATCGATCGCCCACCAGGTGTCCTGCCGCCGTGGCTGCCACTGTGACCACCGGTGCTCGCTCTCGTCTCCACCGCGAGAGAAACAGGTGAGGTGCCGTGGTCGGCGTCTCTCGAACGGGCGCCTCGGGCGGCGCGAGACTACGCTACGCGAGCACAACACAGGCCAGAAATTTGCCGCGCGGGGCTTCACAGCAGCAGATCGTTTGTGCTAATAGCTCGAGTTGTCGTTGGCGGACTGGGCCGAAGGCACGACGGCGCCACGACCAGTAGTGTCGGATCATGGCCAGACCCATCGCAACGACCACCATCGTGCAACAGGGCGAACTGCTCGATTTCGCCCGGAGCAGGCACCGGATGCTGCTCGCCACCCGGCGTGCAGACGGCGGCCCGCAGATGTCGCCGGTCACCGGCGGCATCGACCAGAACGGGCGCATCGTGATCTCGACCTATCCCGGCCGCGGCAAGACGCGCAATGCCGAACGCGACCCGCGGGCATCCGTCGTTGTGCTCTCTGACGACTGGAACGGCCCGTGGGTGCAGATCGACGGCGACGCAGAGGTTCTGCACATGCCAGAGGCCGAAGACGCTCTTGTCGATTACTTCCGCTGCATCTCTGGCGAGCACCCGGACTGGGCCGAGTACCGCGCGGCGATGCGAGTACAGGGCAAATCGCTCATCCGAATCACTCCGACGCGCTGGGGGCCGATCGCGACGGGCGGATTCCCCGCCGACGTCGCGGCGAGGCTCGACTCCGAATAGGGCCACTATGCCTCACGAACCGGACTCGCAGCCCGCGGATGACGCTGGCCAGGATCGCGGAGCGTCCGGTGACGCCGCCCCTCGCCGGCTGCCGTTCGCGCTCTATCTGACGATCGCCTTCTGCGAGATGCTTGTGCTGGCCGTGCTCGCGGTCAGCCCGCTGTTTGCGGTCATCCTGCTCTCGGCATCCGGCCTGATCACGCTGATGACCCTGCCGCTCGCCGTGTTCTACATCGTGTATGCCAGCCGTGTGCGCGCCGGAGTGCGCACGGCTCTTGCCGCACCGGCGGTCGGCACCGCGACTGGTGGCGGCGAGCTGCCACCGGCTTCCGCCCAGGTGGGGCGAAAGCTGCTCACCGCGCGAGCGTCGGGGTTTCGACTCTGGAGACAGGGGAGCCTGTTCGCCGCGCAGTCGCTTGCGATCCTCTCGCTCGTGGGATGGGCCGGGTACGCCGTCGCCACGCTCAACGAGGGCTCGATATTCGTGGCGGTGCTGATCGCGGCACCGCTGATGCTCGGGCTCGCCGTGTTGGTGATCACACCGTTCTGGGCGTTCCCGCGGCACGTCGTCGAAGGCGAAGAACGGGCCCTCGCCACCCGCACGGGGCGGTGGCAGCTGATCCGAGCCCATCGCATCCTCAACCTGGTCACCCTGCTGGCTTTCGCCGCGCTGTCGCTCATGCTGGTGCTCGTCGAGGTCGTCACCCTGTTCGGCTGAGCCTGCGCCCGCCTCCGCCCGCCTCACGCCGGTGAGTGTCCAAAAACAGCCGAACTCGCGAGAATCGCGATCCTTGGCTAGCTTTTTACCCACTCACACTCAACGAAGACGCGCACGCCCCAGGGCGACGATACCGACACCGAGTGCGACCAGCCGCACGACGTTCACCGTGTGCCAGCGCGTCTTGAGGCCGGACAGCCGTGCCGCTGACACACTCTGGTCGCCGGTCAGCAGCGGTACGTTCACCGTGCGAATCAAGAAACCGCTCAAGCCGAGTGCTGTGCCGAGTGCGCCCATTGCTACGGTCGCCTCGGTTGTGCGTCCTCGTCGCCAGGCGGTTGCCACTGCGAGCGCGGATGCCGGGAGGGCAGCAAGCCCATTCAGAGCGAAGTACCGCACAGGACTCCCCGGCGCGATCACGCCGGGCCGTCGGTGCGAGCGCGAGTCGATGAGCAACTGCGGAACATCTACGAGACCTTCATAGAGATTGGCCACGAACCAGGCAGCATCCCCCACCAGGGCAATGTCGACGGCGAGTTCCCGACCACTGCGCGCGCGTCTTCCCATGTCTGGAGTTTATCGCCGCGCCGGACCCACTCCCCAGCCTCGCCTCCGACCTCGCTCTCCGGCCGCTGAGTGTCAAAAAAGCAGCCAAGCTCGCGAAGATCACGACCCCTGGCTGCTTTTTTGGCACTCACACTCGGGCTCACGCAGCCCACAGAAGAGGCCAGACGGAAACTCCGCCTGGCCTCTTCTGGTTCTCGGGTGGGTGGTCAGGGGGTCACGCCGCTGCAGCCAGCCGCTCGCGGTTCGCCGTGGCGACGAGCCCGTCGTCGCCGACGGTGATCTCGACGCGCGCACCGGCATCCAGTTCGGCGTCGATCATCAGCTCGGCAATGCGGTCGTCGACCTGCCGCTGAATGACGCGGCGCAGCGGGCGAGCACCGTACTCGGGCTCGTACCCGTTCTCTGCGATCCAGTCGACGGCCGCCTCGTCGATCGAGAAGCCCATCCCCTGGGCGTGCAGCCGGGCGGATGTCTGCTCGAGCAGCAGCTGCACGATCTGACGCAGCTGCGCCTGGTCGAGCTTGCGGAACAGGACGATCTCGTCGATGCGGTTCAGGAACTCGGGGCGCATCGCCTCACGGAGCTTGCCCATCACGCGGTCCCGAAGCGCCTTCTCCGAACCGAAGCCGTTGTCGGAGCCGTCTGCAGACGGGGCCACGAACCCGAGCGCTCCGCTCTTGCTCGCGAGAAACTCTGAACCGAGGTTCGAGGTCATGATCACGACCGCGTTGCGGAAGTCGACGGTGCGGCCCTGCCCGTCGGTCAGGCGCCCGTCGTCGAGCACCTGCAGCAGCAGGTTGAACACGTCTGGGTGCGCCTTCTCGATCTCGTCGAGCAAGATCACCGAGTACGGGTTGCGCCGCACACGCTCGGTGAGCTGACCGGCCTCGTCGTAACCGACGTATCCGGGAGGAGCACCGACCAGGCGGCTGACCGTGTGCCGCTCGCCGAACTCGCTCATGTCGAAGCGCAGCATGGCGTTCTCGTCGCCGAACAGCGACTGCGCGAGCGCCTTCGCGAGCTCGGTCTTTCCGACACCCGTCGGGCCGAGGAACAGGAAGCTGCCGACCGGCCGACGCGGGTCGCCCATGCCCGTGCGGTTGCGCCTGACCGCCTTCGCGATCGAGGTGACCGCGTCATCCTGGCCGATCACGCGCTCGTGCAGCTCTGTCTCGAGCTTTCCGAGTCGGACCCGGTCGCCCTCGGTGAGACGCGTCGCCGGGATGCCCGTTGCGCGCGACACCATCTCGGCGATCTCTTTCTCGGTGACGACGGACGACACGTTCCTCGCCTCTGCGGTCAGCTCGGCGTTGGTCGCCTCTGCCTGCTCGATCCGGCGCTCGATGGCCTCGACCTCGTCACGCAGCCTCGAGGCGTCTTCGTACCGCTCTTCGGCGACCGCCGCGTTCTTCGCGTTCTCGAGAGCTGTGCGCTCTTCGCTCAGCGCATCGACGTCGATCCGCGAACCCAGACTGAGGCGCAGCCTGGCACCGGCCTGGTCGATGAGGTCGATCGCCTTGTCCGGCAGAAAACGGTCGGTGACATAGCGCGCAGACATCTCGACGGCCGCACGAACGGCATCCTCTGTGTAGTGCACGCCGTGGTGGTCTTCGTAGCGCACCTTGAGCCCGTCGAGAATGCGAACGGCATCGTCGATGCTGGGCTCAGCCACGGTCACCGGCTGGAACCGTCGCTCGAGAGCGGGGTCCTTCTCGACCTTGCGGTACTCGTTCAGAGTCGTCGCACCGATGATGTGCAGCTCACCGCGGGCGAGACGAGGCTTCAGGATGTTTCCGGCATCCATTCCGCCGCCCTCTCCGCTGCCGCCGGCGCCGACGACGGTGTGCAGCTCGTCGATGAAGACGATCAGCCGCTCTTTGTGTGCGCTGATCTCGTCCATGACCTTGGTCAGTCGCTCTTCGAAGTCACCGCGGTAGCGGGTTCCAGAGAGCATGCCGGCGAGGTCGAGGGCGACGACGCGCTTGTCGCGCAACATCTCGGGAACATCGCCGTCGGCGATCGACTGAGCGAGCCCCTCGACGATGGCCGTCTTGCCGACACCGGCTTCGCCGATCAGCACCGGGTTGTTCTTGGTGCGGCGCAGCAGGATCTCGACGGTCTGCTCGACCTCGTCTGCACGACCGATCACCGGGTCGAGCTCACCCTCGCGGGCGAGCGCTGTGAGGTCCGTGCCGAAGCTGTCGAGCGTCGGCGTCTCCGAATCCGGGGACACCGGACGGACGCCCTGCGCCTGCCCCTGCTGGGCCTGCTGGGCCTGCTGGGTCTGAGCCTGGCCGGCCTGCAATGCCTCTGGGGTCACTCCGTGACGGGCAAGCAGCTGTCCGGCGACGGCATCCTGGTTCACCACCAGGGCGAAGAAGAGGTGCTCCGGGTCGATGTAGGTGGAGCCGAACGCACGTGCGACCTGGTGTGCGTCGAGCAGGGCGCGCTGCGCGGACGGCGTCAGCGACGGACGCCCCTCGATCTCGGCACCCGATTTCTGCGGCAGGCGTTCCTCCACGGCACTCGCGAGCGCAGACGGGTCTGCGCCGGTCTGCCGGATGGCGTCTGCCGCCGGAGACTGCTCGAGCGAGGCACGCAGAATGTGAAGCGCGTCGACCTCGGAGTGGCCGTGCTCGACGGCGTAGTTCGCCGCAGCGGCGAGCAGCTCGTGGGTGCGCCGGCTCAGCAGCCGGGTGATGTCGATGGAACGCCCCGACTGCGCTGCGCGCTGGCCCTGCAGGTAGCGGGCGATGAACTCGTCGAACGAGCCGTCACCGGCGCCGGCCGAGCTGAAGAATGTAGGCATCAGACCTCCTGTGTTGAAACTTGAGTGCCTTTGACTCATGTTAACGCAGGCGAGGGCCATCCATTCCCGGATCCTCAAAAAGTTGAGCGGATTGGGCTCAAGGTTCTCGACACATCATGTCGGCGGCGCTGAAGATACGTCGGTCGTACCGCACCGAAGAGGCCCGTGCCCACAGCGCGAACTCACCGCACAAGCTCGTAGAACCGAAAGAACCCAGCCTCGCCGAGCGTGCGAACACCGCTGAATCCCGCCTCGCGGGCATACCGATGCAGGGTCGATGGCCTCATCACCGTGCCGGTGCCGGCCGACGGCGTCGTCGAGAGCCCGTCCGGCAGGCAGACGAACAGGCTGAACCCGTACATAAGCCGTTCGATATCGTCACCCCGCCCCGTGAACTCGTCGCCGACGGCCTCATCCATAACGATCACAACACCGTCATCGCTGGCGAGCTCGCGCATCGCCGTGAGCACCGGAACAGGCTGCGCCATATCGTGAACGCACTCGAACGCCATCACGACCTCGAAGGTGTCAGCGGGCGGACTCTGCACCACGTCATCGGCGCTGAACGAGACCCGCTCGGCAACCCCCTCCTGCCGGGCGTTGGCTGTCGCCATCTTGATCGAGGGGGCATCGATGTCGTAGCCGGCAACCGTGAGCGCCGGGTAGGCCCGTGCGAGGGCGATGGACGACCATCCCGCACCGCACCCGATGTCCGCAGCACGCGAGCCGGGTCGAGAGAGAAGCTCGTGAACCCTGTCGAATCCGCGGAGCTGGTCAGCCAGCAGACTCTCGAAGAACGGCCGGTTCATGTCACTCTGGCTCTCGCGCATGCCCTGCCCGAAGGCGTCCCACGACACCCCTCCGCTCACCCGGTGCGCTTCGAGGAGTGCCGTCATCTGCTCTCCCGCAGTTGTCAGCATCCGCGCGAGGGGCGCAAGATAATCGGGATTGAGCACATCGACCAGCACTGCCTGATGCTCTGGCGGCAGCGTGAACCGTGGCGTCTCCCCGTCGAAATGGACGGTGAGGATGCCGGTGGTCGCCTGCTGCTCGAGCCACTCTCTCGCGTATCGCTCGGATGTTCCGGCTTCGGCGGCGATCTCGCGTGGCGAGCGCGGACCGGCGGCCAGTGCGCGGTAATAGCCGAGGCGATCCCCCATGTGGATTGCGAGCATATCGATCATTCCGAGGGCGGAACCGAGAACTCTTTCAGCAAACTGCTCTGTTGTGCTGGTCATGACTGCCTCCGGCCGTCAGCGGGTGAGAAGGCAAACGTTACTCGCCGCCGCGCGAAAGCGCACGCATCCGTGCCTGCGACGGACGCCTCTCTAGGCGGGGGCCTCTAGGTGGGGGCCTCTAGGTGGGGGCCTCTAGGTGGGGGCCTCTAGGTGACTTTTGCGGACCCGGGTGCGCGTTCCGCCGGCCACACCCGTCCGGAAAGGTCACCTGGAGTGACGGGGTGGGCGACCCGGATCGCTCCGGCCGCCCACCCCGTCTCTGAGATGAGCCAGACCTCGCTCAGCCCCGGCTCATGCTCCTGCCGCGTCGTGCGAACAGCAGCGCACCCGCCGCCGCGAGCAGAGTGAGCACCGCGAGGAGCGCTGGTCCCGCATCGACCCCGGTGTGAGACAGTTCGCCCCGGTTCTCGCCACCCTGCGCGGCGGCGTCACCACCGGCATCCTGGCCACCGCCTTGCGCACCATCGTCGCCACCACCGTCGCCACCGTTGTGCCCGCCGTCGTCTCCGCCTCCTTCGCCGCCTCCGTCGGTCGGTGCGACCGTCAGAGCAGCGATCGCATCGAGGATGGCCTGCGCCATCGCGTCGACGACATGCTGCTGATCGGCCGTCAGCGAACGATCGACGGCCGCCACCGCACGGTTGAGCGCGGCCACCGACTCGGCGGTGTATCTCGTCAGATCCGTTGGGATCTCAGCCAGCGCGGCATCCACAGCGGAGTAGTCCGCGGAACGGTCTGTGTCCGGTGCGACGACGGCCGAGAACGGCACAAGCGGGTTCGGAATCGTGACCTGCCGCAGCTGCTCATCTGTGGCGAAGTCGTACGCTGTGACCACTATGCGGTCGCCGTAGGAATCAAGGGTCAGGCCCCGGTTGACGTCGCGTGTGACGATCTCCTCGATCCCCGCGGTGTTCTCACCCCGAGCGTCCCACTCGACGTGCATTGCGAGGGTGTTGACGGCCCAGAAGCCGTCTGAGTGCCCGTCTGCGGTCCGGCGCTGCACGGCCCAGTCGCCCAGTTCTGCCGGGTAATGGGTGTGACCGCTGAAGACGATCGCATTCGGATAGTTGCCGAGGATGCTCGTCAGCCGGTCATTGTGCAGATGGTGGTTGTGATACGCCGGGATCCACGAAGCCGAGACGGTATCTCCCAGCGGGAAGTGGGTGATGACGACGATCTGCTTGTCGCGTTCGGTCCAATAGGCCAGTCGTTCCTCGAAGAAGCGCACCTGTTCCTCACCCATCGCCACCTCCGAGGGGTTCGCGAACTCCTGCCCGAGCACGATGACGGGCTGCTCGCCGGACGGCCCATCAAGCACGTACTCACCCCACGCCTTGTCACGTTCCGCAAAGTCGAGGAATCGCTGGAAGTTGGCGTTGAACCCGCCGGCCGCATAACGTTCGTGATTGCCGATCGCCGCGACGGTCTGCTCAGGACGGAAGCCGGCTGAAGCGTCCATCACCCCGTAGATCTCGTCCCATTCGGCGCTCGTGCCCGAGTTCACGATGTCGCCGACCATAAGCAGTCCGCTGGCGTCAGGCGCGATCTCCCGAAAGTCTTCGAGGCCGTGGGCGAAGTCTTGCGGATGGCCCTGGATGTCCGAGACGACCCAGGCCTGCGTCGGCGTCTGCGACGTGTCGGTGAGCACCTGGTGCACCGCAACCGAGTCGATCGCCCAGTAGCGCGAGTCAGCGCCGCCCGTGAACTCCCAGGAGAAGACCACGCTCTTGGCCCGCGCGGGCACGTCGACCCTCACGTCGTGGGCGCTGTTCATCTCCATTCCGTCATAATCGCTGGTGACGCTGGTGTCGTCGAGACGCAGGATGTCCACCGGTGCCGCGCCATCGAAGCTCGCCCGAACGATGCCGGACTGGCCTGGCGCGCCGCGGTAATGACTGTCGAAGGTGAGACGAACCGCGCCCAGGTCGGTGACCGTCACGGGTTCGCTGGTGAGGGTCGCCGCGAACGGGTGATCGCCGAACTGCTGGGCGTCTGCGACGGCAATGGCGTCGTGCGACCGCCCGAAGCGCTTGCGCATCTCATCGGTGGTGCTCGTCCAGTCCGCACGCGTCGTGAACTGCCAACCTCGGTACTCGTCAGAGCCGATGCCGTCCATCCCGGGGGCCGACTCGACTGCCCATCCAACGGGCGCGGATGCGACCTCGAAGCCCTCGCGCAGGATCACGCCATCTGTCGCGGTGTCTGTGACGACCGGATCGATCTCGACCGGGGCGTTGGGATCGCCGGGGCCCGGTGCATCGGGGTCGCTGACGACCGTGAACGTCTGCTTTTCGGCCAACGGCGTGTACCCGTCTTCGGCCAGGAACCAGACATCGTATGCGCCCGGGGTGAGATTGAGAGTAAAGGTCAGTGAGCCTGACTCGTCTGGGGCGTATTGCCAGAGGGTGGATGAGACCGCACCCGGCGCCTCACCGTCGCCGTAGATGCCGATCCAGTTCAGCGCGTGCTGCGCGTCTGTCGTGTAATCGATCGTCAGCACGCTCTCCGCCTCCAGCTCACTGGCAGACAGCGTGAACGAGGAGCCGGTTGCGTCGGCGGCAGAAACAGCGGAAGCGGTTGGTGCGGAGGCGTCCGTGGCACTCGCATCGGCGACAGGGGTGACGATAAGCGCCACGGCCATCGCAATGCTCGCGAGCACAACGCGGCGACCGCCTAATCGGACGGCTTGAGGAGATGACATGTCAGGGTTCCTTTCGAATGATCCGCGGGGGCGGCCATGGGAAAGAAGTTCACGATCTGAATGTGAACAACTGGTTGACTCCTGCAGAACTATCGACTGCCACACAGCGAAACCGGCGACGCGGGGGAGATGAGTGTGCACAGCGGTTCAGAATCGTCGCTGCTTCCGGTTCATTCCACGGACATCACACCGAAGGATGCCCCTGTGACATCCCGCAGTGTCGCGATGCGTCCGTAGGGGGTGTCCTCCGGCTGCATCTCCACACTCCCACCCAGTTCAACCGCGCGAGCAACCGTTGCGTCGACGTCATCCGATCCGAACGACACCGACCAGGTGGCCGGTTCGCCGGCCGGGAGGGAGCCCGCGGCATCCCACAGCCCCGCGTACTGCTCACCGTCACGATCGAAGACCTTGTAGCGGAAGTCATCCGTGTCGCTCTCGGTCACGAGCGACCAGCCGAACGCGGCTTCATAGAAATCCTGCGCAGCCTCATAGTCGGTCGCGAGCAGTTCGAACCAGACCGGCGCGCCGTGTATGCCCTGCACCTGAAAACCCGTGTGGTCACCCGACTGCCAATACCCGACACTCGCGCCCGTGGCATCGACGGCGAAGCCCATGGTGCCCATCGCCGGAACCTCCATGGGTTCGAACATGTTGCTTCCGCCGGCCTCGGCGATGGCCTCTGCCGTCGCCGCCGCGTCATCGGTGCGCAGGTAGATCGTCCAGGCATCGGGATAGGGCATGGTGTCGTCTTTTTTCATCATGCCCGCCACCCGGTTGCCGTCGAGGGTGAAGCTCACGTAGCCGCCATAGACCTCGTCATCGCCGCGTGTCGCGTTCCAGCCGAACAGCGTGCGGTAGAAGTGTTCCGACCGCTGAGGTTCCGCGGTCGACAGGTCGATCCAGCAGGGGGCGCCGCCCACCGTTGCGGGTGCGTTCGGCATGGAAACATCCTTTCGTCGTCGATGACGTGGCTCACACTACGCCGGTCGTACACGGCTCGCCAGGGCGATGGCGCCGATGCACCCGTTCCGCACTATGGCGCCGGCTCGATGCGCACGATCCAGTCTGCCGTCACGTCCGGGTCGTGCGTCGCGTGCACAACAGCGGCCCCGGCATCCGCACAGTCCCGCAGGATGCCGGGCAGCAGCGCTTTCCCCTCGGCGTCGAGACTCGTGGCCGGCTCGTCGAGCAGCAGCAGCCGCGGCTGCTGCGCAAGAGCCTGGGCGAGAAGCACGCGCTGCCGCTGCCCTCCCGAGAGCGACGAGAGCGGCCGGGCGGCGAGGTGGGCGAGGCCCAGCCGGTGCATCCATCCGGTCACGATGTCGCGGTCGCGCGCACGGGGCGCCCGCCAGGCGCCGAGATGCGCCCACCTTCCCATGCCGACGGCGTCTCGCACGGTGATCGGAAGCGCATCCGTCACGGCGCTGCGCTGCACCAGGTAGGCAGGTCGTCCGCCGTGAGATCGCACGACTGTTCCCCTGTCCGGACGACGGATGCCCGCGATCACGTCGAGCAACGTCGACTTTCCCGCACCGTTCGGCCCGGTGAGCACGGTAATGCCCCCGGGGCGGATCTCGAGGTGCACCCCGGAGAACACCGCCTCGCCACGGTGCCAGACGCCCACGTCTCGCAGCACAACGACGCCAGATGCCTCTGAGGACGATTCCCCGAGAGCCTCATGTGCCGCCGCGCGGGTGCGCGGATGTTCCGAGCGCATATGACCTCCGGTGATGTCGGCGCGGTCGCGAGCGGCGGCGGCGGGCCGATCGCACCACTGTTGAGAATGAGTATCATTAGCAGTATAGGGTGGGATCATGGACTGGTTCGTGGCACCCTTCGAGGTCGCCTTCGTGCAGCGCGCACTGATCGGCGGCATGCTCGTCGCCGTGCTCTGCGCGCTCGTCGGCACCTGGGTGGTGCTGCGCGGGATGGCGTTCCTCGGCGAGGCGATGTCGCACGGGCTGCTGCCCGGCGTCGCGCTCGCGACCCTGCTCGGAGGCAGCCCCCTCATCGGGGCCGCTCTCAGTGCGATCGCGATGGCCGGCGGTGTGACGCTGCTCGGGCGATCCCGCCGCATCAGCGCCGACACGGCCATCGGCCTGCTCTTCGTGGGGATGCTGTCGCTCGGCGTGATCATCGTGTCGTTCTCGCGCAGCTTCGCCGTCGACATCACGGGATTGCTGTTCGGTGACGTGCTCGCAGTGCAGCCGGCACACCTCGTGGTGCTGACCGTCGCGCTGATCATCGCCCTGGTTGCGAGCATCCTCGGCTTTCGCTCGTTCGTCGCACTGTCGGTCGACCCGCGCACGGCGGCCGTTCTCGGCCTGCGCCCGCGGCTCGCTTCGGCCATGCAGCTGGGACTCGTCACCCTCGCCGTCGTGGCCTCGTACCACGTGGTCGGCACCCTTCTCGTCGTCGGCCTTCTTCTCGCGCCGGCGGCCGCCGCCGTGCTCTGGGCCCGCAGCATCCCGTTCGTGATGGTGACCGCCGGCATCCTCGGCGTCGCCGCGGTCGCCACCGGTCTGCTCATCTCCTGGCACGCCGGCACCGCCGCCGGCGCCACGATCACGGCGGTCGCCACCGGTTTCTTCGCACTCTCGGCATCGGGCGCCGCCATACGGGACCGGCCACGGAACCGGCGCCGGCGCCACGACGCAGACGCAGCCGCGACCTCGGCGAGGGTGACGTGGTCCGTCGCGCATCCCCCCACCCTGCCCAGTCTCAGCCCCGGCCCGACCGACACCACGCCCGCGCCCGCATCACGATCCCGAACGAAACCACCTCGTATGGAAAGCAGCATCAGATGAACCGACCCACCGAACGCGCCGCACGACTGGCCGGCGCCATGCTCGTGTTTGCCCTCGTGCCGTCCGCCCTCGCCGGGTGCGCAGACCAGCGGGACGGAGAGAACAGGGCCGACGCAACACCGCACGGATACATCGAGGGCGCGGAGGAGAACACCGAGCCGCAGACCCGCCTGATCGTCGCCGACACCGCCAGCGGAGACGTCGAGCTCATCGATCTGCTCACCGAGCAGTCCACGGCACTCGAATCCGTCCAGGGTGCGTCGTCGCTCACGGCGGACGGCCGCTACGCCTATGTGCAGGGTGACGACGGGCTCACCGTTCTCGACGGCGGCGCCTGGACCGTCGACCATGGCGACCACTCCCACTACTACTCCGCGGAGCCGTCCGTCATCGGCTCGCTGCCGACGGGCGACGGCGTTGTGGTCGCCGGCGACACGGCCACAGCCGTCTTCGAGGACGACGGCACGATCACCCTGCTCGAGCGCGAGCAGCTCGACGATCACCGTGTCGAGACCGCCGACGTCCAGACCGTCACACCGCACAACGGCGTCGCCGTCCCGGTCGGCGACGCGGTGCTGCGCAGCACGACCGGCGGCGACGAGCTGCCGAGCGGACTCGAACTGGTCGACGGCGACGAGATCAGGCCGGTCGAGGTCACCTGCACCCGGCTGAGCGGGACCACGGTCACCCGCCGCGGCATCCTGTTCGGATGCGCGGAAGGCGCCGTGCTCATCGATGACGAGACGCTCGAGGCGACGACCATCCCCTATCCGGACGGCACACCCGCCGAGAGCCTGGCCCGGTCGTTCGCGCACCGCCCGGCGTCGACGGTGATCGCCGCTCTCGCCGACAACGGCGTGTGGTCACTCGACCTGGACGCACTGAGCTGGATGCTCCTGCCCGTCACGGATCCGGTAGCGGTGTCGTCGGCCGGCGCAGGGATGCCTGTGCTCGCCCTCGACGGCGCCGGAACACTCCATGCGTTCGACCCGGCGACGGCCGAGCCGATCGCCAGCGCGCCACTTCTCGAGAGCGTTCCAGACGAGGGTGTGTCGATCGTTGTGGACACCGACCGCGCATACGTCAACGACCCGCACGCCGGAGTGATCCACGAGATCGACTACCTCGACGATCTTCGTGAGGCTCGCGTCCTGACCCCGGACGTGCGCCCCGATCTGATCGTCGAGACCGGATGGTGAGCGCCGTGACACCGGCACGATCGAGTCGCGACACTCGCACACCGCGACCGTTCACCAGGTTCGCCGCCCTGTGCGCCATCGGCTCGGCCGTCGCCCTCACCGGCTGCGCCGACGCGGGCGACGACGGCCCTGAGGTCGTTGTGACCACCAACATCCTCGGCGACGTCGTCCACGAGATCGTCGGCGACGAGGTGTCGATCGAGGTCTTGATGCCGGCTGGGTCCGACCCGCACTCCTTCGAGATCTCTGCGCGGGACGCAGCCGACGTCGAGAACGCCGAGCTCATCGTCGCCAACGGGCTCGGTCTTGAGGAGGGGATCGCGCAGATCGTCGCCGCCGCCGAGCAGGACGGCGTGCCCGTTCTCGAGGCCGCCGCGGCCGCCGACCCTCTCCTCTACAGCGACGGCGCGAGCGCCGGCACCGAGGACCCGCACTTCTGGACAGATCCCGCCCGGATGCTCGCGGCTGTCTACGCCATCGAGCAGGCGCTGCTCGAGCACGTTCCGCGAGCATCGGCCGACGGGATCAGGACGGGCGCTGACGAGTACCGAGACGAGCTCCGCACCCTCGACGCGTGGATGACCGAGTGTTTCGCCTCGTTGCCTGACGACCGCAGACGCCTCGTCACGAATCACCACGTCTTCGGGTACCTCGCCGAGCGCTACGACTTCGAGGTGATCGGAGCCGTTGTCCCGAGCGGAACCACTCTTGCGTCGCCGAGCGCCTCAGACCTCGACGAGCTGGCGACAGCCATCACCGATGCGGGTGTGCCCGCGATCTTCGCCGATTCCTCTCAGCCGGATCGTCTCGCGCAGGTCCTCGCCGAACAGGCGGGTCTCGACGTCGCCGTCGTCGGGCTGCACACCGAGTCTCTCAGCACCGATGACGACGCCGACAGCTACCTCGACATGATGCGTTCGAACACCGAGGCGATCGTCGCGGCCCTGAAGCCCTGACCGGCATCGCACACCACGCATCACACGTCACACCACACGCATCCCGAGACCACAGCCCCACAGAAGCGGGCGACGGCATCCGTCGCCCCGACGAGAAAGAAGAGAAATGATCAGAAGAACACGCACCATGAGCCTCGCGGTCGCGGCGGGCGCGGCAATCACCCTGGCACTCACAGCGTGCGGCGGAACGCCCACGGCCGGTTCCGACCCGTCTGCCGCAGAGCCGGATGCCGTGGACTGGCAGGGCGATCCGATCGTCACGACGTACGACGGCGGTATCTATGTGCTCGACGGAGAAACCCTCGAGGTCGTGGCCGACATCCCCCTCGACGGCTTCAACCGGGTGAACCCTGCCGGAGACGACGACCATGTGCTCGTGTCGACCACCGGCGGGTTCCAGGTGCTCGACGCGAGGGGGACGGAACTCACGGACGACGTCTTCGAGGCCGCCACACCCGGTCACGTGGTGCGCCACGGGGAGCAGACGGTGCTCTTCGACGACGGGACGGGCGAGGTGACGATCTTCGATCCGCATGACCTCGGCTCTGGACTGCCTGAGACCCGCGGCTACAAGGCAGCCGACGCGCACCACGGTGTGGCCATCGAGCTCACGACCGGCGAGCTCGTTGTCAGTCTCGGCACCGAAGAAGAGCGTGTGGGCGCGGTGGTGATCGGCCCGGACGGCGATGAGATCTCTCGCGCCGAGAACTGCCCGGGTGTGCACGGCGAGGCGACCGCGCAAGACGAAGCGGTGGTCATCGGCTGCACAGACGGCGTGCTGCTCTATGCCGACGGCACGTTCACCAAGATCGACAGCCCGACCGAATACGGGCGCATCGGCAACCAGGCCGGCACAGACGCCTCGCCGATCGTCCTCGGCGACTACAAGCAGGATCCGGATGCCGAACTCGAGCGTCCAGAACAGGTCGCCCTCGTCGACACACGAGATGCGACCCTCGAACTCGTCGACCTGGGCACGAGCTACACCTTCCGTTCTCTTGCCCGCGGACCTCACGGGGAAGCGCTCGTCCTCGGAACGGACGGCCAGATCCACGTGATCGACCCCGAGACCGCCGAAGTCGAGCGCACGATCCCGGTCATCGACGAGGAGTGGACCGAACCGCTCGAGTGGCAGGACCCGCGGCCCGCGATCTTCGTTCGCGACCACACAGCGTATGTCAGCGATCCGGCCTCGAAACGGGTGCACGCGGTCGACATCGAGTCCGGTGAGATCCTGAAGAGCGTCGACCTCGACGAGGCGCCGAACGAGCTCAGCGGCACGGTGCACCAGCACTGAGTTCGTGCTCCGGCACACGGATCTGAACCCGCCGCCCGGCTCGCACGGTCATTCGACCGCGCGAGCCGGGCGGCTTCTCGTTCGACGCGCGGTCACGGGCGATGGCTCGAACGGCTGTTGCCCGGTCGAGCCGCGGCGTACCATGCGAATCAGGTGCGAGCTGTCGCAAGAGGTGTCGGCGCCGGTCGATGCTCGGCAACACGCGGAACGGATGACCTGCGAATGATGAACACAACGATGCAGATGATGCAGATGCACGAGAAGGACATGCCGATGCAGGGCATGGACATGGCGATGATGCAGGAGTGCATCGAGGCGTGTTCGGCCTGCGAGCAGGCGTGTACGACGTGTTCGAGCACCATGACCGGCGACGGGATGATGACGTGCATGAACATGTGCATGAACACCGCGGACATGTGCAACACGATGATGCGGATGATGATGCGGCCGGCCGGCATGCACATGCAGACGATGCTGGCGGCGCTCGAAGCGTGTATGACGCTCTGCACTGCCTGTGCCGAGGAATGCGACACGCACAAGGACATGCACGCGGACTGTGCGATGTGCGCTGAGGCCTGCCGCCAGTGCGCGATGGCCTGCCAGAAGATGATGGACTCGATGAAGAGCTCGATGCAGATGTGACACGAGCAGCACCGGACGTGACCAGCACCGGACATGACCGGCACCAGAATAGGAGATCGGCGCGGCACAAGGATGAAATCGGCGGTTTCTACTCGTTGCCGCCGCGACGTCCTTTTCTCGCGTTCATGACGGGGATGCCCCGTCCTCTTCTCGCGCTCACCCTCAGCCCTCGGCTGAGGGAACCGCTGGCGCCTCGAGAACGTTGACGAGCTGTCCGCCGAACGCGAGTGTGCCATAAAGACCGTGCAGCGCGACCGGGTCACCCGCGCGCAGACGGTCGCTGAGGTCGCTGTGGTGCCAGAGCCAGACCGTGTCGGCCGAGTCGATGCGGTCGATGGCGATCCAGCCGCCCGTCGTCACCGAGCGCACGATCGCGTCACTCCACTTGCTCGGAGTCGCGGCCGCGATGCGCGCCTGCAGCGGACGCAGCGCGTGGCCGGGCGCACCGTGCTCACAGATCGAGTGCGTGCACTCCATCGTGTTCCGCACCGTGTTCCGCGTGCGTGTGCGCCGTGTGTGATCGCGCTCTGTCGACATCCTGACCTCCTCTGCTGCATATCCGCGACCGGCTCGTGCCCGTTCGCTCATTCAAAGGTAGGCTCGGCGAACGGATGCCGCATCCAAGCCGTCACACGGCGCAACATTCGCGGGAGGGCGGCGACATCCGACCGTCGGCGCGGGACGATCAGCGGGCGAGGGCCGACGCGCCGACGCGCCGATGCGCCCTACGAGCGCACGACGTACCAGCGGCCGCGCACACGTTCTGTGACCTTCCAGCTCGGGGCTTCTGCGAGTCGATTGGTCACAGCGGCCACGTGACCGCCCACCTGGAGCGCGGTCTCGGCATCCTCTGCGGTGAAGCGCACGATGACCTGCGCTCTGCCCGCGACGATTCCGAGATCGGATGCCTCGACGACAGCGATTTGCGACGCTGCAGCGGCCGCCGCCGGCACAACGGACTCTGCGGCGACGCCGGCTCGCAGTGCACCGATGGGCATGGTCACGCGGAACGAAGGCATACCACCAGGGTATTCCGCTGAAGCCTCGCCGAAAGCGTAACAACAGTGTTACGCTTCTGGCATGGACCTCTTCGAAGCCGTCGCGGATCCGGTGCGTCGCGATCTGCTGACGCAGCTGTCCAGAAGCACTGCGACCGCCGGCACCCTCGCCGCGAATCAGCGGGTGAGCCGCCCGGCGGTGAGCCGACACCTGCGCGTTCTGCGAGAGGCCGACCTCGTTCGCGTCACGCAGCACGGCCGTGAGCGTGTCTATGAGATCAATACCGCACCGATGCGTGCGGTCTGCGCGTGGATAGAGAGCCTGACGGGTGACCACGAGCGGCTCGCGCCGATAAGCAGCACTCAACTCGACGCACTCGAGCTCGAGGTGCGACGCACGGTACGCACGCGCGAACGCAGCCACGCGCGCACTCGCGCACAACCCGGAACGAAGGCAGAGATCGCACGGCGCGCCCGTGCATCCGGCGACATCAGAGAGGATTCAGCATGATGAACGACAAACCGGGCACGGGAATCCCCCTCGGCACCGGCACACTTCACGAGCGGGGTGGCCAGCCTGAACTCGTCTTCGAACGACAGTTCACGGCGCCGATCCACGATGTGTGGGCGAGCATGACGAACCCCGAACAGCTCGGGCGCTGGATCGGCCGGTGGGTGGGAGACCCTGCAAGCGGGCGAGTCACCTTTCTGATGACTGCAGAAGACGACCCTGAGCCCGAAGAGATCATCATTCGCGAGTGTGCCCCACCCCACCGGTTCTCAGCCGACACCTCGGTGGGCGAAGGGTCATGGCACGTCTTCTTCGAGCTGAATGAAGACGCCGGCGTCACCACCCTCGTGTTCGGGCAGCGCCTCTCGCCGGGCGACGATCCCCGTTCTGTCGGGCCAGGGTGGGACTACTACCTCGACAGACTCGTAGCCAGCCGCGAGGGCCGCAACCCCGAGGACGTCGACTGGAACAACTATTACCCGGAACTCAAGGCCTACTACGCCGCCCTCGTGCCGATGGATTGAAGCACCATGTCGTGGCTCTGACCGCGCCACGGTGCGTCATCCGCCGTGCCGGGCGCTTCCGACGGCAGACTGGTCGCGCACGGTTCACCCGGCGAGGTCAGGAGCGGACATGGCGACGATTCCCACCGAGCGAGGCCTCGACAGGCTCGTCAACTTCTCTGACGCCTCTGTCGCGATCGCGATCACGATCTTGCTGCTGCCCCTCGTCGACGTGGCCCAAGACATCAACCAGGTCTCGCTCGGCGAGCTGCTCGACGAGAACTCGGGCACACTCATCGCCTTCGCGTTCACCTTCGCGGTGATCGCACGGTTGTGGACCGCGCACCACCGACTCCTCGAGTCGGCGGGCAGTTACGACCACCGGATCGTCTGGGTCAACTTCGTCTGGCTGGCGAGCATGGTGTTCATGCCGTTCACCGGCAACCTGCTCGCCCACGCCGACTTCGGTGACCGCGGGGTGAACGCGCTCTACATCGGCACGGTCTTCGTGTCGTCGGCGTCCCTCTTCGTGCTGAGGCTCATCCTGGTGCGCTCACCGCACCTCAGGGCCGGCAGCGACGACTCAGACGATCTGCTGATTCTCGACGGCGCTCTTCCGGCTGGTGTGCTCCTGCTCGCGCTCGTGCTCGGCGTGCTCATGCCTGACATCGGCGTGCTGTGGTTGCTCCTGCTCATCATCGCCGGCATCGCGAGGAGACTCATCGTCAGACGGCGGTCCTCCCGCTGACCGAGCCTGGCGCTGACCGAACCTGCCGAGCTCCCCTCCCGGTGACGGATGCCTGTTGAGATCCCGCTCCCCGAACGAGCCCGCCGGGCCACCCGTTGCCCGGCGGGCTCGATCACACGTGGGCCGTGTCGTACTACTCCTTGTTCATCCTGTCTTGGGCTGCGCCAGCTGCCTTCTCCACAACGTTCGGGAGCTCTGTCGTGCCATAGAAACGGGCGTCCGGATGCGTCGGAGGGGGCATCGGCACACTGCTCTGCGGCTCTGGAAGGTACTCGAACGTGCCGTTGCCGTCTGGCGTGACCCCGCTCGCCCATGATCCCTCTGCCGCCTGCCGGCCGTCAGAGAAGTTGATGTACTGGTATGACACCTCTGTGAACTCCTTCGACTGCGGAAAGTTGCTCGGCACCGGCAGGTTCTCGACTCCTTCTTCTTGCAGCTCACGGGCCGCGGCCAGCCACTGGTTCTGGTGCATGGTGTCGCGGGCGAGCAGAAACGACAGAAGGTCGCGCACCCCGGGGTCGTCTGTCATGTGATAGAGCCTGGCGACCTGCAGCCGACCCTGCATCTCGGCGTTGGCGTTCGACGTGAAGTCGGCGAGCAGGTTGCCGCTGGCGGTGATGTAGCTGCCCTGCCAGGGATTGCCCATGCTGTCGACGGGCCTGGCCCCGGCGCCCGCGACGATCCCCTGCTGGATGTCTGTGCCGCCGACGACGGCCGCCACCGTCGGATCGTTCTGCACCGCGTCTTCGGTGATGCCCAGCGGCGCTTTCTCGAGCAGCTGGGCGATCATCGTCGCGAGCATCTCGACGTGCCCGAACTCCTCGGCGGCGATCCCGAACACGAGGTCGCGGTACTTGCCCGGGATATGCATGTTCCACGCCTGGAAGCTGTATTGCATGGCGACCGTGATCTCGCCGTACTGTCCGCCGAGCACCTCTTGGAGTTTTCGCGCGTACACCGCGTCTGGCTTCTCGGGGGTGGCATTGTGCTGCAGTTCTTGTTTGTGAAAATACACCGCTGGCTCCTTCACCTTGACTGCCCCGGCACCGGACTGGCACGCCCACCTGGCCGGCGAACGAGGGTGCGGGGATGTCCGCCACGGTAGCGCCGGGCTCGATCCCCTCCACCGGCTTGATTTTCTGAGAAGTGGGCGCTAGTCGGCACCGGCGCTCTCGGGCAGCGACGCCATGTCATCCTTGAGGCATGAACGTCGGATGCGACTGGCGCGGGATCACACGCTGATGGCCAATTCACCGAGCGGCGAATCCGTCACCGAACGGATCGTGCGCGTGCTCGAGACGTTCGACACGGATCGCACCGTGCAGTCGGTGAGCGAGATCGGTCGCCGAGCCGGGCTGCCGACCTCGACCGCGCACCGCATGGTGCGGGATCTCGTCGAGAGCGGGATGCTCGAACGCGACGAGGCAGGGCGGATCCGGCTGGGCCTGCGGCTCTGGGAGCTGGCGCTGCGCGGATCCCGTGCACTGCGGTTGCGCCAGGCCGCCCTGCCGCACATGGAGCGTGTGCAGACCAGGCTCCGCGAGCACACGCAGTTGGCTGTGCTCGAGAACGACGAGGCGCTGTTCATCGAGCGCCTCTCGCACCCGCAGGCCGGAGCGAACATCACACGGATCGCCGGTCGCCTGCCGCTGCACGCGTCGTCGTCTGGACTGGTGCTGCTCGCGTTCGGGCCCAGCGAGCTGCGAGAGCGCGTGCTGTCCGGCCACCTCTCGACCGTTTCGTCCGAGACGGTCACCGACGCGACGCGGCTGCGCAGAGCGCTCGACGACATCCGCCGAGACGGTGTGGTCGTCGCACCGGGCACCGTCGAGACGGTGTCGACCGGGATTGCCGTTCCGGTGCGCAACGCGCGTGGCAGCGTGATCGCCGCGCTGTCGGTAGTGCTGCCGCGAGACGCGCCGACCGCGGGCGCCGTCGACGAGCTGCGGGCTGCATCGTCTGCGATCACCGCGACGCTGGGTGCACAACACTGAACGGGCCTCCCACTCGACCGTCTTTCCCATTCAACGGGAAGACGATGGCCGGCGCGCCTCCGATCGTCGATGATCGAATCACCGGCAGGCGCCGGAACCATCGGCCAACGCCACAACCATCGCCAACGTCATAGGAGACGCCATGACAGAACGCACCCGCGTCGCCATCATCGGAGCGGGGCCGGCCGGCCTGCTGCTCTCGCACCTGCTCGACAGCCAGGGCATCGAGTCGATTGTGATCGACTCGCGCACCCGCCACGAGATCGAGACCACGATCCGTGCCGGCATCCTCGAGCAGGGCACCGTCGAGGTGCTGACAGAGTCCGGGGCCTCCGACCGGGTGCTGACCGTCGGCCGCAAGCACAACGGCATCGAACTGCGCTTCGAGGGCGATGGGCACCGCGTCGACTTCGCCGGCACCGTCGGGCGGGGCGTCTGGCTGTACCCGCAGCATGAGGTGCTCAAAGACCTGATCGCCGCCCGCCTCGCCGCAGGCCAGGACATCCGTTTCAGAACACAGGCTGACCTCGTCGACGGCGCCGAGACCGAGAGGCCGCGCGTCGTCGCAACGGATGCCGAGGGGCAGCGCATCGAGATCGAGGCCGACTTCGTCGTCGGTGCAGACGGGTCGCGCAGCGTCACCCGCACCGCTGTCACGGGCTCGCAGACCGGCGGCTACTTTCGTGAGTACCCGTTCGCCTGGTTCGGAATTCTCTGCGAGGCGCCTCCGAGTTCCGACGAGCTGATCTACAGCAACTCTCCGAACGGGTTCGCGCTGATCAGCCAGCGAAGCCCCGAGGTGCAGCGCATGTACTTCCAGTGCGATCCAGAGGCAGACACCGAAGCCTTCAGCGAGGCCCAGCTCTGGGACGAGCTCCAGTCGCGCGTGCCGGGCACCACCCTGCATCAGGGCCCCATCTTCCAACGCGACGTGCTGCGCTTTCGCAGCTTCGTGGCCCACACGCTGCGCAGGGGCCGGGTGGCGCTCGTCGGCGACGCCGCCCACACGGTGCCGCCCACCGGCGCGAAGGGCATGAACCTCGCCATCGCCGACGTCGTGCTGCTGAACGACGCGCTCGGCGCTCTGCTGAACGAGAACGACAGCCGCCTCATCGACGAGTTCCCCGAGACGGCCTCGCACCGGATCTGGAAGGCGCAGCACTTCTCGTGGTGGATGACGAACATGCTGCACACCGC
This sequence comes from Okibacterium endophyticum, assembly GCF_054780075.1. Classification (NCBI taxonomy): domain Bacteria; kingdom Bacillati; phylum Actinomycetota; class Actinomycetes; order Micrococcales; family Microbacteriaceae; genus Okibacterium; species Okibacterium endophyticum. The sequence continues at coordinate 204,527 of NZ_BAAGXA010000012.1, read as the reverse complement.
TCCGACCGCGACCGATTTCGATCGGCGCCGTCAGGTCGGCGAACTGCGCTCCGTCGTCGAGTCCGAAGCCGGCCGCACGTTCCTCGCCGAGGCCTACACCGGCTGGCCGCTCGCGGGGAGGTAGAACGGGCGGGCGGTGACGCATGAACGGTCGGGCGATCCTCTCACACGCGGCTAGACTCTCGCGGTGAGCATGCCAGACGTCGCAGACGGCCGACCCGACCGACGCGGACCCTCCCGCGTGCGCTCGTTCGGCCTGCTGTTCGCGGCGGTCTGCCTCATCGCCGTCAACCTTCGCGCCACGATCACCGGCGTCGGTCCGCTGCTGGCGCAGATCAGCGCCGACACCGGACAATCGCTCGCCGTGCTCGGCGCACTGACATCGGTGCCCCTCATCGTGTGGGCCATCTGCTCACCGTTCGCACACGGTTTGAGCCGCCGTTTCGGTCTGGGCCGCGCGGTGCTCATCGCGCTCATCGCCCTGGCCGCGGGCACCGTCGTCCGATCCGTTCCCGGCTCGACGGCGAACCTCTGGATCGGCACGCTCATCATCGGCATGGCACTCGCACTGGCGAACGTGCTGATGCCGGCTGTCGTCAGACGAGGGTTCGGTGCGCGAGTCAACGTGATGACCTCGCTGTACACAGCACTGCTCGCCGGGTGCGGCGCTATCGCATCCGGCATCGTCGTTCCGCTCTCGCACGTGCCCATGCCAGACGGCGGAAGCTGGGGATGGCGCGTCGCACTGCTGCTCACCGGCTCGGTGGTGCCCATCGCGATAGTGCTCTGGGTGCTGCACACACGACGCGTCCCCGAGAAACGGATGCCGCCGGTCGTCAGAGCCCAGAGGGGGCCGACGGTCTGGCGCGACCCGGTCGCCTGGCAGATCGGGTTCTACATGGGCCTGCAGTCGATCGTCTTCTACATGCTCGCCACCTGGCTCGCCCCCTATTCGGCGTCGACGGGGCGAAGCGAGGCGGTCGGCGGGGCCGACGCGATGATCTACCAGCTCTTCGGCATCGTCGGCGCCCTCGGGTTGTCATCGGTGCTTCGCGGCGGCCTCACCCGCTGGGTTCCAGCGATCCTGCCGGTTATGTCGTCGTTCGGCATCGTCGGTCTGATGCTCGCGCCCGGGTCGATCATCGGCTGGCTGATCTTGCCTGGACTCGGCAGCGGCGCATCGCTGGCCATGTCCATGTCACTCATGGCGTCTCGCGCTCGCGATCACAACACGGCATCCGCCCTGTCCGGCATGGCACAGACCGTCGGCTACGTGATCGGCGCCTGCGGCCCGATGGCCTTTGGCTGGCTGCTCTCGGCGAGCGGTGGCTGGACAGCTCCGTTCAGCCTTGTGCTGCTCGCCCTCGCCGGTCAGTGCGTCGTCGGCATCGTCGTGGGGCGTGAACACAACGTCTTCGACGCGCTCGAGAACCGGTGAGCGAGCCGCGACGGCAGCCGGCGGGGACTACGCCGGGAACGCCAGACGACGCAGCAGGTCGTGCAGGACTCCGCGCTCGTCGTCACTCAGTCCCGCATGCGCCGCGAGTTCGGCGCGGGCGACCGCTTCTGCGGCGCCGGCGTGCACAGACCGGCCCTCGCCGGTGAGGACCACCACGTTCGCACGGCGATCGTGGGGATCGGGTTCACGCACAACGAGTCCGCGCTGCTGCAGGTCATCGACCAGCGCAACCACCTGGCTGGGGTCCAGACGCAGGAACTCGGCGATCTCGCGCTGTGTCGGTTTCACCTCGTCTGCCGCGAACGCGAGCACCGAGTACGACCGCACCTTCAGGCCGAACGGGGTGAGCGCCTCGTTGCCCGCGATGACCGATTGCGCGTTGGCGCGAGCGAGCAGAAAGCTGACGTCGTCACCGAGACGCTGTGCGACAACGGGCGCCGGATCGTCTGTGCTCGCCATAGCCATACAGTAGCAAAGTGCAACTCATCAATTATTGACTTCTTCAAGTATCTTTGCTCTGATGGTACCGACGCGAAGGAGCACACCATGTCGTTGAAGGGCAAAGTAGCCATCGTCACCGGTTCCGGCCGCGGACTCGGGCTGGCATACGCGCGGGAGCTGGCCCGGCAGGGCGCATCCGTCATCGTCAACGACGTCGACCAGGCAGCTGCCGCAGACGCCGTCACGACCATCGAGCGGGCGGGTGGCACCGCCGCAGCCGTCGTCGCCCCGGTAGGTCCGGCCGAGACGGCGAAGAAGCTGGTCGACACCGCCTTCGAGACATACGGCCGCCTCGACATCCTCGTCACCAACGCGGGGGTACTGCGTGACACGGTGCTGTGGAAGATGAGCGACGAAGACTTCGACACCGTCGTCAACGTGCATCTGCGGGGCACGTTCACCTGCGTGCGCGAGGCCGCAACCCGCATGCGAGAACAGGGGGAGGGCGGCCGCATCATCTGCATCGGGTCGCCGACGGGCCAGCGAGGCAATTTCGGCCAGACGAACTATGCAGCGGCGAAGGCCGGCATCGTCGGAATGGTGCGCACCTGGGCCATGGAGCTCAAGAAGGCCGGGATCACCGTCAATGCCGTGATCCCCGTCGCCGCCACCGAGATGACCAAAACCGTTCCCTACTTCGCCAGTGCCGTCGAGGCCAGCGAGAAGGGCGAGGCGATGCCGGCGTTCTTCCGCCACGATCTCGGGTTCGGGACGCCAGAGGACGCCTCTGGCATCATCGCCTACCTGTCGTCGGACGAGGCGGCGGATGTCACGGGCCAGGCCATCGGCATCGGTGGCGACCGCCTGCAGCTGTGGTCCCACCCGGAGCCGGCGGCGACAGCCTATCGCGAGGGCGGCTGGACGTACGAAGCCCTCACCGAGTCGTTCGCCGACGCAGTCGGACCGCTTCAGAGCGTCGGCGAGACGTTTCCGCCGCTGCCGGACGAGCTCAAGCCCGCACCGAGCGCCTGACCAGCATGGCGCAGACGATCCGCTACGAACCCGCCATCGACGTCGGTGCGCTCGACGCGATCGACACACACGTGCACATCGAGATCGACGAACACGGTCATTCGTCGCTGCCCGACGACCTGGCCGAGGCGGCGAGCAGATACTTTCGCACGGACGGGCCCCGTCCAGATCTGGACAGCATCGCCGGCTACTATCGCGAGCGTCGTATGGCCGCCGTCGTCTTCACCGTCGACTCGACGACACAGCTCGGCCAGCCCCCGATCTCGAGCGCCGAGATCGCCGCAGGCGCCGCGCGTCACAACGACGTGCTGATCCCGTTCGGCTCCGTCGACCCCCGCCGCGGCGATGCCGTCGACCTCGCGACCAGGCTGATCGAGGAGTCCGGGGTGCGAGGCTTCAAGTTCCATCCCACCGTGCAGGGCTTCGACCCGAGCGACGAGCGCTTCCACCCGCTCTACGACACGATCCGGCGTGCGGGGATCCCCGCCCTCTTCCACACCGGCCAGACCGGCATCGGAGCGGGCATGCCCGGTGGACGCGGCTTTCACCTCGCCCTGTCGAACCCGATGCTGCTCGACAAGGTCGCCGCCGCCTTTCCCGACCTGCAGATCATCATGGCTCACCCCTCGGTGCCCTGGCAGGATGAAGCGCTCTCGGTCGCGACCCACAAGCACAACACCTGGATCGACCTGTCCGGCTGGAGTCCCACCTACTTTCCCGCCGAACTCGTCCGCTACGCCAACTCCCTCATCTCCGACCGTGTGCTCTTCGGATCCGACTTTCCCATGATCACCCCGGAGCGCTGGATGCGCGATGTGGCGAACACCGCGCTCAAACCCGAGGTCATGCCGGGCATCATCAAGAACAACGCGGTCCGCCTTCTCGGACTGGGCTCGTAGGCCCGCCATGGATCCCGTCATCGACAGCTACGGCTTCGGCACGCGTCTGAGCCCGGCTGCGCGTCGCGCGCTCAACGGCCTGCAGCAGGTGCTCGACCGGGACGTCCGGCCACTGCTCGCAGAGGCCTGGGAACACGCGGTGATGCCGCAAGAGGTGCTCGACGTTCTCGCGTCGCTGCATCTCATGCAGCCCGATGGCGTCGACGTCGCAGAGGCCGATTCGAGTATGTTCTCGGGCTTTCGCAACCTGGTTCTGGCCAGAACGGATGCCTCGGTGGCGACACACTACAACGGCCAGTCCGGTCTCTTCCGCACGGCGGTGCGCCACGGCGGATCGCCGGAGCAGGCCGACGAGTGGGATCCGAAAGTGCGCTCATTCGCCGTGAGGGGAGCGTTCGCGCTGACCGAGCCCGAGCACGGATCCGACATCGCGGGCGGTCTGGCGACAGTGGCGAAGCGCGACGGAGACACGTGGACGCTCCACGGCGAGAAGCGCTGGATCGGCGCGGCCGCAGACGCAGACGTGATCGCCGTCTTCGCGCGCGACGCAGATGATCGCCGCGTCAAGGCGTTTCTCGTCGACCGTGACACGCCAGGTCTCGGACTCACGACGATCACGGGCAAGATCGCCCTGCGACCGGTGCAGAACGCCCACATCACCCTGAACGGCGTGTGCGTGCCTGAGCACCGCCGCCTGCAGGGCATCGATTCGTGGCGGGATGTCGCCGGACTGCTTCGGCGCATGCGCTCGGACGTCGCGTGGATCGCCACGGGTGTGCAGGCCGGCGCGCTGGACGCCGCTGTGCGCTACACACGCGAGCGCGAGCAGTTCGGCCGGCCCATCGGCGGTTTTCAACTCGTGCAGGAGAAGCTCGCCCGGATGCTCGGAAACGTCACGGCATCACTCGCGATGGTCGTGCAGCTCTCTGCCCATCAGGACGCCGGCGAATGGAGCGATGAGAACTCGGCGCTCGCCAAGATGTGGACGGCGCTGCGAGCGCGCGAGACCGTCGCGCTCGGCCGCGAGCTCCTCGGCGGCAACGGTCTGCTGCTCGAGCACGATGCCGCCCGCTTCTTCGCCGACGCCGAGGCCGTCTATTCCTATGAGGGCACCCACGAGGTCAACGCGCTCATCGTGGGGCGCTCGCTCACCGGCGAATCCGCCTTCATCTGAACCGCCACTCATATCCCCGCAGGAGGAACCCATGACCCGCACAGTCGCATACGCCGACATCGAAAGCCTCGCCGGCGCCGACCTCGGCTGGACCGACTGGTTCGAGATCGCTCAGGACCGCGTGAACCGGTTCGCCGAGGCGGCCGATGACCAGCAGTGGATCCACGTCGACCCCGAACGCGCACGGGCCGAGAGCCCGTTCGGCGGCCCGATCGCCCACGGTTTTCTCACTCTGTCGCTGACGATCCCGTTCTGGACCGAGCTGCTCGATGTCGAGGGGGTCACCACCAAGGTGAACTACGGGCTGGACAGGGTGCGCTTCATCTCGCCGGTGAAGGTCGGCGCGCGAGTGCGGATGAACGCCGTCGTCGCAGAGGTGACCGAGGTCAAAGGCGGCTACCAGCTCGCCGTCGACGAGACCGTCGAGGTCGAGGGGGGCGACCGCCCGGCGGTGGCGGCACGTGCCCTCTACCGCTTCTACGCCTGAGGCCCGATTCTGCCCGGGCGGATCCGTGCTGCGCTCCACCGTTCGGCGCCTGCCCGGCTCATCGAAGACCACCCCATCGCTCTCGACGAGGAGAAAGTGACATGCAGAACCAGGGAATCGGCGCTTGGATGGCCAAGCGTCGTCTGAAGAACCCCGACAAGACGGCGCTCGTCTTCGAGGGCCGCACGTATACCTACGGCGAGCTGGCCGATGCGGCCGACCGGATCGCGGCCGTGCTGCATCTGCGCGGCATCGGCAAGGGGGATGCCGTCGCGTACATCGGCGAGAACAGCCCGGAGTTTCTCCAGACGCTGTTCGCAGCGGCGCAGATCGGGGCCGTCTTCACGCCGGTCAACACACGTCTGGCTCCGCCGGAGATCACCCATGTGCTCACGGACAGCGGGGCGCGTGCGTTGATCCATGACCCCGCCTTCGCCGAGAAGGCCGCACCCGGCGTCGAGGCGGCCGGCATCGCCCACGTCATCCAGACCGGCGAGGGCGACGGATCCGGCCCCGGGCTGAACCGCCTGGCGGCCGGGCGCCTCGGCGGCCACCTCGACGTGAGCGTCACGCCCGACGACCCAGCGGTGATCATCTACACCTCGGGCACCACGGGAAAGCCGAAGGGCGCCGTGCTGACGCACGGCAATCTCACGTGGGCCTCGATCAACTGCCTCGTCGACTACGACCTCGTCTCCCGTGATGTGGCTCTCTTGATCTCGCCGCTGTTCCACGTCGCCGCGCTCGGCATGGGCGCACTGCCGATGTTCCTGAAGGGTGCGACGATCGTTCTCGAGAAGGGTTTCGAGGCCGGCCGGGCACTTGCCCTGATCGAGCAGCACGGCATCACCATGCTCAGCGGGGTGCCGACGACCTATCAGCTGATGGCAGACCACCCCAGCTGGGCGGACACAGACCTGTCGACCCTCGAGAAGCTCACCTGCGGCGGGTCAGCGGTGCCCACCCGCATCCTCAACGCATATGAGGAGCGCGGCCTGTCGTTCTCGCAGGGATACGGCCTGACAGAGACATCGCCAGGCGCCACGAGCCTCTCCCCGGACAGGACGCGCGACAAGCAGGGCAGCGTGGGGTTGCCGCATTTCTTCACGGACGTGCGGATCGCCGACGAGAACGGCGATGTGGCGCCGCGCGGCACAGTGGGCGAGGTCGAGATCGTCGGCCCGAACGTCTTCCCCGGTTACCACGGCCTGCCGGACGAGACGGCGAAGGCGTTCACCGACGACGGATGGTTCCGATCGGGCGACATGGGATTTCTCGACGCCGACGGGTTCTTGTTCATCGCCGACCGGCTGAAGGACATGATCATCTCTGGCGGCGAGAACATCTACCCCGCGGAAGTCGAGAACCTGATCAACGACTATGAGGGCGTCACCGGAGTCGCCGTCATCGGCGTCCCCGACGAGAAATGGGGCGAGGTGCCGTGGGCGGTTCTCACGACCCGCGAGGGGGTCGATGTGACGACGGATCAGCTCAAGGGGTTCCTCGACGGCAAGCTGGCGCGTTACAAGATTCCGAAGAACGTTGTCATCGTCGACGAGTTCCCCCGCACAGGCTCTGGAAAAGTCCGCAAAGCCGACCTTCGCGCCCGTTTCGGCGGGCGGTGACGCCCGCCGGTCCTCCTGGGCGTGTCATCTCGTGGATTTGCCTATAGACATTCCCTATGGTGATAGGTACTGTAATCGGGATGGCGTAACGAGGCGCATCCAATCGGAAGGACCCATCCGTGACAGCTGGTCAGAAACTCATCGAAGACTTCTCCCTGGAGATGACCGGGAAGGACATCCCCGGCCTGCAGGAAGCACGGGATCTGATACCGCAGGGAACACGCATCAACGTCACTTTTCTCGGCAACGAAGACATCGACATGCGTGTTGCGGCCGCGAAGGCCGTGAAAGACGCCGGTTTCGTCCCGATCCCCCACATCTCGGCCCGCCGCCTGGCATCGCAGGCACAGCTCGAAGAGTTCCTCGACCGTCTGCAGCAGGTCGGCGCGACCGAGCATGTCTTCGCCGTCGGTGGCGACCCCGCTACACCGGAGGGGCCGTTCGACAGCTCGTACGACGTCATCCGCTCCGGGGTTCTGCAGCGCTACGGCGTCACGGAGGTCAGCATCTCCGGCTATCCCGAGGGGCACCCGGACATCGCCGACGACGTGCTCTGGGATCACCTCGAGAAGAAGTCGGCCTCGCTGGCGGAGCAGGATCTGGGCGCCGTGATCCTCACCCAGTTCGCCTTCGACACCCAGCCCGTGAAGACGTGGATCAACGGGGTGCGCGAGCGTGGCATCGAGTCGACGATCCGCGTGGGCACACCGGGCCCCGCCGGAATCAAGCGCCTTCTCGGGTTCGCACGGCGCTTCGGAATCGGTGCAAACGCGATGATCGTGAAGAAGTACGGCTTCTCGCTCACCAACCTGATGGGAACAGCAGGACCTGACCGGTTCATCAACGACCTCGGCGGCCTCGTTGATGCCGACCCGGCATCCGGCGACGTGAAGCTGCACTTCTACACATTCGGCGGACTGCGCGCGACAGCCGACTGGGCGCGCAACTTTCACGAGTCGGCGTCTTAAGAAGCACAACGCCCCACAGGCGTCGAACTCATCGATTCCAGACCACCCACACAAAAGAAAGGTTCATCGTGGCACCGAAGAATCTCCAAGAAGTCCTCGATTCATCAGGGAGCGCCGTCGACCTGCTGCGCAACTCGCAGATCGGCTCGTACATCTACCCGGTCGTTCCGGCCGACTTTCAGAACTGGATCAAGGAACAGCGCGCATGGCGGCAGACCGCCGTGCTCTACGACCAGTCGCACCACATGGACAACCTGTTCCTCAAGGGCTCAGACGCGATCAAGCTGATCAGCGACACAGCTATCAACTCGACGGCGAACTTCGCCGTGGACAAGGCGAAGCAGTACGTTCCGACGACAGCAGGCGGTCACGTCATCGGGGACGGCATCCTGTTCCGCGAGGCCGAAGACGAGTACGTCTACGTCGGCCGCTCGCCCGCTGCCAACTGGCTCACCTTCCACGGTGAGACCGGCGGATACAAGAACCTCGAGATCGAGGTCGACCGCCGTTCACCGTCCCGTCCGTACGGACACGCCGTCTCGCGCAACTACTACCGCTTCCAGATCCAGGGCCCGAACGCCTGGGCCGTGATCGAGAAGCTCAACGGCGGGCCGCTCGAACAGCTGAAGTTCTTCAACATGTCGACGATGACGATAGCGGGCAAGACCGTGCGCACACTGCGTCACGGCATGGCGGGAGCGCCCGGTCTCGAGATCTGGGGCCCCTATGCGGACCACGACCTCATCCGCGACACGATCGTCGAGGTGGGCGCCGAGTTCGGCCTCGTGCCCGTCGGGTCACGCGCCTACCCGTCGAACACTCTCGAGTCCGGCTGGATCCCCTCGCCGCTGCCCGCCATCTATAGCGGCGAGGCGGAGCGCGCCTACCGCGAATGGCTGCCGGCCGACAGCTATGAGGCCACCGGCACCCTCGCCGGATCGTTCGTGTCCGAGAACATCGAGGACTACTACCTGACCCCCTGGGAACTCGGGTATGGCTCGTTCGTGAAGTTCGACCACGACTTCATCGGGCGGGACGCGCTCGAGAAGCTCGACAAGGAGTCGGCGAAGAAGAAGGTCACGCTCGCGTGGAACGGCGAAGACCTCACGAAGATCTTCGGATCGCTGTTCGACGTCGAGGGGCCGCAGTACAAGTTCTTCGACCTGCCGCTGGCGAACTACGGTTCGGCGAACTACGACTCCGTCGTCGACGCAGACGGCACGGTCGTGGGCTATTCGATGTTCACCGGCTACAGCGCCAACGAGCGTCGCGGCCTGTCACTCGCCGTCCTCGACCCGAACGTGCCGGAGGGCACAGAGGTGAAGGTCGTCTGGGGCGAGCCGAACGGCGGCACCAAGAAGGCCGCCGTCGAGCCCCACGAGCAGACCGAGGTGCGCGCGGTGGTCAGCCCCGTGCCGTACTCGACGGTCGCGCGCGCCGAATACCACGGCGGCTGGCGAACCGGTTACTCCGACGAAGGCTGACGCTCAGCAGGCCTCGCACACAACGAGGGGTTCGGGTTCGACTGCTGTCGCCCGAACCCCTCGCTCGTACCCGCATGCTCACCCTCGAGCACCTCGGGTGACGGATCACAACGCAGATCTCCCGGCGGACCGGACGACGGAAAGGATGGACGGATGAGCCTTCGCTATGCGCTCCTCGCGCTGCTGCGCGTCGGACCCCAGTCGGGGTACGACCTGTACAAGCAGTTCGAGGTGTCGGTAGGGCACCTGTGGCACGCGCCGGACAGCCAGATCTACCCCGAGCTGCGCAAGATGGAGACGGAGGGGCTCGTCCGCGGCGAAGATCAAGTGCGCGGAGAGCGAGGCACACGCCGCGTCTATCACGTGACCGACCTCGGAGAGGCGTCCTACCGCGAGTGGATGGAGGGCCCGCTGAGCTACTCGCGCGTGCGCGAGCCGGCCAATCTCAAGGCGGCCTATCTCGAGGCCGCCTCGCCCGAGGCGGCGCGGGCGTTCCTCGAGGGGCACATTCGCCACTGGCAGGGCGAGCTCGAGCAGTGGGACGAGGAGCTCATGCGCATCGACACGCGCGCGAACCCGATGCTGCGCCGGCGCCTCGACGCGACCCCAGACGGCGATCGAGACCGTGTCGTCGCGTTCAAGCGCTTCAGCTACGAGGGTCTGGTCGACCGCGCCCGCGCCGAGATCGCGTGGGCCGAGCGAGGATTGAAGCTCGTCGAACGCTTCTACGGGGCCATCGATGTCAGAGGCCTGTCCTAGAGTTCCCGATGAACACCCTCGGTGCCGGCCGCACTACATACGTCTGCATACGAGCGGTTACAAATGCCTCGCCGTGCTGTACTCTCTAATGTTGCCACTGTCCACACTCCACTGATTACTCTAGGAACTCTTTGTGGTCCTCCTCCGTTTGACCCTCCATCACGCACGTCCGTATACGCGATCGATCATCGGTGTGTTCATCTGTCAGTTGATCGCGACGATGGCGGCGCTCTACCTGCCCAGCCTGAACGCAGAGATCATCGACAAGGGCGTCTCCACCGGCGACACGGACTTCATCTGGTCGACGGGCATCACGATGCTCGTCGTCTGCCTCGTGCAGGTCGTGTTCGCGATCTCGGGCATCTACTTCGGCGCGAAGGCAGCGATGGCGATCGGCCGCGACCTGCGGCGCGAGATCTACCGCAAGGTCGACTCGCTGAGCGCACTCGAGGTCGGCGGCTTCGGCACCGCCACTCTGATCACACGCAACACGAACGACGTGCAGCAGGTGCAGATGCTCGTGCTGATGACCCTCAACTTCATGGTGTCGACACCGATCATGTGCATCGGCGGCATCATCATGGCGCTCCGCGAGGACCTCGGGCTCTCGTGGCTCGTCTGGGTTGCCGTTCCCGTGCTGTTCGTCGTGGTCGGGTTCCTCGTTGTGCGCCTGCTGCCGTTGTTCCGCGAGATGCAGGAACGCATCGACACCATCAACGGTGTGCTCCGCGAGCAGATCGTCGGCATCCGCGTCATCCGCGCGTTCGTGCGTGAGTCCCACGAGGCCTCCAGATACAGCGAGGCGAACCAGAACCTCACCAGGGTCTCCATCCGCGTCGGCAACCTGTTCGTGTTGATGTTCCCCGTGATCATGATGGTTCTGCACCTCGCGACGGCGGCCGTTCTCTGGTTCGGCGGGCAGCGCGTCGACGCGGGCGAGATGCAGGTGGGCGCCCTCACGGCGTTCCTCCAGTACCTGCTGCAGATTCTCGTCGCCGTGATGATGGGCGTGTTCATGGTCATGATGATCCCCCGCGCGGTCGTCTGCGCCGAGCGCATCAACGACGTGCTCGAGACCGAGCTCAGCATTCGCGCGACGGCACACCCTCGCGACGAGCTGCCGACAACGGGTCGTGTCGAGTTCCGGGGTGTGAGCTTCGGGTACCCCGGTGCCGAGCGGCCGGTGCTCGACGACATGAGTTTCATCGCGGAACCGGGAAAGACCACGGCGATCGTCGGTTCGACCGGAGCCGGGAAGACCACCCTGCTCAACCTCATCCCGCGCCTCTACGACCCGCAGCAGGGAACCGTGTCGATCGACGGCATCCCCGTCACCGAGCTCAGCCGCAAGCAGCTGGCACACGTGATCGGCCTCGTTCCGCAGAAGCCCTACCTGTTCTCGGGCACGATCGGCTCGAACCTGCGGTTCGGACGACCGGATGCCACGGACGAAGAACTCTGGCATGCCCTGCGCATCGCCCAGGCGGAGGACTTCGTGAGAGACAAGCCGAAGGGGCTTGACGAGGGTGTGGCCCAGGGCGGCACCAACGTCTCTGGCGGCCAGCGCCAGCGGCTCTGCATCGCCCGCGCGCTCGTGTCGAACCCGAGGGTGTTCCTGTTCGACGACTCGTTCTCGGCGCTCGACGTCGCAACCGATGCCAGGCTGCGGGCCTCGCTGCACGACGCGACGGGCGACGCGACGGTCATCATCGTCGCGCAGCGGGTGTCCACCATCCGCGAGGCCGACCAGATCCTCGTGCTCGACGCCGGTGTGATCGTCGCCCGCGGCACACACGACGAACTCCTCGAGTCGAACGAGACCTATCGCGAGATCGTCGAATCGCAGATGAGCGTCGAGGGGGTGGCCTGAGATGGCACGAGCAGACAGAGCAGCGCGCAAGAAGAGCGCGGGGAAAGGCGTGACGGACCCCATGCCCGACACCGGCGTCGATCCCGTCGACGAAGAACTCGAATACACGCCGACGGAGGCCGACGGCGACATGTTCGGCGGCACCGCTCCGGTGAAGAAGGCTCAGCACTTCGGACCGTCCGCCGCCCGGCTGATCGGGCTGCTGAAACCGGAGCGAGCGTGGATGGCCGTTGTCATCGCACTCGTTGTGGTGTCTGTTGTGCTCACCGTGATCGCCCCGAAGGTTCTCGGCGCCGCAATGGACGCGATCTTCACGGGTGTGCTCGGCATGAACCTGCCCGCCGGCGTGCCACTCGATCAGATCGTGGAGCAGACGAGGTCAGACGGCAATGCCGAGCTCGCCGACATGCTCGAGAAGTCGAACCCGACACCGGGCGAAGGCATCGACTTCGTTGTGCTCGGCCGGCTGATCTTCATCGTGCTCGGCATGTATGTGGTGGCGTCGGTGCTGATGTGGGCACAGGGATTCATCTTGAACGCGCTCGTGATGCGCGTGGTGTTCACGCTGCGCCAAGACATCGAGAAGAAGCTGAACCGCCTGCCCCTCAGCTATTTCGACACCCGCCAGCGCGGTGACCTGATGTCTCGCGTCACCAACGATGTCGACAACATTCAGGCGGCACTGCAACAGGCGTTCTCGCAGATCGTGCAGTCTGCGCTCACGATCATCGGCATAGCCGTGATGATGTTCATCGTGTCGTGGCAGCTCGCGCTGATCGCGCTCATCGCGCTGCCCCTCTCCGCGATCATCGCCGGCGTCATCGGCGTGCGATCACAGAAGCTGTTCGTCGCGCAGTGGAAGAACACGGGTTCCCTCAACGGGCACGTCGAAGAGTCGTATTCGGGCCTCGAGCTCGTGCGGGCGTTCGGCCGAGACGAAGAGATGCTCGAAGAGTTCGACGAGCGCAACGAGAAGCTCTACAGGGCATCGTTCGGCGCGCAGTTCGTCTCGGGCATGATCATGCCCGCGATGATGTTCGTGTCATACCTGTCATACGTTCTCATCGCCGTCGCCGGTGGCCTGCGCGTCGCCTCTGGCCAGATGACCCTCGGTGACGCGACGGCGTTCATCCAGTACTCGCGCGAGTTCTCACAGCCCATCAGCGAGATCGCCGGCATCGCGAACATGATCCAGTCCGGGGTCGCGTCCGCCGAGCGCACCTTCGAGCTGCTCGATGCAGACGAGCAGGACCCAGACGACGTCACAGACGCTCTGCCGGAGCGCACAGACGGCCATGTCGAGTTCGAGCACGTCTCGTTCAGCTACGCACCGGATGCTCCGCTGATCGAAGATCTGTCGTTCTCTGTCGAACCAGGTCAGACGGTCGCGATCGTCGGACCGACCGGTGCGGGCAAGACGACACTCGTCAACCTCGTGATGAGGTTCTACGAGCTCACGAGTGGCCGCATCCTCATCGACGGGGTGGATGTCACCTCCCTGTCTCGCGCTGAGCTGCGGTCGCAGGTGGGAATGGTCCTGCAGGACGCCTGGCTGTTCGACGGGACGATCCGCGAGAACATCCGTTACGGACGACTCGATGCCACCGACGACGAGGTCGTCGAAGCCGCTCAGGCGACGATGGTCGACAGGTTCGTCAGGCAGCTGCCTGACGGCTACGACACGGTCGTCGACGCAGAAGGCGGCAGCATCTCGGCCGGTGAGCGTCAGCTCATCACGATCGCGCGCGCGTTCATCGCGAACCCGTCGCTGCTGATCCTCGACGAGGCGACGTCGTCTGTCGACACCCGCACCGAGCTGCTCGTGCAGCACGCGATGGCGGCGCTGCGCACCGACCGCACCTCGTTCGTGATCGCCCACCGGCTGTCGACGATCCGCGACGCACACACCATCCTGGTGATGCAGAACGGCGCGATCGTCGAACAGGGCAACCACGAGCAGTTGCTTGCGGCCCGCGGCGCGTACCACACGCTCTACATGACGCAGTTCCGCGGCGAGAGCATCGACGAGGCGGATGCCGATGAAGACGGAGCGGGCAGCACGCCCCCGGCGGATGCCGAGCCGGTGCGCTCGACCTGATCCCTGGTCCCTGATCCCTGGTTCCTGGTCCTTGGTCCCTGGTCCTTGGTTCCTGATCCCTGATCCCTGGTCCCTGACCCAGCCTCCGGCCCCGGCCGTGCCCCTCGAGGGTGAGTGTCCAGAAAGCAGCCACCCGGCGCGATTCCACGTCGGATGGCTGCTTTCTGGACGCGCGCCGACATCGGGACGGCCGGGTGGGAGGGCCGGTAGCGCGAGCGGAGTGAGAGGTCTGCGGGAGCGAGCGGTGTGGCGGCCTGCGAAGATGGATGCCGATGGCTGAACTCGCTGACGACAACAGGTGCCCGTGCCTGAGCGGCAATCCCTATGGGGAGTGCTGCGCACGCTTTCACCGGGGCGAGACCGCAGCGCCCACGGCCGAACTGCTGATGCGCTCACGCTACTCGGCGTTCGCCGCGCACGATGCCGCCTATCTGCTCGACACATGGCATCCGCGCACCAGGCCGGCTGAGGTGCGCTTCGAACCGGGGCTCCGCTGGTTGCGGCTCGACATCGTGGCGACCAGCGGCGGCGGCATGCTCGCGACAGAGGGCACCGTCGAGTTCGCGGCGTTCTACCGCGACGAGAACGGCCGTGGCGAGCTGCACGAGACGAGTCGCTTCGTGCGCGAGAACGGCACGTGGTTCTATCTCGACGGTGACGCGCCCTGACCCCGCGTTTTCACCCCGTTCGGACGTTGTCACCAGCTATGCGGGATGAAAACGTCCGATCGAGGTGAAAACGTTCATCCGCGGCAGCGGCAACGGCAGCGGCAGCGGCAGCGGCAGCGGCACCAGAGGTAACACCCGCGTGAACAGATTCCAACTCGGGGTGAACGTCTGCTGATTCGAGCGGCCGCCGACGGGGTGCCCGTTAGCGTGGAGAAGGCCCTGACCCCGAACGGGGTCGGGATGCGCCGCGGTGTACCCGCACGCCGCCGTGCATAGGGAATCGTGCGCAGGGAATCCGTGCGCAGGGAATCCGTGCGCAGGGAATCCGTGCGCAGGGGTGCTCTGTGCAGGACACCCGTGTGCGCGACGAATCGTCGACAATCGCTTTGTAGAGAGGCAGATCCATGAGCAGAACCGTGAAACGAATCGGGACCGGTGCCGCGCTGTGCGCGTTCGGCGCGATCATGCTCCCCGCTGCGCCGGCATTCGCGGCACCCGGTGACGTGACTGTCACCTATTTCGAGGACCGCTACTCGGACGGCGTCTTCGACACGAGCAAAACCAGTCCGGCTGGTGAGGTGGATCAGAAGCGCACATCCGGCTACGTGTACCTGCAAGACGCGTCCGGTGCCTGGTGGGCGACGATCGCAGACGCGAACGGTGACTTCTCGTTCAGCGGGCTGCCCGCCGGTGAGGCGAAGGTCTACCTCGGCACACCAGACCCCTATGTGAGCACTGCCGTGTTCGATGCGAGCGTCGCCGGCGCACCCGTGAAGCTGCCGCAGACCACTGATGTCTCGTTCGAGACGGGAACCTATGTGGCCCCCGACGGCGCCACGCGCCCGATCGTCCTGCCCGCGGGCCGCCTGCTCGCCGAAGCGACCATCGCGGTCGGCGACACGGAACAGGCCGCCTCGATCGGCATGTCGTCGCTCAGCGCAGGAGCCACGGTGGTGCTCGAAGGCGCCGAAGGCACCCCGGTCAGCGACCTTGCCGAGATCACGTTCAGCAACAACGGCTCCGAGTTCGACGCGGTCGAGTGGGCCGATGGCAAGTACTACCCCGCCGAGGGCGACGCGGCCGCGCACTTCACGGCGCCGACCATCGGCATCGAGGTCGCCCCGGTGCACGGTTATGAGGTCTCATCGGTGACCGCAGAAGCGTCGGGTGAACTGCCCGTTGTGCACAACGGAGATCGCTACACCGTCGCCACCGATTCGATCGGCAGGTACTTCGAATCCGCTGACTTCACCGTGACACTCGCCGAGGCGGATGGGGCGGATGTCTCGATCACCCGCTTCGACGACCGTTACCTCGACGGGGTCTTCGATCCGTCGCTCGTCACGGATGCCGGTGATTCAGACGTCAAGCGCGACACCGGGTACGTCTACATCGAAGACGTCAACGGCGACTGGTGGGCGA
The DNA here is from genome assembly GCF_054780075.1 of Okibacterium endophyticum. NCBI lineage: Bacteria > Bacillati > Actinomycetota > Actinomycetes > Micrococcales > Microbacteriaceae > Okibacterium > Okibacterium endophyticum. Next base: position 188,141 of record NZ_BAAGXA010000012.1, on the reverse strand, counting down.
CCACGGCCGACGACGAGGGCGACTACAACCTGACCCACATCCCCACCGGACGCGCGACGATTCACCTCGACACCCCGAACTCCTACGTGTCCGAGGTGTTCTGGAATGCGACGAACCTTGACCACTACAGCGACATCGAGCGCGGATCCCACGAGTCGATCACGTTCGACGAGGCAACCTACATTGCGCCCGACGGCTCGACCACTCCCATGACCAAGCCGTCGCCGGAGCTCACCGGTGCGATCGAGGTCGAACTCGTCGAGGGCGAGCAGCAGCTCGAGATCGGGATGGCGAGTGTCACGCAGGGCGCGACCGTCGTCGATGAGGCCGGTGCGCCCGTGACGGATGCCGCCGAGCTGACCTTCCGTGCCAACGATGAGACGTTCGCGGCAACCGAGTGGCAAGAGGCGGCGTATTACGCCGACGAGGCAGGAGCCGAAGCGTTCTTCTCAGCAGCCGTGCTCGGAATCACGGCAACGCCGGCAGAGGGGTATGAGGTGGTCTCTGTCGAAGCCGTGTCTTCACTCTTCGGCGACACGTTCGAGATCACACACGATGCGGACACCTCTTGGTCGATGACCCCGGAGCAGATCGATCGCTACTTCGACGGTGTCGAGTGGGTTGTGACGGTGGCCGAGGTCGTTGAGCCGGAGCCGACGCCGGAGCCGACGGATCCGGGCACACCCGGCCCGACCGGTCCCGGCGCTCCGGCCGGTCCCGCGGCACCCGGCACCGGCGGCTCAGCGGGTGACGGCTCGCTCGCCGACACCGGCTCCGACGGATCTCTGACCGCACTCGCCGCGGCTCTCGGTGTCGGGCTGCTCGCCCTCGGCGCTCTGCTCGCGCGCCGCCGCCGAATCAGCTGACGCGACGGCATCACAGCCCCGCCCGGCGCGGCATCCTCTGGCGCACGGCGCACGGCGCACGGCGCACGCTCATCCTGTTCGGACGTTTTCACCCGCTATACGGGGTGAAAACGTCCGAATAGGGTGAAAACGTTCAGTCACTGGCGCGGAGCGCGCTCACGCCGGCACTCGTCTCCGCCCGCAGGTCGAGCCGCCGCAGCAGCTGCGCGTTCGCCGCGACGATGATCGTCGACAGCGACATGAGGATCGCACCGACAGACATCGGCAGCACGAACCCGACGGGCGCGAGCACACCGGCGGCGAGCGGCACCGACACGAGGTTGTAAGCGCCAGCCCACCAGAGGTTCTGCGACATCTTGCGGTAGCTCGCCCGCGACAGCTCGATCACCGACAGCACGGAACGGGGATCGTCGCTCGCCAGGATCACGCCGGCAGACGCGATCGCGACATCCGTGCCTGCACCGATCGCGATGCCCACGTCGGCCTGCGCCAGCGCCGGGGCGTCGTTCACCCCGTCGCCGACCATCGCGACCTTTTTGCCCTCTGCCTGCAGTTCTCGCACCTTCGCGGCCTTGCCCTCTGGCCTGACACCGGCGAAGACGCGGTCGATGCCGAGCTCGGCGGCGACGGACCGCGCGACAGCCTCGGCATCACCGGTGATCATCGCCACCTCGACGCCCCGCGCGTGCAGAGCATCCACCGCCTGCCGCGATTCGTCGCGGATGCCGTCGGCGAGCGCCAGCGCACCGATCACGGCGCCATCCTGAAGCACGTGCAGGATGATGGCCCCACGTTCACGCCACTCGCCGACGAGGTCGAGTTCGTGCACGCCGCGCTGCTCGAGCAGCGCAGGGCCTCCGACGCCGATCTCGCTGCCGTCGACCGTGGCGGTGACGCCGACGGCCGGCGATGACGAGAAGCCGCTCGCCGCAGGAACAGACAGCCCCTTCTGCCCGGCGGCGGCCACGATCGCCCGTGCAAGCGGATGCTCGCTGTCCGCCTCGGCGGCGGCCGCCAGCGCGAGAACACGGTCGCGACGAGCGTCACCGTCCGCCTTCGGCTCGGCGCCATCCACCGCCTCGACAGCGATGACGGCCGGCTCACCCCTGGTGAGGGTTCCGGTCTTGTCGAACAGAACGGCGTCCACCGTGCGCATGCCCTCGAGTGCGAGACGGTCGGTCACGAGCACTCCGCCGCGCGCGGCGCGCTCCGTCGCAATGGAGACGACCAGCGGGATTGCGAGCCCGAGCGCGTGGGGGCAGGCGATCACCAGCACGGTGATCGTGCGCACGACCGCATCGTCTGCAGACCCGAACATGGTCCAGACGACAGCGGTGATGACTGCAGATCCGAGCGCGAACCAGAACAGCAGGGCAGCTGCGCTGTCGGCCAGCCGCTGCGCGCGCGACGATGAGTTCTGGGCATCCGCCACCAGTCGGCGGATGCCGGCGAGCGCCGTATCGTCACCGACCTTGTCTACCCGGATGCGCAGCCCGGAATCCGTTGCGACGGTCCCGGCCACCACGGTGTCGCCGTCGCCACGGTGAACGGTGCGAGACTCGCCCGTGATCATCGACTCGTCCATGCTCGCTGAGCCCTGCACGACCTCGCCGTCCGCCGGCACGCGCGCGCCTGGCCGGACGATGACGATGTCGCCCACACGCAGGTCGGCCGGCGGCACCGTGACGATGTCGTCGTCGTCGACACGCTCGGCTTCGTCTGGCAGCAGAGCCGAAAGCGAATCGAGAGCAGACGAGGTCTGCGCGAGCGACCGCATCTCGATCCAGTGCCCGAGGAGCATGATCACCACGAGCAGGGCGAGCTCCCACCAGAAGTCGAGCTGATGATCGAGCAGCGAGAGGCTCGCGCCCCATGATGCGACGAACGCCACCGTGATGGCGAGCCCGATGAGCAGCATCATGCCGGGCTTGCGCTGCCGTAGTTCCGTCACGGCTCCCGTGAGGAACGGCCGGCCACCCCAGACGTACATCACGGTGCCGAGCACCGGTGAGACCCACGGGATCCATGGGAGATCCGGCAGCTCGTATCCGAGGATCATGGCGAACATACCGCTGAGCCCGACGACCGGTATCGCCATCACGAGCATGATCCAGAACAGCCGCCTGAACTGTCCCACGTGGTCGCCGTGACCACCATGGCCGGTGTGACCACCGCGGTCACCGTGCCCACTGTGGTCCGCGTGCTCACTGTGGGCGCCCTCGCGCATCGCCGCCTCGTCGCGCCCACCATGCACGTCGCGACCTGACTGCACGTCTGAACGGGTCACCCCGTGACCCGCGTGCTCGTTCCGTGCCCCGTGACCGGCATGCTCGTTCTGCCCCGAATGATCGGCTGCGTGTTGTTCGTATGGATCGGTCATGTCTCGATGCTATACCCCCTAGGGGTATATGGAGAAGGGCTGGCGACGAGTGTCTGGTTCAGTCGGCCTGACGGACCCCGCCTCCTCGGCAGAGGCTACCGTGTGCAGGGAGCGGCCGCGGCCGCGGGAGGCGAGGACGCCCTTCCGCAGGCTAGAGCGCAGTCCCAGCGTCGCCGCCAACGCGTCGCGCGGCGATCGCGCCATGAGGGCGGTAGCCCGGACCAGTCCTCGTGTGGGCCTCGACGACCTCGAATCCGGCGCTGCGCAGTTCGTCACCGAGCATCTCCACGGGCCAGCTGTAGGCATCCACGACAGCGTGATCGAATTTCTCGATCGCAGGACCCTCGACGAATCCGAGCAGCAGCCCGCCACCCGGTCGGATGACACGCGCAAACTCCACGAGAGGGACCTGCATCAGGTCGGGGTCGAGATGGATGAGCGAGTACCACGAGAGCACTCCTCCGGCCGATCCCGTCGCGACATCGAGGTCGTCGAGGCTACCGACCCGGTACGGGATGCCGGGGTAGCTGGCGCGCGCACGCGCGATGAACTCGGGAACGAGGTCGACGCCCGAGGCCGCGATTCCCTGCTCTGCCAGATGGTTCGTCCACTGTCCGGGTCCGCATCCGGCGTCGATAACCGGTCCGTCGATGCCGGCGGCCCAGCTCTCCACCAGCTGGCGGTCGGAGGGATGCGCAGCCGTGATCGACCCGAAGATCTCGGAGTACTCCGCAGCCCGGCGTGAATAGGCATCTCTTACGTGGGTTCCCATCTGATCCAGCATATGCACCTTCAGGCGCGACGGCGGTGGCGACGATCAGCGTGGAGCGGTATACACGCCGCCCGCCCTGATGAACTCGGTGACCGATGGCACCAGCCCAGCGGCGATCTCTTCTTGCGTCCGCTTGCGCCCCGCGACGGCAAAGGAGTGGTCGGCGCCGTCGAGCCATTCCAGGGTGCCGGACGGAATCCGCTCCACCACCCGATCGAGCAGGTCTCCGGTCGCGAACGTGTCGCGTCGCCCCTGCAGGAACAGCATCGGCACCGTGAGGCCATAGAGGTGCTCGTCCCTGATCTTCTCGGGTTTGCCCGGCGGATGCAGCGGGTACCCGAGAAACACCAGGCCGGCCGCCGGCATCCCCTCGGCGACGGCCATCGACGCCATCCGGCCGCCGAACGACTTGCCGCACGCCCACACCGGCTCTCCCTCTGACCGTGCGATCGCCTCGCCCATCGCCGCACGCCAGGTGGCGATCGCCTTCGGTGCGCGGTCCGGCATCCGCTTACCCTGCTCGGCATAGTCGAAGTTGAATCGCAGCGTCGCGAATCCGGCACCGTTCATGGCGTCGCTGAAGCCGCGAAGAAAAGGGTGGTCCATGCCTGCTCCCGCGCCGTGAGCGATGACAACGGATGCCGCGGGGTCCGCCGGGCGGGCATACGCACCGCTGACGGTCGAGTCACCGGTTGTGATCGAGATGCGCTCTTCGCTGCCGTCGCCCATGCTCACCATGATCTCCCATCCGCCGGTGACACGACGCATCCGGCGGGGGCTTGTGTAAGGGTGACCGAGTGTTTACCATAGTGATCATGCGTTCACCGTTTCACGTGTCGAACGACGATCTCTCCACAAAGGCGAGGGTCCGTCAGGCCGCCATCGCGCGTTTCGGGCGTGACGGCTTCGATGCGAGCGTGCGCACCATCGCGCACGATGCCGGAGTCAGCGCGGCAGCGGTGATGAAGCAGTTCGGGTCGAAAGTCGGGCTGCGCCGCGCCTGCGACGAATACGTCTTCGCCCTCATCCGCGACACGAAGCGCTCAGTCGTCGCCGAGCGGAGCAGTGCGCCCGGTGTCTTCATCCAGCAACTGGCACGGACCGCCGAGTACCGGCCACTCATCGCCTATGTGCTTCGCAGCCTTCAGGCGGGCGGCGAATACGCCAGATCCTTCATCGATCACATGGCCGAGGACGCACTCGAATACGTGACGGAAGGAGTGGCGAACGGTCTCATCGTGCCCAGCCGCGACGAGCGGGCGCGCGTGCGGTTTCTCATCGGTGCGTCGCTCGGCAATCTGCTGCTCGACCTCGCCACGGCGACCGACCCGCACGCCGTCGAGAGCGACGAGTTCTGGGAACGCGCGCTCGGCCGCCTCACGCTGCCCGCCCTCGAGATCTACGCAGAGGGCTTTCTGACCGACCGCTCCCTGCTCGAGACGTACCTGCTCTACATGCCGGATCCGCCGGTGGAGACCTCAGGCGAACGCGCCTGACACCCGACTCACTCCACCTTCGATCGAAAGAGCGATCTGTTATGACCACCACAACACCGGGCGCCAGCGTGCCCGCCATCCGGATCTCCGGCCTTCAGAAGCACTTCGGTTCCGTGACCGCACTCGACGGCCTCGACCTGCAGGTCGAGCCGGGCGAGGTGCACGGGTTTCTCGGCCCGAACGGCGCAGGCAAGTCCACAACCATCCGCATCCTCCTCGGCCTGCTCCGCGCAGACGGCGGCGAGGTCCGCGTTCTCGGCGCCGACCCGTGGGGGTCAGCGGTCACCCTGCATCGCCGTCTCGCGTATGTGCCCGGCGACGTGGAGCTGTGGCCGAACCTCACCGGGGGTGAGGCAATCGACCTGCTCGGCCGTCTGCGCGGCGGCGTCGACCGCGCTCGCCGAGACGAGCTGTGCGAACGTTTCGACCTCGACCCGCGCAAGAAGGGCCGCACCTATTCGAAGGGCAACCGGCAGAAGGTCGCCCTGATCGCCGCGCTCGCCAGCGACGTCGAACTCCTGCTGCTCGACGAGCCGACGGCGGGTCTCGACCCGCTGATGGAGGCCGTGTTCCAGGCGTGCATCCACGAAGCGACGGCAGACGGCCGCACAGTGCTGCTGTCGAGCCACATCCTCGCGCAGGTCGAGGTGCTCGCACACCGCATCTCGATCATCCGCAAGGGTCGCATCGTCGAGACCGGAAGCCTGCGCGAACTGCGCCACCTCACCCGCACGAGCGTCACGGTGCTCACCGAGCGCCCCGCCGGCGGGGTCGCCGACCTCCCTGGTGTTCACGAACTGCACCGCGACGGCGAGCAGCTGCGCTTCGACGTCGACGGCGACGCCATGCCCGCAGTGATGCGCGAGCTGGCCGGCCTCGGAGTCACCGGACTCACGGCGACGCCGCCGACGCTCGAACAGCTCCTGCTGCGCCACTACGGTGACGAGCTCGCCGCGGGCGTCGGCGGCGGCACGAGCAACGGCACGGGCACTGGCGCAACGACTGGGACGGGAGCGACACGATGAGCACAACAGCCGCACCCGCTCGCCGCCCGCCTGCGGAACCGATCGACGCGAATGGCCGCAGGCATCCGCTCGCCGGGTTCGGCACCCTCCTGCGGTTCATGCTGCGCCGCGACCGCATCCGCTTCTTCGGGTGGACACTCGGGCTGGCGATCATGCTCGTCTATTTCGCGAACGTTCTGGAGATCGTTTTTCCGGCCGTTGAGGATCTGCAGGCCATCGCCGTGTTCGCCTCGAACCCGGCGGCCGCCCTGCTCATGGGCCCGGGATTCGGCACGGAGGCCATCACCCTCGAGCGGTTCCTCGTCGGCACCTATGGCATGTACCTCATCATCGGGGCGGCGTTGATGAGCATCCTCACCGTTACCAGGCACACACGCCTCGAGGAGCAGTCCGGTCGCGCCGAGCTCGTGCGCGCGAACGTCGTCGGACGCTATGCATCGCTGACGGCTGCACTCACGGTGGCGGTGCTCATGAATCTGATGGTCGCTGTGCTGATGGGCGGCATCCTCACCGGGATGGGCAACGACGCGGGCGGCTCCTTCCTGTTCGGCGCGAGCGTGGGCGCGGCCGGCCTGGCCTTCACCGGCATCACCGCGAGCTGCGTGCAGCTCACGGAGTTCTCGCGCACGGCGTCCGGCATCGCCGGGGCGGTTCTCGGCGCGGGTTTTCTCGTGCGCGGGCTCGGTGACATGTCGACGGCGCAGAACGGCGACCTCGGCTGGTTGTCGTGGCTCACTCCGATCGGGTGGTCACAGCAGACCGCGCCGTTCACCCACAACAGGTGGATGCCGCTCGCACTGTCCGTCGCGGCCTTCGTGCTCTTCGCCGCCGTCGGTTACCTGCTCTCGGCGCGGCGGGATTTCGCAGCCGGTCTCGTGCCCGCGCGACGCGGTTCTGCGCACGCACCCGGCTGGCTGTCGAATCCGTTCGCGCTCGCGTTCCGACTGCAGCGAGCGAGCCTCATCGGGTGGGGCCTGTCGCTGTTCGCGGGCGGACTCGCCTACGGTGCGTTCACCCAGGCCATGATCGACGGTTTCTCGGACGCGCCGCCCGAGCTGCTTGTGCTCTTCGGCGGCGAAGAGAACCTGCTCACCGGCTACCTCGGGCTCATGGGGCTGATGTTCGCGATGTTCACTACCGTGTATGTGATTCTCGCGACGCAGTCGCTTCGCACAGAGGAGTTCGACGGTCGGGCCGAACCCGTTCTCGCCACGGCGGTGAGCCGGCCGGCCTGGCTCGGCGCCTGGACCGGAGTGACCGCCCTCGGAGTCGTTGTGCTGCTGTTCGCCGCCGGCCTCGGCGAGGCGATCGGCGCCGCCGCGAGCACCGGCAGCGGGGAGCTGTTCGGCGACGTTCTGCTCGGACACGTCGCGCACGCTCCGGCGGTGTGGGTGACGCTCTCGATCGCGATGCTGCTCTACGCGGTCGCCCCACGCCTTGTGCCGCTGGTGTGGATCGTGTTCGCATACGCGTTCCTCTTCGGGTTCTTCGGGCCGTTGTTCGACCTGCCAGAAGCTGTTGTGAAGGCGTCTCCGTATGAACACATCGGCGAGTACCCCGCTGAGGACCTCTCGGTGCTCGCGATGGTCGTGCTCACCGCGATCGCGGCGGTGCTCGTCGCGGCGAGCCTCGCCCTGTTCCGCCGCCGGGACCTCGTCACGGCGTGAGACGTGTGACATCGGACGCGTTCGATGTCGAGGCTCCCCAGTGCCCGGCCGGTCCGGTGACCGGCCGGGCGGCACAGCGCTGCTCGCGAACGCGGTCATCGACAGTCCTGTCGCCCGGTCACGAGATCATCGACGACTGGATCCGACCGCATCGCCGGAGGGGCGCAGTGGATCAGCGCAGGTCGTCTTGGACGTGCTGTGAGCCAGCCTCGGCGAGCCAGAGTCGCGCGAACGTTCCTTCGGACCGTGCGAGCAGTTCCGGCATCGTCCCCGACTCAGTGATCGTGCCATGGCTGAACACGGCGACGAGCTCGGCGCCGCGTGCGTGCGTGAGCTGATGCGCGATGATGATGGCGGTGCGCCCGCGGGTAACGGTGCGCAGCGCGGCCAACAACCTGCGGTCGGTTCCAGCCTGCGCCGTGGCTTCGTCGAGCACGACGACGGGCGGGTCGGCGAGAAGCACACGCGCGAGAGCGATCTGCTGGGTATGGAGGTGGCTGGCGCCGTGGCCCAGCACCGTGTCCGCTCCGTCGAAGAGGGAGTCCATGTCGAATTCGACGGCCACGAGCGCCGCGAGGAGCTGGTCGTCTGAGGCGTCCGGGCGTGCGAGGCGGAGGTTGTCGGCGACCGATCCGGCGAACAGGTGTGCCTCTTGTGTGACCAGGAGCGCTGCAGGCCTTCCTTCGTGTCGCGCCTCGTGAGCGGGGACGCCGCCGATGTGCACCAGGCCGCGGCCCGGCCGGTCGAGTCCGGCGATCAGGCGGGCCATAGTGCTCTTGCCCGAGCCGGATGCGCCCACGAACACGGCCGTCGTGCCGGCGTCGATGTCGAGGTCGATTCGGGAGAGGGCGTCGCGTCGCGCGTTTGTGTCGTACCGGAAACCGACCTCGCGGATTCGAACGCTCGCGTCGCGGATCGGAGTGCCTTGTTCACGTCCGGATGTGCCTGTCTGCAGCACTCCGATGAGGCGCTCGAGGCCGGCCAGCGCGCGCTGCAGGTCGTCGATGCTGCCGAGCAGCGCGCCGATCGGTCCGAAGAGGCGGTGGAAGAAGAGCGCAGCGGCGGTGACGGCGCCGATCGTCAGGCCGGTCGCTGTGGTGAGCACGAATCCCGTGGCGAGGACCGCGGCGAGCCCGACGAGCTCGGCGGCATTGAGCCCTCCGTTGAAGCGGTTGCGCGCTCTGGCAGCCTGCCGCTGGGTCTGGACGGCCGACGTGCTGGCTCGGGCGATGCGCTCGAGGTGACTGTCCTGGCTGCGATGGGCGCGCACCGTATCGGCGCCCGCGGCCGCTTCGATGAGCACCTGTCCACGGTGGGCCTCCTCTTGCCGGAGCCGGGTGTACAGCGGGCGGGATCGACGGAGGAAGCGGACGGTGGCGGCCACCTGGAGCGGCACCGCGAGCACGGCGGCGAGCGCGAGCCAGGGGTCGAGGATGCTGAGGCCGACCGCAGTCAGCCCGATGGTGAGCGCCGCCTGCAAGAACCTGGGCAGCACGTCTGAGATCGCTTCGGTCACGGCCTGGACGTCGCCGGTGACGCGGGCGACGATGTCGCCGCTCCCCGCCTCTTCGACGACGGTCAGCGGCAGAGACAGCGCCACGCCGAACACGCCCTCTCGAAGTTCGCTCAGCGCGGCCTGGAGGGTGTGCACCAGCAGCATCCCCCCGGCCCACTGCAGGCAGGCGGCGAGAGATCCGGCCGCGAGCAGCACGGCGCAGATCTGCCAGAAGTGCGCGACTGTCTGGCGGGCGATCACCGCGTCGACGAGTGTGCCGAGCAGCAGGGGCACCCAGAGCGCGGATGTGGCGCCGAGCAGGAGCAGTGCAATCGTCGAGACGAGCTGCCACGGCCGCTTCCAGAGCAGCCGGAGCGTGACCCGTGCGGTGTCGCGGGGTGTCGCGATCGGAAGCGTCACGCCGGCACTCCTGTGGTGGACCGTCCGGCCGCGGGCAGCGTCGGGGCGTCGATGACGTGACGGCAGGCGTCCAGCAGGATGCGGCTGGACGTGATGACGACGATCGGTCGCTGCAGCAGGTGCAGTCCTGCCGCCACCTGCTGCTCGGTCACCGGATCCAGTGCCGTGGTCGGTTCGTCGAGCACCACGACATCGCCGTCGGCGTGCAGTGCGCGGGCCAGGAGAAGCCGCTGACGCTGTCCGCCAGAAAGCCGGCGCCCGCCTTCGCCGACGGGCGCCTCGGGTGAGCCGAGCTGTTCGATCACGTCGTCCAGCGCCGTGGCGGCGACGATGCGGACGTCGAGCACGCGATCGGCGGCGACGTTGTCACGCAGGGATCCGGTGAACACCATAGCGTTGTGCGGGGGTGCGACGACGCGTGCGGCGTAGCGGTCCGGCCCCAGGTCGACGGCGTCTTCCCCCACCAGGAGTATCTCCTCTCGGGCCGGCGTCGTGCGGTATGCGAGGCGCGCCGAGATCGCGCGCGCCTCGGCGGCGGAGCCTACTCGCACTCCGACCAGCCCGCTGCGCCCGGTGATCGTCAGCGCGCTGCCCGCCGCCGGCCGCCACACGAGGAAGGGCTCCTCAGCCTCGGCGACGCCGCCGCCCGATGCCGGTGATCCGGGCGGGAGCTCGAACGGCTCGGTGAGAAGCCCGACGAGCCGGCGACTCGAGGCGCGTTTGTGCGCCCAGTTCGGCGCGAACGTGCCCAGGTGTGCGAGCGAGCCCTGCAGGAACTGGGCCAGGCCCACCACCGTGACCAGCTGGCCGGCGGTGATGTGACCGGCCGATGCCATCCATGCGGCGGCCAGGGCAAGTCCGGCGAGGTAGAGCACCGACACGGCCGCGCTCAACGCCTGATAGCTCAGCAGCATACGGGAGGCCGCCGTCGCATCCGTTCGGGAGGCGGAGCTGGCGAGACGGTAGCGGCGGAGCACCTCGTCTTGCGCGCCGAGACCGTGCACGATCCGCAGTCCCTGCATCGTGTCGGTGGCGACGTCGCTGGCCCGTGCGACTGAGGCCTGCTCGGCCAGGCCCCTGCGCTGGATCGGGCGCACGAGCAGCTGCATCGCCGACAGCACCAGCACCGCGCCGATCAGAACGCCGAGGCCCAGGGGGACCGAGACGACGAACAGCACGCACGCCGATACCAGCACCGCCGCGATCGTGGCCGCCTGCTCCGCGATGCTCCACGACACCCCGGCCACCCGGTAGGTGTCGCTCGTGGCGATCGAGAGCAGCTCCCCCTCGCGCCGTCGTCCGACCTGGCGGAGCGGATGCAGAACGCGCGTCAAGGTCAGCTGGCGCAGATCGTGCTCGCCGAAGCTGTAGACGCCGACCATTCCGAGCGACGCCCACTGGTAGCTCAGCGAGAGCACCACGAACACCACGGCGAGTGCGCCGAGCCAGAACAGCAGCTGCATGAGATCGCCCGTCGCGACGGCACGGTCGATGATCACACCGATGAGCACGGGCACCGCCGCCTCGCACACCTGGTGCACCATGAGTCCAGAGGCCGCCGCGGCCAGACGCCAGCCGCGACCGTTCCGCGACAACGCGATCCGTAGCACGGTAGGTGTGCGCAGTCGCTCCGGGTGCTCCATCATGTCCCACATCACCTCGACAGTAGGCCGGGACGCACGCCGGTGTGCGACAGTCTCTATCGCGTTCGAGACAGGTGAATGTAGGGTAGCCTTGCCTCAGCCAAGGGGGATCTTCATGTCGCATCGCGTTCGCGTCGACGCAGACGACGCCCGGCCGGCCGAGCAGGGCCCGGTCGTGCCGCCGGGTTACCTGCTGACGACCCGCTCCTTGGGGCACAGCTACCTCGACAACGACGACGGCTGCCGCGCTTCTGCGCATACGCATCCGGAGCACGTGGTGTTCTGGCCCGAGCGCGCGACCGCCTCCGTCGACGTCGGCGGCGTGCAGTGGCCGCTGTCGCTCGGGCAGGGACTCTGGGTGCCCGCGGGCACCCCGCACAGCGCGAGCCGCGATCCCCGCACCACGCTCGCCGCCACCTACGTCGTCGCCGATGCGTGGAGCCGTCCGGCGAGAGAGGCGGGGACCGTCGTCGTCGACGTCGCGCTGCGCGAGCTGCTTATGTACCTCGCCGCCACCGGCATGCCTCGCGAACAGCGACTGCGGGCCCAGGTGGTGTGCCTCGAGCTGATCACGGAGCAGACCCGGCCGTCGATCGAGCTGCCGATCCCTCGGGACCCTCGGATCAGCACCATCGCCCGGAGCATCATCCGGGATCCGGGCGACGACCGTTCGATCGAGCAGTGGGCGAGCGTTACCGCGCAGAGCACCCGCACGATCGCCCGCGCCTTCCGCAACGAGACCGCACTGACGTTCACCCAGTGGCGCACCTATGCCAGGCTCACCGAGGCCGTGCGCCTGCTCGGCGACGGGATGCCGGTTGGCGCGGTCGCCCGGCGGGTCGGATACGCCACCCCGAGCGCGTTCACGGCCGCGTTCCACCGCACGATGCACCAGACTCCGAGGGACTTCCTCCCGGCTCGCTCGCGCTGATCGCCACAAGTCTGTCTCGGCGGCGACGGGCTTTGTCCGTTGCTCGATACTCGCGAGATTTACAGTTGATTGAGGTGAGGCTACCCTTACCCAGAAATCGACTCGCTCAGCACAAGGACCACCATGCCCCCTCGCCGCCCCATCGCCCTGCTCGCCGCCTCGGTGTCGGTTCTCCTCGCTTTGTCGGGGTGTGCGCCCTCCCCTGACGCGGCCCCGGCGGAGTCCGAGAACAGGGTGTTCGCCGAGGCCGAGGCCGACGCCTATCCGGTCACGATTCCGCACGCCCTCGGCGAGACGACGATCACCTCGCAGCCGCAGCGCGTCGTCGTCATCGGCTGGGCGGGCGCGGATCTCGCGGTGCAGCTCGGCACCGTGCCCATCGCGCAGGGCACGGCCGCGAGTGTGCTCTCAGACGACCACTACCCATGGTTCGAGCAGGCCGTCGACGACCTCGGCGCGCCTCTTCCCGCAGTGGACCCGTCCCTGGAGCGCGGTGAGGTGGACCTGGAGTTCGTGCTCGCACAGGAACCCGATCTGATCCTGGCCATCAACTCTGGCATCACCGAAGAGGAGTACGGGCGCCTGAGCGAGATCGCACCGACGGTGGCGTACCCCGATGCACCGTGGGCGGGGTCCGTCGACGAGCACCTGACGATGATGGGCGCGGCGCTCGGACAGTCGGCGCGCGCCTCGCAGATCGAGCAGGACCTCGCCGACCGGCTGGACGAGGTGGCCTCGCAGCATCCGGAGTTCGAGGGCGTCACCTATATGCAGGGTTTCGCCCCATCGGATGACGGCCAGGCGGTGGTGTACGGCGCGAGCGATCCGCGCAGCGCCACCCTCACGGCGCTCGGCCTGGAGCCGTTGCCCGGAGCCGTCGAGCTGCAGCATGCTGCAGGAGACCCGAGCAGCTACTCGGTCAGCCTCGAGGAGCTGCTGCCGTTGACACCCGATCTGTTCGTCACGGTCTCCGACCAGGAGCAGTGGCAGTCGATCGTCGATGCACAGCCGGCTTTCGCGTCGTGGGCGCCCGTCGCCGAGGACCGGGTGGCTCTCATCACCGACCTGGAGGTGGGCCTCGCGTTCTCAACGGCCACGCCGCTCGGCATCGACTGGGCGATCGAACGCATCGCCGACGATCTGTCGGCGGCCCTCGCCGGATGAGCGGGGCACGCGCCTCGACCATGTCTTCGCCTCATGCCGCAATCCTCCCCAAGCTTCATCCCTCCCCGAGAAAGTGTGCCTCCCGCCATGCTCAGATTCCGTCGCTCCGTCGCGACCGCCGTCCTCGCCGCCGCAGCCCTGATCGCAACCGGCTGCTCCGCCACGACGGCTCCGGGCGATCGGTCCGCTCAGAGTTCGTCGCCCGGATTCCCCGTGAGCATCGAGCACGTCTACGGCACGACCGAGATCCCGAGCAATCCTGAGCGCGTCATCACCATCGGCTGGATGACTCAGGACATCGTCGCGGCGCTGGGCACGGTGCCGATCGGCACGCCGACGTCGTGGGGCGGCGACGAGGAGGGCTTCACACCGTGGTTCCGCACCCAGGTCGAAGATGTGCTCGAGGCAGACATGCCGACGATCCTCAACGAGGGCGAGGAACCCGATTTCGAGCAGATCCTCGCACTGGAGCCCGATGTGATCCTCGCCCCGCATTCGGGGATCACCGAGACGCAGTACGCACGCCTCAGCGAGATCGCCCCCACGGTCGCCTACGCCGAGCGCCCGTGGGTGTCGGGCGACTGGCAGGATCTCACCCGGGTGGTGGCCACCGCACTCGGCGAGAACGAGAAGGCCGAGGAGCTGATCGCCCAGACCGAGCAGGCGATGCAGGAGGCGCTCGTCACGCATCCCGGCGTCAAGGATACGTCGCTGCTCTATGGAGTGTCGCTGTCGGAAGGGTCGGCCGAGCTCGGCTTGTACATCTCCGCGGACCCGCGCGTGGCGTTCCTGCGCGAGTTCGGGCTCGTCGACAGCCCGAGCCTGAGCGACGCCCTCGGCGACGTCGACGATGACGACTTCCACGGCGCCGTGAGCCTGGAGAAGCTGAACACGATCGACGCCGACGTGTTCATCGCCTGGTCCAGTTCACCCGAGGAGACGCAGTACACCCTGGACCACCCCGCCCTCTCGCGCTGGGAGCCGATCGCCGATGGACGGTATTACATCATCGAGGACGCGACCATGGGCATGGCGACCAACGGCCCGACCCTTCTGAGCATCCCCTGGGCGATCGAGGAGGGATTCGTCGACGACGTCGCCACCGCCATCGACGGGGGCGCCATCGTGCGAGGTCAGGACTGACATGGCGGCCACGATGAAAAGCGCCCGAGAGCACTACCCCGGCCTGCCCCAGGGCTACGAGCCCCGCATCCACCTCGCCGAGGTCGTCGGAGTCGCGCGCGTGGGCTCAGGGGTGATCAGGGTCACGTTGGGCGGCGCCGACATGGCCGACTATCCGACCACGGGTGTGGGCGACGAGTACGTGCGGCTGTTCTTCCCCGACGAGCCCGACGGCGTTGTGCGGATGCCGTTCGTCGACGGTCGGGGTTGGGACTACCCCGACGGCGCGGCGCCGTCGCAGATGCGCACGTACACGATCCGGCAGCACCTGGCCGGTGAGGTCGACATCGACTTCATCGCGCACTCCGGCGGCATCGCGGCAGCCTGGGCGATGCAGGCACGACCCGGCCAGCGAATTGCGCTCAATCCGCCGATCGGGCTGTACGACCGTCCGGAGCCGGCGCGGAAGCAGATCCTGGTCGCAGACGAGCCGGCGCTGCCTGCCGCTTTGCGCATCGCCGAGCTCACCGCCGGCGCCGTGGACACCGTTGTGATCGCCGAGGTGCCCGACGCCAGACACCAGGTGCACGCCGCGGGCGTCGAGGTGTCGTACACCTGGCTGCGCGGAAGCGGCAACGGGCAGTCGCCCAGCGCCCTCGTGCACGCCCTGAGGCGGCACCCGCTGGGCCCCGACACATACGTGTGGGTTGCGGGCGAGACCCGTATGACCCGCCATACGCGAAACTTTCTGCGTCATGAGGCCGGACTCGCCCCAGAGCTCTACAAGTGCATCGGCTACTGGACCGACAAGGCGGAGGAATGGACCGAGCGCTACGGGCAGCTCGGGGCCGAGTTCCACGAGCGGGTACGGCGACTCTACGAGAGCGATCGGGATACCGAGGAGATCGCAGACGAGGTGGCGCGCCTGTACGAAGCCGCGGGCCTGTGAGCACCCCGACGGTCACCTCGGAGGCGACCGAGAACCGATCCATGTCGAACGGCGTCGCCCGCGGGAACGCCGCACGATCGACCGGCCTCTTCCTCGCCCTCGCCCTCCTTCTCGTCACGGTGATCGCGAGCGTTGCGGTGGGCGCCCGCCCGATCCAGCCTTCGATCATCTGGGATGCGCTGACCGCGTACGACGAGCGGATCGACGAGCACGTGATGATCCTGGAGCTGCGCGTTCCCCGCACCATCGCCGGCCTGATCGTCGGACCGGCGCTGGGGTTGTGCGGGGCGCTCATCCAGGCGTTCACCCGCAATCCCCTCGCGGACCCAGGCATTCTCGGCGTCAACGCGGGAGCGACCTTCGCCGTGACCATCGCGATCGGCGTGCTCGGCGTCACTGCCCCGATGGGATACGTCTGGTTCGCCCTGGCGGGGGCTGCTGCCGTGACCGTGTTCGTCTACGTCCTCGGCTCGATCGGCGGAACGCGCGCGACGCCGGCCAAGCTGACACTCGCGGGGGTCGCGATCAGCGCCGCGCTGGGCGGCGCGACCACCGCACTCACGCTCTCGAACCGGGAGACCTTCGACGACATGAGGTTCTGGGGCGTCGGATCGATCGGGGGCAGGAGCCTGGAGGCGATTCTCGGGTTCGCTCCACTGATCCTGATCGGGCTGCTCCTCGGCCTGGCGACGGCGAGGGCGCTCAACGCGCTGGCGCTCGGCGACGAGCTGGCCGCGTCGCTCGGCGTGCGCATCGGACCGGTGCGGATCGGCGTCGTCGTGGCTGTCACCCTGCTGGCGGGAACCGCGACCGCGCTGGCCGGCCCCATCGGGTTCATCGGGTTGATGGTCCCGCACGCCGTGCGCTGGTTCGTCGGGCCCGACCAGCGCTGGATCCTCGGCTACACAATCGTCGTGGCCCCCGTCATCCTGCTGCTGTCCGACATCCTCGGCCGTATCATCCTGCCCAATGGGGAGCTCCGCGTCGGGCTCGTGACGGCGATCGTGGGGGCGCCCGTACTCATCCTGCTCGCCCGCCGTCGGACGGTGAGCACCCTGTGACGTTCCGTCACGACCGCACCGCCCGCGACGGCGCCCCCCTCCCGAAGGCGGCCCCTGGCGCCCAGCCGGCGATCGATCACGGGTATCGCACCCTCACCGTCCGCTTCTGGCGGGTCTCGCAGCTGGGGAGCGTGCGCGGTGCGGTGGTGGTCGCGACGCTCATCGTCTTGATGGTCGTGCTTCTGCTCGTCTCCCTCGGAATCGGCACCTACGCGCTCGATCCCGTGCGCATCCTCTCCGCCCTCCTGGGCGTCGGCGACGAGCAGGCCCGGCTCCTGGTCGTCGGCTGGCGCCTGCCGCGCGCGCTGTTCGCCGTCGCCTGCGGGGTGGCACTCGCCCTCGCCGGCGCCGTGTTCCAGTCGCTCACCCGCAATCCGCTCGGCTCCCCCGACATCATCGGGTTCTCGTCCGGCTCCTACACCGGGGCCATCGTCGTGATGCTGCTTGGCTCGTCGCGCTACCTCGACATCGCGGCCGGCTCGCTCCTGGGCGGCTGCGCGACCGCCGCCGTCGTGTATCTGCTGGCCTTCCGGGGGCGCACGGTACAGCCGTTCCGCCTCATCATCATGGGCATCGGGGTCGGCGCGCTGCTGTCGTCGCTGAACGCCGCGCTTATGCTCTTCGTCAACGTCGACACCGCCATGCTGGCGGCGGTCTGGGCGGCCGGTTCCCTCAACGGACTCGGCTACGAGCAGTTCTGGCCCCTGTCCGTCGGCCTCGTCGTGCTGCTCGTTCTGCTGGCGCTCACCGCACCCCGGCTGCGCCAGCTCGAGCTCGGCGACGACTCCGCCCGGGCGCTGGGCGTGCGCAGCAACCATGTTCGCGCCGCCGCGGTCGTCGTCGGCGTGGCCCTCACGGCACTGGTGACAGCGGCGGCGGGCCCGATCTCGTTCGTCGCGCTCGCGGCGCCCCAGATCGCCCGCCGCCTCGTGCGGGGGTCCGGCCTGCTGCTCGTGCCATCGGCGTTCGTCGGCGGCTTCGTGCTGCTGGCCTCCGACGTGCTGGCCCAACGGCTCGGCTTCCCCGTCGGCGTCGTGACCGCCTCCCTCGGCGGCGCATATCTGGCTTGGCTGCTCGCCTACGAGTTCCGGAGAAGGACATGACCGCAACCATTTCGCCCGCCACGGCCCCTGGCACTGCCGACGCACACGTCGTCCTGGCCACCAGCGGGTTGGGTGTCGGCTACGACGGCCGCGTCGTCTGCGACGACGTGACGGTGGGCATTCCTGCGGGCTCCTACACCGCGATCATCGGGCCGAACGCGTGCGGCAAGTCCACACTGCTGCGTGCCATCGCGCGGATCCTCCCTCTCTCGGCCGGCACCGTGCTTCTCGACGGCAAAGACATCTCAGGAGTGCCGACGAAGGCCCTCGCGCGGCAACTCGGGCTGCTGCCGCAGTCGTCCACTGCGCCCGACGGCATCCGCGTGGCCGATCTCGTCGCTCGCGGCAGATATCCTCATCAGCGGATGTTCGACCGGTGGTCGGCGGAAGACGAGGCCGCGGTGATGCATGCCCTCGAGGCCACCGAGGCCACATCGCTGTCGGGTCGGCTGGTCGACGAACTCTCGGGTGGCCAGCGGCAGCGGGTGTGGCTGTCCATGGTGCTCGCCCAGCAGACGCCCGTGCTCCTGCTGGACGAGCCGACGACGTTTCTCGACATCGCTCACCAGTACGGCCTCCTGGAGCTGTTCGGCCGGCTGAGAGACGACCTGAGCCGCACGATCGTCGTTGTGCTCCACGACCTCAACCAGGCGGCCCGCTATGCCGACCATCTCATCGTCATGAAAGACGGTGCGATCGTCGACGCCGGCCACCCCGTCGACGTGATCACCGCCGAGATGGTGAACGACGTCTACGGCCTGCCCTGCCGCGTCGTGCCCGATCCCGAGACCGGCACGCCCATGGTCATCCCGCTCGCCACGTTCGGCTCCCGCACGGCTGGCGAGACCGGAGTTCAGGCGCGCACACGAACGCTCCGCGGCAACGACTGAGGCCGGCGAGGAAGTCGCTTCTCGGGGCTTTCGGACGGGCTGACAGGACCCCTTGGAGTATCCGGCCGGTTTCCGGTCTCCGCCGATCGTCTCGGGAACTCGCGGATTCCCTTGTGTTACAGGGAACCAAGCGGCGCCGAGCTGGTTCCGCTTCGTCAGAGAGCAGAAGAATTTGGCACAGTCGCTCGCCCACATCGATTTGGAACGCGAACGATTGAGCGCAGACGACGCTCTCCGTCAGCAGCCTCTAAGCGAATCGCTCGATCTCCTCGAAGACGCGCACTCCCGCTACCTTGCGGCGGCACCTGCGGACCGGAAACAGCTCAACAACGCGCTCCTCGAACACGTCCTGATCGGTCCCTCACCCGAGGACATCCAGGTCAGCCTCCGCTCCGAGATCACTGAGCTCAGGTCCAACGTGCGATTCCTGTGGCGCGCATCAGGTGGCCGCCGACTCACTTGTCGCCGACGGCGTGGACCTCAGCCAGTTACTGGATGAAAACGCTACCGAGACCACGTCGCTGCCTGAGCGTTCCAATTCCCTTCTGCCACCCGAGTGAGCGCAGGGTCGGAAAAGTTTGCGACAGCGTTCAACACCAGACCAACGAGCTTCACGCGGATCCCGGCGTACTCGTCATCGTCACGGATGCTCGAGGCGGTGATGCTGTCCGGATCGACAATAACGCCGTCGGGCAGATCGATGGTGACGATTTCCCGGATCCGTTCCGCAACGTCAGTCTCGTCGTTCGCGATACCGGTTGCCTGGAGATCGATGTCTTTGGTCGATCGACGAACAGCGAAGGCCGCGAGCAGCACGCCTCCTTTGAGGACGAAGTCGTCGCGATGCTGGGATGCGGCGAGCCGAGCCAGGAGCGCCTCGAGTACGTAGAGCGTCTGTAACTCCTGCACGTCGCCGGCCGTCTGGCGGGCAAGCCGCTGGATCGCCAGGGTCGCATCACCCGCGGGAGTGCCGTGTTGCGGATTCGGACTCACAGCAGAATCTCCAAGGCGTTCTGTAATGCCGGACGAGCCTTCGGGAACGACTCGGCCATCGCCGACAGCGTCGCCGGGCTGTTGCCGCGTTCTCGAAGCCATCGCTTGAGGGCGCCGACGGCCAGATCGCTTCCCCAATCGTGGCGGAGGCGGAAGAGGTCGATGATCGTCCGTTCCGGTGAGTACAGCCCGATCGACAGACCTCCGGGCAGTGCATGCTCGGTACGGCCGATCGTGAACGTGTCGGCGTCGAAGCGGTGCCACGCGATCGGAGCATGATGGATCATCACAGGCTGGGCGCCACGGGGGATGGCGATGTCGCTGCGTGTCGGGATCTCGTCGGTCAGGTTATGTATCGCGAGCGCCGACAGCAGACAGATCGTCGCCTCGGGCTTCTTCGTGGCGATCGCCATCCAGGCGGCCGTCGTGTCGTCCGTGCTGCCAGTCCGGAGGAACAGCCCGGCGGCGATGCGCTCGTACTCGCCCTCGTCGATCAGCCGGTCGAAGCGGTGGCGGGTCAGACCGTGCTTGTCGATATCTCCGTAGCGGAGGAGGTCGGGCAGTGTCTCGGTATCCATGCCTACCTCCATTTCAACGGAAACCATTACACATCCATAATATCTGGCTGTGTTTCTGTTGGCTAGGGCTGATGCGCTCATCGTTCGTCCTTCGCGAAAGCGCGGTCCAGCAATTCAGCGGTGATGGGGTTCACCATCTCGATAGCGGGCGCGTACACCGAGATACCGGGCGAGCTCGTTCACGTCGAGCAGGGGCTCCAGTCCCCACCAATTGCCTACGGCAGGATCGTCGGTATTCATACCGAATAGGTGCGTCGCGCTCGCCCTCAAGAACCGGAGACAACCGGAGCGCTCGGCCGTCCAACGGAGTACGCCAGCGCCACCCTGCGACCTCTTGGCGGATCCGGTCATTTCCAGCCCGAAACAACGACGGGAACCACCCGAGGCCGAGTTCCGGGGGATGGGCCCGCCGACATCCTCACTAGGCTGGTGCGACACACGTCTCTGGGGGGGTCACACACATGCGCACTGCTTTCGCACCACTCGTTCCGCTGGCCGCTCTCGCACTCGTGTTGACCGGCTGCGCCTCTGACACCGGCAGTGGTACTCCGAGCACGACGTCATCGCCCACCCCGACCGCGTCTTCCCCAGAACCCAGCACACCCCCAACGGCACGGGCGTTGCCCGCCGACTGCTATGCGATCTACGACGAGGAGTTCCTCGCAACCTACGGCCAGATGGAATTGAACGATCCCAGCGTGATGCAGGGCGGGTTGTCGCGAGTGCCCGAGGTCGAGGCGCTTCGCGAACCGCTGAACGGCCTCGACTGCCGGTGGGGCCTCGCCACTGAGGGCGGCACGGCGAGCGCCCTCGACGAGGTGCCCGCAGACGTTCAGGAGCAGGCGATCGGCGTCATCCAATCGCTCGGCGGAACGTGCGAGGACTGGAACGGGGGAACCCTCTGCCGCTACTCGTTCCCCATGGATGGCGACACCGAAGGCTGGTCGATCAGCGAACAGTACTTCTTTCGCGACGGGTGGTGGGTCACCACGTGGTGGGCCGGAACCGTCGGCAGCATCGACGACGTCACCGACGGGATCTACGCCACCCTCTGGCCCTGATCGCGTCGGCCCTGATCGCGTCAAGCGGCGGGTGGCCGTCGGCGGCCGCTGAGGATGAGCGCTTATGACTACCGCTGAAACTCGCACAGACCCGTGTTCTGGCCCGGTGTTCCCCGGCCCGCCTGCACCCGTGTTCCGGGCCGAAACCGCCGAAAGCTCTCAATCCGGCAGGCGTTGTCTCGACGAGCCCGACAACCGGGGCTCATCGGGGTATACCGACATTCGGTCGGGCGTGCTGCGATCATGAATGTATGACTACCCACGTGATCACCGGCGCCGGTTCCGGAATCGGCTCAGCTGTCGCCCACAGGCTTCTCGACCGCGGCGATGCAGTTGTGCTCATCGCGCGCGACCGGAACAGGGCAGAAGAGCTCACAGCCGAGTTCGCCGGCGCTTCGGTGATCGTCGGCGATCTCGCGCGCCCAGAGAGGCTTGCGGACACCATCGCGGAGGACGACCCGCGGCAGGTCGACACGCTTCTGCACATCGCGGGCGTGGTCGAACTCGGTCCGGTCGGAGAGCTGCCCCTTGCCGCCTGGACGAGCCAGCTCACCGCGAACCTCGTCTCACCTGCCGAGCTCACCCGTCTGCTGCTCCCCCGACTCAGGGCCTCGCGCGGGCACGTGCTGTTCGTGAACTCCGGCGCTGGACTGCGCGCCAACGCCGACTGGTCCGCCTATGCGGCGTCGAAACACGGACTGAAAGCGCTGGCGGATGCCCTGAGGCACGAAGAGCGCGACAACGGCATCCGTGTCACAAGCGTCTTCCCCGGCCGCACGGCCACTCCGATGCAAGAGAAGGTGCACAGGCAAGAGGGACGCACGTATGATCCCACCCGATTCATCGATCCGGACTCCGTGGCCACGAGCATCCTCACCGCCATCGATCTGCCCCGCGACGCCGAGATCGTGGATCTCGCTGTGCGGCCTGGCCCGGGCGACGAGTGAGAGAGCTCTGAGCTCACCGCAGAACAAACCGCTCCGACAGAGCATCGCCTCGACCGCAGCGCCACCGCGCCACCGTGCCACCGTGCCTCAGCGCCTCCGTTCCCGGGTCAGGCGACCACCCAGTTGCGGGCCAGCGCCGCGATAAGCGTGTGCCGGCTGCACGGAAGGCCGTCATTCGACCAGAAGTAGAGCACGCGTTCGAGTTCGATGACGTTGGTGAGCACGATGGCCCGCGCCAGGTCGTCGTCGTCGAAGGCAGAGCGATAGTTCCGCATGTCGTCGACGATGTCGGCCATGCCCGACAGCCACACCGAGTCCAGCTCCGGCTTGAGCGACAGCGCCTGCAGAGCCGTGCGGCCGATGCGGCCGTGGTTCTCCCAGTATCCGACGACGTCACCCAGCCAGGCCCGCGTCGCCGCCACAGAGAAGTCGGCCGCATCGTCGAAGCTGCGAAAGAGCTGGTCCACCTCGGGCAGGTCGTACTCCCGCCAGGTCGCGAGCAACGCCTCCGTCTTGTTCGTGAAGTGGAGGTAGAACGTCGCGCGGCTGGTGTTCGCGTCTGCCACGATGCGCTCGACGGTCGTCGCCGCGAAACCCAACTCGATGAATGCCTCGCGGGCCGCCTGCAGCAGACGCTGACGTGTGGCCGCCTGCTGCTCCTGGCGCAGTGTCGGACGCTGTTCGGTAGCCATGCACCGACACTACCTGAACACGTGTCAACTCAATAGACAGACCTCATGCAGGGTGGACGCGCGCGCGGAGGCCTCTGCATCAGAGCTGGATGAGTGCACGAGCCCGAGCGAGGATGGCATCTGGCGTGTCTTCGTCGCTCAGCGCCCAGAAGACGATCGCGCCCCAGAGACCCGACCAGATCATGCCGCCGAGAACCCTCGCTTCGAGATCTTCAGGCGACGCATCGGGATTCGGAGACCGCCGTGCGATGAACAGGCTGACGCTCTCGATCCACTCGCCGTAGTTCTCCCAGGTCGCGGCGACCTCGTTCGGCTCACCTGCGACGAGGGCGACACGCGACTTGATCAGATGCAGTCTCGACCGCTGCTCGGCGAGCATCGCGCGGTAGGCGTCGAAAACGGCGTCGACGGCAGAAAGACCGGGATCGGATAGGAGCAGCAGTTCCCGGAAACGCTCCACGTTGTCGGCGTAGGTGTTCCACAGGATCGACGGCTTCGACGGAAAGTACCGAAAGAGCGTCGGCGCGCTGATGCCAACGGCTTCGGCGATGTCGGTCATCGTGGTCCGGCCGTAACCGTTGGCCCGGAAGAGCTCGAATGCCACGTCGCTGATCGTCGTGGGATCGGAGGCCTTGGGGCGCCCCCGGCCACGCTTCGACACGCCCTCTTCCATCTGACTCAATGTAGCGCACCACCGGAAGGCACTCGACGTCTGCTCAGGTGAGGGCCCTCACGTCGGTCTTGCGCTTGTCTTCTTTATAAGGAGCGGGCGCGACGGTGGCTCGCACCACCTTCTGCCGCTGGCCAGGGTCGCCCCACAGTACCTCGACGCGGGTGCCGATCGCGGCGTGCTCCACATCGATCACCGCGAGCGAGATCATCTCGCGAAAGTAGTAGCTGTAGGCACGAGAAGTCGTGTGTCCGATCTCGTCCCCGTCCACCAGAACCCGGTCGGCGATGACGTTGCCGAGCATCGACCTCGGCCATTCGAACGGTTTGAACGGCGTCTCGTCCTTCTCGAAGAGCGATGCGACGATGTCGACGACGTCGCCAGAGTCCCATACGAGAGTGCGGATTGTGCGACTCGCGGACTCCACCACGGCGCGAAGCGCCTCGTCGCCGAGGAACGGGTGGTCGAACTTCACGCTTCTGCCCCAGCCGAGTTCGACGGGATTGCGGAACAGAGCCTTCCCGTCGGAGGAGACGACGCTGCCGCTGTGGGTGCGGAAGAACTCGACGGGTCGCCACGAGTTGCCCTGAACCCACTCGAGGAACCCCTCGACTCCATCGTCGAACCACGCCGGCACGAAATCGATCGTGGGGGTCGGAAAGCAGGCCTCGATATGGTTCACGAGCTTCGTGCGCCCGCCGAGCCGGCGGATGCCGTGCTTCTGCCCGGCCTCCCAGATGCGCTGGTAGACGGCGGCGCCCTCGTCCCAGTCGCCGTGCAGTTCGTAGCCGATCTCTCCCGCCATCCCCTGCCTCAGGATCTCGAACTCCATGCCGTCGATCGAGGCCGTGCGAAAGTGCATGAACCGGATGTCGCGAAGATCCTCCCCCGTGACCTCCTCCAGCAGGGCCAGCGCGTTCGGCCCCTGGACCTGCTGGATCGTGTATTTCTCCGTGACGTCGTCCGCAACGACGTCGTAGCCGCCCTGTTCGAGCAGGTAGAAGGCCCACGGGACAGCGAAACCGCTGGTGAGGTGGAGGGTGTCCTCCGAGATGCGCATCAGGATGCCCTCGCCCATGATGTTGCCGTTGGCGTTGCAGAAGACGGCGTGCTTGGCCTGGCCGACATCGAACGCCTTATAGCTGTTGACGGTGTGGTCGGAGAAGAAGCGCACCGCGTCCGGACCCGTGATACGCATCTTCGTCATGGGCGACCAGTCGCCGATGTAGCAGTTCTCCTTCCACGACATGCTTTCGTCGACCCAGCCCGAGAACTCGAAGGGCTCGTAGAAGCCTCCGAAGGCCGAGTAGCGCGGAATGAATGGGTCGTATGGAACGGTGGGGACGTGTCGGATCGGCGATTCAGGCATGTGGGTTCCCTTTCGGTCGGCGGCGGCTGTGCGGCGTGTCGCTCGCACGGTAGGCAGACGGCCAGATGCCATGACGGCCGGGCGAGAGGATCCCGTTCGGGTCGACGGAATCTTTGATCGTCTCGACGAAGCGACGGTAGGCGTGGTCGTTGAAGGAATACTGTTCGGCCGCGAGGTCCATGAACTCCAGGTGCGCGCGGTACTCGCCATAGCCGAGCGCTCCGATCTCGGTCACCAGCGATTTGGCCAGCTCCATCGCGTTGCGAACGCTGCCGGGGTCTGTGTGGTCGAACTGCATTCCGCAGACGATCACGGCCGAACGCTCGCCGGTGACCATGATGCCGCCGGAGAAGTTGAGGCCGCGGGCCAGGATGCGCGTGCGCAGCTCATCGACGACGAATCGCACCTGCTCGCCGTCCATCGGCACCACCGGCGAGAAGCCGACGTGGCCGACATGGTCTGGCGTGAGTTCAACGGCCTTCAACGTGGGAATGCCCGCCTGGATCTTCTCGTGCGCGAGAGTGATCTCGCCGTACTCCTCGGGTGCGTAGATCCGGTTCGGCGTGAAACGCGCGGACGGGATCTTCTCCCAGGCTGTGCGGATCTTGCGGATCTTCATCTCGACCATGTCGCGATCGCCCCAGACCGCTGCGCGGAGCGCCCACGCGCCCACGCCGGTGCGCTCGCCGATCTCGCGGTAGTCCTCTGGGGTGAGCTGACGACGAGCCGGCACCACCGGGTCGTCGGTCAGCATCACGGCTGCACGCAGCGTCGGATAGAGGGTTGGCACCCCCTCGAGGTGTCCGGCGAGACGCAGCTCGCGGATGGTGTCGATCGCCGGAGCCAGGTCGGCGTCGTCGGCGATCGACATCAGAAGGGGCGCGTAGGCCTCGGGCTTGCGCGTGAGCCACACACCCATCTTGGTGACGATCCCGAGGTTCGACTGCACGAACAGCGGGTCGAGGGTGGGCCCGAGCGAGCGCTTGTACACGTGCCACGACTTGCCCCCGGGAAGGGCGCCATGCCCCGTTCGGAGCAGCTCGCCGTCGGGGAGCACGACCTCCATGCCACAGGGGAACATGTAGTCGGCGCCGTATGGCATGTAGGTGATGCCGGAATCCATCGAGTTGCCGATCAGGCTGCCCCAGCCGATGTCCGGCACGGAGTGGGTGAGCCCGGGCGCCTGCTCTTCGAGTGCGGCGTGCAGGTCGAACCAGCGCACACCCGGCTCGACCACCGCGTAGGCGAGCTCCTCGTTGATCTCGAGCACACGGTTCATCCGCCGGAAGCCGATCTGGATGGAACCTGCCACTCGGGGAGACGGTCCCCCGTAGCCGTTGTTGCGCCCCTGCGAGTGAGGCCATACGGGCACGAGGAACTCGTTCGCGATGCGCATGATCTCCTGCACCTGTTCGGTGGAGGTGGGCTGAACGACCGCGGACGCCGCGTATGTGTCGTCTCCCGCGATCCAGAACGGATCTTTGAACTCGTCGATCCGCGCGCGCTCGGTCTCGATACCGGGCTGACCGACGACGGCGGTGAGCCGCTCGATCAGGTCGTCTGGCAGAGTGAGGCTGTGCCGCTGTGCGTCCTCGCTGATGCGGGAGTCTGTCATCGTATGGTCCTTTCGGGTGGTCAGAGGGCAGCGCCGACGACGAGGTCGGAGAGCTGCTGGAAGCGGCGGATGTTGTCGGCCTGGGGCAGAAGGCCAGCGCTGAGCATCACAAAGGTGACGTCGAGCTCAGGGTCGATCCAGAAGAGCGAGCTGCCTGCCCCATAGTTGCCGAAGGTCTCCGGCGAGGTGAGCGTGCCGAACTGGTGGTCGACGATGCGGTCTCCTCGAACGCTGAAGCCGAGCCCGATGTATGCGGGGGGCGGCGCGTAGCCGGCGCGGAGCGCCACCGCCTTGTACAGCTCGTTGGGCATGTCGCCCGTGCGATTCTGGCGGGCGAGGGCGATGATGCGTGGCGAAAGGATGCGGGTTCCGCCCAGTTCCCCGCCCCGGCGGAGCATCTCGGCCAGCCGGAACAGATCGCCCGTGGTCGAGGCGCCCCCCATCCACGCCGCCTCATTCGTCTCGGCTGCGTACAGACCGTTGTCGCCCGGTGCGCTCCTCGAGAGCGCTTTCACGGGAACGATCCCGCGCATGTCGGGGAACGCGTGCCTGGGCTTCATGTGGGGCGCGATGCCGAGGCCGGTGTCGTGCATGCCGAGCGGTTCGAACAGATCCTCGCGCAGGATCTGCCCGATACGGCGCCGCTGCGGGTCGACCCGGCAGAGCACCGCGGCGAGAAGCACATGGTTGGCCATCGGCGAGTAGTCGCATCGCTCGCCGGGCTCGTTCGACCCGAGGGCGAACCGCACGACGGTGTCGAGGATCTCGTCGAGGTCGTCGAAGTACTGCTCAGGCCGCATCTCCCACATGGCCGGAACGCCGGTGGTGTGGGTGAGGAGGTGCAGAATGGTCGCTCGTTCGCGCGGTTCGCCGCGGTACTCCTCGATGTAGTCGGTGATCCGCGCCGTGAGCGAGACCCGCCCGAGATCAACGGCGCGGAGGACGAGCACGTTGATGAAGGCCTTGGTCACGGAGAGGACCGAGAACACGGTGTCCGGTGCGATCGGCCTGCCCTCCTGCGGCGATGCCGTGTCGTGGCCGAGCGCGAGGTCGAGGGCGAGAACGCCGCCGCGGGCCACTTTGATCGACGCGCCGTAGTAGCGGCCGCCGGCGATGTCGGCCTCGACGACCTCGCGGAGGCGATCGAGACGAGAGGAATCGAACCCGGAATGGGTGTGCATGGATGGTGCTCCACTTCTTTGTTCGAGCGAATCATCCTATTTTCAATAGTTACACTCAAAAAAGCAAGATTCTGGGCTAATCTCTTGACCAGACGTCAATTCGAAGGAGAAGAACGTGAGCAGTCCAGAGCACACACCGGATCGCGGGCCGCAGCCCAGCCCGACGCTCGCCGTGATCGGGCTCGGCCACATGGGCGCCCCCATGGCCGAGCACTGGCTCCGGGCCGGCCTGCCCGTGAACGGCTTCGATCTCGACACCGCGGCGTGTGACCGACTGCGGGCGGCGGGCGGCACGCCTGCCTCAGACGCCGCGCTCGCCGCGCGGGGCGCCGACATCGTCGTCCTGATGCTGCCGAACTCGCTCGTCGTCGATTCGGTGCTCGACCGGCTCGACGCAGCCGGGGCGCTCGCACCGGGCGCGACGGTCGTCGACATGGGATCCTCCGACCCGGCCGAGACGCAACGTCAGGCTGCTCGGCTCGCCGAGCGCGGTGTGCGCTACGTCGATGCACCGGTCTCGGGCGGCGTTCGTGGGGCTGTCGCCGGCACCCTCACGATCATGACCGGGGGTGAGCAGGCCGACGTCGACCGCGTGCGGCCGGTGCTCGAGCTGGTCGGCACCGTGCACCACGTCGGGCCCATCGGGGCCGGCGACGCGATCAAGGCGCTCAACAATCTCGTATCGGCCGGCCACCTCTGGCTCACCAGCGAGGCCGTGCTGATCGCGGAGCGCGTGGGCATCAGCGCCGAGGCGGCCCTCGCCGTGTTCAACAGCTCGAGCGCCAGGAGCGGCTCGAGCGAGGTGAAGTGGCCGGCGTTCATCCTCACCGGCAGCTACGACTCCGGCTTCGCGGCACGCCTGATGCTCAAGGACACCCGCATCGCCACCGAGCTCGCCCGTTCGGTGGAACTCCCCTCGACGCTCGGCGACGAGATCGTGCGCCTCTGGGGACGTGCCGTCGACGATCTCGACGCGGCGGCCGACCACACCGAGATCGCACGATGGCTGCGCGCGAGCGGGACGGCAGCGTCATGACACGCGTGCGGGGCTCAGTGGCTGTGGTGACCGGTGCGGCATCCGGAATCGGGCGCGGCATAGCCGAAGAGCTCGCCGCGACCGGCGCGTCAGTGGTCGTAGCGGACATCTCGCTCGAGAAGGCCGCGGCGACCGCCCGCGAGATCGGCGCCACCGCGGCACACGTCGACGTGGCAGAGCTCGCGAGCGTCGAGCGGCTGGCCGACACGGTGCTCGAACAGCACGGGCGGGTCGACATCGTTGTGAACAACGCGGGGGTGGGGCCGAGCGGCGACCTCGCACAGATGACGATCGCTGACTGGCGCTGGCTGATCGACGTGAACCTGTTCGGCGTCATCCACGGCGTGACGGTCTTCCTGCCCCTGCTCGAGTCGAATCCGCATGGCGGCCATCTGGTCAACACATCGTCGATGTCGGCATTCGCCCCGATGCCGGGGCTCGGAGGTTATGCGGTGACGAAGGCGGGTGTCTCGGCGTTGACCGAGGTGCTGCAGAGGGAACTCCTCGAATCCGGGTCGCGAGTGCACGCCACAGTGCTCGCTCCCGGCCCGGTCGACACGGCGATCGCCGACAGCATGCGCCACCGCGACCCGCAGCCCGCGACGGGCCTCACCCGCTTCGAGCCGAGCGCGGCCGCCCGCCGGATCATGATCACCCCCCGCGAGAGCGGCCGGATCGTGCGCGAGGCGATCGAGAACGACGCGCCCTATGCGATCACCCATCCGCAGCTCTGGCCGCGGGTGGAGGAACGCTACGCCGAGCATCGGCGCGCCTTCGGCGCCTGAGGCGGCGCGCCGGCGCCCACCGCGTCGGGAAGGCGATCGCCGCTCCACCGGTTCTGCGGCGCCCGGCCGTCGAGGAGCATCCGAACGCCTGCCCGATCGCACAGGACGTCGAGCGGCCGATCAGAACAGGTCGGCGAACTGGGTCCCCGTGCCGCCGAGCGCCACACCGCCGTCGACCTGCAACGGGGTTCCCAGCATGTACGACGCCGAGTCCGAGCACAGCCACAGCACCGCCTGCGCCATCTCCTCCGGTTTGCCGAGACGCCCGATCGGGGTGGCCAGCAGCAGGCGGTCGATCGCCACCTGGGGAAGATCCGCGATGAACGGGGTGTCGATGGGGCCCGGGCAGATGGCGTTGATGCGGATGCCGTGAGCGGCGTAGTCCATCGCCGCAGCCTTGGTCAACCCGACGACGCCGTGCTTGGCAGCGGTGTAGCAGGCGAGTGTGTAGCCGCCGATCAGGCCTGACGCCGATGCGGTGTTGACGATCGCCCCGCCACCTCTCTCTTTCATGTGCAGGATCTCTGCTTTCATGCAGTAGAAGACGGAGGTGAGATCGATGTCGATGACCCGGCGCCACTCCTCCGAGGTCAGTTCCGCCATCGGCACGTTCCGCGCCTCGATCCCGGCGTTGTTGTGCGCGATGTCGAGCCGCCCGTGATCGGCGACGATGCCGTCGACCAGTGCGATCACACTGTTCTCGTCGGCGACGTCGACGGGGCGGAACTCGGCGGCGCCGTCGGCGGCGGTGATCAGGTCGACGGTCTCCTGCCCTCCGGTCTGCGAGATGTCGGCCACGACGACCGTCGCGCCGCTGCGGGCGAACGCGCTGGCGCTCGCGCGCCCGATGCCCGACCCCCCTCCGGTCACCAGAACGGTTTTGCCTGAGTAGTCGAATGTGGTGTTCATGTGTGCCTGCTTACTCACTCGTGGGGCGGGTATGTGCTGGGGATGGTCGACACGTCGAAGTGCTCGTTGCGCA
The DNA here is from genome assembly GCF_054780075.1 of Okibacterium endophyticum. NCBI lineage: Bacteria > Bacillati > Actinomycetota > Actinomycetes > Micrococcales > Microbacteriaceae > Okibacterium > Okibacterium endophyticum. The sequence continues at coordinate 157,248 of NZ_BAAGXA010000012.1, read as the reverse complement.
CCGGGTCGATGAGATAGGGGAATCGCGCCACCCTGGCCCTGATCTCCTTCTGCGGCGTTCCCTCGTCTCCCCAGAGCACAACGACCTCGGTGTCCTCGGCGGCGAAGCGGGTGTCGATGGTGGCGAGCGAGAGCATCTCCCTCGTCCACTCGGTGAAGGTGCGACCAGACGAGGTGCCGACGTCTTCGCCGTTCACCAGCACCTTGTCGGCGCGCAGCACCTGCCCCTTGTTGAGCTCGCCGGGTTGATAGCTGAAGTCGTTGGGGAAGGGCATCGGCGTGTAGTTCTCGTCTTCCCGGAACTGGGACATAAAGAGGTCTCCGATGTCATCGGCGTTCCAGACGAGGGTCACCATGGTGGTCCTGTTCTCGGCCGCCTCCTTCTCGAGGGCCGCCTTGCCCGGGAAGTCGTGGTTGAAGTTGACCAGGTGCCCCCAGCCGAGGTCATACGGGCTGCGGTAGCGACGGGCGAGATCCTGGCCTGCGCTGCCGGTGTACCTGATGTTCGCCGTGGCGTCGAAGCCGATGGCGAGCATGAACTGATGCAGCGCCGGGTCCTCGGTGCCCCAGGGCAACGGCATGTGGTGGTACGCCTGCCCGAAGCCGCTCTCGGTGTGGTTGCACATGTAGGCCTGAACGCCGAGCTTCCGGATGCCGTACGGGAGGCCGGCGTCATAGATCGCCTGGTACACCTTCTGAGCGACCTCGATCGGGCCGTGGATCTCGTAGGAGAGCGTTCCGGCCATTCCGATCCGCAGGATCCGCACCTCTTCTCCGGCGATCTCGGTGAGCCTGGTGCGCAGGAACTTCACGTCGTGCAGATTCTCGTGCGCAGCGTCCTCGAGGATCTCAAGTGACTTGGGACCCCCGATCTGGAACAGGAAGACCTGGCCCGTCAGGTCGTCTACCGTGACGTCCAGGTCTGGACGCTGCAGCTGCCGGAAGTTGAGGTACGGCGAGAGCCAGTAGGCGAGGAATTCCTCCTCGGCGACACGCACGAGCATGCCGTGGGCGGCCACCCGTCCGGCGTCGTCGGTCATGACGGCGTGTCTGGCGGCGCCGACCTGGAACGCCTGGAAGCTGTTGACGCAGACGCCCTGCAGGAACTCGAGGGCGTCTGGGCCCGAGATGCGTGCCGTCGGCGAGGGGTTCAGATGCCCGTGGATGTAGGCGGTCTTCTTCCACGAGAGCGTCTCGTCGCGCCATCCGGTGTACTCCCACGCCTGGGCCACACCGCCGAACTCCCAGTGCTCGAGGCTGTAGAGCACCACGCGTTCGTCGTAGGGCACCCACGGGGACTGTGGCCATACCTTCTGGTTCGGGTCGGAGGCGGCGGGTGAAGTGGCCTCGGTTGTGTCTGTCATGGTGTTCCTCTCATCGTCGAGTCGGGGTGGAGCGGGTAGTGCCTGGATGTCGGGGTTCAGCGAAACGAGGCGGGCCAGATCCCGGATTTGCCGGGCGCGAGGATCCCGTTGGGATCGACGGCGTCTTTGAGCCGTTCGACGAAGCGCAGCAGGGCGCCGTCGCCGAAGTCGAACTTCGATGCGACGTGGTCCATGTTCTGGAGGTTGGTGCGGTAGGGCACGTAGCCGGCGTCGGCGAGGCTGTCGACCATCTGGCCGTATGACCGGAAGACCGCTTCGGTGTCGTCCTTTTCTCGAGGGTCGTAGAAGGTGGTGGAGATGTGCAGCGCATAGCGCCGGCTCAACAGGATGCCGCCCACCGAGAACCTCCCGTGATCGGCGTAGAGGTCGCGCATAAGCTGCTGGAGGCGCACCGCGTCGCTTCCGGTGGCGGTGCCGATCGGCGAGAGGTCGAGGTGTGCCGTGTTCTCGCCGAACGGCAGCATGCGCGGGTCGAGCAGATCCATGTCGGGGATGCCTCGCTGCACTCGTTCGTCGTGGTTCGACGGGCCGTCGTGGTCGGCTCCGGCGAAGTCCTTGCGCACGACATCCGCTCCCTCGACCGACGCGAACGCCTCGGTGATGACGTCGTAGGCGGCGTCGATCAGGGCCGGACGACCGTAGAGCGCGAAGCGGGCGCTCCAGCCGTCGCTTCCCGGAACGATGACGGTGTCGCCGTTCTCGTCGACCTCGAGCCCACGCATGAACATGGGCAGGTTGGTGATGACGCCTTCGAGCATCAGGCTGTGCATCACGTCGACGACGGCGCCGAGACGCTCGAATCCACTGAACCGCACGGAGCACGACGCATAGGTGTGCGGGCGCGGGAGCAGCCACACGCCGACCCGCGTGATGATGCCGAAGTTCGATTGCGTGAACAGCCCTTCGACATCGGGGCCGAAGGCGTGCGGGTAGGTGTGCCAGTTCTCATTGCCCTCGCGCGCGCCGAGTCCGGTGCGCATGACCTCGCCGTTCGCGAGCACGATCTCCATGCCGCAGAGCTGACTCGCGTGGTCGCCGTTGGGTGAGTAGCCGATGCCGTAGTCGAGCGAGTTGCCGACCACGCTCCCCCAGCCGAGGTCGGGGATGGAGGACCACAGCGCGCCGCCGCGCGCCTCGAGCTCGTCGTGCAGGTCGAACCAGCGCACACCCGGTTCGACGACGGCGTAGGCCAGCTGCTCGTTGACCTCGAGCACCTTGTTCATGGCGCGCAGGCTCACGATGACCGAGCCGCGCACGCGGGGAGCCGGGCCGCCGTAGGTGTTGTTGCGTCCCTGCCCGATCGTCCACAGGTGAATGCCGTGCTCGTTCGCGATGCGCACGACGGCCTGCACCTGCTCGGTGGTGGTGGGAAGCACAACGGCGGCGGCGTCGAAGTCGGCGGACTCGCGATAGCTGTACGGATCGCGATACTCCCGAAGCGCATCGGGATTGGTGATGACCGCATCGGCGCCGAGTGCGTCGGCGAAGAGGGCGGTCACCTCGGGGCTGAGGGTGAATGGGCTTGTCACGGATGTGGTCATGGCTGGTTCTTTCGTTCGGGGATCAGCACGATGTCGAAGGTGGCGCGGCTCCAGCTCCCGTCGACCACGCGGCCGTCCGGGGTGTCGGCGGATGCGGGTTGGCGCACGAACTCCTTGATGAGCGACGGCTTGACCCCGAAGACCGAATCGGTCTCGAGGTGCGGGTCGCCTGCGACGAAGATGTGGGTGACGAGGCGGCGGTGACCCTCTGCCGTCACCATGAAGTGGAGGTGCGGAGCGCGCATGGGTGTGCGGCCGGTGAGCTCGAGGAGGCGGCCGACGGGGCCGTCGGCGGGGATGGGGTACGGGGTGGGCGTCACACCCCAGAACCGGTAGCTCCCGTCAGCGGCCGAATAGAGATGGGCGCGGCCGGCCGTGCGGCCGTCGGCGTATTGAACGTCGTAGTGCCCGTCGTCGTCGGCCTCCCACACCTCGATCCTGGCCCCCGCGATCGGCCGGCCGTCCACATCCGTCACCCGGCCCTCGACCCAGCACGGTTCGCCGCTCGCCCCGCCCGCGATGTCGCCGCCGTTCGGGACGAACGGAGCGTCGTCGGCGAAGAAGGGGCCGAACACAGTCGATTCGGTCGCACCGGGCACAAAGGCGTTGTTGACCCCGATCGTGAGCATCGAGATGCCGAGCACGTCTGAGAGCAGGATGAACTCCTGCCTCTTGTCGTCGGTGATGTTCCCGACCTGGGTGAGGAACGCGATCGCCGCGTCCCACTCCTCCTCGGTGAGACTCACCTCTTTCACAAAGGCGTGCAGGTGCTCGGTCAGGGCGGTGAGGATCGTGCGGAGCCGCTCGTCTGGCGTCCCCGCGAAACTCGCGAGGACCTGATCCGTCACGGTGCGGAGTGCACGCTCCTGGTCGTCGCCGTCTGGGCCCGTCATCGGATCCCTCCCGTTCGCCTTTGAATCACGAAAAATCACATCTCGCTTGACATGAGTGTAGCGACTAGATTGTAGTCTTGTACACTGCGGATAGCGGAGCCGACGACGATCCGCCCGATCGAAGGAGATACGGTGGCGACCAGAACCGATGTGGTGATTGCCGGAGCGGGCCCTGTGGGCCTCACCCTCGCTCTCGCACTGGCACGTGACGGCTTCACCGTCACCGTGCTCGAGCGCGACCTCGAGCTGAACATGTCGCCGCGGGCGATGGTCTACCTCCATCCGCTGCTCGGCGATCTCGACGCACTCGGCCTGCTGCCGGACATGCTCGAGCGCGGTGTGCGCGACAGAGAGGGCCTCAACCTGCACGTGCGCGACACCGGGGAGCTCATCTCGGTGCCGAACACCGCTTTGGACGGCGTCGATCCCTACCCGTTCAACGTGAACCTGGGGCAGGGCGAATACTGCCGCATCGTGCTCGATCAGCTCTCGGGCTTCGAGAACGCACACGTGGTGACGGGCGCGGAGGTCGTCGGATTGACCGACACCGATGAGGGCGTGAGCGTCGAGTACAGCCGAGAGGGCGAAGTCCACGTGCTTCAGGCCCGCTTCCTCGTGGGAGCGGACGGCGGGCGCAGTGCCGTGCGCTCCCTCATCGGCGCCACTCTGGAGGGCACCACCTGGAGCGAACGCTTTGTAGCCACGAATGTGCGCTACGACTTCCGGAGCCGCGGCTACCGTTCGTCGAACATGGTGGTCGATCCCGAGATCGGCTGCATCGTCGCCCAGATCACCCCGGACGGCCTGTGGCGCTGCACCTATCAGGAACCGGAGACCCTGCCAGAGGAGACCGTAGCCGATCGCATCCAGAACCATTTCGACCGGCTGCTTGGACCCGGCGCCGAGGTCGAGGTCGTCGACTTCCGCCCGTACCGCATGCACCAGCGTCTCGCGAGCTCGCTGCACGAGGGTCACGTGGTGCTCGCCGGCGACGCCGCGCACCTGACCAACCCCACGGGCGGGCTCGGCCTGACCACCGGTCTCTACGACTGCTTCCTGCTGAGCGAGGCTCTCGGCCTGATACTGCGCGGCTCGGCCGGGCTCGAGCTGCTCGCCCGCTATGCCGCGGAGCGCTCCCGGGTCTTCTCCGAGGTGTCCTCTCCGAACGCAAGCTACTTCAAGACCCTTGTCTATGACACCGCAGACTCCGCCGTCCGTGACCAGCAGCTCCAGCCCTTCCGCGAGGCCGCCAGAACGCTGGAGTCGCAGCGGGCCTTCCTGACCGGCCTCGACCAGGTGCGCTCGCCCTCCTTCGCCGGGGCGACATCGTGACCGCGCGTCCGCACGAGTCCGGCGTGGCTCCGATCACCATCAGGCGCGGCTCGTTCTGGATTCCCGGAGACCCGGTCGTGACCGAGTTCGGAACCCTGCAGCACGCACCCATGCACGTCGAGTGGGAGGCCCCCGTCGAGCGGAGCCACCCGTATCCGCTGGTCCTGGTGCACGGGGGCGGTGGTCAAGCCACCGACTGGAAGCGCACCGCCGACGGCAGGCCCGGTTGGGCCGATCGGTTCGTCGAGGCGGGTTTCGCGGTCTATCTCGTAGACCGTCCCGGCTACGGTCGCTCGCCGCGCCAACCGGCTGCGGCAGCGGGCGCCGTTGGCGTTCCGAGCGGCTACGAGTCGACGATAGGCGTCTTCGCCCCGCCGCCCTTCGCCCCGACACAGACCCAATGGCCGTGGGATCGCTCCCCGGACGGCCCCGAGGTCCAGCAGCTCACAGCCAGCAGCGGATCGCTGCCGGCCGACCTCGCCGCCGCCGACGATCTGGACGGGGAGCGGCTCGCCCAGCTTCTCGACATCACCGGCCCCGCCATCCTGGTCACACACTCGCTCGGGGCGCCGGCAGGCTGGCACGCGGCGAACCGCCGTCCCGGCGTCGTCCGCGCCATCGTCGCCGTCGAGCCGATGGGACCGCCGTTCGTCGAAGTGCCGGGTGTCGGCGCTCTGTCGTGGGGGCTGACCGCGAGCCGGATCCTGACCGAGCCGAAGACGGATGACCCTTCGATCTTGCAGGACGAGAACCGGCGCTGGAGCATCCCCGGCCTGGCAGGGCTGCCCGTCGCCGTGGTCACTGCGCCTGCCTCGCCGCTGTCTGAGGCCGGCGCCTCCATCGTGGGGTTCCTGCGTCGCGGCGGCGCGACGGCCGAGCTGCTGCGACTGCAGGATCACGGAGTCCTCGGGAACGGCCACGGTCCGATGCTCGAGGCGAACTCCGACCGGGCAGTGCGCCCGATCATCGACTGGATCACCGGGAACGGCTGAGGCGACGACATGCGATTCCTCTACGAGTCCCTCCCGCTCAGGGCATTCTTCGGAGCCGGTGAGGCAGGCAGGAACATCGCCACCGCTCTCGGCGAGCTGGCGATCTCCCGGCCCCTCGTCATCACCACCGAACGCGAGAAGCGGCGTGCGCACGACCTTCTCGCCGACCGCCTGGCCCCCGCCGCCGTCTTCACGGCGATACGCCAGCACGTTCCGGCCGAGACGGCGGCTGCCGCTCGGCTCGCAGCCGTCGAATCCGGCGCGGACGGCATCCTTTCGATCGGCGGGGGATCGACCACCGGAACCGCCAAAGCCGTCGCCCTCACCTCCGGCCTGCCTCTTGTGGCCGTGCCGACGACCTACGCCGGCTCTGAGGTGACCCCGGTCTGGGGGATGACCACCGGCCTCCGCAAGGAGACCGGCACCGACATCCGCGTGCTGCCCCGTGCAGTCGTCTACGACCCGGATCTGCTCGCGGAGCTGCCGGACTCGATCGCGGTCGCCTCGGCGTTGAACGCGGTGGCGCACTGTGTGGAGGCCTACTGGACGCCGCGCTCCAACCCGGTGGTGGCTGCCATCGCGACCGAGGGCCTGCAGGGCCTTGCGCGTGGCCTCCGCTCGCGGGGCGACGACGCCGCGATTGCCCGCGAGCAGCTTCTGTACGGCGCGTTCCTCGCCGGGCTGTCGTTCGCCAGCGCCGGATCAGGCCTTCACCACACGATCTGCCACGCCCTGGGCGGAGCCTTCGATCTGCCCCACGCGCCGCTTCACGCCGTTGTGCTCCCTCACGTTGTGGCGTTCAACGCAGAAGCCGCACCGGATGCCGTATCACGAGTGGCTGCAGCGCTGGGCAGCGCCACCGCGAGCGAAGGGCTCGCCGCCCTCTATACGGCCGTGGATGCGCCCCGCACGCTCCGCGAGATCGGCCTGAGGGAAGATCAGATCAACGAGGCGGTCGACGTCGTTGCCGCCCGCCTGCCCATCGCGAATCCGCGAACCGTGACTCCCGAAGACGTCGAGCAGATCGTTCACGCGGCCTTCGGACCATCAAAGGAGTAGATATGACCTCGCTGCACAACAAGATCGCCGTCGTGACGGGAGGCGCCTCCGGCATCGGACGGGGAATCGCCGAGGAGTTCGTCGCGCTCGGCGCCACGGTGATCGTCGCAGACATCGACGGTGATCGCGCCCGTGATGTCGCCTCCGAGATCGGCGCGACCGGAGTGGGCCTCGACGTCTCGGACGGCGACGCGATGACGCAACTCGCGACGTCTGTGGTCGAGCAGCACGGCCGGGTCGACGTCGTCGTCAACAACGCGGGAGTCGGACCCGATGGGCGGATCGCCGACCTCACCCTCGACGACTGGCGGTGGATCATCGACGTGAACCTGTTCGGGGTGATCAACGGCGTGCACGCCTTCCTCCCCTCCCTGCGGTCGAACGCCGACGGCGGCCACATCGTCAACACCGCCTCGATGGCAGCCTTCCTTCCCCTCGAAGGACTCGGTCCGTACGTGGCGTCGAAGATGGGGGTTCTGGGGCTTTCAGAGGTCCTGGCGGCTGAGCTCGAGTCCGAGGGGTCCGACGTCAAGGTCACCGTGATGCTTCCCGGTCCGGTGCGCACCAACATCCGAGAGAGCCTGAAGCACCGCCCAGACGGCCAGGTGGGCAATCTGTCGGACGTCGACCTGGAGGCCTCGGAACAGGCGCAGGGTCTGCGCTGGATCGACCCGCGTGAAGCCGGACGCATCGTGGCACGGGCGGTTCAGAACAACGACTTCCTCGCGCTCACTCACCCCGAGTGGTGGCCCATGCTCGAGGCGCGCCAGGCAGCGACGCGGGCTGCGTTCGACAAATACCCGCCGGGCCTCCCGGCTTGATCGCGGCATGGAGCGGCGAGATCACCGATGGGCGAAATCGCCGAGATGACGGCGGCAGGGCCGTGCGGCCTCACAGTCTGGTGAGCGCCACCCCGTCTTTCGCTGCCTCGCCGATCCGGATGGCCTGACCCAGACGGGAGCGCAGCAGACGAGACACCGTCTTTTTGTCCGCAATCGCCGATGCCACAGGAGAACCGTCGACATGGAGCCGCAGCTGCGCGGCATCCCCGTCCACTCCCAGCTCCGCCTCGATGACATGAGCGCCCGCGGGCAGCGCGTTCACATCCATCGCGGTCATCTCAGAGCCGGTGAGGTCGGTGGCCATCGTCCAGAAGACCCGCCTCCCGGCGAGCCCGAGGCTCCATCCTCCCGCCGGCCCGTCCTGCCACACCCACTGCTCATCGGCGTGATCGCTCCCGATCTTCACCTCGACCCGCAGCCGGAACCCGGTTGCGAGCAATGGCGAAGGGATTCGCGAACCACCGGGGCGAAGCCTCACCGGCTCCCCCTGGGGCGGGGCTGGCCTCATAAGCGCGTACGGAAAGATCTCGCCCGGCCGTTCCATCAGAGGCAGCACGCCGTAGCGGCCGGCCTCGTGCCACCACATATCGACCAGGCGGCGCAGCCGCGCCGGTTCCTCGCCGGCCCGATCGATGCTCTGCGAGAAGTCGTTCCGCAGGTCATAGAGCGACCAGCGATCCTGATCGAGGTCCTGGCTGCCCGTGACGAGGTCCTGTTCCGATTGGGCCGTCCCGGTCACATGGTCGGTGACAGCGATCCAGCCGTCGTGATAGAGCGCCCGAGATCCCATGATCTCGAAGTACTGGGTGCTGCGCGTCGACGTGTCGGCAGACGCGAAGGTCGCGAGAGCGGTCTCACCGTGAATGGCTTGTTGCGTCACGCCGGCGACGGCCTCTGGCTCGGCTATCGACGCGGCATCCAGGATGGTCGACCTGATGTCGATGGCATGGAGGAACTGATCGCGCACCTGTCCGCGTTGCTCCGGGGCGATCCCGCCCGGCCAGCGCGCGATCAGCGGCGCTCGCACACCGCCGAGCCAGGTGAAGTGTTTCCACAGATGGAACGGAGAGTTCGATGCCGCCGTCCAGCCCCACTGATACTGCGGGTAGCTCCTCGGGCCGCCCAGGTCATCGAGCTCGTATACGACATCGTCGGGCTCGTAGCCCACCTTGAAGTCGTGGGCGATATTGACCCTGCCGTCTGGCCCGCCGTCGGGGCTCGCGCCGTTGTCCGACATCACGAGCACCATTGTGTCTTCGGCGTGGCCGGTCGCGTCGAGGTGCGCGAGAAGCCTGCCCAGCTGGGCGTCCGTATGCGTCAGGAAACCGGCATAGACCTCCATCAGCCGTGTGGCCTTCGCCCGCGCGTCGTCGTCGAGACTGTCCCAGGCGGGAATCCACGCCGGCCGCTCCGTGAGTGCGGTGTCAGGCGGAACGATGCCCTCGTCTATCTGGCGTCGCAGATTCTCTGCGCGCAGCTCGTCCCACCCTCGGTCGAACGCGCCACGGTACCCGGCCACCCACTCCTCTGGAACGTGGAGCGGCCAATGGACGGCTCCCGGAGCGAAGTAGAGAAAAAAGGGACGCGTCGGGTCGGAGTTCTCGAGATCCACCAGGTACGAGAGAGCAGCGTCGGTGAGGTCCTCGGTGAGGTGGTACCCCTGCTCCGGCCCTCGCGGCGGCTCGACGAAGGAGTTGTCTCTCACGAGGTCGGGGTGCCACTGACTCGTCTGCCCGCCGAGGAATCCGTAGAAGCGCTCGAAGCCTGCGCCGAGCGGCCACCTGTCGAGTGGACCGGCCGGAGACACCTCGTCGTCGGGCGCGAGGTGCCACTTTCCGACGGCGTAGGTGGCGTAGCCCGCGTCGCGCATCACGCGCGGCAGAAGCGCGGCGTCCTCGGGGATTCGGCTGGTGTAGCCGTCGAACTGCAGTGGAATGTTGGCTAGCATGCCCATCTCGACCGAATGGTGATTGCGTCCGCTCAGCAGGCTCGCGCGTGTCGGCGAGCACAGTGCGGTCACGTGGAAGGAGTTGTACCGCAGTCCCTCGCGCGCGAGCCGATCGATGTTCGGAGTCCGGATCTGCGAGCCGAAACAGCCGAAGTCAGCGAACCCGAGGTCGTCGAACAAAACGACGATGACATTCGGGCGCCCGCCGCTGCTCTCTGAGAGCGGCGCCCGCATCGGCTCGGAATCCGAGAAACGAAGACTCGGAAAGTCCACGGTCCACCTCTCACAGCTCTGTGGTCACGATGCATACGCCACAACGCGGCACCATCTCTCCGCCAGGGTAACATGATACTGAACGTCGTTCAGTGTTCCGTCAGAGGAGATGCAATGGTGCAGCCAAACGTCTTGTGGATTTCGACCCACGACATCAATCCCCATCTCGGCGCCTACTCTGGCCAGTGGCCGGGAGCCGAAGAGGCGATCACACCGAACCTCGACCGACTCGCCGCAGAGGGCGTCAGATATGACCGTGCGTTCGCCGCCGCACCGATCTGTGCACCGTCGCGCTCCGCGATGATGACGGGATGCTTCCCCACGGCGATCGGGGCCATGCACATGCGGACCAAATCGGTGCCGCCACCCGAGGTGCGGCTCCTGCCCGAGTACTTCCGCGAGGCGGGGTACTACACCACAAACAACTTCTTCACCGACTTTCAGGTTCGTGTGCCCGCCACGACTTTCGACGTGTGCGGCCCCGAGGCGCACTGGCGCAACCGCCCAGACACCTCGACCCCGTTCTTCGCGATGTTCCATGGCATGACCACACACGAGTCGCGGCTCTACATCGATGACGACGAGTTTGCAGCACTCACCGCAGACGTCACCGATGAGCAGCGCCGCGACCCCGACGCCGTCCAACTGCCTCCTTATCACCCGGACACACAGGTGTTTCGTCGGACATGGGCGCGGTATCACGAGCTCATCACCCAGATGGACCACTGGGCAGGCGATCTTCTCCGGCAGTTGGAGGAGGACGGCCTTGCCGAGAACACGATAGTCGTGTTCTGGAGCGACCATGGGCAGGGCATGCCGCGCGGAAAGCGCTGGGTCGGTGAAACCGGGCTGAGAGAGCCCCTCATCGTCCGCTGGCCAGGACACCTGCCGGCCGGCTCCGCTCGCCGCGAGCTCGTGCACCTGATGGACCTCGCGCCGACGATGCTCACCGCCTGTGGACTTGACGTGCCAGAGCATATGCACGGCAAACCCCTCTTCACGGGGAACGGGCCCGGCGACGACTGGCACGTCACGGACGGGTGGGACTTCACCTACGGCGGGCGCGACCGCTTCGACGAGCAGGAGGACGTGATCCGCACCGTCCGCGATCGGCGCTTCCGCTACGTGCGGAACTATCACCCTGATCGCTCGCCCATGCAACACTCCTATTACCCGGACTCCAGGGACACCTGGCGCGAGTTCCGGCGCCTCGCTTTCGAAGAGGCCGGGCAGCTCGCGCGCGGGAGGGAGCCCGACCTGCTCAGCCAGGAACAGCGGAGGATCGTCGCGGCGTCCAAACCCCGCGAGGAGCTGTATGACTCCGAGCAGGATCCGTACGAGTCGGTTAATCTCGTGGACGATCCGCGGTATGCGGAGGACCTCGCACGGCTGAGCGCGGCGCTGGATGCGTGGCAGCTCGAGTACGGCGACCTCGGGATGATGCCGGAGTCAGCGCTGCTTCGCAGCTGGCGCCCCGACGGACAGTGGCCCGTCACCGCCGACCCGGTGGTCGAGCACAGCGACGCGACGACCACCATCACGTGTCCGACCGAGGGAGCGGTTCTCGGCTGGACCTACGACGACCCCCGGCCCGTTCGCCCGTGGTCTCCCCTCGCCGATGCCACCGGTGATCCTGAACTGGATGATCGCCACTGGCAGCTGTGGAACGGGCCGTACCGCCCTGAGGCCGGCAGAAGCTTCTGGGTGAGAGCCTGGCGGCTCGGCTACCAGACCAGCAGCGACGTCAGGGTCACACGGCCGTGACCGCGTCCGCCCGGTAGCTGTCCCACAAGCGCTCCAGCACACCGGGGAGGTCGATCGACGGATCGATCAGCCACTGTGCCTGCAACCCGTCCGACAACGCCAGGAATGCGCGCGCAAGCAGATCGGGATCGGCGTGCGACGTGAAGGTCCCCGCTTGCTGTCTGGCGCGGATGTCCTCCATGATTCTGGAGTGCACCACACGGTCGCGCTCCACAAAGTACTCGTGGCAGGGATGCGCGGGGTCGGCGGCAGCAGCAGCCAGCGCGACATACAGCTTCACGAGCCCGGGTACGTCCCTGTTGTGGCGAGCGAACTTGATCACACGCGGATAGTCGTCGAGGTCGCGTTCGGGGAAAAGACGACGATCGACCTCGTCACGCGCCCGGAGCACCTCCACAAGAAGGTTCTCCTTCGTTCCGAAGTGATGGAGGATGCCAGCCTGAGTCAGCCCCGTCGCCTCTGCGATGTCGCGGAGAGAGGTCGCTCCATACCCTTTCTCGGCGATCACCGCGAGAGCGGTCTCGAGAATTAACTCGCGTGCTTGTTTTCCACGCGCGTATGGCCCGCGATGCAATTCCACTCCTCCTCGGGAACTGAGAAACCGAACTCGAACAGAGCGTCGGCGATATCACCCGGAACATCTGGCCGAGATTCCGCAACAGCCTCCGCGCTGCCCGGCAGCTGAAACGGTAGCTTACCAACCGGCGGGATCCGGCCGGTCAGCGCGTCGAGCAGAGCCTCGTCCGAGGTGCCGTACACCGCCACGAGCCCGGCCGCCACCGCGGCAAGCGGAGTGAGCACAGCCGGACGGTCGAGGTGAACGACTGCCAGCACGGGCGCCGAAGCGGCGACTGTCGTGATCTCGTCGATCTCGTCTTCGGTGAACGTCAGTCTGCCCGCGTGGAAACTCGATTCGAGCATGTAGGTGTCGCGCGGGTCGTACGGCGCATCACGCCGGATGAGCGCGAGGTCCGCCTCGGCCGGGGTGGCGACCGGCACGAGTCCCGCGTTCACCAGTGCCACGTCGGAGACCTCGGAGGAGTAGACCCGGGTCAGCGGCGCAAGCGGAAGCGTGATCTGATCGGTATCGAGAGCGAGGACGGTCGCAGACCGGGCCTGCGCGCGATGGCCGGCTTCCACGTACTCGCGGAGCGCGACCTTCTGCTCCGCGGCGTCCTCGTCGACGTAGGGGTCGTCGAACAGGCCAAGCTGGAACTTGACCCGCAGCAGTCGCTGGGCCGACTCGTCGATCCTGGACTCGTCGACCAGCCCGCGCTGCACAAGCGTGACGACCCAGTGTGGATCGAGTTCGCCGCCGAGCTGATCGACTCCGGCGTCGATGATGCGCTTGACCCGCGCGATCTCGTCGAGGTGCTCCACGCCCCACGCTCTCGGAGGCAACGTCTTGTCTCCGATCTGAGACGGGGTCACGAGCCCCCAGTCAGCGCAGACCACACCCTCGAAACCGAGTTCCTCGCGGAGCAATCCGGTGATGATCTGTCGGTTGTAGCCGAACCCGACCTCGTCGATCGGAACGCCGTTGCGCACCAAGCCGACAGGCATGCCGTAATAAGGCATGATGGCCGACACACCTCGTTCGATCACACGGCGGAACGGCTCCAGGTGATACTCGAACATGTCGCCGGGGTATACCTGCTCTCTTCCGTAGGGGAAATGCGGGTCTTCACCGTCTTTCTGCGGTCCGCCACCGGGAAAGTGCTTCGCAATGCATGCGACACTCTGCGAATCGAGCTCGCTCCCCTCGAACCCGTCGAGATAGGCGAGGGCAAGCCGGGAGACGAGGTCCGCCTCCTGACCGAAGGTGCTGTACTGACGGGCCCATCGTGGTTCAGTGGCCAGGTCGATCGTCGGGTGAAGCGCGCCGCGGATGCCGACCGCCGCATACTCGGACCGGGCGATGGAGGCGAATTCACGAACAGTGTCCTCGTCGCCGATGGCGGCAAGGCCAAGGGGCTCCGGCCATGCCGAGAAGTACTCGGCACGGAACGACGCCCCCCAGTTCTCGACGAACGAGTGGCGTGAGTCCGTGTAGATCGTGATCGGGATGCCGTGGGGCGACTGCTCTGCACGTTCCTGCAACGAGTTGATCCATCGCGCCGCTTCGCGCGGCGGGGGAAGCGTGTGCAGGTTCAGGTGCGTGATCTTCCGTTCCGAGATGAGACGCTGCGCGCTGGGACGATGCGGCACGTCCTGTTCGTCGGCCAGCTCTCCCGTCGGAGGTCCGCTCACCGGCGGTTGAAACATGAGCCCGGCCTTCTCCTGGAGCGTCAGACGCCGCACCAGATCGGCAGCGCGCTCATCGACCGACAGACGACGGTCCTCGTACGGATCCATCCTCCCATTGCCGTTGAGATCGCGGTACACCGCCCCGTCGGGTGCTGTAGACAGCTTCAAACGACCGGTCAAAGATCGCGTCCTTTCGTGTTCGTGGAATGTACGGCCTTGAGCGCCTGTCTCGCCTCGCGCCGTTGACGTTGCTGAACGGGGTCAGGAACGGGCGCCGACATGAACAGCCGCTGAGTGTATTCCGCCCGCGGCGCGGAGGTGACCTGATCGGCTCGCCCCTCTTCGACGATCCGGCCTCGATAGAGCACAAGCACACGATGGCTGATGTGCCGGATCACGCTGAGGTCATGGGACACGAACAGGTAGGCGACTCCTGTGCGCTCCTGGATCTCGATGAGCAGATCGAGAACCCGCTGCTGGGTCGTGAGGTCGAGCGCCGACACGGGCTCGTCGCAGACGACGAGCCTAGGTTTCAACGCGATCGCACGCGCGATCGCAATGCGCTGCCGCTGCCCGCCCGAGAAATCGCTCGGCAGCCGGCGCCCGGCGTCGGCGGGCAGGTGCACGTGATCGAGCAACTCGCGGACGTGCCGCCGCGCATCCGCAGAGCTCCATCCCTGAACAAGCAGCGGCTCGCACAGGATGCTCTCCACCGAGATCGAAGGATTGAGCGACGAATACGGATCCTGGAACACGACTTGGATGTCGCGGGCGAGCTCGCGACGACGGGCCCGCGACGCAGAGGTGATGTCCTCGCCGTCGAACTCGATCTTGCCCTCAGAGACGCGGGCGAGACCGAGAATCGCGCGGCCGATCGTCGTCTTGCCCGAACCCGATTCGCCGACGAGACCCATCGTCTCGCCGGGGCGCACGGTGAAGGAGATGTCCTCGAGGGCGCGGAACGTTCCGCGACGCCGGGAGGCGTAGTCGACGGCGAGGCCCTCGACCGACAGCAAGGCGTTCATCGTGCTCCCCCTTCTGCGCCCGGTTCGTCGTCGAAGGGATACGGCCGCGTCGGTGTGCCTTCGAGGCTCGCCGCGAGCAAGCTCTTCGTGTACTCGTGGCGCGGTGCAGAGAGGATCGCGGCGACGTCGCCCATCTCGACGATCTCACCGGACCTCATCACCGCCACTCGGTCGCAGATGTCGGCGACGACGCCGAAATTGTGTGTGACGAGGATGACGGACATCCCGTACTCCTTCTGCAGGTCGCGCAGAAGATCCAAGACCTCGGCCTGCACGGTCACATCGAGCGCGGTCGTAGGCTCGTCGGCGATGAGCAATCGCGGGCGGACGGCAATCGCGCCGGCGATCAGCACACGCTGGGCCATGCCGCCCGAGATCTCGTGCGGGTACGAGTGGAAGGCCTTCACCGGATCGGGGATGCCGACGCGTTCGAGCAGTTCGAGCACGTGTGCCTTCGCTCGCTGCCGGCTCATTCCCGCTCGTGTGCGCAGCGGGGTCATCAGCTGATAGCCGATGCGGAACGAAGGGTCCAGGTTGCTCATCGGCTCCTGCGGCACGTAGGCGATATCGACACCGCGCAACGCTCTGCGCTCGGTCTTGCGCATGCCGACGAGTTCTCTTCCGTCGAATCGGATCGACCCTTCCGTCAGAGACCCGCCCTCGGGAAGAAGGCCCAGGATCGAGAACGCCGTCTGCGACTTGCCCGAGCCCGATTCGCCGACGATGCCCAGGACCTCGCCGCTGCGCACGCTCAGGTCTATCCCGTGCAGCACCTCGACGGGTGCGTCTGCGCCCGGGTACGCAACGTGCAGTCCCTGCACAGACAGCAGGGCGTCGGCCGGGTGGTCGGCAGCGGGAGCGCCGACCTGGGCAACCGGTCGCGGGACGCGCGCCCGATCGCCATGACTGTCCTCGAGCGCGTCGCGCAACGCGTTCCCGAACAGGATCAACGCCATGCTCGTGACACCGATGGCGATGCTCGGCCACATCACGAGACTCGGAGAAAGCGTGATGAGCCGGAATCCCTCGTTGAGCATGTTGCCCCACGAGGGTGTGGTGTTGTCGCTCACGCCCAAGAACTCCAGCCCGGCCTGGATGGCGATGGCGATGCTCGCCAGTCGCGCAGCTTGGATGATCAGCGGGGCGCGCACGACTGTGAGGATGTGGCGTCCGATGATCCTCGGGTCGCTCAGGCCAGAGACGCGGGCGGCATCGATGTAGAGCTCGTGCCGGACGGCGATCACCGCGCCTCGGACCAAGCGGAAGATTCCCGGTGCCAGGAGCACACCGAAGAGCGCCATCGCGATCCAGACAGATGGTCCGACCACGGCGCGCACAGCCAGAATGAGCACGATCCCCGGCAACGCCATGTTCAGGTTGTTCACCCAGTTCGCGACCGAGTCGAACCAACCGCGATAGTAGCCGGCGAGAAGACCGGTGGGCAGCCCGATGATGACGGCGACGGCCAGTGCCAGCGCAGCACCGGCGAGGTTGACGCGCGCTCCCCAGACCAGCCGGCTCAGAATGTCGCGACCGGAGCTGTCGGTCCCGAGGACGTGTTCAGCGCCAGGCCCCTGGTTCGCCATACGCAGGTCGACCAGGTTGGGGTCCACGAGGCCCAGCAGAGGCGCGCAGACGGCGATGAGCACGATGAGCAGGATGAGGCCGGCCGATACGACGCCGAGAGGATTGCGCAGAAAGCGGCGGACCAGCTGAGGGCGGGTCGAACGCGGGTCGATTGTGACGCTCATGACAGTCGCACCTTCGGGTTGAGCCAGGCGACGAGCACGTCGACCAGGAGGTTCACGATGACGACGATCACCACGTACGCCATAACGATCCCGATGATCAGGGGCACGTCGGCGCGGGTCGTCGACTCGATGGCGAGGCTTCCCAGACCGGGGAGCGCGAAGATCCGCTCGATGACAACGCTCCCGCCGAGAATGCCCACGACCTGGACCGCGAGCGCGGTCAGACCGTTCGTCGAGGCGTTGCGCAGGACGTTTGTGAGGATGATGCGCCGCTCAGACACACCACGGCTGCGTAGCGTCCGGATGTAGTCCATGCGGAGAACGCCGATAGTGGCGCTTCGCACCTGTTGCGACACGCCGGCGACGCCGAGGATGGTCATCGCGGCCACGGGCAGCGTCAGGTACCACACCCATTGGGCGACGGAATCGACCGGTGCGACGTAGCCTGTTGCCGGGAACCATTGGAGATCCAGTGCGAAGATGCTCACAAAGAACAGCGCGAGGATGAACGCGGGCAGCGCGTCGCCGAGGGTGATCAGCAACTGCAGCACTCGATCGATCCACCCGCGGCGAACGGCCGCGAGTGTGCCGAGCGCGAACGCGATGACTCCGCTGAGCACCGTCACCAGCACAACGAGGCTGACGGTGACCGGCAGACGCACGCTGAGGGCATCCCACACGGGCTGGCTCGTGAAGTACGAGCTCCCCAGGTCTCCCGTGATGGCGTTGCCGAGCCACTGGGCGTACTGGACCAGGAGGGGTTGGTCGAGCCCCAGCTGATGATTGAGCGCGGCGACCTGTTCTTCGGAGGCGTTCTCACCGAGGATGTTGCGCGCGAGGTCGGGAATGGCGGGATAGAGCAGCAGGTAGACGATGAATGACACCGCCACGAGCAGCACCACGCCGGACGCGATGCGGCGAAGGAGAAAGAGAGTCACGGGGTTCCTCGCAGAGGGGGTGCGCCGCGGCGCGGCGCACCCCCTCGTGGCCGGTCGTTATCCGGCCGGCGTGTAGTTGTAGATGGACGGCACGGCCTGCTCGGGCTGGTTGACCACGTCGACCGAGTCGTTGTAGTAGAAATGCTGCTCGAGCCGGTAGATCGGGTTGAACCAGTGGTTATCGATCACGTAGCGGTTGATGGCCTGTGACGCGGTCTCGATCTGCTCGTCTGAGGTGGCGTTCTGCAGCTCATCCAGGTGCGCGTTGAGCTCTTCGGTCTCCGTGCCGAACGGGTTCCAGGGAGCGTCCGGACCGATGAGGAACACGACCTGCGCCCAGTCGAGGCGACGGACGAGGCTCATATAGACGATCGGGAACTCACCGCGGAGCATGGACGGGATCGCCTGGCCCGGACCCCACTCGTGACGGTTGACCGTGATCCCCACTGCCTCCCAGTTCTGGATGAGAGCGTCATAGATCGCGGGGTCCCATACGGGCGAGATCGGAAGCGTGAACGTGAGGTCCTCGGCCCCGGCCTCGGCGAGCAGTTCGCGCGCTCGCTCCGGGTCGTATTGGTAGGCGTCTTCCTGATCCTCGAGGAACCCGAGCGACTCCGGCCCGTAGGTCTGGCTCGACAGCGTGCCTTTGCCCAGCTGCACGACATCCAGCAGGGCCTCGCGGTCGACCGCGAGCGTGAGGGCCTCGCGCACGCGCGGGTCTGCGAGCTCCGGCAGTATCTCACCGTTCCTGTCGAGATACCACACGCCCTCCCAGTTGGTTGCGAACGGCTCGTGTCGCAGGCCGGCGGTCTCTGCGTCGAGAGCCGACGCGTTGCGCTGGAGTACCGCGGCATCGACCTGACCGGACTTCAGCGCATTCAGTCTCGCGGTCTCATCCGTGACGACGTGGAACTCGACCTTGTCGTAGGGGAGCGGCGTGCCCCAATAGTCTTCGTTGCGCACGAGGGTGATCTTCGAACCGATCACTGTCGTCGCCGTGTCGAGCAGATAGGGGCCGGAGCCGACGGGCTCGGCGACGATCTCGTCGGTACCGATGGCTTCCGCGCTTCCCACGTAGCCGCCGGCGCCCGCCAGCCAGTACTGCAGGCTGGGATCGGGGGCCGAGAGGTGGAGCCGGACGGCGTGCTCGCCCGTGACCTCCACGGACTCGATGCTGTTCAGGTTGCCCTGGAGCGGCCCGTTCGCGGTTTGGAAGTGCTCGATGTTCGCCTTCACCACCTCGGCGTCCAGCTCGGTGCCGTCCGAGAAGACGACGTCGTCACGCAACGTGAGGTCGAAGCCGAGCAGGTCGTCGGTGACGCTCCACTCGGTCGCGAGCATCGGGCTGAGCGTTCCGTCGGCTTCACGTTTGAGCAACGTGTCGTACACGGACTGGAAAAGGGGGGCGAGGTGGCCCTCGTTCACCTGGGCAGGGTCCCAGCTGGTCGGCTCCTGGAGGGAGGCGATTCGCAGGAGCGGGGCGGTGCCTGCGGCTTGGTCTTGCGGTTCGTTGCTTCCCGCGGTGCAGGCCGTCGCCGCGAGGGCGACTGTGACCATTGCTGCGGTCAGCGCAAGGATTCTTCGGGTGCTGCGCATGTGTTCTCCAATGAACGCCATTGTTGCGGTAGGACTCCCGAACGGTGCATGTCTGTTCGAGTGAGCTCAATACTAAACTCGATTCAGTATTCGCGCAAGCGGGGCCAGAGACGCCGACGACGACCGATCCCTGAAGCGGATGCGGCGACTGAAGCGGCGACAAAGAAGTCCGCCCGCCCCTCGGCGTGTGCGTGGTCGTCTCGACCGGCAGCGAGAAGCATCATCCAGAAGTGACAAGCGGATTTCTGCGGAAGCGAGCCCACCAGCGAGCAACGCGCATCCGCAACTCGGCCCTCAGCGGCGAGACGCCCCGGTCAGAGGCCGAGCTTCTCGTCGAGCCAGTCGAACATACGCTGATGGGTGAGCGAGCGCGCCAGCGGCTGGCAGTGGAAGTTCGCTCCTTCTGCCGCCGTGAACGGCACCACCTCGTGATCGACGGCCAGCATCGCGCCGAGCTGTTCCGACTGGCCCGGCCAGAACTGTTCGTCTTCTGGGTCGGTGACGAACAACGGCGTGCGGATGGATGCCGCGAGCTCGGCATCGATCCGGTACTCGAGCACCCGGGTCATCGTGTCGAAATAACCCGAGGCCCGATAGGGCCGGGAACGGAAGTTCCACGCGCGAGATCCCGCTTTCGACAGCTTCATGCCGAACGCCATCTCTTTGTCGAACGTCTCTCCGTCGCCGTTGTGGAGCAGGGTGATCATGCTCTTCGGCATGTGAGCCAGCCACGACGCCGACACGTCGACGACGCCGGGATCCGCGATCGCGGCTGCGATCCGGTGCTCGAACGCGAGCGCCCTCGGCACCCAGTAGCCCGCCTGGCTGATGCCGTACATCGCGATCCGTCCGGCGTCGACGTCCGTCCGTCCGAGCAGGTAGTCGACGACGGGGGTGATGACGGCCTCCCAGTCCGGGCGAAAGCCGACGTTGTGCTCGAACAGCATCGACTGCTGCCCCGGTCCGTCGAAGAGCAGCACGTTGTAGCCGCGAGTGACGGCATCCGCCGCACCGCTGCCCCAGAGAGCGCTGACCGCTCCGTCGCTTCCGTTCACCATGATGAGTGTCTGCCGCTGACCCGCTTCTGAGCCGCTCACGAACCAGCCCGGCAGCGCCGTGCCTTCATAGGGGATCCGAACGCGTTCGATCGAGATCGGGGCGTGGTCGACGAATCGGTCCCACGATGCCCGGTGTGCGCGGAAGGTGCTCAGGACCCGGCTGTCGTCCGCGAGGCCGGCTGCGGCATTGACGGCGATGCCGTAATAGTTCGCGGCCCGGAGTGACGCCGCCGCCGCGCTCACGCTGTGGCCGGCAGCCGCAGAGGCATCGGCGATGGCCTGCACACGTTCGCCGAGGCCCGTCCAGGCGGCGAACCAGCCGTCGACATCCTTCTCGCCGACAGAGGCGATCGCCTGCAGGACCTCGCCGGCATCCGCGCCTCCCGACGGAGCGAGTCCGAGCGCGATGCGCACGTCGAAGTCGAAATCGTCGTTGCGATAGAACCCGGCGGTGAAGGCCTGGTGCGGATGCGCGATGACTGGTTTCGACACGTGAAACTCCCGATGGTTTCGCCGTCGGTGAGCACGACCGGCGGTCGTCGAGACGGTTCCCGGCAAGGATGCCACCGATCGAGCCGGCCGCGCAACGCACGCTCCGTGCCCCATCCGGGGGTGAGATTCAGGTGTCGAACAGGTCACGAAAAATTCACCCGAAGCGGGAATGGAATCCATGTTCATGCGGTTGCATGGAATTATGACTACTACGGATATTCACCCCCACTACACCGTCGGCACCTGGACGATCGACCCCCTTCACTCGAAGGTCGGTTTCAGCGTGAAGCACCTGATGATCAGCAAGGTGCGCGGCACCTTCGAGTCGTTCGACGCGACGATCGTGGCGGCAGAGAACTTCGCCGACAGCTCCATCGAGGCGACCATCGACGTGGCCTCCGTCAACACCGGTCAGGCAGACCGCGACAACCACCTGCGCACAAGCGACTTCTTCAAGGTCGACGAATTCCCCACGATGACGTTCCGATCGACCTCGATCTCAGTGGACGGCGACGACTTCACGGTCGAGGGCGACCTCACCCTGCGCGGGGTCACCAAGCCGGTCGTCTTCGCCGGAGAGTTCGGCGGCATCATCACCGACGGCTACGGCCAGACCAAGGCCGGCGCCACCGCGAGCGCCGTCATCAACCGTCAGGACTTCGGCGTCAACTGGAACGCTGCCCTCGAGGCCGGCGGCGTGACCCTGGGCGACAACGTCGCCATCGAGCTCGAACTGCAGTTCACCCTGCAGCAGTAATCCCGTTCCGAGTGGGGCCGCGCCCGTCGGGCGCGGCCCTTCGTGTGTCTGCGCGCCTCTCGACGGTGTTGTGACACTCCGGACGGCGAAGAGAACACCCCCGACGATGAAGAACGCGGGTGGGATCCACAACGCCAGGCCATAGTCCATTCCGTCCGGCATAAACCCGAGTGCCACGGCGACGACCATCCCGGTCCCGCCGGCGACCATCGCCGCTCCAAGGGCCACGAGGGCCACTCTCGCGCTCTTCGTCATGGTGTGGTGCTTCATACGACAGGGGCTCCTTTGCTCACCATGCCGTTGCACGGCGGATGTCTCTGGTAACTGCCTTGCGCCGCCCGCGAGTCTAGTGGGGCGGGCACACGCCTGCCAGCCGAGGTGGGCTCATCGGCTGCCGTTCGGCCGTCGCCAAAGCACCTATCGGCTCCGTATTCCGTGCGTTGGCGACGGATGAGCATCCCGCAGCATCTTCACCCTCTTCGGACGTCTTCGTCCGCCATAATGGGCGAGAACATCCGAAGTGGATGAAAACGCCGTCGGGCACCGGCGATCGGTGGCGAACAGATCACTGTCACACGTTGCTCCTACGCTCTGGCCAAGCTCACCGGGAGGGACGCATGGACAAGTACGACGTCAAGAAAGCGCATAGAGAGCTGTATTCGCCCCCGGCGGGCAGGTTCGTGACGGTCGATGTGCCTGAGTTCCGCTACCTCGCGGTCGACGGGCACGGCGACCCGAACACCTCGAGCGCCTACGCGGCGGCGATCGAGGCACTCTATTCGGTCTCGTTCACCCTGAAGTTCGAGAGCAAGAAGACGCTCGGCCGCGACTACGCCGTCGCTCCCCTCGAGGGTCTCTGGCATGCAGAAGACATGTCGGTGTTCGTCACGCGCGAGAAGAGCTCATGGGACTGGACCATGATGATCAACCAGCCGGAGTGGATCACCGACGACATGGTGGCATCCGCCCTGGAGAACGTGAATGCCAAGAAGGGGATCGCCACGAGCAGACTTCGGATGATGCCCCTCCACGAGGGGACCAGTGTGCAGACCCTGCACATCGGCTCATACGACGACGAGGCTCCCACCCTGCGGCGCCTGCACGAGGAGCACCTGCCCGAGAACCAGCTCGCCTTCAATGGCCTGCACCACGAGATCTATCTGAGCGACCCCCGTCGAACGGCGCCCGAGAGGCTCAAAACGGTTTTGCGGCAGCCGGTGAGGCCCGCGCTCTGACGCTCAACGTCATTCTGAATTCGCCGGCATTCTGAATTCGCCGCGCGCTACACCGTTTGTGACGCGCGCCCCTATTTCGGAGAGCGCGTCACAAACGGTGTAGCGCTCGCCGGTCAGCGTCCAGACAAGCAGCCGACCGCGGTCACACCAGCGGAGGTGGCTGCTTTTCCGGACACTCGCTCGTCTAGGATTTGCCATAGCGTGCGACGACAGAGGAGCATGTGTCCGTGCCCAGACAAGCCCGAGATGACACCGGTGCGAAGAGTGCGCACTCACAGACGCTGTCGCGCGGCATCCTCATTCTCGAAGTGCTCGCCGATGCGCGCACACCGCTCACCATCGACGAGCTCACCGCCGAACTCGGGCTGCATCGCAGTGTCGTCTATCGCCTGGTCAGAACATTGGAGGACCACCGCATTGTTGTGCGGGATGCCTCCGGACGCATCGCTCTCGGCTCTCGCCTCGCCGCCATCGCAGCCGGTGTGTCTCACGACCTGCAGGCCGCCGCGCTCCCCGAGCTGACGACCGCGGCGAACGAGCTCGGCATGACGTGTTTTCTCACCGTTCTCGATCGCGACGAGATCATCACTCTCGTGAGCGTCGAGCCGCGCCATACGATCGGCTCGATCGCGCAGCACCCGGGCACGAGGCATCCGATCGGGATCGGGGCACCGGGAAAAGCCATCTGCTCGCGCCTGCCCGAGTCGAGCTGGCCAGAGACCCTGGACGAGGAACACCGTGCAGACATCGCCGACGTCCGTGTGCGGGGGTGGGCCGCCAGCCACGACGAGGTCATCACCGGCCTGCGGTCCGTCTCGGTGGCTCTGCCCGACCGGGACGCCCCGGCGGCGATAGCCGTGGTGTATGTGTCGAGCACGCAGAGTGAAGCCGAGATCGCAGACCGGCTCGCCACAGCCTCTCGCGCCATCGCCGCCATGGTCTAGGTGCGTCTGGCGGCATCTGGTGCGACGCGCGCCGCCCAGCAGACGGGAGCGTCAGACACACCCGAGATGCCGCCGCGACACGGCGCCACGGTCGGCGCCCACACAGAGCCGTGTATGTACCCGCCTCTGCCTCGGGGCGCGGGGCGGTGGGCCGTGCGCACAGGATCAACTCGTACGCGCCCCTGAACAAGCGCGGGATGGCTGCGGCTCGTAGCGTGGGCAGTGACACGGACGTCGAACCTGGAGGACCCATGACCACATACGAAAGCCTGCTCGCGGCGATCACCCCGGCTTCGGGCAAGACGCGAGAGGTGCTCGACCCCGCAACCGGCGCCCCCATCGGAACCGCGCCGATCGTAGACACCGCGGCCGTCGACGACGCCGTCGCCCGCGCGGCACGAGCCCAGCCCGCATGGGCTGCGAAGAGCGACGAAGAACGCAGCGCTGCGTTGCACCGCATCGCGGATGCCGTCGAGGCCTCGAGCGAGGCACTCGCCGAGATCCTGTCGCGCGAACAGGGCAAGCCACTCAACGGCCTGAACGCGCGCTTCGAGATCGGAGGCTGCGTGGGCTGGCTCCGGGCCACCGCAGACACCCCCCTGCCGACAGAGGTCATCGTCGACGACGGCACAGACTACGCCGAGATGCACTACCGCCCCATCGGCGTCGTCGGCGCGATCACCCCCTGGAACTGGCCGATGATGATCGCGATCTGGCAGATCGCGCCCTCGCTGCGCATGGGAAACACCGTCGTCGCCAAGCCGAGCGAGCACACAACGCTGTCCGGTCTCGCTCTGCTCGAGGTCATGCGACGCGAACTGCCAGAGGATGTCGTGATCGCTGTTCCCGGCGACGGCGACCTCGGTGCGGCGCTCGTCGCGAACCCCTCCGTCGGCAAGATCATGTTCACGGGCTCGACGGCCACAGGCAAGAAGATCATCGAGGCCTCTGCCGGAAACGTCACACGGCTCACCCTCGAACTCGGCGGCAACGACGCGGGCATCGTGCTGCCCGATGTGAATGCCAAAGAGATCGCCGAGGGGCTGTTCTGGGGTGCATTCATCAACACCGGGCAGACCTGCGCGGCTCTCAAGCGGCTCTATGTGCACAACGACGTCTATGACGAGGTGTGCGCGGCGCTGGTCGATGTCGCGTCGTCAGTTCCGATGGGCGTCGGACTCGACGAGCAGAACGTGCTCGGGCCGCTGCAGAACGCCATGCAGTTCGGGATCGTCGACCGCCTCGTCGAGTCCGCGAAGAGCTCGGGAGCGCGTGTGCTGCTCGGCGGCGAGCCCGAGCGGGACCGGCCGGGCTATTTCTATCCGACCACTCTGATCGCCGACATCGAGCCGACGAACGACCTCGTCGTCGAGGAACAGTTCGGACCGGCCCTTCCGATCATCAGGTACTCGAATCTCGACGAGGCCGTCGAGCTGGCCAACGGCCTCGACGTCGGCCTCGGGGCTTCTGTCTGGTCGAGCGATCGCGATCGGGCTCGTGAGGTCGCCGCGCGGATCCAGGCCGGAACCGTGTGGATCAACGCCCACGGCAGCATCCACCCCATGATCCCCTTCGGCGGTGTGAAAGCCTCTGGCTATGGCCTCGAGTTCGGAACAGAGGGACTCAAGTCGGTGTCGATGCCGCAGGTGATCAGCGGCTGAACCACGGCGGAGCGGCCGGTGCGTTCTTGCGTCTGGCCCCGTCTGCCCGTCGCGATCACGGACGGGCAGTGGGGCCAGACGCATGATCGTATACAATCGGCCCTGATCGTGCACGGGCAAACGACGACGCATCTCAGCCGCGCCCGTCGCCGCCCGCCCCGCAGACAAGGATGTGATGCCATGGATGAGACCGAGCGAATGGCGATCGCCGATGAGCTCGCCGACGCCCACGACCGGCGCGCCATCGTGCCGCTTCTCACCGGGCGCCACCCGGGCATGACCATCGAGGACTCGTACGCCATCCAGGCGCTCTGGGCGAGCCGTCGGGCCGAAGGCGGCCATCGGGTCGTCGGTCACAAGATCGGGCTGACCTCGAAGGTGATGCAGGCGGCGACGGGCATCACCGAGCCGGACTACGGCGTGATCTTCGACGACCAGGTCTTCGAGTCCGGCTCGAGCCTGGACTTCGACGCGTATTCGAATGTGAGGATCGAAGTCGAGCTCGCGTTTGTGCTCGGACGCACACTCTCCGGCGCCCACAGCACGATCTTCGACGTGCTCGACGCCACGGAGTACGTCGTGCCGGCACTCGAGGTGCTCAATTCGCACATCGAGCTGGATGGACGGACCATCGTCGACACCATTGCCGACAACGCGGCACTCGGTGCGATGGTTCTCGGCGGCAACCCCGTCAGGCCCAGTGAGGTGGACCTTCGCTGGGTTTCGGCGCTGCTCTACCGCAATCAGACGATCGAGGAGTCCGGGGTCTCCGGCGCGGTGCTCGGGCACCCGGCGCTCGGGGTGGCGTGGCTCGCGCGCAAGCTCGCACGGCACGGGGGTGAGCTGACCGCAGGCGAGATCATCCTCGCCGGTTCGTTCACCAGGCCGCTCTGGGTCGAGCGCGGCGACACGGTTCACGCGGAGTATTCAGGGCTGGGAGCCGTGACATGCCGATTCGAATGACTCTTCCCCCGACCTTCATCGAACGCCTTCACGCTGCGGATCGCCCGCTCATCGGCATGTGGGTCGTCTCGGGCAGCCCGGTCGCCGCAGAGATCGCCGCCGGCAGCGGTCTCGACCTCATTCTCATCGACGGCGAGCATTCGGCCAACACGCTCGAAAGCATCCAGACCCAACTGCAGGTCGTGGCCGCGTATAACGTCTGCCCCGTCGTGCGCGTGCCGTTCGGCGACACGGTGACGATCAAGCAATACCTCGACCTCGGCGCGCAGAACCTCATCGTTCCCATGGTCGAGTCGGCCGAGCAGGCGCGAGAGCTCGTGCGCGCCGTGCGGTACCCGCCGCACGGCGTCCGCGGCGTCGGCAGTGCGCTTGCCCGCGCATCCAGGTGGAACCGGGTCGACGGGTATCTCGCGGCGGCGAGCGACACCGTCACACTCACGGTTCAGATCGAGTCAGCGATCGCCGTCGAGCACGCGGCAGAGATCCTGGCCGTCGACGGCGTCGACGCCGTATTCGTCGGCCCCGCCGATCTCGCCGCCTCGCTCGGGGTGCTCGGCAGGCAGGACCACCCCTCGGTGACGGATGCCGTCGATCGCGTCATCGCCGCCGCCCACGCGGCCGGCAAGCCGGCGGGCGTCAACGCTTTCGATCAGCTGATGGCTGAGCGCCACCTGTCCGGCGGAGCGCACTTCGTCTTCGTCGGGGCCGATGTCTCGCTTCTCGCCAGAGCCTCTGAGGCACTCGCGGAACGCTTCATCCACGGTCGTGGGGGCTCGGCTCGTTCCGACGGGTACTAGGTCTTCCCCTCTGCCCCACGATTGTATATGATTTCATATATCAACGAGAGGCTGTGCAATGGGCATCACAGGTGTCGCTTCCGGCGGAAAGATCATCGCCGTGCATCTGAACTATCCGTCGCGGGCGGCACAGCGCGGCCGCACGCCGGCGCACCCCTCGTATTTCTTCAAACCGTTCTCGTCGGTGTCTGGATCGGGTGACACCATCGAACGACCGCACGGCGCCGAGCTTCTCGCCTTCGAGGGTGAGATCGCCCTCATCATCGGCGATCCCGCCAGACGAGTCTCTCCAGACACCGCCTGGTCGCACGTCGCCGCCGTCACCGCGGCGAACGACTTCGGCTTGTACGACCTGCGCAGCGCAGACAAGGGCTCGAACGTCCGGTCCAAGGGCGGCGACGGCTACACCCCGCTCGGGCCAGACGTCATTCCGGCGGAATCGGTGAGCCCGGACGCCCTGCGCGTGCGCACCTGGGTCAACGGTCAGCTCGTGCAAGAAGACAGCTCGGCGACCCTTCTCTTTCCGTTCGGACAGCTGATCGCCGATCTCTCACAGCTTATGACGCTCGAGACCGGTGACGTGATCCTGACGGGCACGCCGGCCGGCTCATCGGTTGTGCTGCCCGGCGACGTGGTCGAGGTCGAGGTCGATGCCCCCGATTCCCCCGGCGCTCCGAGTTCCGGACGGCTGGTCACCACGGTCGCCCAGGGCCGCGAACCGTTCGCCGAGCACGGCGCCACACCAGAGGTCGACGAGCGTCAGCGCATCGAGGCGTGGGGAGACGCCGAGCGCGCCGCTGCCGCAGACGCAGCATCCCACGCGACAGCGCACACAGCATCCCACGCGACAGCGCACACAGCTGAACCTGCCGTCGCTCCGCTGGAGCCGGGGCTCGTGAAGCAACTGTCGAGCGTCGCCACCGCCACGCTGAGCGCCAGACTGCGTGCTCGGGGCCACACAGACGTCTTCATCGAGGGTGTCCACGCCTCCCGGGCAGGCACACGGCTCGTCGGCGTCGCACGCACCCTGCGCTTCATCCCGTTCCGCCCCGATCTCTTCGCCGAGCACGGCGGCGGGTTCAACGCCCAGAAGCGCGCATTCGACACCGTCGGCCCCGGCGAGGTCATCGTGATCGACGCCCGTCAGGATCGGACCTCTGGCACCGTCGGCGATGTGCTCGCACTGCGAGCCCAGCACCGGGGCGCGGCGGGCATCGTGACAGACGGCGGCATCCGTGATTTCGAACAGGTCGCCTCGTTCGACATCCCCACGTTCTCGCAGGGCGCTCACCCGTCTGTGCTCGGGCGACGGCACGTTCCGTGGGAGACGGATGTCGCGATCGGCTGCGGCCGAGCGACTGTCGTTCCCGGCGACGTGATCGTCGGCGACGGCGACGGCGTGATCGTCATTCCGCGCGCGCTCGCCGCCGAGATGGCCGCCGAAGCCGTCGCCCAAGAGGCCGAGGACGAGTGGATCGCCGAGCGGGTCGCCGCCGGTGAGGCCGTCGACGGGCTTTTCCCGATGAACGCGGCCTGGAGAGCCAGGTACACACGCGAACGGGAGGGCCGACGATGAGCGCAGAGAGCAAATCCCAGCGGGCATACAGCTACATCCGCGAACGCATCGACGACGGCCGCTTCGTTCCCGGCTACCGGCTTGTGCTCGGCCAGATCGCGGGCGAACTCGACATCAGCGCCGTTCCCGTGCGCGAGGCCATCCGCCGCCTCGAGGCAGAGGGCCTCGTCACCTTCGAACGCAACGTCGGCGCACAGGTCGCTCTTCTGCAAGAGACCGAGTACCTCTTCACCATGCAGACCCTCGCCCTCGTCGAAGGCGCCGCCACGTCGATGAGCGCCCCGTATCTCACCCCCGGGCATCTGACGCGCGCGCGAGAGATCAACGAGCGCATGCGCCGCAGCCTGAACGATTTCGACCCGCACACGTTCACAGAGCTCAACCTCGAGTTCCACTCCGTTCTGTTCGAGGAATGCCCGAACCCGCATCTGCTCGATCTCGTGCACCGCGGATGGAACAGGCTGAGGCTGCTGCGCGACTCGACGTTCAGCTTCGTTCCCGGCCGCGCCACGCAGTCCGTCGACGAGCACAACGGCATCCTGGCCCTGCTCGAATCGGGTGCAGACGCCCTTCAGATCGAACTCGCCGCTCGTGAACACCGCACGGCCACACTCGACGCCATGCTCGCCTATCAGGCCGAGCACAGACCCCCGGCTGCTGCGCCGCTCGCGCGGGCCGCTGAATGAAGGAGCCTCCGATGACCAACCACGTGCCCGCAGACCTGCCCGAGCGCATCCGCCATTTCATCGACGGCGAGCTCGTCGACTCGATCGACGGCGACACCTTCGACGTGCTCGACCCGGTGTCGAACGAGACCTATGTGCAGGCCGCCGCCGGAAAACAGGCAGACATCGACCGCGCGGTCGCCGCCGCGAAGCGCGCCTTCGATGAGGGACCGTGGCCACGCCTGCTGCCCCGCGAGCGCAGCCGGGTGCTGCACCGCATTGCGGATGCCGTCGAGGCCCAAGACGCACGGCTCGCCGAGCTCGAGACATTCGACACGGGCCTGCCGATCACACAGGCTCTCGGTCAGGCCAAGCGGGCGTCTGAGAACTTCCGGTTCTTCGCCGACCTGATCGTCGCCCAGCACGACGACACCTACAAGATGCCAGGTCGGCAGGTCAACTACGTCAACCGCAAGCCGATCGGCGTCGCCGGGCTGATCACCCCCTGGAACACCCCGTTTATGCTCGAGAGCTGGAAGCTTGCACCCGCTCTCGCCACCGGCAACACGGTTGTTCTCAAACCCGCGGAGTTCACCCCGCTCTCTGCCAGCCTGTGGGCCGAGATCTTCCGTGAGGCAGGTGTGCCAGACGGTGTCTTCAACCTGGTCAACGGGCTGGGCGAAGAGGCCGGAGACGCCCTCGTCAAGCACCCCGACGTTCCGCTCATCTCGTTCACCGGCGAAAGCCGCACCGGGCAGATCATCTTCGCCAACGCGGCGCCGTTCCTCAAGGGCCTCTCGATGGAGCTCGGCGGCAAGTCGCCCGCCGTCGTCTTCGCCGACGCCGACATCGACGACGCTCTCGACGCCACGGTCTTCGGCGTCTTCTCACTCAACGGAGAGCGCTGCACAGCCGGCAGCCGCATCCTCGTCGAGCGCTCCATCTACGACGACTTCGTGGAGCGCTACGCCCAACGGGCGAAGAACGTCGTCGTCGGCGACCCGCACGACCCGGCCACGGAGGTCGGCGCCCTCGTTCATCCCGAGCACTACGACAAGGTGATGGGCTACATCGAGATCGGCAAGACCGAGGCTCGCCTCGTCGCCGGGGGCGGCCGGCCAGAGGGTTTTCCAGACGGCAACTACGTCGCTCCGACGGTGTTCGCGGATGTCGCCCCAGAGGCGCGGATCTTTCAAGAAGAGATCTTCGGCCCGGTCGTCGCGATCACTCCGTTCGACGACGATGACGACGCCCTCGCTCTCGCGAACAACACGGCGTACGGTCTTGCCGCCTACATCTGGACGAACAACCTGAAGCGCGCACACAACTTCGCGCAGAGCGTCGAGGCCGGCATGGTGTGGCTCAACTCGAACAACGTGCGCGACCTGCGCACCCCGTTCGGCGGGGTCAAGGCCTCTGGACTCGGCCACGAGGGCGGATACCGGTCCATCGACTTCTACACCGACCAGCAGGCCGTGCACATCACTCTCAACCAGGCGCACTCCCCCCGGTTCGGCCGCGGCAGCGGAGCCACCTCCTCTCACTGACCAACTCTCAGATCGCCGCTCCGCGGCAGACAGAAGGACGCCCATCATGTCGAACCCGATCACCCCCTCCTCACCCGAGCCGGTCGTCACCGAGACGCACCCGATACCGGCCCCGCGCTCGCCCATCCCCACACCGACAGCGACTCCCCCGGACGTGCTGCGCTGCGCATACATGGAGATCGTCGTCACCGACCTCGAGGCCAGCCGCAGGTTCTATGTCGACGTGCTCGGCCTCATCGTCACAGAAGAAGACGAGAACACCGTCTACCTGCGCAGCTTCGAGGAGTTCATCCACCACAACCTCGTGCTGCGCAGGGGACCGGTGGCGGCCGTGGCGGCGTTCAGCTATCGGGTGCGCAGCCCAGAGGACCTCGATCGCGCCGTCGAGTTCTATACGGAGCTCGGCTGCCGGGTCGAGCGGCGCGCCGACGGCTATGTGAAGGGCATCGGGGACTCGGTGCGGGTCGAAGACCCGCTCGGTTTTCCCTACGAGTTCTTCCACGACGTCGAGCACGTCGAACGCCTCGCCTGGCGCTACGACCTCTATACCCCTGGCGCTCTCGTGCGCCTCGACCACTTCAACCAGGTCACCCCAGACGTGCCCCGCGCCGTGACGTACATGGAGGATCTCGGGTTCCGCGTCACCGAAGACATCCAAGACGAGGCCGGCACGTCATACGCCGCGTGGATGCGCCGCAAGTCGACGGTGCACGACACGGCGATGACCGGAGGCGACGGGCCGCGTATGCACCACGTCGCATTCGCGACGCACGAGAAGCACAACATCATCGCCATCTGCGACAAGCTCGGTGCTCTGCGGATGTCTGACGTGATCGAGCGCGGGCCCGGGCGTCACGGAGTGTCGAACGCCTTCTACCTCTACATTCGCGACCCGGACGGCCACCGTGTCGAGATCTACACCCAGGACTACTACACGGGCGATCCGGACAACCCGGTCGTCACGTGGGACGTGCACGACAACCAGCGCCGAGACTGGTGGGGAAACCCCGTTGTGCCCAGCTGGTACACAGAGTCGTCGCTTGTGCTCGACCTCGACGGCAACCCGAAGCCGCTCACCAGCAGGAGCGAAGACTCCGAGATGGAGGTCACCATCGGCGCGGACGGCTTCTCGTACACCCGCAAAGGCGAGGGCGAAGAAGCACGGGGATTCAAGCTCGGCAACACTCTGTGAAATCTGACCGGGCGCCGCTGGCGCCCGGTCTCTCACCGGGCCCCACCTCTCGGGCAGGTCGTCCACCGGGGCGGCGGGCCCGACCCGGTTCAGACGACGGATGCCGCCGGCGCGAGGGCCTGCCGGGTCCAGGGTGAGAGGGCGGCAGACGAACTCCATTGAATCGGGCTCCGAAGAGTGTGAGACTGCGACGGGTGGCGAATGCCCGCACGGGGCATCCGCCTGCCCCGACGAAAGGAATCACAATGTCAGTCAATCTGGAGGACGCCCGCCGCGTCATAGCCGCCGCCGAGGCACGTGCCGACGAGATCGGCCAGCCCATGAACATCGCCGTGGTGGATGCCGGCGGCAACCTTGTCGCCCATGTCCGCCAGGACGGCGCATGGATCGGCAGCATCGAGATCTCGATCAGCAAGGCCTGGACGGCGAAGGCATTCGACATCTCGACCAAGGACCTCGGCGACAATGCGCAGCCGACGCAGCAGTTCTTCGGCATTCACACCACCAATCACGGTCGTGTCGCGATTTTCGCCGGCGGGGTTCCTCTCACCCGTGACGGCAGGGTGATCGGCGCGGTCGGCGTCAGCGGCGGCTCGGGCGAACAGGATCAGACCGTCGCAGAAGCAGGCGCCGCCGCCCTCTGATCGCGTCTTCTGAGAGTCGGGACGGGTCGCTCTGTGGGCGACCCGCCCTCGGTTCACATGGCGTCTGCCGTCCGTGCCGCGGCCGGGCCCGGCGCGGCGACAGGCGCCGCAGCGGGCGCCACAGCGGGAAGCAGGATGCCTCGGAAGAACTGCGCGAGCTCTGCGGTCGCCGTCAGCGGCAGCACGTTCGCCGTGTACTGGTCGGGACGAACGATGACGACGGCGCCACCACGGTCGACACCGCGCAGGTCGAAGATGTCGTTCTGCGGGTCGGCGGCATAGACCTTCTCATAGTCGATCAGCCCGAACGGCCCGACGCGGGGGAGGAACACGTCTGGAACCCGCTCGATCTCGACGTCGGTGTGCGGCTGTTGATAGACCACTTTCACGTCGAAGACGCTGTCGAGGTCTGTGCCGGCAGGGGTGTGGACGAGCAGGGGCGACTCCGGTGATGTGCGAAGCCACTCCGCCCACTCCGCGAGCGCTGACGCCTGACCGGCGGCAGCGGCATCCGCGAACGCATAGACACGCCACCGCCCGTCTGCGCGGTGATGGTGCCCGAGGTGCACGGGGTTCGTGTCGCCGACCCGAACCACCGGCGCGGAGGTGAAGCGCTTGCCGAGCGGAAACCCAGAGGCGATGTTGTGGTGCGCGCCGTCGCCGACCAGCATCGATCGGGGGTACTGGGTCATGAAACCGGCGGGGAACTCAGCCGTGCGTGTGTAGAAGTCCTCGAGCGCAGAGGGGTCATCGAGGTCCTCCGGCTTCGCGGCCATCAGGTCCGACCACTCCTTGTCGAAGTCGATGAGGTTCTTCGCGATGATCTGACGCTCCGCCGAATAGGTGCTGAGCAGGTTCTCCGGACTGCGGCCGTCAAGCACATACCCGAGCTTCCAGCCCAGGTTGAAGCCGTCTTGCATCGACACGTTCATACCCTGCCCCGCCTTGGCGCTGTGGGTGTGACACGCATCGCCCATGATGAAGACCCGTGGCGTGCGAGTGCCGACCTCGCCGGGGAGCACATCGTCGAAGCGGTCTGTGAGCCGGTGCGCCACCTCATACACACTGTGCCACGCGACGTTCCTCACATCGAGTGTGTACGGGTGCAGGATGCCGTTGGCCTTCGCGATGATCTGCTCGATGGTGGTCCGGCGCACGGCACCGCCGGCTGTGGCGTCCACTTCGCCCAGGTCGACATACATACGGAACAGGTAGCCGCCTTCGCGGGGGATGAGGAGGATGTTCCCGCCGGACCCCGACTGGATCGCGCACTTTGTGCGGATGTCGGGAAAGTCGGTCACGGCGAGCACGTCCATCACGCCCCAGGCGTGGTACGCCTGGTCACCGGCCAGGCTGCATCCGATCGACTGACGCACCCGGCTGTGGGCGCCGTCTGCACCGACCACATACCTGGCCCGCAGCGTGCGCTCCTGGCCCTTCCGCTCGCCGGCCGTGTGCGCGAGCCTCACCAGAACCGGGTGCTCGCCTGAGTTCGTGTTCTCGAGGCTCACGAACTCCAGACCGTAGTCCGGTTTCATCCGCGTCGGCGAGAAGGCCATCACCTCGGCGAAGTAGTCCAGAACACGCGCCTGGTTGACAATGAGGTGGGGGAACTCGCTGATGCCCGTCGGGTCGTCGACGGCGCGTGCCGTGCGCACGATGCGTGAGGGGTCGCTCGGATCCGGCTTCCAGAAGGCCATCTCCGTGATGCGGTAGGCCTCTGCGACGATGCGCTCGGCGAAGCCGAACGCCTGGAAGGTCTCGACACTGCGAGCCTGGATGCCGTCGGCCTGCCCGATGGCCAGGCGGTCGCCGCGGCGTTCGATGATCCGGGTCGTCACCCCCGGGAACTGCGACAGCTGGGCTGCGGTGATCATACCGGCGGGACCGGTGCCGACGATGAGCACGTCGACCTCGTCTGGCAGCTCTTCCGGGCGATCGATTCCAACGCCGGCAGGCGGCTGAATGCGGGGGTCTGTGGACACGTATCCGTGGTGGTGGAACTGCACGGTTTCCTCACTTCGTTGTGGGCGGTCGGGGTTCGGACGGGTCTGTATTCGATTATCGAACACACTATTCTTATATCGCTCACCGCATCATACG
The DNA here is from genome assembly GCF_054780075.1 of Okibacterium endophyticum. NCBI lineage: Bacteria > Bacillati > Actinomycetota > Actinomycetes > Micrococcales > Microbacteriaceae > Okibacterium > Okibacterium endophyticum. The sequence goes on along the minus strand of NZ_BAAGXA010000012.1, from coordinate 122,029 downwards.
ATGCCGCTCACTCGGCCACAACCCGAGCAGCTCCACATCCCCTGCCTCCCGTTGGCATGGTGAGTGTCCGAGAAACAGCCACCCGCCGCCGGGTCCACGTTTTGGCTGCTTTTTGGACACTCGCCGTCTATAACACACCGTCCATAACAGACGTGGATCGGCACGATCGCAAAGACGTCGAGCCCGATCGCACGAGCGGTCAGGAATCAAGAAGCACGCGACCCGCACCCCTCATTAACGTGATGAACATGACATCTGCAGACGCGACCACAACACGCATCGACTCCGTGACGATCGAAGCGGACGACCCCGCTGCCGCCGAGCGCTTCTACACAGACGCGTTCGACCTCGGCTCGCTCGTGCGCGTGCGGCAGGCGCAGGAACCATCAAGCGGGTTCCGAGGCTTCACCATGTCACTGGTGGTGGCGCAACCCGCCAACGCACGAGAGCTGCACAACGCCGCGCTCGCGGCCGGCGCCGCAGAGGTCAAGCCGCCGGCGAAGTCTATGTGGGGCTTCGGAAGTTCGATTCAGGCGCCAGACGGAACCGTCTGGACGATCGCGACGAGTTCGAAGAAGGACTCTGGCCCTGCGACACGCGACGTCGACGAGGTCGTTCTTCTGATCGGGGCGGCTGACGTCGGCACCAGCAAGAAGTTCTATGTCGAGCAAGGACTGACGGTGAGCAAGAGCTTCGGCCGCACCTATGTCGAGTTCGCATCCCACCCGATCAAACTGGCGCTGAACGGGCGCCGCGCCCTCGCGAAGAACGCGGGGGTTCCCGCCGAGGGCGCCGGCTCGCACCGGCTCACCATCGGTGCGCGCACCGGTTCGTTCACCGACCCGGACGGCTTCCGCTGGGAAGCCTCTGCGTGAGTGCGCACTCACCGACCTCTCGACAGGCGGATGCGTCCGGTCAGGGGCGCGGAGTACGGTTCAATCAGGCGAACCAGACCAGACGGGAGCCCCATGGTCCTGACCTACCCCGCGACGGATGCTCCTGAGCGCCTCGACGCACAGGTCACGGGCGGAACCGTGCGGGGCGTGCGCGAGGGCAGCCTCGCCGTGTGGCGCGGCATCCCGTATGCCGCAGCCCCCGTCGACGAGTGGCGGTTTCGGGCGCCTCAACCGGTTCGCCCCTGGGATGGTGTGCTGGACTGCACAGCATTCGGACGCGTCGCGGTGCAGGCATATCGCGGGCAGTTCAGGGGCATCGGGCCGCGGGTTCCCTCTGGTGAGGACTGCCTGAGCCTCAACGTCGTCAGGAGCATCGATGGCAAAGCCGACCAATCCGATGAACCGACCACGGCTACAACCGGGACCACCGCCAAAGCCGTTATGGTCTTCATCCACGGCGGCGGCTACGCCTCCGGATCGTCACGCGACTTCTTCGGCGGTGTGGACGGGTTCGTGCAGGGCGGCGAGATCGTCTATGTGAGCATCAACTACCGGCTCGGCGCGCTCGGCTACCTCGACGTCACCCGCTACAGCACACCCGACCGCCCGTTCGAGAGCAATCTCGGCCTGCGCGACCAGGTGGCGGCGCTCGAATGGGTGCGCGAGAACATCAGCGCGTTCGGCGGCGACCCAGACAACGTCACGATCTTCGGCGAGTCAGCGGGCGGCAATGCTGTTACGACGCTGATGGCCACCCCCGCAGCCGCTGGCCTCTTCGCCCGGGCGATCGCGCAGAGCTCCCCACCACATGCCGTCTATGGCCCTGAGCTGACCGCCGAGTGGGCCGGGGAGTTCATCGAGGCCCTGCGAACGACCGTCGGTGACGCAGAGACGGATGCCGGCGCGACGCACGCAGACCCGGTCACCCTCCTGACGACAGCGCAGGCACCCGACCTGGTGGCCGCCGCGCTCACCCTGCAGCACAAGGTGCCAGACACGCATCCGGGAACCTTCCCCTTCGCGCCGGTTGTCGACGGCGACTTTCTGCCTGAGTATCCGATCGACGCCTTTCGGGCGGGCCGGGCGCATCGTGTGCCGTTGATCATCGGCACAAACGACCGTGAGGGCTCTGTCTTTCGCGGAAGGATCGATATTCTGCCGCGCTCGGCGGATCGCATCCGCTCGCTGATCAGGAATGCGCCGCCCGAATCGCGCCCGGTCATGCGCGAGGCCTATCCGCGGCTGCTCTCGCCGCGAGGGGCTGCCGACTTCGCGGGCGATTACGCCTTCTGGTACCCGAGTGTGAAGGTGGCCGACTTTCACTCACGGCATACTCGTGTGCACAGCTACCGTTTCGATGTGGCGCCTCGGCTGCTGCAGCTGGTCGGACTCGATGCCACGCACGGCCTCGAGATGTATGCGCTGTTCAATCACGTCGACGTTCCGCTCGCCCGTGCGATGACCGTGCTCGGCGGGCGCGACGAGCTGAGCGAAGCGGGTCAGCGGATGCGTGACTTCTGGATCCGGTTCGCCGTCGGCCACGATCTCGAACCGGAATGGCCCGCATACGGTGAGCCGCTGCGCCTCACGAACATCATGGGCGAGACCAACGAGATCGTCGCCGACCCGCGGCGGGCGCGGCGTCAGGCGTGGGAGGCTTTCCTCCCGCTCGGCGAGTGATCACCCGGGTGGCCGCCTGTGGACACCCCCGTGGATCACGCGTCGTCGAGCCGGCTCAGAAGCTCGACGGCGGCCGGGCTCGAGTGACCAAAAAAGCAGCCGAACTCGCGGCGACGCCCTCCGTCGGCTGCTTTTTTGGACGCTCACGTGTATGCACAAGGCGCTCAGACGAGGATCGAGAGGGGGTTCTCGATGCACTCCGTGAAGGCTGCAAGCCACCGGGCTGCGAGGGCGCCGTCGACCGCGCGGTGGTCGACCGACAGCGTGCAGCGCATCACGGTCGCCGCCCGCAGCTCACCGTCGACCACAACGGGCTGGGGCTTCGCCGCACCCACCGCGAGGATGCCGGAGTGCGGCGGGTTCAGGATGGCTGCGAACTCGAGTGTGCCGTACATGCCGAGGTTCGAGACCGAGAAGCTGCCGCCCTCGAGTTCGTCCTGCCGCAGCTTCTTCGCCTTGGCCCGGGCGGCGAGGTCGGCGATCGACGCGCTCACCGCGGTGACGCTCTTGCCATCGACACGCCTCACAACGGGGGTGACGAGACCGCCGTCGGTCGCCACGGCCACCGCGACGTCGACAGAGCGGTGCGTACGCATCCCCCGGTCGCTCCAGGTCACGTTCGCCTCGGGCACCGCTTGGAACGCGGCGGCCACCGCCTTCACCACGAAGTCGTTCAGCGACACCCGCACCGCGGAGCGCTCGTTCACCCGGGCCCGCAGCGCGAGCAGCTCGTCGACCCGGCACTCGGTCGTGAGGTAGAAGTGCGGCACCGTCGACTTGCTCTCGGTGAGCCGGCGCGCGATCGCCTTGCGCATCGGCGTGTGGGGCACGAGCTCGGTGTCGCTGCCGGCGGCTCCGGATGCCGGTGCCGGCGCGGCGGCAGAGGGAGCGGTGGTCGGCTCGTCGGCCACGCCCCGCCCCGCCATACTCGACGTGCCGGTGCCGGGGGCCACAGCCGTTGGCGCCTCCTCGACATCGCGTCGCACGATGCGGCCCTCGGGACCGGAACCGGTGATGGTCCGCAGGTCGATGCCCCGTTCCTTCGCGAGCTTCCGCGCGATGGGGCTGACGAAGAGACGCGAATCGTCGTGTGCCCGCGGGGCGGAGCCCGCGGGCTCCGGAGCCTCGCCGAGGCCGGCCACGGGCTCGACCTGGGCGGCGGCCTCGAGCGACGCGGCCTCCAGCACGGGCGCTCCGGAATCGGGGTCGCGCTCCGTCGCGTCCGCGGCGGAGCGGGGGCCGCTGGCCGCGGGCGCCATCTGTGCTCCAGAACCGGTGGTCTCGCCCAGCACGGCGTCGATGTCGGCGTCGGTCTCGCCGTCGGCGATCAGCACCGCGATGGGTGCGCCGATCTCACAGGCCTCACCGGCCGCGAGCAGCACCCGGCCGACCACCCCGGCGTCTTCGGAGTTGTATTCCACGACCGCCTTCTCGGTCTCGATCTCGGCCAGCGGGTCGCCGACCGAGATGGTCTGGCCCTTCTCCACCAGCCAGTTCGCGATGGCGGCCTCTTCCGAGCCCGCGAGCACACTCGGCATCCTGATGATCATCGCCATCTCAGGCACCCCTTCCGAATCCGGCGCGCACCCGTCCGAGCCCCGCCACCACGTCGTCGGCCTTCGCGATCGCGGCCCGCTCGAGCACCTTCGAGATGCTCGGCGACGCCTCGGAGCCGGTGACTCGCTGCACGGGCTGGTCGAGCCAGTCGAAGAACCGGCGCTGGATCTCATCGGCCAGCCAGGCGCCGTACGAGGTGCCCTGTGCCCCCTGCTCCACGATCATCACCGCATTGGTCTTTCTGATCGACGCGCCCACGGTGTCCCAGTCGAGCGAGGCTCGGTCGAGAAAACGCAGATCGATCAGCTCGGCATCGATCCCGGTCTGCTCGATCGCCTTCGCGCTCTCGCCCACCATCGACAGATAGCTGATGACGGTGACGTCGGAACCGGAGCGCCGCACCGCCGCCGTGCCGAACGGGATCTGGTAGTCCAGGTCATCCGGGATCTCGCCCGATTCGGCATAGAGGTCGATGTGCTCGATCATCAGCACCGGATCGCCGATGGCCAGCGCCGCGTTCATCATGCCCACGTAGTCGAACGGCGTCGACGCCGCCATGATGCGCCAGCCGGGACTGGTGGCGAAGATGCCCGCGGGGTCCATCAGGTGCTGCGAACCATAACCCGAGCCCATGGCGATCTTCGTGCGCAGCACGAGCGGCACGGGGCTGTCGCCGCCGAACATGTGCCGGGCCTTGCCGATCTGGTTGAACACCTGGTCTGCGGCCACCCACATGAAGTCGGGATACATAAACTCCACCACGGGCCTGTAGCGGCCATCGAGGGCGATGCCCCCGCCGAGCCCCGCGAAGGCGTTCTCGCTGATGGGGGTGCCGAGTACGCGGCCGGGATACTTCTCCGACAGCCCCTTGGTGGCGCCGTTCGTGCCGCCCTTGAGCCGATGCACGTCTTCGCCGAGCACAACTATGCGATCGTCGACGGCCATCCGGCGGTCCATCACCGCGGCCACGGCGTCGACGAGTTTGCCCCGCGACGTGGCACCGTCGTAGTCACCCTGCTCGAGCGTCAGCGCATCGGCGATCTCCGAGAGATCACCGCGGATGCCCACGTCGACGAAGCCGGGGTCGGGCCAGAGAGCGGGCCGGATGCGCTTCACTCCCGCCTTTCCGTCGGGGTCGGGCTCGGTGAGCGCGTCGACGGCCAGCCGCACCGCGTCCTGGGCCTGGCGGCGGACGCTCGCGATCCCGTCGTCGTCGACGAGACCGAGTGCCGAGAGCTCGCGGGCCATCCTGAGCAGCGGGTCGCGGTCGCGCCAGGACTGCTCCTCCTCCTTGCTGCGGTAGCCGAAGGCGCTGCCGGGGTAGGGGCCGTTCTGATGGAAGTAGCGATAGACCTCGGCCTCGATGACGGTGGGCCCCTCGCCCGCACGCATCCGCTCGGCCGCCCGCTGCATGGCGATGTGCACGGCCAGGGGGTCCATGCCGTCGACACGCCAGGCGGGGATGTCGAAGCCCAGGGCTCGGGCCGAGAGCCGCGGCTCGGCGGTCACCTCGGTGACGTGGGTGGAGACGGCATAGAGGTTGTTCTCGATGAAGAAGCAGAACGGCAGCTTCCAGGCGGCCGCGAGGTTCATGGTCTCGAGCACGGAGCCGATGTTCACAGCACCGTCGCCGAAGTAGCTGACCGTGAGGTCCGAGCCGGAGGCGGCAGTGGGGTCGGGGTCGGCCGACCCGCCGGCCGCGGCGTCCGCCGCGTGCTTCTGGGCCCAGGCGTTGCCCGCGCCGAGCGGAACGCCGCCGCCCACGATGGCGTTGGTTCCCAGCGCTCCCGCCTCGTGCCACTGCAGGTGCATCGAACCGCCGCGGCCCCGGCAGTAGCCCTGCGCGAGCCCGAGGATCTCGGCGAGTGTCTTCTGCAGCACCTCCTGCACGGCGGGAGTGACGAGCGCCGTCGGGTCGAGCCCGTCGGGAGCGACGTGCGCGAGCGCCTTGGCGAGGAACTGGTGGTGGCCGCGATGCGAGCCGTTCACGCCGTCACTCGAGCGCAGGCCGACGATGGATCCGACGGCGCCGCCCTCCTGGCCGATGCTCGAGTGCGCCGGGCCGTGCACGAGGCCGGCCCCGGCGAGCTCCAGCACCGCCTCTTCGAAAGCGCGAATGAGATGCAGCTGACCGAGCATCGTGGTGAGCAGCGCCGGGTCGGCGGCCTTCCAGTCGGCGGGCGTTGTGCTCAGCTCGACCCAGGGCGATCCGGGCTGCAGACGTTTCTCGCGTGGCATCAGAGGTTCTCCTTGCAAGTAGGGGTGGTGTGGCAGACAACGGAGCTCACCGCCATGAACAGGCCGCTGTTGAGCTGCAGGTCTTCGCCGGGCGCGTTACGGACAGCATCACCGGCGAGAAAGGCGGTCGCCGATGCGACGCCGCTTGATTCACCGTCTCGGCAGGGCGAGGTGGGTTCGAGGACGCTCGCCCGCTTACGGCGGCGGGTTCCGCGTCATCGCCGACGATTTGCGTGGAAGCCGCGTCGACGGGTATTCGGCATCTGAGTGCGCGCCGGAGTGCGCGGCCGGTGGTCTGTCGGTGATGTCGAACGTGACGCGCACGACTTCAATACCAGTCGCCGTCGATGGTCATCCCGCCGTCGACAAGAAGCGAGTGCCCGGTGACGTAGGACGCGTCTTTCGACAGGAGAAAGGCAATGGTCGAAGCGATTTCTTCTGGCTCGGCGAATCGCCGAAGAGGAGTGCGCGCTTCGATGCGGTCAGCGCGCAGCTTGCCGTCTTCGATGAGCTTTTTCGTGAGCGCCGTCTTCGTGTAGCCAGGGGCGACGGCATTCACACGGATGCCGTCGGAGGCCCACTCGACGGCGAGGGTTCGGGTGAGACCTTCGATTCCGGCTTTCGCCGTGCAATAACTGGCTCGCTGGGGCATTCCGGACGTGGCTGCAACCGACGAGATGTTCACGATCGCGCCGCTCGATTCGCTCAAGAGACCGTGCGCGGCTCTGGCGGTGCGCATCGCGCCGAACAGATGGATGTCGATCAGCCCCTCGAAGTCCTCGTCGCTCACCTCTGCTGAGGGCGACGGCCTCCCGATTCCGGCGCCGTTCAGAAGACCGTCGAGCCTGCCTTCGTGAGTGCGGATGGACTCTATCGCTGAATCGACCGAGGTGCGAGAGGTGATATCGCAGACGACTCCTCGAGCGGTTTCGGGCCCTCCGAGCTCTGCTGTGGCGGTGTCGAGGCCGGCCGCATTGATGTCGAGGAGGACGACCCGGCCCCCGTCGGCTATCCATCTTTTTGCGAATGCAAATCCGATCCCGGAAGCTCCGCCGGTGATGGCTGCCACTTTGCGTGTGTTGTCCACAGTTTCACGATCCTTTTCGTTGGTTGGGCGAGGGTGTTAGGCGATTCGTTCTTTGCGCAGGTACCTGGTCGCCGCGACAGCGAAGACGAGCACTGCTCCGGTGAAGATCGGTTCGATGAAGAACGGGACTCCGAGGACGTTCAGTCCGTAGATGCCGGTCGCGATCACGAACACCGCGAAGACGGTGCCCCAGACGTTGAAGCTGCCGGGGCGGAATGCCGTCGCCCCCAGGAAGGCGGCGGCGAACCCGGGGAGCAGAAAGGACGCACCGACGGTGGGGTTGCCCGAGCCCAGCTTGGCGGACAGCATAACGCCTGCGACGCCGGCGAGAAGGCCCGCGATCACGAATGCCAGCATCGTGAGTCGGTTAACGTTCAGTCCCGAAAGGCGAGATGCTTCCTTCGAGCCGCCGACGGCGTAGAGGAACCGGCCGAAGGGCGTCTGATCGAGGATGTAGAACGCGATCAAGGCCACAAAGATCAGTGCGATGACTGAATACGGCGCGCCGAAGAGTGTCCCGCTGCCCATTGCTGACAGCTCGGGCGGGACGTTGGAGTAGATGACGTTCCCGTTTGTGTACCACAGCACCGCACCGGCGAGTGCCGACTGAACACCGAGGGTCGTGACGAAAGAGTTCACTCCGACTTTGGTGACGAGCAGACCGTTGACCACGCCGATGAGGGAGCACGCCGTGAGGCTGATCAGCAGCGACACCCACAGCGGGAGGCCGTTGTTGGCGCTCAGCCCCACAACGAGAATGGCGCCCAGCCCCAGATTGGAGCCGACCGAGAGATCGAACTCTCCCACCACAAGCGGAAACAGGACGGCGATGGCCAGCACCCCGGCCACCGCTTGGTTTGTGGCAATCGTCTGCAGCGTGTTGAGGGTGAGGAACGTGTCGGGGCTGAGAATTCCGAAGGCGATGATCTCGACCACGAGGATCACCGGTAATCCGAATGTGGCGATGGAGATTCCGAGTGATCGCCGGGAACGCGCTGGTGTGCGCGGGCTGGGCGCTCTACGCGCCGCTGAGACTTCTGTTGTGGTCATTGTTATCTCCTAAAGAGCGAGCGCAGCGAGGCGTTCACGTGATTTTTCGGCACCGGAGACGTCCGCGACGATGCGGCCGTCCTTCATCACGAGCACACGATGGCAGAGGTGTGCCAGGTCCTCGAGCTCTGTGCTGATGACGATCACGGCCGCACCATCGCGGGCAGCCTGGCCGATGACTGAATAGACCTCGGTCTTGGCTCCGATGTCGATTCCTTGGACGGGTTCCTCGAAGATGATGACCTTCGGGTTCCGGTTCAGCCACTTGGCGAGAACGACCTTCTGCTGGTTTCCGCCCGAAAGCGAGAAGATCTCGCGATCCGGGTCGTTCGGGCGCACGTTGAACCTCTCGATCAACGACTGGGCGTGAGCCTTCTCGCGACCGCGGTTCCGCCATCCGTTGATGAAGTACCTGCGCGAATCGACGAGCATGATGTTCTCTGTCAGGGAGGCGCGTGGGAGTATCGCCTCCCTGGCCCTGTTCCCCGGCACGAAACCGATGCTCCGCTTCATGGCGCCGTCGGGGCTTTGGGCGGAGAAGGGAACTCCTTGGACCGTGACTGTTCCGGATTTCGCCGTGGCGGCTCCGAAGAGAAGCTTGCCGAGCTCCGATGACCCACTGCCGAGCAGTCCGGTGACCCCCACGATCTCTCCGGCGCGAACCGAGCCGGTTGCGCCCTGCACGATGTCACCCGAGATGCCGTCGAAGGTGAGGGCGACCTCGTTTCGGACGGATTCTGCTGTGGAGGCGGCGAACGGCTCGACGTCGTCTCCGACGATGAGGTTCACGAGCCCGTCATAATCGAGGTCTGCCACGTCGACAGTGCCGACATTGCACCCGTTGCGCAGAGCGGTGACGCGATCGCAGAGAGAGAAGATCTCTTCCAGCCGGTGAGACACGTACAGCACCGCGACCCCTGTTTCGGCGATGCGGCGGATGGAGGCGTGCAGTTTCTCGACCTCTGCGTGAGGCATGGATGCGGTGGGCTCGTCCAGGACGATCACGTGGGCTCGCTCGCCGTGATGCAGGGCGCGCGCGACGGCGATGATCGTCTGAGCCGCGAGCGGCAAGTCGCCGACGGGTTCCCTCGGATCGATCTCACCGTGGCCGAACTCTTCCAGGATGGCTCGAGCTCTCTCGTGCTCCTTCCGCCAGGCGATCCGGGCGCCGAAACCGGTGTGGAAGCCCCGTGCGAGCGCGAGATTCTCGGTGACGGAGAGGGTCGAGACGAGTCCGAGGTCCTGGTGGATGAACGCCAGCCCGTTCTTTCGGGCCGCTGTCGGCGGGTACGGAATGACGAGATCGGAACCATCCACGGAGATCCGCGCTCCGGCGTCAGGGGCGTGGTAACCCGAGAGGCACTTGATCAGGGTGGATTTTCCCGAGCCGTTCTCTCCCACCAGGGCGTGGATCTCTCCACGCCGCAGGGAAAGACCGAACCCCGTGAGCGCTTGCTGTCCAGGGAAGGTTTTCGAGAGCGCCTCGATCTGAAGCACGGTCTCCGTGGATGGCATGAGCTACCGGCCCCAGATCTCGAGGTACCGCGGCTTGACGTCGACGTCGCCGTCCCAGGCTTCGCCCGACGTGACGTTCTCCTTCGTCAGCAGCTTGAAGGTCAGACCCTGGTCGACGACCTCCTCGCCTGCCCAGATCCGGTTGAAGTTGTCCACGATGCCGTAGCCGACCCATTCCATCGCCGACCCGACCGACGCCACCTGAGTCTGCCCGTTCGCGATTCGGGTGAGGTTCGCGACGTTGGCGTCGAAGCTGTAGACCGGCATGTCGGTGATGCCAGCTGATTCGAGGCCTTCGACCGCGAAGTTGGCGCCGGCGTCGTAGCCGATCCACAGGGCGTCGGCGTCCGGATGTGAACGCACCAGGCCGGCGGCCTGACTGGGAAGGCTCGTGGTGAGGTCGGTGACGAGGAAGTTCTGTTCCTGCACGATCTCACAGCTGCCGCCGGCGGCAACACAGTCGGCGACGAAGGCTTTTGTTCCCTCGAGTCGAGCACGGATGCTTCCGAACTCCGTGCCGGTGAGCATCAGGATCTTCATGTCTGGGCCGTGGTCGAGGAACATCTGAGCGCCCATGGTGTAGCCAGCATTGTAGAAATCGTCGATCGACGGCACGTTGGTGTCCAGGATGGGCTCGCCACCGTCCTCGACATCGGTCGCCGCGAAATCGGCGATGAGCAGGCCCGCGTCCTTGGCCTGCTGCAAGGAGCCCTGGATGGTCGCCGCGTCGATCGCGGTCAGGACGATCCCGTTATACCCCGAGCTGATCGCCTGACTCACGGCGTTCGCCATCTTCGACGGGTCTCCGCCGGGATCGTTGATCGTGGCTTCCCATCCGATCGCCTCCGCCGCCGCCACTGTCGCGTTCGCCGGGCGCGCGCATCCCTCTGCCGCCATCGAGCACGGGATCACCATGATCTTCTTGCCTTCGACGGCCCGTGGGCCCTCAGCGGGAGGAGAGACGGTCTGCGCCGCACTCGCGGCGTCAACCAGCTCCTGAGCTTTTGTTGTGAGCTCTTGGAGCTCGGCGCTGTCGGCAGAACGTGTGGAGGCGCCCGTGGAGCCGCCACCTGAACAGGCAGACAGCATCACGGCGACCGCGATCGCAGAGACACCGATCGAGAGGCGGCGAAGTGGAACGTGATTCATAACTTTCTCCTCGTCATTGAAGCAGAAGTACCTGGTGTGAGCTGTGCAGAAAACCGATGATTGTGGACATTGTTGATCGCAATGAGTCCAATTACGGCGAGCACCGACATACTCTCAGAACACGAAACACGTGTCAATACGCACTCAAGAAATCACTCCAATCCTCTTCAATACTGGTGAATCGCGGGTCATGGCGCCGCGCCCATCCCTGAGTGACGTGATTTTCTGGAGATTCGTTCTGTGTCCAATTTTGAACTGAATGTATCCATTGGGCTTGAAAACTCGCCGGGTGGCTGAGTAAGCTCTCACCACGGCCATCGAGACCATCGACGACGGCTTTGCTTTCAAAGGAGACAGCTGATGAATGACAGTCACGTACCCCACCTGACCGAGTTGTTGAAGGATGCACCGAGCAACTGGGGGCGGTGGGGGTCCGGCGATGAGGTGGGCGCCCTCAACTTCTTGACCCAGGACGAAGTGCGTCGAGGTACGGCAGCCGTGAGATCTGGGAAGACCTTCACACTGGGGGTTCCGATAGCTCACCCGGACGGCGATCCCATCTGGCCGGGGCGCCGCACCGCACAGCGCTTCAACATCCGCGACAGAGGCGACTTTCTCGCCGGCCACGGAATCGACTACGCTGGCGGGCTCCAGGACGCCGACGACATGATCATCATGTACCTGCAGGGCAGCACTCAGTACGACGCGCTCGGCCACGTCTGGTACGGCGATCACATCTGGAACGGCTATCCTGCGGAAGAGACGGCCGGATCACTTCACAAGGCCAGTGTCTTCCCTCTCGCTCAACGGGGCATCGTCGGACATGCGGTTCTGATCGACATGGCCCGCCACCGCGGCAAGGAGGTCCTCGCCCGGGGTGAGACCTTCACCCACAAGGACCTCCTCGACGCCGCGGCCGCCCAAGGGACCGAGATTCGAAAGCACGACATCCTCATCATCCGAACCGGCTGGATAGGCTCTTACTACAAACAGACAGAAGCCGAGTTCTATCGCGACTTCCTCGAGCCGGGCCTCACCTACTCTCCCGACCTGCTTCACTGGTTCCACGAGATGGAGATTCCCAACCTCGCCACGGACACCTTCGCAAACGAAGTCACCGTCGACCCCGAATCCGGCGTCGTTCTCCCGCTCCACGTCGCCCTGATGCGCAACATGGGAATCACGCTCGCCGAGATCCTGCTGCTCGACGAACTTGCCGCCGACTGCGCCGCCGACGGTCAGTGGGACTTTCTCTACACGGCCGGCCCGCTCAAGGTGTATGGAGGAACAGGCGCCCCCGTGAATCCGATCGCCATCAAGTAGGGATGCTCACCCTGCCGCGGGCGCTATCAGCCGTCTATGTCGTCGAGCTCCGCGATAGACTCTCACGACATGAGTAGAGCAGTAAGCCGGCGGATCGCAGAGAGTCTGTCTGACTCGATCCTGGCCGGCGAGATGCGCCCAGGTGATCGGATCCGCCAGGAAGAGCTTGCGGAATCGTTCGGCACGAGCAGGGTCCCCATCCGTGAGGCGCTCTACATGCTGCAATCCGAAAGCCTGGTTCGGCTTGTCTCAAACACCGGCGCCTGGGTCGCCGAGTTGACACAGGCCGAGTGCGTCGAGGCCTATCAGGTACGGGAGCTCGTCGAACCCCTGATTCTGGAGAAGAGCCTTCGACGGCTGCCGAAGAGTGTCGACTCAGAGCTCGAGCGGCTAGCAGATGAAATCGATCAGACCGAGAACCTCACGCGCTTTCTCAAACTCGATCGGGACTTCCACTGGCTCACGTACTCCGGGTGCGAGCCCGGATTCCTGTTCGACACGGTTCGCAAACTCTGGAACATCACTCAGTACTACCGGAGTGCTTTCGTGAAACTGCAGGGCTCACACGGCCGCGAGGTGATCCACCATGAGCACGCATTGATCATCGACGCCGTGAGGCGGCGAGACAGCTCCGATGCCGGCAGGCTCATGGCGCTCCATATCCGGCGCACTCGACTCAGCCTGGCTGAGCACCCCGAACTGTTCGACATCGATTCCCGCGTCTAGCTGCCGCACACGCCGTGGGTGGGCCTCACGGTGAGACGAGAGCGCTGCCCCATACACGAGTGAGGAAAGAGCCATGCCTTTACCCGGAGTGCGCGGAGCCGACCACATCGGCTTCACCGTGCCCGACATCGAACAAGCACACGAGTTCTTGACGGAGATCGTCGGTTGCGAGCACATCTACTCACTGCCCGGCGTGAGCAAAGACGACGACTGGATGCACACGCACCTGAACGTCGATCCGCGCTCCGAAATCGACGAGATTCGTTTCTACCGCTGCGGCTTTGGGACCAACTTCGAGGTCTTCCAGTATTCCAGCGCGTCCCCTCAGGGTCCCCAGCCGAGGAACGACGACATCGGAGGTCACCACATCGCCTTCTACGTCGACGATCTGGACGAGGCGATCGACTTTCTCATCGCAAACAACGTACAGGTCCTCGGCTCCCCCACCAGCAGCGGCAATGCATCGGCTGGTCAAAGGTGGGTCTATTTCCTGGCTCCGTGGGGCATGCAGTTCGAACTGGTTTGTTTTCCCGAGGGGAAGGCATATGAAGCGTCTTCGACGCGGCATCTCTGGCATCCCGCGTCTCCCGGCCGCTGACCCATACGCAGCCGGCGGCGTTCCGTGACGCCCTCAGCGCCTCACGAGCCGCGGCGTCACGAGCACGTGCGCAGAGCCCGACTGCACGCGCCGGCTGTCGATCGACGTGCCCTCCTGGCCCATCAGCAGTTCGAGGGTTCCGGCCGCCACCTTCTCGGGCATCTGCTCCACACTCGCGAAGCCGAGGGCCTCTGCCACCGGGGTGTTGTCGAAGCCGACGATGAGCAGCTCGTGCTGCCCCAGATCGGCGGCGGCCAGATGAGCGCCGAAGGCGAGGGAATCGCTGACGCAGACGAGAGCATCCGGCCGGCTCTCGCCCGCCAGCACGCGGGCCATCGCCCGCCGTGCCTGGGGCACGGAGTCTTCGACCGTGTAGCGCAGTCCCTCGGCTGACAGGCCGTGCACGGCCAGGGCAGAGCGCCATCCGCGCTCGCGGTCGTCGCCGGTGCCAGAGGTTCTCGGCCAGCCGAGAAAACCCACCCGCCTCGCGCCCTGCTCGAGCGCGTGTTCGGTGGCCGTGGCGGTTCCGGCAGCACCGTCGACATCCACCCACAGGTGCTGCGGGTCGTCGAGATCGTCTTCGCCCCACGGCCGCCCGAAGGTCGCGAACGGCACGTTGTGCTCGATCAGCCAGCCGGTTCGCGGGTCACCGTAATACGTCGAGGTGAGCACAAAGGCGTCGACGTCCGCGCCCTCGGTGAGACTGCGGAACTGGGCGATCTCGTCGTCTGGAGTGCGCGCCGTGTAGAGCAGGATCCGCATCCCGCGGGCCGCAGCCTGCTCGGTGAGCGCGTGCACATAACGATCGAGCACCGCTCCAGAGATGCCATCGGCGACGGGGTCGAGGCGGATGCCGATGGTCGAGCTGCGCCGGGTTCTCAACCGTCTCGCAGAGGCGTGCGGCCGGTAGCCGAGCTCTTCGATGGCCCGCTCGACGCGCTGGCGGGTGTCTGACTTCACGACGTGCGGCGAGTTGAGCACGTTCGACACGGTCTGGCGTGAGACGCCGGCCGCGCTCGCCACGTCGCTCACCGTCGGCATCCCGGCCATCGCTCACCACTTTCACGTCGCAGTATGAACGTTCCAACTGTTATCCGAGCGTAGTCCCACTCGCCTTGACAGTACTTGCAGAAGCGTTTTACCGTAAAGGTCTAGAAGCAATTTGATCGATCAAATAGCGGTTCGCACACCGCGCTATCGAAGGAGATAGGGATGCTACGACGAACAACGCGCAGGCTCGGGCTGGTGGCCGCCGCCTCTGCCCTCGGACTGATCCTCACCGGCTGCGGCTCGGGGTTCGACGACACGGACGGCGGCACGGGGGACGGGGGCGAGCTCACCTCGTCTGACGACGCGCTCTCTGTTCTCATCGGGTCGAGCGGCGACGCCGAGACGGCTGCCGTCGAAGACGCGGTCGCAGCGTGGTCGGAGGAATCCGGCATCGATGCGGACGTCACGGTCGCGAACGACCTGCCCCAGCAGCTGTCACAGGGTTTCGCCGCCGGCACCCCCGCCGACGTCTTCTATCTCTCGAGCGACAACCTCGCCGGTTATGCCGACAACGGCTCCCTTCTCGCCTATGGCGACCAGCTCTCGAACGCAGACGACTTCTATCCGACCCTCGTCGAGAACTTCACCTACGACGATCAGTTCTATTGCGCGCCGAAAGACTTCTCCACTCTCGCGCTCGTGATCAACACCCGCCTCTGGAACGAGGCCGGGCTCACGGAGGCCGACATCCCCACCACCTGGGACGAACTCGCGAGCGTGGCAGAGACCCTCACCACCGACGGCCGTGTCGGGCTCGGCCTCAGCTCGGAGTACCAGCGCCTCGGCGTCTTTATGGCGCAAGCCGGTGGCGGACTCGTCGACGACGACGGTGAGCCCATCGCCTCGAGCGACGAGAACGTCGAGGGCCTCGAATACGCGCAACAGCTGATCAACGACGGTTCGATGGCCTTCGCCCCCGAGCTCGGTGCCGGGTGAGGCGGTGAGGCGTTCGGCAAAGAGCTCTCGGCCATGACGATCGAGGGCAACTGGATCACCGGCGCGATGACCAGCGACTTTCCCGACGTCGACTACCAGGTCGTCGAGCTGCCAGAGAGCCCGGCCGGCCCAGGAACCCTGCAGTTCACCAACTGCTGGGGCATCGCCGCCGACAGCCCGAACCAGCAGGGCGCGCTCGAGCTGGTGGAGTACCTGACGAGCACCGAACAGCAGCTCGCGTTCTCAGAGGCGTTCGGCCCGATGCCGTCGATCGAGTCGGCGGCGGATTCCTGGAGGGACGTCAACCCGGACCTGGTCGCGTTTCTCGACGGCGCCGACTACGCGAGCGGTGTACCCACGCTGGACGGCGCTGTCGACGTGATCGCCGACTTCAACGCGCAGCTCGAGCAGCTCGGCTCGGCAGACGTCCGGGGCATGCTCGACTCGGTGCAGGCCAACCTCGAAGCGATCACCGGCTGACGATGCCCGCCTCGACCAGAACGCCCCGGCGCGGCGACAGGAGTGGCGACGGCGACACAGGCGACTCCGGCGGCAGCGTCCGCCGGAGCAGCACCGCACGGATGCCGGGGGGCGGCTCCCGCACACGGCCCTCCGGCATCCGTCGCGGTGAGTCGCTCGCCGGCTGGGTCTTCACCGCACCCGTTGTGCTGATTCTCGGCGTCTTTCTCGCCGTGCCGGTGCTGATGGCGCTCTGGGTGAGCTTCTCGGACTGGAGCGGTCGCGGCAGCCCGTTCTCGTCGAACGTCTCCTTCGTCGGCGTCGACAACTATGCGACCATCCTCGCGGGCGGCGGGCTCGCCGAGCGGAACTTCGGCATCGCCCTGCGCAACAACGCCTGGTACGTGGTGCTGGTCGTTCCCCTGCAGACCGCGCTGTCGTTGTTTCTCGCGGTGCTCGTGAACCGCGCGATCCTGCGCGGGCGTGGCTTCTTTCGCACGGCGTTCTATTTTCCGTCTGTGACGAGCTCGGTGGCGATCACCGTGCTCTGGCTTTTTCTCTTCTCGGCGACGGGCGTGGTGAACAAGGTGCTCGCGGCGTTCGGAATCGGCGGACCGAACTGGTTCAACGACCCGAGCGGCGTCCTGCACAACGTGCTCGCCGCCGTCGGGGTGACCTCTGGCCCCGCCCTGCTCACCGAGAACTCGGCTCTCGGGGTGTCGTGGTGGGACTGGCTGGCCGGCCCCTCCGTCGCGATGAGCGCCTTCATTCTGATGGCTGTCTTCACCACAAGCGGCACGTTTATGCTGCTGTTCCTCGCCGCCCTGCAGAACATCGGCGGCGACGTCAGCGAGGCGGCCATGATGGACGGCGCCAACGGCTGGCAGCGGTTCTGGCGGGTGACGCTTCCGCAGCTGCGCCCGACCCTGTTCACCGTGCTCACCCTCGGGCTGATCGGATGCTGGCAGGTCTTCGACCAGATCTACACCGGCACACAGGGAGGGCCGAGCAAGACCACCCTCACTCCCGCCTATCTCTCGTATCAGTCGGCGTTCAACCTGCAGGACTGGGGCGAGGGCGCGGCCATCGCGTTCATCCTGTTCCTCATCATCGTGGCCTTCACCCTGCTGCAGCGCTGGGCGCTGCGCGAGCGGCCCGTGTCGAAACGGCGGGCGCGCATGTACCAGGTGGCCGCGGGCGGCTCGTCGACCCAGGCGCCGAATGCACAGGTGTCGAAGGACTCCGCTGACGGCGAACCCCCGCCGTCCGCACCGTCTTCGCCGAGAGGGGGACCGCGATGAGCGCGACGGATGCCTCGGCCACGCCGACACCCGCGTCGAACGGCGCGTCGATCGGACGCGACGGCGCGACCGCCTCGACCGGGCGGCCGGCCACGACTGGCCGGTCGAGAGCATCCGCACGCCGACCACGTCGCCGCAAACCGACAGGTGTGATCGTTGGACAGTCGATCCTCTATGCGGTGCTCGTCGCTCTCGCCGTCGTCTATGTCTTTCCGTTCCTGGTGCAGGTGGCGACGTCGTTCAAGACCGACGCAGAGGCGGCGGCAGACCCGATCTCGCTTCTGCCGACCATCTGGTCGACGGCCGCCTATGAGCGGCTGTTCCTGAACTCCGACTTTCCGCAGTGGTTCGCGAACTCGGCAGTCGTGACGGTGCTGGTCACGCTCGGGCGTGTGTTCTTCGCCTCGCTCGCCGGTTTCGCGCTCGCACGCCTGCAGTTCCGTGGGCGGGCGGTGATCTTCGCGGCGATCGTCGCGGTGATGTCTGTGCCGATGGTGGTGCTGCTGATCCCCAAGTTTCTCGTGATCAACCAGCTCGGCATCTATGACTCGTATGCCGGCATGGTGCTGCCACTGCTCGTCGATGCCGCCGGGGTGTTCATCATGAAGAACTTCTTCGAGTCGATCCCGGCAAGCGTCGAAGAGCAGGCGCGCATCGACGGGGCCGGGACGTTCCGTGTGTTCTGGTCTGTGGTGCTGCCGATGGCGAGGCCGGCGCTGATCACGATAGTGATCCTGTCTTTTCAGGGATCGTGGAACGAGCTCGCGCACTTCATCGTCGCGACACAGTCTCCGGAACTGACCACGCTCACAAAGGGTGTCGCCTCGTTGGCCTCCGGGCAGCTGAGCCAGGGAACACAGTATCCGCTCAAGCTGGCGGCCGCGGCGATCATGACCATCCCGGTCGCCGTGATGTTCTTCATCTTTCAACGTCGCATCATGAACGCCAGTGAAGGAGCAGTAAAAGAATGACGGATGCCTCACCGCACCCCGCACACGAACCGGAGCCGACGGCGGCCGCGCAAGGGCCCGCAACAGAGCCGGCCGCAGCGCCGGCAGCGGCAGCAGCGGCTCACCCCGTCCCTCTGCAGCCGCTCCTGCATGATTCGGTTGTGGTGTTCCGCGCGCCGACCCAGTCATGGTCGGCGGCGGACGGCGACATGGGGACCTCGAGCATCCACGGGGTCTATCACGGCGACACCCGGGTGCTGCGCGCGGCACGGCTGCGGGTCGACGGCCTCGTGCCAGAGGCGATCTCGGTGTCGCGCGGCGGTGCGTCTGAGGCGACGTTCGTCTCGCTGCTGCGTCACCTCGACGACGCCGGCGCAGACCCGAGGGTGCGTCTCGACAGGCAGCGCGTTGTTGTGGACGGCTCGCTCAGTGAGTCCCTGACCGTGCAGTCGCGGGTTGAGCACGCGATCGGCGCCACCGTCACCCTGGAGCTCGAGCCGGATTTCAGCTCGATGCACGATGTGAAGGCTGGACTGCGCGAGCCGCTCGGCTGGCGGGCCGAGGTGGCGGGCGAGGGTGTCATCGTGCGGGCCGGTGAGGCGGTCGCGACGGTGATCAGCAATGGAGACATCACCATCGACGACGAGGTGCTTCGAATCACCTGGCACCTCGACGTCGCCCCGAACGGCGCGGCGACGATGACCTGGGGTGTGGCCGTCGACGACCCGACGCTCGTGGTGGCCTCTGCCCTCGAGCCGCCGGAGTGGGTGGACTTCAGCCCGTCGGGTCGGGATTCCCGGTTGAACAGCTGGCTCGAGCTCGCTCTCGACGACCTGGACGCACTGCGCCTGGCTCGCCCGGGGCATCCGCACGACGAGTTTCTCGCGGCAGGAGCGCCCTGGTTCCTGACCCTGTTCGGGCGGGACTCCCTGTGGTCCGCGCGTTTTCTGCTGCCGCTCGGCACACGCATCGCGGCCTCGACCCTGCGGGTGCTCGCGCGGTTGCAGGGCGAGTCAGACGATGTTGCGTCTGCAGAGCAGCCGGGCAAGATCATGCATGAGCTGCGGTCGGCGACGCTCACGATCCCGGGCGAAGGGGTGGCGCTGCCCCCGGTGTATTACGGCACCGTGGACGCCACCGCATTGTGGGTGTGCCTGCTCGCGGAGGCGTGGGACCACGGCATGCCAGAGGCCGAGGTTCGCGAGCTGCTGCCGACGATGCGGGCCTGCCTGGAATGGATCATGGGCCCGGGCGACAGTGACGGTGACGGGTTTCTCGACTACGTCGATCTCTCGGGGCACGGCCTGTCGAACCAGGGTTGGAAGGACTCGGGCGACTCGATCCAGTGGCGAGGCGGTGCGATCGCCGAGGGCCCGATCGCGCTCTGCGAGGTGCAGGGTTATGCCTATGAGGCGGCACTGGCCGGCGCGAGGCTGCTCGATCATTTCGACGAGGGCGGCGATGGGCCGGGTGCCGGCGAGCTGCGGTCGTGGGCGGCGGACCTGAAGCGGCGCTTCGCCGAGGCGTACTGGGTCGAGACGCCAGAGGGCAGGTACCCCGCTGTGGCCCTGGATGCCGACAAGAAACCGGTCGACTCGCTCACCAGCAACATCGGGCACCTGCTCGGAACCGGCATCCTTGAGCCGCACGAAGAGAAGCAGGTGGCGTCGCTGCTCGTCTCGGATTCGATGTCGTCTGGATTCGGGCTGCGCACGATGTCAGCGGAGTCCGCAGGGTATTGGCCGCTCAGCTATCACGGGGGAAGCGTGTGGGCGCATGACACGGCGATCGTGATGCTCGGCATGCGCAAGGCCGGCCTGCACAACGAGGCTGCCGTCTTGGCGGAGGGACTGTTGGCGGCGGCCGAGGCGTTTCAGTTCCGGATGCCTGAGCTGCACTCGGGCGATGCCCGATCTCGGTTCCTCGTGCCGACGCCCTATCCGGCGGCCTGCCGCCCTCAAGGGTGGTCGGCGGCCGCTGCAGTTGCGGTGCTGGGCACGCTCGGCTGATCGGGCTCCCGCCCCCGGTGGTCGAGCCCGTCGAGCCCCATCGGTGGTCGAGCCTCCCGTGTGACACGAAACCCGGTTCGTGGTTCGAGAGTGACCTGCCGATCTCACTGTTTTCCTCGTAGTAGACCCGCTGCGCGCACGCAACTTCGGAGAATTTTCGTTTCTGGGGTCATCCCACCGTTGGGCAGACGCTTCACAGCCCGATCTCCGAAGTTGTGCACAGGATACGAAACCGCCCCCATCAGTGGTCGAGCCTGTCGAGACCCCTCCCTCGTCAAAACCACCACCCACCGGTTACGAAGACGTTACCCCTTTTGCCGTACTACGCTGAACGTAGTATGTTCAACGTAGGGAATGAAGAGGGGGCGGGCATGATCAGCGCAGACGCAATTCGCGGGTACGTCGATCTCATGGTGCTCTCGCTGCTGCGCAAAGGCCCGTCGTACGCCTACCAACTCGTGCAGCAGATCAGCACCGTGACGGGAGCGGACTACACGATCAAGCAGACCACCCTCTACTCGGCGGTCAAGCGCCTCGAAGCATCCGGGCTCGTCACCTCGTTCCCTGGCACCTCCGATTCGGGCAAGCCCCGCACCTACTACCGCATCACCGAAACGGGCCTGACCCACCTCGACCAGAAGATCGTCGAGTGGCGTGACACCAAAGTTGTGGTCGATCGATTCGTGGAAGGAATCAGCACATGAACGTGATCATTGCCTACCTGGAGACGATGTTCAGCGCGTATCCACAGACGCCCCGCCTGCTGGATGCGAAAGCGGAGCTGCAGACGATGATGGAAGACGCCTACGCGGGTCTCATCGCTGAGGGAGCAACGCAGAACGAGGCTGTGGGACAGGTCATCACGGACTTCGGAAACCTCGACGATCTGGCTCCCGTGCTCGGGATCTCGGCCGAGATCGCCCCCGCCAACGGCGACACGGGACAGGGGGGATCGGGGCTTGCGCAGCCAGCCTCCGCCGGTTCAGCCCGGGAGCCCGCGCACCCGCCTGTGACGATGGAAGAGGCCGAGGGATTCGCCGAGGTGCAGCGCCGCACTCGCTTCCGTCTCGGGGCGGCAGTGGCACTGTCTGTTATTTCTCCGATCCCGTTGATCATGCTGATCACCGCCGCCGACGTGCGTGAGCTCGACGTGAATGCGGGGGTCGCAATGGCGCTCGGCATTGTGCTGCTGCTGCTCGGCACAGGCGCAGGAGTGTTGATCATCGTGGGCATTTCGGGCGAGTTCGCACCCTTCACCAGACTGCAAAGGGGGCGTTTCACCCGGAATCCCATCGTCACTCAGTGGGCTGACGAACTTGCGCGAACCCATGAGCGCAGTCGCATCACCGCGATCAAGATCGCGGTATCGCTCTGGATACTCTCCCCCGTGCCGATCCTGATAGCGACACTCGCGCAGCCGTCACCCCAGCAAGGCCTCTGGATCGCCGGCAGTGTCGCCCTTACTCTGCTCGTCGTCGCGGCTGGCCTGCTCATCCTTCTGCCTGCGGCCTGGGCGCACAGCGTCGCCGACACAATGAACCGCGCGGGCTCCCGAGACCACTGAGCTGCAGCTCACGCGGTCACGACCGTCTAGGCTCGTGCGGCGGCGAAGCGGCGCTGCACGTCGGCCCAGTTGACGATCTGCCAGAACGCCTTCACGTAGTCGGCCCGCACGTTCTTGTAGTCGAGGTAGTAGGCGTGCTCCCAGACGTCGAGCTGCAGCAGCGGCGTCACGCCGAGCGGCACGTTGCCCTGCTGGTCGAAGAGCTGGAAGATGACCGGCTGGTCACCGAGGTCGTCCCACGCGAGCACGGCCCAACCCGAGCCCTGCACCCCGAGCGCGGTCGCCGTGAAGTGGGCGCGGAACGCGTCGATCGAGCCGAAGGAGTCATCGATCGCCGCGGCGAGCTCGCCCTCGGGGTCGCCTCCGCCCTGGGGCGACAGGTTCTGCCAGAACACGCTGTGGTTGACGTGCCCGCCGAGGTTGAAGGCGAGGTCTTTCTCGAGTTTGTTGACGTTCGCGAGGTTGCCGGTCTCGCGAGCCTCTGCGAGCTGCTCGTGTGCCGTGTTGGCTCCGGTCACATAGGCCTGGTGGTGCTTGGAGTGGTGGAGCTCCATGATGGTCGCCGAGATGTGCGGCTCGAGAGCTGCATAGTCGTATGGCAGCTCGGGAAGGGTGTAGACGGACATGCGGATGATTCCTTTCGTGGGTGGCGGACAGATCCTTCGTCAGAGTTCAGAGCCACTGACGTCGAGGGAGTAGAACCGGCGGTCGTGGTAGACGAGCGGTGCACCGTCACGGCCGTCGAGCACATCCAGAACCTCCGCGACGACAAGCGTCGAGTCGCCGACCGGCACAGCGTGCAGCGGCCGGCATCGGAACGCGGCCAGGGCGTCGGCGAGGTGCGGCTCGCCCGTGTCGAGCCGCGACCACCCCTGCTCGGGGGTGAAACGCGGCGCGCCACTGCGGGCGAACGATAGCGCGACGTCGGCATGTCGGTCCGTGAGCAGATGCACCACAAAGGTCTCGGCATCCAGCAGCGCCCCCGCGCTCCCGGCCGCACGCGTGACCGAGAAGACCAGGGCGAGCGGGTCGAGACCGACAGACGCGACACTCGAAGCGGTGAGCCCGACCGGTCCGTTCTCGGACTGCGCCGCGATGATCGCCACACCGGTCGGATGCTGTCTGAACGCGTTCTTGAACGCCTCGACCCGGTTGTCGGCGGGCCGCGCGGATGCCGCCGGCAGATCGGCCGACGTCGTCACGTCGGTCATACGGCGGGCTCCTGCGGGGGCAGCGCCGCGACGACGGGATGGTCTCGCGGAATCATTCCGACTTTCGCCGCCCCTCCCGGTGAGCCGAGCTCGTCGAAGAACTCGACGTTCGCCGTGTAGTAGTCCGACCATTCCTCGGGAAGATCGTCTTCGTAGAAGATGGCCTCGACCGGGCAGACAGGTTCGCATGCGCCGCAGTCCACGCACTCATCCGGGTGGATGTAGAGCGACCGTTCACCCTCATAGATGCAGTCCACCGGGCATTCATCGATGCATGCCCGGTCTTTGAGGTCGACGCAGGGCAGAGCGATCACGTAGGTCATACGGCGAGAGCCGATCGGTTGTTGCACATGGTGCCACCGTAAGACCTCAACCTAGGTTGAGGTCAAGTGGCTCACGCGTCGGCGTCGTCGGTATGCGAGCGCGCTGCAGGGCGGGCCCGCAAGTGGATGCGCTTGCCCTCTTTGCTGAAGATCGACAGCATCTCGACGGGACCAGCTCCGGTCGCCGACAGCCAGTGCGGAATGCGCGTGTCGAACTCGGCGGCCTCCCCCGGGCCGAGCGTCACCTCTTGCTCGCCGAGCACGAGCCGCAGTCGCCCGGAGAGCACATAGAGCCACTCGTGACCGTCGTGCACCTTCGGCTCGGGAACCGCGGCCACCCCTGCCGGGTTCGCAGGGAACGTGACCTTGTAGGTCTGCACGGGGCTCGATTCGGGCGAGAGGGTCTCGAACTGGATCTCGCCGATGCGCTTCTTCGTGCGCGACACACGCGGGTCGGGCGCGACGCGAGGCACGATGTCATCGAGCTCAAGCCTCAGTGCCCGCGCGATGGGCACCACGAGCTCGAGGTTCGGTGCACGCTTGCCCGCCTCGAGGCGCGAGAGTGTGCTCGATGAGATGCCCGTGGTCTCCGAGAGCTCGGCGAGGGTCATGCTGCGCTTCTCGCGCCAGCTTTTGAGACGGGGGCCGATGAGGGCGAGAGAGTCGTCTTGCACGGTGCTCCGATCTTGCTGATTCGGCATCAATAGTTGCTTAAAGGGTAGCAGCTGGGCACGCTGGTCACATGACGAACGACGCACATCTCTCCGCAGCATCCTCATCCGATTCCGGCGCTCCCGGCGCCCCCGGTTCCTCGACCTCCTCGGCCTCCTCGATCTCCTCGATCTCCTCGATCTCTGACGAGCGCTGGGACGTCGTCATCATCGGCGGCGGTGCCGCCGGGCTGAGCGCCGCACTCATCCTCGCCCGCGCCCGTCGCCGTGTGCTCGTGCTCGACGCGCAGGAGCCCCGCAACAGGTTCGCGCCCCACATGCACGGTGTGCTGAGCCGCGACGGCTACTCGCCGCTCGACCTCGTGGCCGACGGCCACCGCGAGGTGCGGGCCGTCGGCGGTGTGATCGAGAACGCCCGCGTCACGCAGGCGCGTGCCACCGCAGACGGATTCGAGATCGTGACCGACAGCGGCGCCCGTGCCACCGCGCGGCGCCTCATCGTCGCGACCGGAGCCCGAGACCAGTTGCCCGACATCCCCGGCCTCGCCGGGCAGTGGGGTCTGGGAGTCGTGGCGTGCCCGTATTGCGACGGCTATGAGGCGACCGGTCGCGCCATCGGGGTTCTCGCCGGGTCGGTGATAGGCCTGCACAAGGCGCACATGCTGCGCTCGTATTCGAGCGACATCACCGTGTTCACCGCCCTCGCGGGGCCGATCCCTGAGACCGACAGGCTTGTGCTCGAAGAGCGGGGAATGCGCGTGGAAGACCGCGCCGTCACACACGTCATCACAGACGGCGGCACAATCACGGGGCTCGGCCTCGCCGACGGGACTGTCGCGCCGGTCGACGTGGTGTTCGCCGAGCCCACACCCGTCGCGCTCGACGAGCCGCTGAGGCAGCTGGGCGTCGAACAAACCGACACGCACTTCGGTTTGTGGACAGCCGTCGACGCGTTCGGCAAGACGAGCGTCGACGGCGTCTGGGCCGTCGGAAACGCCGCCAATCCGGCAGCACTCGTTCCCATCGCGGCCGGTTCTGGCGCGACCGCGGCCCTCGCCATCAACGGCGAGTTGGTGGCCGAAGACGTCGCGGCGGCATCCGAACGGGTCGCCACGGCATCCGCCGGCGAGGCGAGTGACCCCGCGAGTGACCCCCTCGCCGACAACGACCTCGCATCCGTGCAACCCATCGGCCGGACGGGAGACTGATCGCCGTGGCTCACGCGAAGAACAACGAGATCACCGACCCGGCCGAGTTCTGGGAGGCGCGCTACATCACCAACCGTGACGAGAGCGGGCGGGTGTGGAGCGGACGCGTCAACGCGACGGTCGAGCGCGAGGTGACCGGGTTGACCCCGGGCACCGCGCTCGAACTCGGGTGCGGCGAGGGCGCAGACGCGCTGTGGCTCGCCGCCAGGGGCTGGACGGTGACGGCTGTCGACATCTCGTCGACCGCGCTGGCCGTCGGAGCAGCGAGGGCGGCCGAAGACGGGCTCGCCGATCGCATCGACTGGGTGCAGGCCGATCTCGCGACCTGGCATCCGTCTGCCGAGTTCGACCTCGTGACCGCAGCGTTCCTGCACTCCCCCGTCGAGCTTCCGCGTGACGAGATCCTGCGGCGTGCGGCCTCGGCGGTCGCACCCGGCGGGCGGCTGCTCGTCGTCGGGCACGGAGCGTTTCCGCCCGGGTCGGGCCACAGCGAAGACGACCACAACGCGCCGCCCCTGCCGACGCCGGACGAGGTGCTCGCATCCCTCGACCTGCCAGACGGCTGGGTGGTCGAGAACAACACGCTCGTCGACAGGCCCGTCACCTGGCGGGACGGCACGGCCGTGACCCTCGTCGACACCGTGCTGCGGGTGCGGCGGGAGCGGTAGTGCGGGGTAGTAGCGGTAGGGGTAAGGCGGTAGCGGTAGGGCGGTAGCGCAAGCAGCCGAGGTACTCGCCGCGAGCGTGAGTGCGGCTGCAAAGCTTGCGTTTTCACACGTCGATGACACAACCGCGTGCACAACTTCGGAGAACTCGACTGCATCCGCGCTTTTCGCCCCCGAACAAGGCGCAGCGCGGCGAATCTCCGAAGTTGTGCACTATCGGACGAGGTGCTGGCGCGGGCGATCTAGCGGAGCGCCTGAAAGTCGAAACCGTTGAGCCCCATAGAGAGCCAGCGATGCGCTCGTGTGTCGTCGTTGAAGAGGCACCGCCAGGTCTCGCGACCCACTCGCGTCGCCTAACGAAGAGCTTCGCGGGCGAACATCGCGAGTTCTGGGTCGCTGAGGCCGCGGCTCCCCGGTCTGCGAGACGACATCGCCGTGCCGAGCGTGTCGAGCACATCCTGCACGCGTGCCGTGGTGGCGGCGACATCGCGCGCCGTGAGATGGTAGCCGTCAGACGTCTGCCAGCCGAGGAGTTCCAGGCCGAACGCGACCGCGTCCACTCGGTCGCCCTCTGCCGTTCCGTCGCAGAGCGCGAGCAGATGGAGTACCCCGGTATCCGCCTCTGCATCACCGAGCCGATGCAGGATGCGTCGGGCAATCAGACGCCTTCACAAGACCGGACATGTCGTATGGATCGGTGCCCGCGCCGGCGGGATTGAAGAGCAGGTTGAGATCCGACTGCACGCCGATCGGATCGAAGAAGTCCCCGGCGGCCGGTATGCAAGCACGTTCGCGGGGTCGAGGCGACGCGCCTCTGCCAGGTAGGCGGTGGCTCCGGTAGCCGTTTGCCCGACGCACGCGGATACCGCTTAGCCCTCTCATATCGCGAATGAAACTATGCGCGCCGTATCCGCAGAACTCGGGCCGACTCCCCCGCACTCGCCAAATCGACAGACAGCACACCGGAGTCGATGTTCCACGCGGTCGGCCAGACTGGCAGCG
Organism: Okibacterium endophyticum; assembly: GCF_054780075.1. Classification (NCBI taxonomy): domain Bacteria; kingdom Bacillati; phylum Actinomycetota; class Actinomycetes; order Micrococcales; family Microbacteriaceae; genus Okibacterium; species Okibacterium endophyticum. The sequence continues at coordinate 94,861 of NZ_BAAGXA010000012.1, read as the reverse complement.
CCGAAGGGAAAATCGTGTCGATCGTGACTTCTGTGTGCTTGAACGGCGCGAGGTCGAGGTCGATTGAGACAGCTTCCACGTCACGATTCCACAGAAAAACGAGGGTCTCGTCCGACGTTGAGCTTGCGAGCGCCACCTGGGGGTCGTCCCACGCGGGAAGGCCGAGCGGCCACGATGGTAGGGCCCTGGAGTGATGTTCGATGACGCGCGGGTAAGCGTTCGCGGCTTCTTGGACGATCGCGAGCTGTCGTTCGTCAAGGCGATCGATGTTGCCAGACAGGTACAGTCGCCCTGAGAGTCCGGTTACGAGCGTGAACGCGATCTGCTCGTCGGTCCATTCAGACTGCGGATAAGCCCAGTTGCCGGCCATCTCGAGCGGCATCGACATGGGAGCCGCTGCGGCGATGGTGGGATAGAGGCGATAGTCCTGCTGGTCAGAAGTCGATTGCAGGTCGTAGCGCGCCAACGTGGCCGAATCCATCCGCTGGGCACCCGAGGAGCACGCCTCGAGAATGACCTGCGGGTATCGTCCGCGGAGTGCCTCGACCCAGGCGAGAACTGCCTGAGAGTGCTGCAGCAGACCTTCGCCAGGGGAGAAGGCATCCGTATCGGGACCGGATCCGGGCGTGACGTTGTAATCCCATTTGAAGTAACAGGCCCCGTACTCCTCGATGAGGCGTTTGAACACACCGTCGAGGTAGTCGCGGGCCGCTGCATTGCGGAAATCGAGAAAGTACCGGTCATGTTCAACGATTCGGATTCCTGCGCGATGCATGAATGCGTCATCAGGCAGTTGCTGGGCGATGGGGGAGCGAACACCGATCACCTCTGGCTCAACCCAGAGTCCAGGTGTCATACCCCGCTCACGGATGTATTGCAGTACCCCGACAAGCCCACGCTCGCCGAATCGAACGCTCGAGGGCTCCCACGCTCCGACGCTGGGCCACCAGTCGCCGTCGTCGTCATACCAGCCGGCGTCGATGCAGAAGTAGTTCGCACCTGCGGTCGCCGCCGCGTCGATGAGCGAGAGCAATTTCTCGGTTGTGGGATCGCCCATCAGCGCGTTCATGTAGTCGTTGTAGATCAGTGGTCTGGTCGTGACTGCGTTCACGGAGCGGTGCGAGCGCCGTCTGTGATTCGTCAGCGTGCCGATCGCTCCGGTAATTCCGCTGCCGGCCAGAGCGAATGACACCGGCACCGTGGTGAACCCGGTGCCGGGATCCAGACGAGTGGTCCATGCGTGATCGATATCAGTCGGTCCGAGCAATGCGAGAGCCAACGCCTCGGACGAGTCGAACAATGTGTCGAGCTCCCACTTCCAAGGGCCGTTGTTCTCGACCTCCCAGACGAGGGATCGACCACTTTCGCGGTTCTCGACGCCCGCAGTGGGGACGAACTCGCCAGACGACCAGGTCGAGTTGCTGGTGAGGGCGATGGTTCCGCGAGCAAAATGGCCGTGTATCGGGGTGTTGATGTCTGCGAGCCCCGCGGCTCCTCCGAGGTCAGTCGAGAACCAGCGACTCTCGGCGCACCATTCGCTGCGCGCAGTCCAGAGGTCCAGGTCTTGGTGCGAACCGAGGTGCCCCGTAAGCCCGATAAGTGTCGCGGAAGTGACCTGCTGGAGCACGATCCCAGCGGAACCCTCGTTCACGATTGTTGTCTGGACACGATAGGCGTCGACCCCCATGAACTGCACAATGGTGGTCGTCGCTACGAGACCCGTGACTTCGTCATGTTGGCGGATCACCAAGCTCTGGCCGCCGAGTTCGTGACGCTCGACATGCTCGATGTATCGGAGTCGATCCCCGATGCTCGTGCGGATCGCGCGCGTGTTGTTCAGGCCGCGCCCCTCTCCAACCGCGAGTATCTCTACCAGTGCCGGACGCGCACGATGCTCGGGCTCGTCCGCGTTAACCCCGTGCGCGATCGACAGCATCACCGGGGTGGAGCCGGTCGCAACGATTCGCAGCGGGTAGGCGCCTTCGCCCCAGACGAAATCGATCATTTGTACGTGTTCCCCTCGGCTTGTTTGTGCTCACGAACGGTCAGCTTCTTCAGCCGATCGTCACCATGAGTAACCTATATCATCCAAGGATTGAAGAAGTCGATTTGACGCGGAAGCCTAAGCGGTCTAAGACTGATAAAGGTTAATCATTCACGGCTGGTTCGTGCCGGGTATATGCACAAATGAGTCACCCCAAGGGTGGCGGCCGGCACCCGTCCGCAATTCAACGAAGAATCAAGGAGACACAGTTCAATGAGGAGAAAATTGGCTTTCGTGGCGGCCGTCGGTGTCACCGCGCTCGCGCTCACCGGATGCACCGCTTCTCCCGGGGGAGATTCGAAGACGATCGAACTCTGGACATCGTGGAGCGAGGGTGAGGCCACGGCCACAGCTCTGGAACCGCTCATCCAGGAATGGGCTGATGCCAACGACTACACCGTCAATCAATCGAACTTCACGTATGACCAGATCCATCAGAAACTCATCGCTTCAGCCGCGGGTGGCAATCTTCCCGACGTCGTCTGGGGGCTGCCCGAATATGTCGGGGAGTTCTCGAAGTTGGGCATCCTCGCCGATGTGTCGGATGCGTGGGACTCATGGGATGACGCAGATCAAGTCAGCGACTCGGTGAAGGGCGCGATGACAGTCAATGGTGAAGTCGTCGGTTTTCCGTATGAGACCACAGCTCGCGCATATCTTGTGCACGATGATCTGCTGGCGAATGCAGACGTCGTCGTTCCGAAGACATGGGACGAGGTGCTTGCCGTGGGCTCAAAGGTTCAGGATGCGACAGGCAGCTCTTTCTACGGCTTGACCGGTGCGGGGGTTCGGGAGCCGCAGGAGCTGCTCGTCTACCTGGCGCAGAAAGGTCTGAGTATCGCAGCTGAGCAGGAAGGCGGAGGGTTCGCGAACACGTGGAACGACAACCCGGACGAGCTGACGAAAGCAACCGAGGTATTCCAGTTCTACGCGGATCTCATGGCGAGCGGAGCGGTTAACCCGAATTCGGCGACCTACGGTTGGGAAGACACCGACGAGAACTTCGCGACAGGTCTCACCGCGTCCTTCGTCACGGGCAACTGGCTCGCGGAACGCGAGACCACAAACGTCGACACGATGAGTGACGTGAGCGTGCACCCGATTCCCTATCCAAAAGATGGGGAGCCCGCGACCTACATCGAGTCGAAGCCGGTCTTCACGATGGCGAACTCCGACAGTCTCGAAGCCTCGATTGAACTCGCTGAGCAGTTCGCGAGTCAGGAATGGCAGGAAGCAGCGTTCGCCGATCGCTCCGCCCTCAGCTCCGTTTCGACCGACAGCAAGTGGAGCAAGGATTTTGCGGCTCTCATCGACACCGGAGTGACCTATCCACCGATTTCGCTCGGCGAGGTCACCCAAAACATGATCGATGCGCTCGCGATGGTGCTCCAGAACGGCGACACTCCCAAGGCCGCAGCGGCGTGGCTGAGTGACGCCATCAATTCCGCGCTCGAGACCTCCGGCGACGCCGGCATCTGATTGCCGCGTCCAGAGAGAGGCAGGAAGAAGATGCGAGTCGGAGCCGTTTCGCGCAAGCGTTCACATAAGCGCTTCGTGATCTTGGCCCTGAGCCCGGCGCTGATATTTCTCGTCGTACTCATCGGGTATCCACTGGTCACAGTTCTGACGGATGCGTTCGAGCACGCGCACCTCGTCAACCCAGGCGTCGGCGGTTTCGCCGGTCTTGAAAATTTCGACAAGGTCGTCTCCGACCCGCACTTCCTTCCCTCTGTCAGCAACACCTTGATCTGGACTGTCGGCTCAGTTGTCGGAGAGTTCGTGGTAGGCCTTGGCGCTGCGACTCTCCTCAACCGCAAGATCCGTGGCCAGGGTTTGTTCCGCGTCGCAACGTTCATCCCGTGGCTGGTTCCGATCGTCGTGGCCGGAATGACCTGGGAATGGATGCTCAACCCGGACTTCGGCATCGTCAACAGCGTCCTCACCTCCTCGGGACTCGTCGATACTCCAATCAACTTTCTCGGCGACAAGGATTGGGCCATGTCCACGGTCATCTTCGTGAACGTCTGGCGGAGCTTTCCGTACTACACCATCTCGTTCCTCGCGGCGATGCAGGCCATTCCCGACGAGCTCTATGAAGCTGCCGCCCTCGATGGGGCGAATGCCCTCCGGCGCTTTTGGAGCATCACACTCCCTCAGCTGCGCAGCGTCGCCCTGATCATCGTGTTCATCCACCTCATCTGGACGGCTGTCAACTTTGATTTCATCTGGGTGCTCACCCAAGGTGGACCGAACTACGCCACGATGACGTTGCCGGTCCTCATCTACCGCTACTCGTTACAGCAGTTCGACGTCGGCGCAGCCTCGGCACTGTCAACTCTCATGTTCCTCGGCACGTCGTTGCTCTTCGTCGTGTACTACCGCTACCGCCGTCGCCTGAGCGACGAGATCGTCGGATAGGACCACATAATGTCGACCACATCCCGCCGCCGCTCGGCCAATGCGATCACCTACGTGCTTCTCGGCATCCTCACCGTGTACACGCTGTTCCCGTTCGTGTGGATGGTGATCTCATCCCTCAAGCCCCGTGACGAGATCCGTGCAAGAACGCCCTCCTTCTTCATCAGCTCTCCCACGTTGGATAATTTCGTGAGCGTGTTGGTGCAGCACAACTTTCTCGAGTACCTCCGGAACAGTCTGATCGTCTCGATTGCCGCCTGCGTGCTCTCACTTGTGATCTCGCTGCTGGCCGGGTATGTGTTCAGTCGCAACTACCGCATGCGCCTGGTGCAGGGAACCAACTTCGGCATGCTCGTGTCGCAGATGATTCCCGGAGTGCTGCTACTCGTACCGCTGTATATCACCATGCGCAATCTCGGCCTGCTCGACACCTATGCAGCACTGATCCTGGCGTATACGACCTTCGTGATACCGCTCTCCACCTTCATGCTGTCCAGCGCGTACGACAGCATTCCCATGTCTTTGGAGGAAGCGGCAGAAATTGACGGCGCCTCCCGGCTGAAGATCCTGACGAGTGTGGTTCTCCCGGTGATGGTTCCCTCTATTGTCTCGGTCGGCCTCTACGCCTTCATCACCGCCTGGAACGAGTTCATGTTCGGCTACATCTTCATCACAACCGATTCGCTGCGCACTATCACCCCCGCGCTGATGCTCTTCAAGGGCGCGAACTCCGTGGATTGGGGTGGTCTTATGGCCGGTTCGGTGATCGCCGTTCTGCCTGTCGCGATCATCTTCCTCTTCCTGCAGCGCTACTTCATTTCGGGTCTCATGAGCGGTGCGGTCAAGGGTTGACCCTGCGCAACGTGTCACCTCAGCACCGGATGTCTAGGATTCAAGCGTGAGGGCATTTCCGCAGCGACCGACGCTCGCCGACGTGGCAACACACGCGGGTGTCTCGACAGTGACCGTGTCACGGGTCTTGGAAGGGTCTCCCAAGGTCTCAGACAAGACACGTGAGCGCGTGCAAGAGGCGATGGAGCAGATCGGCTACTTCGGAAACGCGGCGGCGAGCCAGCTGGTCTCGGGTCGTGCCACCACCATCGGCATCGTCACGTCAAACACGGCCGACTACGGCTATGCAGCGACGATCCACGGGATCGAGAAACGCGCTCGCGAAGTCGACATGTCTGTGCTCATCAGTGTCATCGAAGGCTCAGACCCCGTGAGCATCCGGAAGACAGTGGGCACGGTCGCCTCCCACGCTCTGGGCGGCGTGGTAGTCATAGATTATGATGCGGGCGCGCAAGCCGTGCTACCGTCTCTTCCCGACTATCTGCCTGTGGTCTCAGCGACCACCCAGTCTGGAGGAAGCGGCGTCGCCCGGCCGTTCAGCCTCATCGATGAATACGACGGCTCCGCTTTGGCTGCCCGGCACCTCATCGAACTCGGACACCGGTCGATCTTCATCCTCGCGCCTCACGACCCACGGCCGACAGAACGACGTTCGCTCGCTATCCTCGATGCGCTCACCGCCGCCAGGCTCCCCCATTACCCTGTCATCCGATGCGCGGACTGGCGTCCGAGCTCCGGTTATGACGCAGCAACTGAACTGCTAGACAACTACGGGGATCAGGTCACCTCAATCGCCTGCGCCAATGACGAGGTCGCGCTCGGAGCCATCCGTGCTGTGCTCGACCGAGGTCTGCGGGTTCCAGAGGACATCTCGGTCATCGGCTTTGATGACCACCCGCTTGCCGCATTCGCTTCGCCACGGCTCACAACCATCCGCCAAGATTTCGAAGAAGTGGGCGCACACGCTTTCTCCCTTCTTCACTCGCTGATCGACGGGCGCGCTGTGCCGAACAATCAGGCAGTCCAGCCCGAGCTCATCGTCCGCGGGTCGACCGCGGCCCCCCGCCGGCGCTGAACCACGTTTCACCTTCATCGCCCCTCGCTACGGGGACGGCTACCATCGAAGTCGTGTGGCGATTCGCCTGTCGCACCGAGGTTGGGGGAATGATGAAACGTGCACGTGTCGGCCTGGCGATCCTGTGCGCGCTCGCTCTCAGCGGATGTGCCGGGCAATCAGGCGTCGGAGCCCAGCCGGGAGACGTGGGCGCGCAGACATCCGGGACCAGCTCTCCATCGCCCGAACCCACAGCAGCGTGTCCGATCATGGAGGGCCAGCCGAACGACAACCCGGGGTGCGCGTACTACGATCCGGATAAGGCGATGGCCGAGAATGAGCGCTACCGCGAGCGCATCCCGCTCACCGACGAGATCGCGGCCAGTCTGGCTCCGCTCGTCGACGAGATGACAGCCGCGCTGCAGCCGATAGTCCAGGGTCAGGTCGAGCTCACTAAGCAGAACGTGAGCCAGGCGCTCGCCCTCGATGAGATCTCGGGAACACTGGCGATCGGGCAGAACGACGCGGGTGTCTCGTTCATCGCCGCAGTCGAAACCGGTGGATGCATCCTCGGCGAGGTCGCCGTTGGGTCGCTGTCCGTCGAGCCGGCCGGCGTCACCATGGACGGCGGATGCGTCGCCCAATCCGGTCACTGACACGCGAGCGTCTCGCACGCCGTCTAGACCTGCGCCCAGCGGCGTTCGATCGGGACACCGTGCTGTCAGGTGTGGGCGTATGATGGCGCTTTCCCACGCATCGATAGCACAACCGCGTACACAACGTCGGAGAAGTCGAGCGCAACCGCGCTTTTCGCCCCCGAACAAGGCTCGGCGCGGCGAATCTCCGAAGTTGTGCACGGCATATCGGACGAGGTGCTGACGCAGGCGAGCCGGCCCCAGTCATACAGCAGTGCGTACGACAAACAAGGTCACGGCTTCCGCCCCAGCCCGCAGGGCGCGGGCCTTCCATATCTGGCAGCGTTTGCAGCCCCTGCTCATCGGTCGGACGTGTGGCACTGAACGATATGAGCGGCAGGGATCCGATGATCGTGCCAGGCTGACCGCCATTAGCGTTGCTCGGCGAATTGACACATCGGGCCGACCGGCGGCCCTCACCATCTCCGTACGGCGCGTGCCGCGAATGCGTCGAGGGCGTCGAGGATCGACGGCGCGATCCACACCCGATTGCGGCGGTTCGCGCTCGCCGGCTCCAGAATGCCACGCTCGACGAGCTCGGTAAGCGCGGTGTTCGCGGCAGTCGACGACACTCCGAGCTCCCGCGAGAGGAGCTGGACGTTGACGACCGGATGAGCGAGCACAACCGGCAGTGCACGCCGTGCGGAGCTGTCGGATCTCAGACCTGCGCTCGCTTCTTTCCAAGCATCCGACACCTGATCGATGTCGGCCACGAGCATCCGCCCGTTGGCGATGGCCGCGTGCGCCGCGTTGACGAACGAGCGGATGATCGGGGTCGCGTCACCCTCGCGATAGGCCGAGAGAGCATCGAAGTACCCCCTCGTGTCGGAGAGCAGGCCTGCGGAGACCGGTACGGTGACGTTCTCGGTGACCCCCGCGTGGCGCAGCATGGCGTGCACGAGTGCTCGCCCCGTGCGACCGTTGCCGTCTGGGAACGGATGGATCGTCTCGAACTGAGCGTGGGCGATCGCGACGTGCACGAGTGGAGGCACATCTGTGCGGTTGGCGTAGTGGACGAGATCCGTCATGGCGTCCGGCACCCGCGCATCGCTCGGCGGCACGAACTGCGCATCATGTGGACCAAGAGGCGTGCCACCTATCCAGACCTGCTGATCGCGATAGCGTCCGACAAAGTCTGGATTCGTCCGCTCGAGCAGAGCGCGTTGCATCGTGAGGATCGCGCTCTCGCTGAGTTCGTCGGCGAGAGCGATGGCCGCCTCCATCGCCCGAACGTTCGCGACGATCAGCTCGGCATTGGGCGCTGCGTTCTTCTCGCCGAGTTCTGCGAGCCCGATCGCTTTCGCATGACTCGTGAGGTTCTCGATCTGCGAACTCGATGCGCTCTCCGATCGGAGCAGAATCGACGCGAACGGCGCAGCAAGGTGCCTGAACTCCGCGTCGAAGCGGGTGAGTGCAAGCGCGGCGTCCGTCGCATCGGCCATCAGCGCAGATACCAGGGAGATGTCGAGATCGGCGACAGGTGGAGTGACTGCGGCCTGGTACGGTCCACGGTGCCGCAGCGCCTGACGGCGGCTCCCATCCGCCACGCTGCTCGACCAAGGCAGCGTCTCCCAGGTAACGGGAGGGACGGGCGTGGGGACGATCATGGTGGATCCTCAACGTTGGAATTGGGATGTCTTTGTCCAAGGTTAGCCATTAACCTTGGATAGAGGTACTGGGACTGACCGCGCAGCCCGTGCTACAACTCTCTGGTTCTGGAACACACCGGTGCGCCCATTGATGTGGCTGAGAACGTGTGGATCGGTGCCGGCGCGATGATCCTGCCATGTGTCAGCATCGGTCGCGATGCCGTTGTCGCAGCCGGCGCAATCGTGGCCGATGACGTGCCAGCGGCGAGTCCGGTAGCCGGACCGAAGGGCACCGTGCGTCGGCGTTGGCGGTGCCGTGTCGCGACGGTGCCGGCTTTCACCCCGCTAGACGCCAGTCCTCGCCACTCCCAGCGGGCAGCGCCTGCCACGGTCGTTGACGGCCATGTGGTGAGTGTCCAAAGAGCAGTCAAACAGGCCGGATCAGGTGGGTATGGATATGTTCAGACACCCGCTGCACCTGACGGTTACGTCAGTCGCCGGGTCGCCGCAGAAGCCCACCGACATTGTTGGGCGTCATGGTGTATTCAAGTCCCCCACACCCCCAGTTCGGGGTCTCTGCGCCGTGCCGCGGTTCCCATCCGCATCCCGATACGAAAGACTGCACGAATCCCATCGGCAACATCTTCGTAAGCCAGTCACCATGGATTTCTCCGCTCGAGTCGCAGCGCTGGCAGCGAAACTACGTCAACAACGTGATTCGATCGAGACGGAGGAAGCCGCCAAGAACGCCTTCGTCATGCCCTTCATCTCAACCATCCTCGGCTACGACGTGTTCGACCCGATGGAGGTCATCCCCGAGTTCACAGCCGACGTCGGAGTGAAGAAGGGCGAGAAAGTCGATTATGCGATAAAGCACAACGACGTCGTGCAGATCCTCATCGAGTGCAAACGCACCAAGGATGCCCTCAAAATCGAGCACGCATCGCAGCTGTTCCGATACTTCGCCGTCACGAACACTCGCATCGCGATCCTCACCAACGGCGAGGTCTACCAGTTCTACACGGACCTCGATGCACCCAATCGGATGGATGCGAAGCCGTTCCTCGTGCTCGATCTCAACGACATCGATGAGACCCTCATCCCAGAGCTGCGGAAGCTCTCAAAAGAGGTCTTCGATCTCGACTCGATCATCAGCGCCGCCGGTGAGCTCAAGTACATCGGTCAGATCAAGCGCACATTGGCGGCCCAGTTCAAGGATCCCGAGGACGAGTGGGTCAAGTTCTTCACATCGCGGGTATACGAAGGTGCTTTCACACAACGTGTGCGGGAACAGTTCACCGGTCTCGTCAGCAAGGCAAGCAAACAGTTCTTGAATGAACAGGTCAATGAGCGGCTGAAGACTGCCCTCGGCGCCCCCAACTTTCCGCAGGGCGACGACGCTGAATTGGCGTCGAACATCACGAGCGAAGAAGTTGTCGAAGACGACCTTGCTCGCGAAGACGGTATTGAGACGACGTTGGAGGAAATCGAGGGGTACCAGATCGTCCGCGCCATCGTCTGTAGCGAAATAGAGATCACGCGAGTTGTCCATCGCGATTCGAAGTCTTACCTCGCTGTCCTCGCCGACGACAACAACCGGAAGTCGATTGCTCGCCTTCATTTCAATCGCAGCCAGAAGTACATTGGGTTATTTGACGAAGACAAAAACGAGACACGAATCCCCATCTCGAGCATCGACGAGATCTACGAGCACGCTGGTGTGCTGAGGGAAACAGCACGTCGATACGCTTAGCGCGACGGCGTATCGCGCGACACATCGAACAGAGCGTTCGCTAGGCATCATCACCGTGAGTCAAGCGGACCGGAACCGAACGCTCACTGCCTACCCTGGTCACGGTCCGTCGACCGATATCCACTCAGTCGCAGGCGATCCCGTCACCGTCACGATCGAGATCATAGACGTCAGTGCCCACGACCTGCAGCGGACCACGCACATACTCCGGCCCGTTACCACTCCCGCCTGCGCAGTCGACATCACTGGCGATCGGTACGCACACCCCGGCATAGCTGGCGTGACAGCCCCCAGCGTCCGGTGCCGGCGGCGGAGGCGCCGGCTGTCGCGTGCCCTGAGAGGTGACTTCAGTGACAGGCTGCACCGTGACGACTTCTTCTGCCACCACTCGCGATATCTCAACTCCGTCTCGAGAGGTGATCCTGTACGTCGTCACCTTCTCGCCACTCACACCGGGAGTTGTGATCGCCGTCGTCCCGATATCGAGATTCGGGTCTTCGACCGTCGTCTGCTGATACGGAATCGAGGTAACCTCTTGAACTTCGGAAACGGTGACAGTTGGCGTGGGCGTGGGTGAGGGGGTATGAGTCCGTTCCGGACTTGACCGGTGCGCCAGGTCACTGCTCCGGTCGACGGGCTGCTGCACCACCGCATTGGCAACGCCACCGACGAGTATCAGAGCGAATCCCACTCCGAGAACCGCCGCGCCTGCAGCGCGTGACCGCAATCGGAGACGCGACGCAGATCCGACGATGAACACGTAGATCGCGATGCCGAGTCCGGTCAGACCCAGAAACACAAGAAGGCCAGGAAGGATGCCGGTCGCCGCAGCGATGAGGAGGACGACTCCGCCGGAGATGACGAAGGCGAGCAACCGAGGCGATGTCCAATTGATCCGCGCATTTGTCACACCAGCGGCGGGGGCGACTTTCGGTTTCGTCTGGGCGGTCCAATAGCTCCCGTCCCACCATCGCAGCATGGTGGAGTCGTTCGGATCGTCGTACCAGCCACGGGTTGGATCGGACATTCATACCTCCAAGCGTTCCGGCACCACGCCGGACGCGGCCAGTCAAGTGTGCGCGCGTACCGCCTTGCCGCGCTATACCCAAAGCGAGGGGTGCGTGGATGTGGGTCTGCGTCGTTGCCCGCATTCTGCAGAAAAAGAAGCTGTCCTGAGCGAGCGTCCCCTCATCGGCGATATCCATGACCCCTATTGAGGTGATAGCGATACACGCATCCACACGCAAGACTGAAGCGATGTCCACCATCCGCAACAGCACGCGAACCAGGGACGGATAGTGGCGCGCCGACGGGTGAGCTTCAAGGTTGCACCGGGCGTGCGGATCAGCGCTTCCAGTCGAGGTGTTCGCACGAGTGTGGGCAACGGCTCTGCTCGGGTGTCCTTCGGCGCCAGCGGCACATACACCTCCGCGAAGGTCGGCGGCGTGCGAGTCTCCCAGCGACACTCCAGCGGTGTCTCCTCGACGGCAGGGATGTCTCGCGCGAGCATTGCACAACTCGAGCGGGGGCAGAAAGCGGCTGCGCTCACAGCTCAGATCGATGAGTTGGCCGGGATAGAGCGTGAGCTTGTCAGACGGCATCTCGAGGTGTTCCCGTCGGCTGCACTACCGAGAATCACTCCTCCAGCACCTCTCGATGCAGACTCTCTCTCTGAGAAGAAACAGCGTGAGGCAGTGAACGCCATCAGCTTCTTCAAGCGTGCTGAACGACGTACTGCACGAGCTGAAGCCGTTGAGTCAGCTCGCAACGAAGCCGCCACGATCGATCTCGCAAATCGCGAGGTGTTCGAGCGTCGTCAGGCGGACGCCGATGCGCAGTGGCAGCTATTGCTCTCCCACGATCCCGACACCGTCATCTCGACACTCGATGGCGCCTTTTTCGACAATGCCGAAGAAGCCACCTGTGTCGATGCCGGCGTTGAAGATGGCAGACGCTACGCGACAGTCGTCATCCTCTTCTCCCCCGTCTCCGCGATTCCGGAACGCACTCCGTCGCTCACACCGACCGGCAAGCCAACAACGAAGAAACGGACCAAGACGGACCGGAACGCGCTTTACGTCCAAGCCCTCGGCTCCACAGTCCTCGCGACTGTCAAAGAGGCGTTCGCCGTAGCACCGTCTCTTGACGAGGTACGAGTACTTGTGTTGCGCCAGGACACCGACGCGCCGACATCAGCCGATCATCTCACCGCGATCTACAGCGCCGAGTTCGAGCGTGAGCGTACCAACGCATTGCCGTGGGCTCGGATGGATCCGGGATCGGAGCTCCTTGCCGCCGACGACGCCCAGTTCGAACGCAAGGGGGTGGCCGGGGATATCATCGCCATCCACGTCGATCCTGAACTCGACAACCTCATCAAAACGTTTACGGGGGCTCTGCGCGCGTAACTCACGACCGTCGGCATGCACAGTCCGATAGCATGACTCGTCGCATGAAGGACCCTGAGTTTCGACGAGCGCAGTTGCAACGAATACGTGAACCTCGCGTTGCCGAGGTTCCGCAAACACACTCACCTGTGAACGTGCGCGTGTGCGCGGTTCCAGCCTACCCGCGGCTCGGGAATCATGGCGGAGGGTCTGAGCCACCGTTGAGACGTCAGGTGCGGGGGTGTCGTCGTTCGAGTCTGGCGGCGATCTTGTCGGCTCGACCGGCGTTGTATCCGAGGGTGTGCACGGTCACGACCCGTGATCCATCGTGCGAGACTTCGACGAGTGCTCCGTGGTCCCGGTTGTGGCCGTTGTGCCACCACAGCGTGGGGTCGTCCATCCATCCCAAGGGCTTCGCGCCAGGGGTTTGTCGCGCTATTGCGGTGGCGTACTGTTCAAGTGCATCGAACGTTCCATGCACGCCGCCCGCGCCGATGAACGGACCGGTGTCTGTCCACTGCTTGCGGATGCTGCCAGCCCAGGTGCGCAGCACCGGTACGCGCTCGGAGTCGGGGTGTATCGATACCTCGGTGATGCCGAGCGGAGCGAATACCTCCTGAGTGGCGAGGGTCCACCAGCCGCATCCGGTGACGCCTTCGAGCAGCCGTGTCAGCACCGCGTATCCCAGGTTCGAGTAGTCGAACGATCCCACGGTGCCACCGTGTTGATCCGCGAGTGCCGGCAGCACCTCGGTATCGAAGTACGCGGTGGTGTACTTCGCGTAAGGGTCGCGTACCTCTGCCACGTTCGTGATGATGCCCTCGGGAAGTCGTGGCAAGCCGGAGGTGTGCGTCACGAGCGAACGAACATCGACCGCTCGCGGCAGCTTCGCCTCCGGCAGATACTCGCTGACCGGCGTGGACAGATCGATGGTGCCCGCGTGGTCGAGTTGCTCGGCGATCCGGGCGGTCACCGTCTTGGTGATCGATCCCCATTCGAGCATCGGAGAACCCTGATGCAGCGGTCCGACATGCTCGGCAGTGATCCTGTCACCGTCGCGGAGCCGGTACGCCTGGCTTTTCTGACCCACCAACCAACTCACGGCCTCGGCCCTATAGAGCTGTCATGTGCTGGTCGTTGGCGGGGAGCACTTCTTGTCTCTCGTCCTCGTCGTCGAGCGTGATCCCTGCGAAGGTCATCGGGAGGCCTTGAGCGGTCCAGAACGAGGCGCGGTCCATGAGTTGCGCGTGTACATGCGGCTCGCTGGTGTTGCCCGAGTTGCCGCATTGCCCAATGATCGAGCCTGCTGTCACGCGGTCACCGACCTTCACGGTCAATGATCCCTGTCGGAGATGCGCGACGGTCGCGTAGACGCCGTCGTCGCTGCGAATCGTGACGTGGTTGCCGACAACGAATCCCGGCCCGCCAATCTCGCGGATCATGCCCTCGGCCATCATGTAGAAGATGCCCCACGCGTTCGAGCGGGCGCGGTGATCCCTGCGCCATCCCGAGGCGCGTACGACCTCACCGTCGAGCATCGCGAACACGGGCACTCCGAATGCCGGATACTCACTCACGTCCCGCATCATTCCTCCACCGAACTCCGGTCGCGGAGTATCGACCGGATCGGCGACAACATCGATCGCATACGCCTGCCCGTACGCTCGCACACCGTGGCTGGGCACCTTCGAAGCCGGGCTGTTCACCCCCACCCATCGGCCTCGCACCGGAGAGGTGACGACTCGGACAGGGTGCTCCGGGAGCAGCCGGGGTGCCAGGAACGCGAGCGCCAAGCAGACAGCGGCGACACCGAGCGCTGCAAAGACCACAACGAGGCGCACCTCGCGAACGCCGCTCGTGCTCAGCAACCGCCCCAGAAGGGCATTGCCGATGAGGATGACTGCGGCGATGTAATAGAGCGGTATCCGCGCCCGGTACAGTGCTAGCGTCACCGGCTTCATCGCTCAGCTCCCACTATGCACACCAGCAGCGGCACGATGCGAGCCGCGGGAACCTCGTAGCTCCCGCGACCGCTCTGCTTCACCCAGCCAGCAGCGACAAGCTGCCGCAAATGGTGGTGCAACTGCCCGGTCGTCCCCAGCGACGCAATCTCCGCAAGCTCGGCAGTCGCATGCACACCCGAGAGAATCTGGCGCAGGAGTTCCAGCCGCACCGGATGCCCGAGCGCGGAGAACGTTGCGGCCTGATCAGACCAGTCCGTCTCCCACATGCCAGACGTGCCCGCGCCCTGCTGCCAGGCCACCGGTGCGCCGTCGGGCAGCGTCAGCGAACCCACAAGCATCACCGCTCCATCCACCGTCGCGGGATGATCGCCCAGCCGAGACTGCAACCCCGTCAGCGCCCAAAACTGTTCCTCATCCACAACAGCCGAGGCTGAACGCTCGACTCCGGGCTCGCCAGCCATCGCCTCCAATCGACTCACGCGCTCCGACAGCGCCGCCATCTCGCGTCGCAGGTCATCATCGTTCTCTGCCATGAGTCCAATAATACGTTAAATCGTTGTTTCGTACTATCGACGCTCTCCGCTGGCCCTACGCCCTATCCGTTGTCCACACACTCTGCCACGAGCTTTCGGAGGAGGTCTGGTTCACCGACGAAGATGCCATGCCCTGGAATGCCTACCCCTGGTATGTCCACAGCTCGCACCCCAACGCACCACGAACGCGAGGCTTCCACGGTAGCCAGCTGGCCCACACAGAGCCGAGCATTGCTTACGATGCCGTTACTGACTCAAGCGAGCCGCTATCGGAACGCAACCACCGACGGTCGGCTGAATCGCGGAACTCCAACCGTTTGATGCCCATCGCAGCCGATTTCGTCACCGGCCGGATCTCCATACCTGTTGCCGACACGGCACTCGGGAAACCCCAGGCGAATTTCGCCCCGGGCTGGTACTCCGCGTAGTACTCGCCCGGAGGAACGACATGGAGCTTGAGCAGTTCGAGCTCCCCTCCACCTTTCCGTGTCGCTCGCACGGATACGTCGTAGATCACCGCACTCGATGAGTTATGGATGACGACACCATACGAATCCGGCGCGTCACCGCCGTCGATGGCAGCTGCAACCCATGCCGCCACGTTCTGCGCTTGGCGCCGGCTCCTCTCTTCAGCGCCGAGACGATCTCTCTCGCTCTCAATCAGATAGAGACGACGTGTTGTCAGACCGGCACCGACAGCAGCCGCCAACGCCCCCAGCGTCACCAGTGCCGTAACCCACTCCGCCACCGAACCCCAAACATCCATGTGGCAACGCTACCTGTTTGGCGCATGAGAAAGCTGCTGACCAGGGTGGACAAGGAAAGGACGTTGAGGCGGCCCTGTGCTCGAATTCGCGGTCAGCACGCCGACGGCCGAGGTCGTTGAGCGCGAAGGATTGAGTGCGCATCTCACGGGAGATTTCGACACGGTCAGCTCACCCCTGACCGGCCTGCTCTCACCTCCCGCGGATGTTCCTCATCGGACCAGGCGGGCGCACTGAGGTGTCCCGCTCTGCACCGGATGGCGGGCCACCGAATCCTCACGAGGGCCACAGCACCCCGGCGCTCTCCGCCTCACCCCAGCGCGATCGCCGACCACGACACGGGCGGCAGCGTGACGGTGAGCCGTCCACCGTCGACCGTCACCGTGTCGTTGCCGTGCACAGTGACGCGCTCCGGGTCATCGAGAGTGTTCTTGGCGTAGACGTCGTCGTCGCTCAGGGTGTGAGCTTCGAGCACAGAGACGTCGCCGAGACCGGCGATCTCGACGGTGACGGTGATCGCCTCGGTCTGGCTCCGGTTGACGAGGAACACCGCAGACCTGCCGGCGTCGGCATCGTGGGTGGCCACGGCATCCACCAGCGGCACCTCGCCATAGGCCGTCGTCTCGTAGGTTGGGGCGTCGAGTTTGAGCTCCAGCGCCTCGCCCTGCGCGAGGCGCGAGGTGATCGAGAACGGGTAGAACGTCGTCTGCCGCCACGCCGGGCCGCCCGGCTCGGTCATGATCGGCGCGATCACGTTGACGAGCTGTGCGAGCGAGGCGCTGGTGACGCGGTCGGCGTGCTTGAGCAACGAGATCATCAGGTTGCCGAAGACAACGGCATCGGCGACGGAATAGACGTCTTCGAGCAGACGCGGGGCGATCGGCCAGTTTTCGATCCCCTCGATCTTGTCAACGCCGTGGAAGCGGTCGATGTACCAGACGTTCCACTCGTCAAAAGAGATGTCGATCCTCTTCGTGCTGCCGCGCACGGCGCCGACGTGATCGGCGGTGGCGACGACGGTGTCGATGAAACGGTCCATGTCGACGGCCGAGGCCAGAAAGGAGCCGAGGTCCCCACCGCGCTCCTCATAGTAGGCGTGGCACGAGATGTAGTCGACGTCGTCGTAGGCGTGGGTGAGCACAACCCGCTCCCACTCGCCAAAGGTCGGCATGTGAGCGCTCGACGAGCCGCAGACGACGAGCCTCACACTCGGGTCGAGCTGGCGCATCGCTCTCGCGGTCTGCGAGGCGATCTTGCCGTAGTCGTCTGCGGAGCGGTGACCCAGCTGCCACGGACCGTCCATCTCGTTTCCCAGACACCACATCTCAACCGCGAACGGCTCGTCCCTGCCGTTCGCCCGCCGCCGCTCACTGAGCTCGGTGCCACCGGCGACGTTCGCGTACTCGAGAAGGTCGAGCGCCTCCATCGTGCCCCGGGTGCCGAGGTTGACGGCCAGCATCAGATCGCTGCCGACCTTCTCCAGCCAGGACGAGAACTCGTGCAGACCCACCTCGTTCGTCTCTGTCGAGTGCCACGCGAGGTCGAGCCGGCGCGGTCGCTCTGCGCGCGGGCCGACCGAGTCCTCCCACCGAAAGCCCGAGACGAAGTTGCCCCCGGGGTAACGGATGGTGGAGACGCCGAGTTCGCGGACGAGTTCGATGACGTCGTGGCGAAAACCCTCAGCATCCGCCAGCGGGTGGCCGGGCTCATAGATGCCGTCGTAGACGTGGCGGCCGAGATGCTCGACGAAGCCGCCGAACAGGCGGCGCTGGATGCGTCCGGTGACGAAGTGCGGGTCGATGGTCAGACGTGCGGTGGGCATGCGGTCCTTCTGGTCGAGCTGATGGCGCCTCAAGCGACGAACGCCGCTTGTGGTGCGTGTGCGGATGAGTATGCGGCGTTCGGGGACTCCGCCGCGGCGAGCGCCGGAGCCCCCGAATGCCGGCTACCGGTAGATCTCGATCTGGTCGAGTTCGGCGAATCCGGTGTCGTGGGCGAACACGATGGTGTTCGCCCCGGCATTCAACGACACCGTGACGGTTTCGAACAGGAACGAGTTCCAGTCGACGGTCGGGTCGTACGACGCGATGACCGGGGCCCCGCCGTTGACGGTGACCGCATGGGTCGCCGGCGCCGCCAGGCCGCTGGAGTACCGGATGCGCAGCTCATAGGTCCCCGCTGTCGGCACGGTGACATTCGAGAACGTGACGGTGCTCGCCGCGTCATTGATGTAACCGGCATCCGCTCCCGCGACGGAAGCGGAACGCGGCACGAGGGCGGCTCCGCCGGCGAGCGTCGCGTCGGCAGCCGCGTACCGTGTCGAGTTCAGCGGCATGGTCGCCGACACAACGTCGTGCATCCCCACGCTGTTGTTCACGCTGGTGATCTGGATCAGCTTGGAGTTGTCGAGCGTGGCCGTCGTGCTCTGGCTGAACCCGGCCATCGTGACGATGTCTCCCGTGATCTGCACCGGTTGCGGCACCGGGGTCCAATCACCGACCCCCAGGGTCGTGTTCGTGAGCAGCATCGACTTCGTCGATCCGGCGGCGGTGACATAGCGCTGGCCGTTGACGACAAGCATCCCGTTCGGGCCGCCGGCATCGACCCAGATCACCTGTGGTGAGCCGAACAAGAAGTTGCCGTCCGGGGTGGCGAGCAGGTCCCCGATGTCCACCGGATCGCCCCAGTCCTGACCGTCGTCAGAGAAACGGCCGTAGACGGGCACCTCGGGAAGGCCGACGATCTCGTAGGCGCCGAAGTAACGGCCGTCCGGCAGCTTGGTGACCGTCATCATCCCCGGTCGCGTCGAGCGGTCAGGCACGGCGATGTCGTTGACGACCGGCCCCCACGTGAGGCCGCCGTCTGTGGATGTGCGGTGAACGATCGCCTGGAGGATGTCGTTGGCCTTCTGCCGCTCGTCTGAGTACGACACAACGATGTCGCCGTTCGCGTCGAGGTAGATCTCCGGCTCCCAGATCGCGGTGGTGGTCGACGTTGGACTCGGGTCGTAGACCGCTGGGCCGCCGACGTCGATCGTCGAGAGATAAGTCCAGCTCGCCCCGTGGTCCGAGCTCTTGTACAGGACGAGGGTGGTGGAGCTCTGGTCCACCGGCTGCACCGACCCGGCGAGCAGGATGGTCCCCGCGGGCATCGTGCCGACGGCCTGTGGCAGCTCGAACAGGTCGGGCTGGCCGCGAAGGCCACGGTTGTAGGTTGTGTCCTCCACGTCGGTGAGGTGGGTCCAGGTGGTGCCTTCGTCGGTGCTCCTGTAGATCGGGAAGGACATCGGATCGGTGTAGATGTCGTGCTCGAACGTCGCGAGCACGGTGCCGTTGGCTGCTCCGCTGTGACGCAGCGTGATTCCGTGGGTGTACACCGGGGCGGATGAGCTGGTCGCCGGCTCCGAATAGATGACGGACGGCGGTGCATCCGTCGCATGGGCGGGTGCGGCTGTGAGCGTCGACGCCAGCACCAGAACGGATGCTGCCGTCACGATGGATCGGGCGGCGAATCTTCGTTGTTTCATCGTGTTCCCTCTCTCTTTCGTTTGTGCACGGTCGTGCACGTCTTCTCTGATGCGATGCTCAGGCGATCTCGCCCAGTGCGTGAGCGCGGAACCGGTCGGCGAGCTCGGTCCGTTCCCGCCGGAGCCTGCCGTCGGATTCGCGGACGAGGCGCCACAGGCCCATCGGGATCTGGTAGTCGTCCAGCTCACCGCCGTCGTGCCGGTAGCCCCACTCATACATGTCGATCAGCGACCACCAGGTGTAGCCGACGACGTCGCGCCCGCGTTCCCGCATCGCACGGACCGCGGCGACCGAGGCATCGAGCCAGTCGATGCCTTCCCTGCCCGGCCCGGTGAACGCCGTCTCTGTGAGAAACACGGGGCGGCCATACCGGTCGGCGAACGTCTCGAGCACCCGCTCGAGGCCGTCCGTCCAGGCGTTGCGCCGACGACGGAAGTCGCCAGGGCCGCCGTGGTGCGGATCGGTGACCGAGACGATCTCGGTCTGCCCGGCGGGGTAGTAGTTGACACCCATCACATCCGGCTGCACGGCGTTGTCCGCCGCCCAGGCGATCACGTCGTCGTCCATGCCGTTGCGGTTCAGGAATCCGAGCAGCTGATGATCGGCGCCGACCTTGCCGGTGACGAGATCCTGGATGATGAACGCGCGCTCGCGCAGGAATCCCGCCTCGTCTTCGGCTTCGGGTGCGTCGGCCTCGAAGGGGAACGACGCCTCCACGTGCACGAACGTCGCCTCGTCTCCGACGGCGTCGACGATCTGACGCTGAGCCAGGACGATTCCGCGGCTGAGGGCAGAGATCAACGAGACGAGGCCCGTGTCGCCCTCTGCATACGGCGGCCAGTAGCCGTACAGCCCGCAGTAGATCGCGTTGAGCATCGGCTCGTTCAGCGGCGTGAAGCAGGTGAACCGGCCGCGATAGCGTTCCGCGACCATCGCGGAGTACTCCGCGACCCTGGCCGGGTAGTCGGGGTTCAGGAACTCGCGCTCGAGCCATCGGGGAGTCCCGTAGTGCATCAGATCGACGATCGGGGTCACGCCGACCTCTTCGAACCGATCGGCGACCCGGTCGATCCACGCCCAGTCCCATTTTCCCTCAGCCGGATTCACGCGATGCCACGGGATGCCCCACCGCGCCATCGAGGCGCCTGCCTCTCGCATCAGCCCGAGATCGGCGTGCCACTGGTCGTAGTGCTGTGTGAGCTCGTATTCGTCGAGTTCGCGCTCGCCGGGCCTGGTCTGGGTGATGAACGTGTCCTCCAGCCCCACGGCGAACAGAAGATCGTCGGTGCGCCACCATTCACGGGTCATTCGTTTTTCCCTTTCATCTCACTTCATTCCGCTCGTCGCGATGCCTTCGATGAACCGGCGCTGCACAACGAGGAAGGCGATCACCATCGGCAGCAGGGCGAGCACACTGCCGGCCATGAGCAAGCCGTAGTCGGTGACGTGCTCGCCCCTGAAGAGGGCGAGTCCGGCCGGCAGCGTCTGCATGTCGGGTGTGGTCGTGACCATAAGCGGCCAGAGCAGGTCGTTCCAGTTGGCGATGAGGTTGAACATCGCGATCGTGAGCACCGCGGGCGAGGCGAGCGGAAGCATGATCCGCGCGAAGATGCGCAGCTCGCCGGCTCCGTCGATGCGCGCCGCGTCTTCGAGGTCTTTCGGCAGCCCGATGAAGAACTGCCGAAAGAAGAAGATCCCGAAGGCGTCGGCCACGCGCGGGATGATCAGGCCGTGAAAGGTGTTCACCCAGCCGAGCTCGACGAGCAGGGAGTAGAGCGGGATGAAGGTCACCTGGATCGGCACCATCAGGGTGACGAGCACCACAACGAACAGGATGTTCTTGCCCGGAAAGTCGAAACGCGCGAAGGCGTAGCCGGCCATCGCATCGAGGACGACGGAGACGGCGGTGACGACCCCGGCGAACAGCACGGTGTTCATCAGCTGACGCCCGAAGGGGATCCGTTCCCAGACGTGCACGTAGTTCTCGAACGTGAACGCCTGCGGCACCAGGCTGAGCGGCGCGGACGCCAGGTCCCCCTGTGTGCGGAACGACGTGGTGAGCATCCAGACGAACGGCAGCAGGAAGGCCACCGAGACGACCGCGAGCACGAGAACGGTCAGGACCGTGCCCACGGGGCGACGCGAACGCCTGTGGGGAGCCGGGGTCCGCGCGGACGAACGCAGGGCGGGACGGATCAGCGCGTCGGTCATCATCAGTACTGCACGGTCCTCTTCTGAAAATACCTCAGCTGCACGAGGCTGATGACGAGCACCAGGGCGACGAGCACCCACGACATCGCCGAGGCGTATCCGATCTCGAACTGCTCGATCCCCGTCTTGAAGATCAGCATCACAAGCGTCTCGGTGCGAAAGTAGGGCCCGCCCCCGGTCATCACATAGATCTGGTCGAAGGCCTGCAGCGAGAAGATGACGGCGATGATCGAGACGAACATGGTTGTGTTCGACAGCAACGGCCAGGTGACGCTCGTGAACATCCGGATCGGTCCGGCACCGTCGATCCTGGCCGCCTCTTTCACATCGCCCGGGATCGACTGGAGACCCGCGAGATACATCACCATAAAGAACCCGACATTGCGCCAGATGCCCACAAGGATGACGGCAGGCATCGCCAGCTCCGGGTCGCGGATGCCGTTGCCGATCGGCATCCCCAGTTCGGAGAGCCACGCGGCGACGAAGCCGATCTGCGGGTCGAGCATGTATGACCAGGCGATGGAGATGATCCCGAGCGAGGCGATGAAGGGGAGGAAGATGGCCGCGCGGAAGAATCCGCGCAACGGCAGACGCCGGTTCAGCACGATGGCGAGCAGGAGCGCCGCCGCTATCGACGCCGGGGCCGTGCCCACCGTGTAGACGAGGGTGTTCAGCAGGGCGTTCCCGAACCTCTCGTCCGAGACCACCCGGGCGAAATTGTCGAGCCCGACGAACTCGGCGCTCCCGAAACCCGTGTCGTCGGTGAGCGAGACCCAGGTCGACCGGAGAACCGGCCAGATCACGAACACGCCGAGCACGATCAGCGCCGGGGCGAGGAACAGCAGCGCCGTGGTGGTGCGGCGGCGGTCGAGCCGCCGCACCACCCGCCCGCGTCGGGGCGCGCTCGTCGCAGGAGCGGAGAGAACCATCATGACCCGTCGATCGATGTCTATGGGAGGAGCGCGTCGATCTGATCGGATGCCGATGGCAGGACGTCGGCAGGAGCGCCTTCGCCGTTCGTCATCTTCTGCAGTGCGGGGATGAAGATGTCGTCGAACACCTTCGCGAAGTCGACCACCGGCCCCCCGGGGAAGAACGCGGCGTCCTGCGGTTGCGCGAAGGCCACCGCTGTCGGGTTCTCGCTGATGTCCGCGGGATCGATGTCGGTGCGGTTCGGCGGGTACGACGTCTCGATCGACCAGTACGTCTGGGATTCGACGGAGTTCCAGAAGGCCATGAAGTCGTAGGCCGCATCGCGTTCCGCATCGTTGACGTCACTGTTCAGCGTCATGGAGGCCCCGACGGCGACCGACGACTGCTCGGCAGGCCCCTCCGGCACCGTGGCCACCCCGAAGTCGACCCCCGCGTCGCGATATCCGGTCGCCGCCCATGGCCCCTCGATCACATACGCGGCCCGGCCGGCTTGGAAGATCGCACCGGCGTCCACTCCGCTGAGGCCGACGGGGGAGATGTGCTGGTTGCGGATGAGATCGACCCAGTACTCGGCCGCCGCGATCGACTCGGACGAACCCAGCAGCGATTCGGTCCCGTCGGCAGAGACGACACCACCGCCCCACGACCACAGGAGCGAAGCCCACACCGGCACGGCCGCATGATCGGCGATCACGAACCCGTACTGGTTGGTGGTGTCCTTCCCCTCCACGTACTCGGTGAGGGCGACCGCCTGATCCGCGAGCTCCTCCAGCGTCTTCGCCGGCTCGGGGATCCCGGCGGCAGAGAGAAGGGTCTTGTTGTAATAGAGCATCGCCGTCGCCGCGCTCATCGGCACCCCGTAGCGCTCGTCGTTCCATGTGGTCGCGGCGATCTGCGCCTCGGGAAGCTGCGAGGGATCGAGATGCCCGTCCTCGTACAGCGCGTCGACCGGCTGGATGACCTTCTTCTCCGCGAAGCCAGGCACCTGAGACGGATCGACCGCCACGATCGTCGGGCCGGTGCCCGACTGGAACGCCGGCAGCAGCTTCTGCCCCATAACGTCGCCTGGCATGATGTTCAACTCGACGACGACGTCGTCTTGCGACTCGTTGTAACGCTCGACCAGCGCCTCGACGGCCGGACGGTCGTCAGCCGTGAAGCTGTTCCAGAACGTGATGGTGGTGGGTCCGTCCGCGGTGTTCTCACCCGGACCGGAGCATGCGGCCAATGCCGTCGCCGCGACGGCCACAATGCCGGCCGCGGCAAAGATCTTTCTCTTCATCGCTGTTTCCTCTCACGGTGCGTGGGACACCCTTGTCACTGGGAAGGCGAGCTCGAGCCACCCAGATCCCGCAGAGGAACCTCGTTGAACCCAAGTCTCTACAACGTTAGAATGTAAACGTTGTAGAACAATAGTGGCCAGGAGCAATGGTCCTGTCAAGTAGTGAGCAGAACCATTCAGCGAACGCGGGGAGCCGACTCGCGTTCGACGATGCGAAAGTCGGCGAGCAGCTCACGCGGACCCCCGAGAGCGTCACCCTGCGCGATGCGCTCCAGCAACGTCGACACGGCGGTTCTCGCAATCCAGGAGCGCCCCGGATCGACGGTCGTCAGCGAGGGGATCGAATACTCAGCCTCGTCGAGCTCATCGAACCCCACAACGTCGACATCGTCGGGAACCCGCAAACCGGCCTCCTGCAGAACCCTCATCGCCCCGAGAGCCAGCGTGTCGTTCAGACCGAAGACCGCATCGAACGACGCGCTCCGCGCGAGCACCTCCCGCATCGAACGGGCACCGTTGGCCCGATGCCACAACGTCGTATATCCGACGATCGACTCGTCGAACTCGATGCCGGCGGCGTCGAGCGCCTGTCGATACCCGCGCAGCCGCAGACCGGCAGAGCCGATCACCTCACCGGCGTGCGCGCCGATGACGGCGATCCGCCGGCGCCCCGAACCGATGAGATACTCCGTCGCCGCACGCGCAGCGTCGATGTTCCGCATCGTCACATGATCGGTCGGGCCGTGGAAGATGCGCTCGCCGAGCAACACAAGCGGATACGCGACATCCAGCGCCGAGGCATCCTCTTGACCCATTCCCAAGGGGCTGAAGATCAGTCCGTCTGTGAGCTTCAAACGCGGGCTGCGCAACAGCTCAAGCTCGCGATCCCGGTCGCCACCCGTTTGCTGGACCAGGACGACGACGCCAGCCTCTTCGGCCTCGTGGATCACCTGCGCCGTGAGCTCGGCGAAATACGCCAGGCTGAGGTCGGGGACGGCGAGCGTGATCGCCCCCGTGCTGCCCGACCGGAGGTTGCGCGCCGTGAGATTCGGTGTGTATCCCAGCTCCGCGACCGCGACCTCGACCTTGTCGCGTGTGGCGGGTCGGATGTGCGGATACCCGTTGATGACGTTCGAGACCGTCTTGATCGAGACTCCCGCGAGTCTCGCCACGTCATGCAGCGTCACAGCCATGAAACAGGCCCCTTTCTCCGCCCACTGTACAACGTTGTACCGACGAGAGCGTGCACATCAGCGAGGCTGCACATCACCCGGCTGTCCACGATCAGAGGATGCATCCGATCGCTCGAGTCTTGCAAGGCGCCACACGGGCGTCTGGTTCCGTTGGCTGCCTCGTCGACACTCAGGGCACGCGGACCAAGGGGTCGGACCACAATCATCCTCCAGCCGCAGCATCCGGCACCTTCGGCTGAGGCGGAGACACCACCGGTCGCCATAACGTCGAAAACATGACCACCCTGCTCTCCGCAGCTCGCACCTCGGCGGGCCCGCTGCTCACGACCGACCTCGACGCGGTCGCCGCCAACACCCGGTTCTTCGCTCAACGAGCAAGCGGTGAGCTCATCGCCGTGGTCAAGGCCGACGGCTACGGCCACGGCGCCGCGGACGTCGCCCGCACCGCCCTCGCCAACGGGGCCACGCGACTCGGCGTCACCACCATCGACGAAGCACTCGCGCTCAGAGAAGCCGGCATCTCCGACCCGATCCTCAGCTGGCTCAACCACATCGACGCCCACTTTCAACAGGCCGTCGACGCAGGCGTCGACCTCGCCGTGCCGAGCATCGAACACCTGCGGGCCGTCACCGCCACAACGGGCGTCACGCGCGTGCACCTGCACCTCGACACCGGCATGGCACGCGACGGCGCGGAGCCGACCAGCTGGATCACCCTCTGCCGCGCCGCCCGCGAGGCCGAGCAGAACGGCCAGATCGAGGTCGTCGGACTCATGGGCCACCTCGGCGACGCCGAAGACCCGGGCGCACCGCGCAACAGCACCGGCCGGGCCGTGTTCGAGTGGGGGCTCGACGTGGCACAGCTCACCGGCCTGCACCCGAGCATCCTGCACCTGGCCGCCACCTCGGCCACGCTCACACTCCCGGGAACGCACTACACGGCATCCCGCGTCGGAGCCGGGCTCGTGGGCATCGACCTGTCACACACCGCGACGCTCGTCCAGCCGATGACCCTGACCGCACCGATCCTGAGTGTGCGAACGGTGCCAGGCGGCACGACCGTCGGTTACGGCCACGACTGGGTGAGCCCACACAGCACACGGCTGGGGCTCGTCGGCCTCGGCTACGCAGACGGCCTGCCCCGAAGCTCGACCGGCCAGGCCGAGGTGCTCGTGCGCGGCCGGCGGATGCCCGTGGTCGGCCGGATGTCGATGGACCAGTTCGTGATCGACCTCGGTGACAGCGGTGTCGCCATCGGCGAGACGGTGACCGTGTTCGGCCCGGGCGCCGCGGGGGAGCCGACGATAGCGGAATGGGCAGAGTGGGCGGCGACGATCCCGCACGAGATCGTGACGCGTGTGGGTGCGCGGGTGCGGCGGCGAGTTGTCGGTGGAGCGTAGTCGTTCTTGCCCGCACACGACTTCGGAGAACTTTCGTTCTGGGCTCTCGTGCCACGGTGGGGTGGACGCTCCACAGCCCTGATCTCCGAAGCTGTGCACATCACTCCGGAGCGACTGCCCGCGCGGTGCGCTCCGGTGTCGAGCCTGTCGAGCGGTGAGGGCGCGCGCCGCAGTGGGATACGAAGATCCTGCGTCGGGCGAACCGCGACCGGCACGGGAAGAGGCTATGAGCGCGAGCGAAGGCCAGTCTGGGCGGTAGTGACCTTTTCTCGTGCTGATTGCCTTCTGTCGTGCCGCCTCGACGTGGAAGCCCAATATCATCCTCTCGGCGAAGGCATCGGTACGTGCGACGGAGGACTCGGCGGCGCGGGTTCCGTATCGTCGAGGGCATGACCACGCTGCACCCCCTCGCGCGCCTCGGCACGATGAGCCGCCTGCGCGTCGCCGTGATCGGCGGCGGGCGCAACACCGAGCACAACGTCTCGCTCGCATCGGCGGCATCCGTGGTGCGGGCGCTCGATCCGACCCGCTACGAGGTGGTGCCCCTCACGATCGACACCATCGGTGTCTGGCACGATGCCGCCGGCGCCGCGATGGGCATCGGCCGGGCGATCGAGACCCTGAGCGGATGCGACGTGGCGATTCCCATGGTCCACGGCCGCCACGGAGAAGACGGCACCCTCGCGGGCCTGTGCGAGATGGCGGGGGTTCCCTATGTCGGCTCGGGGGTCGGCGCGGGCGCCGTCGCGATGGACAAGCACACCACCAAACTGCTCGCCGCCGCGGCCGGGATTCCCACGGCCCCCGGGGTGGTGCTCGACCGCTCGACGGCGCACGCCTATCGCTACAGGCATCCGGTGGTCGTCAAACCCGTTGCGGGCGGCTCGAGCATCGGGGTGTCGCTCGTGACGGATGCCGCCGCCCTGACCACCGCGATCGACACGGCCCTGGCCTCAGACGACCGTGTGCTCGTCGAAGACGTGATCACCGGCCGCGAGATCGACATCGCGGTGCTACGCCGCGCCGACGGCTCCGTGCTGGTGTCGCCGACGCTCGAGATCGAGATCGACGGCCTGTTCGACCACACCACCAAGTACGACGGCGGTGCGGTGTTCCGGGTTCCGGCGGCGCTCGACGACGACACACGCGCGGAGCTCGAGAGTGCCGCCGTGCGTGTGTACAACACGCTCGGGTGCTCGGGCGTCGCGCGCATCGACTTCTTCGTGACCGCGAACGGGCCCGTGCTCAACGAGGTGAACACCACACCCGGGTTCACCGCGCAGTCACAGGTGCCGCGGATGTTCGCGGCCGCAGGCATCGGCTATGCAGAGCTGCTCGACCTTCTCGTCGACGATGTCCTCGAGGTCGCCGGCACCTCAGGCGCACGAGAATCGAACCGAACTCCGGCGATAATGTGAGCATGCATCCGTCACCCGCACGCCCGTGGGCATCCGAGGTGGGCGCGGGCGTCGTTGTTGCGGTCATGGGTCTGCTCGAAGCGTGGTTCACCGCGGCATCCGGCTATGGCGGCAGCGTTGTGCCCTATGCCATCGCACTCGCCATGGGCTTGGCGACCGGTCTTGTGCGGCAGGCAGGATGGGCGTCGTTCGTCATCGTGTGGGTGGCCTTCGCCGTGCAGGTCGCGAGCGTCACCGACATCATGGTCATCGAGCTCGCCGTCATCGCCATCGCCTTCGGCTTCGGCCGGTGGGGATCGAAGCCTCTGCTCTGGGCGAGCGGCCTGTCGATTCCGGTCGCGACGTTCCTCGCCCTGGGTTACGTCGCGGTCCTGGCCGATGGGATCTGGGCCACCCGCATCGCGCGCAACCTCATCGTGCCACTCGACGATGGCGGTGTCTACTGGCCGATCGTGGTGCTGCCGATGATCGCCGGTGTGCTCGCCGTGCCCTGGCTGGCCGGCCTCGTCGTGCGCTACTCCGGTGCAGCTCGGGCCTCACGAGAATCGCAGTCCCGTGCAGAGGCCGAAGCGCTCACGGCGCAGAGGGAGAGCGCGCAGATGCACGAGATCGCGACGTTGCGCGAGGGCCAGGCCCGGCTCGCGCGCGACGTGCACGACGTGGTCGGGCACTCGCTCACGGTGATTCTCGCCCAGGCTGAATCCGCCCAGTTTCTCGACCGCGCAGACACCGCAGCGCTCAAGCGCACCATGTCGAACATCGCCACATCGGCCCGTTCGTCGCTGCACGAGGTGCGGGCGGTGCTCGCCTCGCCAGACGGGGCCGCCGGGTACCACAGCGATCTCGACACCCTCATCGAGGGCACACGCGCGAGCGGCAGCGAGATCGCGGTGACCGACACCGGCACTCCGCGCCCGCTGCCGCCGGAACTGGCGACAGTCGCCTTCCGTGTGCTGCAAGAGATGCTCACCAATGCGATCAAACACGGCCGGCGCGGTGGCTCCATCGCCGTCGCGCGCGACTGGGGCGACACGTTGCGCATCACCGTCACCAACGACGTCGACGACGGCGCCGATGCCTCTGCAGCGCTGACCATGCACGGCGGCGGGAACGGGATCGAGGGCATGCGGCGACGACTCGAGTCCGTCGGCGGGAGGCTCGACGTGCTGCAGACCGGCGGGGCGGCGAACGCCGATGCCACGAGGAGCGATGCCACGAGCGGCGATGCACAGGCCGCGGATGCCTCGCCCGCTTCGTCGCTCGCTGACGGCGCAACCGTCACGGCATCCGCCTGGCTGCCGGTCCGATCCAGCCGCATAACGGGAACGGTGATGCGATGACCGAGGCCATCCGGGTGCTGCTCGTCGACGACCAAGACCTCTTTCGCGAGGGCATGCGCGTGATCATCGACGCGCAAGAGGGTATGGAGGTGGTGGGCTCTGCGGGCGACGGCGCTGAGGCGGTCGAGCTGGTCGACTCGCTCTCGCCCGATGTCGTTCTGATGGACATCCGTATGCCGGAGCTCGACGGGGTCGAGGCGACGCGGCAGATCTTTCACCCGGAGCGCGCCCGCCAGCGGACGCAGCCCGTGCGGGTGCTCGTGCTCACGACGTTCGACCTCGACGACCGCGCGGCCACGGCCATCCGCTATGGAGCGAGCGGGTTCATTCTCAAAGACACAACACCGGCGATGCTCATCGACGCGATCCGCACGGTGCACGCGGGCAACGCGGTGCTCGCGCCGCAGGATCTCTCGACTCTGCTCGACGGTCAGTTCCGCGCGCGGACGGCGGCGCCGGATGCCTTCGGCCTGCTCACCGAGAAGGAGCGCGACGTGTTCCAGGCGGTCGCACGTGGCGCCTCGAACGCCGAGGTCGCGTCGACGCTGTTCACGAGCGAGTCGACGGTGAAGACGCATGTCGGTTCGATTCTGCGCAAGCTCTCGCTGCGCGACCGGGTGCAGATCGTGGTGTTCGCCTACGAGTACGGGTTGATCTGAGGCGCTCCGCGGGGCAGGCGCCGGCGCAGCCGACCGCGTCGGCACGGCTCTGGCCCCAGCGGGCGAGTGTCCGAAGAAGAAGCGACTAGAAGATCGCCACCGGATTCACCGGCGAGCCCGTGCCGCCAGGGATGTTGAGCGGCGTGACGGCGAGCGCAAAGGTGTAACGGCCGGTCTCACGGCACACCCGTCCGAGCTCGTCGAGGTCGAGGTTGTCGAGCAATGGCACCCCGGCCATCGTGAGCGCGAGCACATGGATCGGAAGAGTGACCAGCTCGACCGGGCTCGGTCGCACGTCGGTCTCACCATCGGCGCCGAGCATGGCGACACCGCTGGCGAACAACCACGGAACAGCCTCGACGTGCACACCGGCGCCAGCGGCATCCGGATCCCATGGGCCGAGCTCGCGGCGCCGACGGTCATGCCCGGACCTGAAGAGAACAGCGTCGCCGTTCTGCAGCTCCACACCCTGCGCGTCGAGCACTCGGCGGATGTCGCTCAACGACCACGCCGTGCCGGGTTCGGTCCACGATGCTCCGCCGGCCGCCGCCATGTCGACGAGCACACCACGGGTGACCAGCGCGCCGAAGTCGGTGACGTCGCCCGATGCCATGCCCTCGGCAGTGAGCGAGCCCGTCGCCGACACGCCGCCGAAGATCTGGTCGTCGTATGCGATGTGCGAGAAGGCGTCGATGTGGCTCATCGTCTTGCCGTGATAGTCGACGCCGATGAAATCCTTGTAGCACGTCGGCTCTGTGTCGCCATCGGCGAGGATGCTGCCGATGTCGCTCATGTAGTGAAGCGCGGGGCGGTGGTTGTCGACGGCGGGCTGCACCGGCCAGGGTCGCCCGAGCGAAATGACCCGGCCAGAGGTCACTCCGGCCAGCGCGGCGACCGTCCGCTCCGGCGTGATGCGCGTGAACAACGCCGGCTCATCGGCGACGCCGGGTCGTCCCCACACTCTGACCGCTTCAACGATCTCGTCGAAGCGGGCTTTGCTCACGGTGTTGCGTCTCTCCATGTTTCCTCGTCTGGTCGACCCCGCAGGCCGGTGAGCGGCGCGAGGCGCGTGCGGGGTTCCCGGCGTCGTATGACGGCGGGAACCCCGACCTTCTAGAAGTCGTACTCCTCGATGTTCTCGGGCGTGAACACAAGCGGATCGCTCAGGGTGACGAACAGGCTGACATCGTCTGTCTCAGGAGAGTACTCGCCCAGGCGGCCCGCGTCGAACGGCTCCCCTTCGGCGACGTCGCCCTCAGCGAGCGCATACGCGGCGAAGACCGTGAGATATCCGTGATCGATCGGGTTCCACAGAACCGCTGACGTGAGGGTTCCCGTCTCGAAGTACTGCTTGATCGCGTTCGGGGTGGAGTTTCCGATGACAGCGATCTCGCCGGACAGTCCGAGTGACTCGACGGCCTGCGCTGCGCCGGGCAGAGCAGCGGTTGTGATGGCGAAGATTCCTTTCACGTCGGGATATGCCCTGAGGATGTCTTTGGTCTGGTTCATCGCGAGCTCTTGGTCTTCGCCGCTCTCGGTCGTTGTGATGATGTTGAGACCGGGGTGCGCCTCGGCGATGCGGGCTTGGATCCCCTCCAGCCAGGCCGACTGGTTCGGTGCGGTCAGTGTCGACGTCACCACGGCGACATCCCCTTCTTCACCGACCTGCTCCGCCATCTGGTCGGCGAGCTCAGCGCCGAACGCCTGCGCGTCGACGAGCTGGACGAACAGCTCGCGAACGTCTGCATCCCCGTCCCATGACATCACCTTGATTCCGGCGTCTTCCGCCTGTTGCAGCGCGGGCGCGACGGCGGCCGGGTCATTCGCGGCGATCGCGATCACGTCGACCTTGGCGTTCACCATGTTCTGGATGATCTGCACCTGAGCGCTGGCCTCTGCCGTGCTCGGACCGTTCCAGATGACCTCGACCGCGTCGCCGAGTTCGGCCGCCGCCTCTTCGACCCCCTCCTGCACCGCCTGATAGTAGGGGATGCCGTTGATCTTGGGGATGATAGCGATCTGCAGGGTGTCGGCGTCTGCATCGCCGCCGGCCGTCGGGGCGGCGCCCATGCTGCATCCGGTGAGGGTGAGTGCAAAAGCGGCCGCCGTGGCCGCGATGACTTTTCTGAGCTTCATTGCTGGTCTCCTTGTTCGTGTGAGTGCACAGGGGTGGGTGGGACGGCTGGGGCGGGTGGGACGGATGGCGTCGATGCGGGCCGCGCCTCTGGCCTCTCACGGATGAGGACCGGCAGCCAGCGGTAGATGATCGCCGTCAGAACAAGCGCGGCACCGACGAACATCGTCTGGATCTCGGTCGGCACAAAAGCGATCGAGAATCCGTTCTGCATCAGGGCGATCACAACGGTCGCGAGAAGGGTTCCCCAGAGAGTGCCCCTGCCGCCCGTGAGCGCAGCGCCGCCGACGACGACGATGGTGACGGCCGCAAGCTCGTAGCCGCTGCCGAAGTTCGCCTTCGCGCTGGACACCATCGAGCAGAAGACGAGTGCGGCGACGGCGCTGAGAAACCCCGACACGACATAGGCGGACAGTGCCATCGTGTTCGATCGACGGCCGGCGAAGCGCAGCGCGGTGGCGTTCGTGCCGAGGGCGTAGAGCATGTCGCCGTATGCCGTGCGGGTGAGAACGACGTATGCGACGACGAACAGCAGGAGCAGACAGATCAGTGGCATCGGAATCCCCGCGACGTAGCCCCGCCCGAGGAACGCCAGGTCTGCGGGTATCGGGAACGACCGGCCACCGGACAGAGCGAGGGCCAGCCCTGCGTATACCGCCATCGTCGCGATGGTGACGACGATCGAGGGAAGACCGAGACGGCTGATCAGGATGCCGTTGACGAGGCCGCTCAGCGTGCCCACGACGAGCCCGAGTACGGCCGCGATGACGAGGGGAACACCGAGCTCGACAAGCAGGCCGACTGTGACGGAGGTCAGGGCGAGCATTGAGCCGACGGACAGGTCGATGCCTCCGATCAGAATGACGAAGGTCATCCCGATGGCGAGGATTCCGAGGGGGGTGGCGAGCGCGAGAGCGCTGAGCAGGTTCCCGATGTCGAGAAAGTGCGACGACATCATGCTCATCGTGACGAGAACGACGAGCAGCAACACGGTCAGCACGACCGCGGGCAGAGAACGGGCGGCGGCTTTACGCAGCACGGCGGTTTCCCTTCGAAAGAGCGGCGGGCAGGCGAAGCGGCATACCGTCACCGCGCCGTTTGATGACGGAGAGCGTCAGCGCAGCGAGGATGAA
Source organism: Okibacterium endophyticum (assembly GCF_054780075.1). Lineage (NCBI taxonomy): Bacteria > Bacillati > Actinomycetota > Actinomycetes > Micrococcales > Microbacteriaceae > Okibacterium > Okibacterium endophyticum. The sequence continues at coordinate 61,578 of NZ_BAAGXA010000012.1, read as the reverse complement.
CAGACCCTGAAGCGTCTGCGACCACAGCGGGTCCAGGTGCAGAAAGGTGAGGGCGGAGCTTGTGCCCTCGACCAGCAGTGATGCGAGGACGATGCCCAAGACGGTGCCCGTGCCACCGAAGACGCTGGTGCCGCCGACCACCGCGATCGTGATCGCAGCGATCGTGATCGATGAGCCCAGATTGGTTTGCGCCTGACCGAGCCGTGCGACGGTCAGCGATGCGGCCAGCGCGAGGAGCATCCCGTTGACGACGAAGACCGACCCTTCGACGACGCGCACCCTGATGCCGGCGAGCCGTGCCGCCTCGACGTTCGAGCCCACGGCGAAGATGCTCCGCCCACCACGGGTCTGATTGAACAGAAACCACGCGACCGCGAGCACAACCAACGCGATATAGATAGGCACGCCGACACCGGCGAGGGAACCCTGCCCGATCCAGGTGAAGTCCTCTGGCAGTCCAACGATCCACAGCCCGCCGTTGGTGAGAAAGATGAGTCCTCCCGAGAAGAGGCTCGACGTGCCGAGGGTCGCGATGATCGAGGGGATCTGCAGAACCGTGATGAGGATCGCGTTGATGAGACCGAGCAGCGCCCCGACGCCGACGGCTATCGCTATCGACGCGACCGGGCCCGTGTCGGAGGCCGCGGCAGACGCACCAGCGATGCCCGAGATGGCGAAGATCGCACCCGCGCTCACGTCGATGTGCCCTGTCGCGATGACGGCGAGCGCACCGATTCCGACGATGGCCGAGATGGCGACGTTGATGCCGAGGTCACCGAGGTTGGCCGCGTCGAAGAACCTCGGTGCGAGCACAAAAAGCACCACGAAGACCACCACCAGAAACCCAGCGATGGAGTAGTGCGAGGAACGATCCGTGTACATCGTCAACCTTTCACGGGCGCAGAGCTGAATGCGGCGGCCATCACGTCTTCTGGATCGGCGCCGCGCGCGAACTCAGCAGCGATTCGCCCTTCCCGCATCACGAGGGTGCGGTCTGCCATGCCGACCAGTTCGGGAAGGTCCGACGAGATGAGGAGCACACCGATGCCCTCGGTCATCAGCCGGTCGATGAGGTGATGGATCTCTTCTTTGGCGCCGATGTCGACACCGCTCGTCGGCTCTTCGAGCACCAGCACCGACGGGTTCGTCGAGAGCACACGCGCGATCAGGGCCTTCTGCTGATTGCCGCCCGAGAGGTTTCCGATGGCAAGTTCGGGCAGCAGAGGCTTGACGTTCAGTTGCTTCATCGCCCTGAGCGCCGCGGCCTTCTGCGCCGACCGACGGACGAACCCGAGCGACGAGTAGCGCTTCACCGTGTTCACCGTGATGTTCGCGATGAGACTGCGGAAGGCGAAGATACCCTGACCACCGCGGTCGCCCGGCAGATAGCCGATGCCCGCGCGCTGTCTGGCCCACGGTGTGGGCTTCACGGTCTTTCCGCCGACGGTGAGCTGGCCGCTTGTCTGCGGGTGCAGCCCGGCGATGCACTGGGCCAGCTCAGACCGACCGGCACCGACAAGACCTGCGAGTCCGACGATCTCGCCCGCGGCCACCGTGAGGTCGATATCGCTGAAGGCGTCGCCACCCGAGACACCCCGCAGCGTGAGCACCGGGTCACCGGCGTCTGTGGGCGTTCGCGCATAGAGGCTTTCGACGTCACGCCCCACCATGTGACGGATGACCCACGACTCATCGACCTCGGCCGTCGGGGCGACGGCGGCGGTCACCCCATCACGCAGCACAGTGATGTGGTCGGCGAGACGGAACACCTCTTCGAGACGATGGGTGATGTACACAACGGCGACGCCGCTCTGCTTCGACTCGACCAACAACCGATGAAGGCTTCTGAGCTCTTGATCGTTCAGCACCGACCCGGGCTCGTCGAGAATCAGGATGCGAGCGTCACGAAGCAGGGCGCGGGCGATCTCGACCTGCTGGGCGGTGGCCTTGCTCAGCGAGCCGAGCCGGGCGCCGAGCGGTATCGACATGTTGAGCCGCGCGAACAACGCTTCGGCCTCGGCACGCATGCCCCGCCAGTCGATGGTCGCTCCGTTGCGCTTCCACGCTCCGAGGTAAAGATTCTCGAGCACTGAGAGGTCGCCGGCGAGGCTCGTCTCCTGATAGACGACGGCGATGCCCGCCTTTGTCGCTGCGTTGGGGTTGCGGAACCGAATGGGAGTGCTGCCGAGAACGATTTCGCCGCCGCTGGGTTGGTGGGCACCCGCGATGATCTTGATCAACGTCGATTTTCCGGCGCCGTTCTCGCCCAGCAGGGCATTGATCTCTCCCGCGAAGAGCGAGAAGTCCACCGAGCGCAACGCCTGCACTCCACCGAAGTTCTTCGCGATGCCTGTCATCGAAAGAACGGGCTCCTGGGTATCTCTCACGGGATACACCTCCTTGTGTGCTGTATAGACAATCACGGCGGATCATCCGTTGTCAACAATAGATCAGTAGTACTGTCAACGCTGATTTTCGAGCGCGCACAACGACCTCGACGGCGCGGATGGCGTCAGCCGGCCTCGGGAAGATCCGCAATGATGCGGTCGGCGGCTTCTCGCATGTGGTTCTTGAGAAAGAGGCGACCTGCTTCGGCATCTCCTTGCTCAAGCAGGTCCACGATCGGAGCATGTCGTGAATGCGCCATGTTGGTCAATGCGCGGTCAGGGCCCGCGGCGGTCATCGCTGCCCGCGCCAGCCCGCTCACCCCGATCCATGACTTATAGAGCGTCTCGTTTCCGCTCAGCCGGCACATGGTGGCGTGGAACTCCAGATCGGCCTCGAGGCGGTCGTTCAACGTTCCGCCCTCGCTGCGAAGCGGCTCGAGCTTCGCCCGCAGCTCGTCGACGATCCGCTGACGTTCGTCGCTCTGACAGATCTGCTCGAACGCCAAGGCCTCGAGCGCGCTGCGCACGGCGAAGATGTCGTACACCTCGCTCTTCGAAACGACCCGGACCGATAGGCGACCTCTCGCATCCGTGCTGAGCAGACCTTCTTGCTGCAAGTGCCTGAGAGCCTCGCGCAACGTGCCGCGACTGATCGACAGCGCCTCGCTCAGCTCGATCTCGGCTAGGTGAGTGCCAGGGGGCAGCTCACCGCTGCTGATCGCCTCACGCAGCCGCGCCAGGCTCAGCTCACGCAGATTCTTGCGGTCGATCCCGCCGAGTGACCTCAGCTTCGCCTGTCTTTCGATAGTCATCTGGCCTGCCTCCACGAAGACACAACACCACGTCGTGATCTCACATGAATGCTACGGCAACGTGCAGGGCCGGCCCATGCGGCGGGTGACAGGCGCGACCACACGGCGTCAGTAGATATGTGAGCCTCCGTTGATGTCGTAGGTCGCACCGGTGAGGTATCCGGCGTCATCGCTCAGCAGGAACGCGAACAGCGCAGCCACTTCGCCGGCCGTCGCTTGGCGACCGAGCGGAACATCCGCCGAGAGCTTTGCTTCGAGCTCGGGTGACGTGGCGCCGGCACGGATGTCGGTGTTCACCACTCCCGGCGCGACGGCGTTCACGGTGACACCTTGCGGCCCCAGCTCACGGGCGAGTGCTCGCGTGAAACCGAGGATCGCGGCCTTTGCTGCGGAATACGGCACACCGCCGAAGACCCCGCCGCCCCGTATAGCCGAGACCGACGACATGTTCGCGATTCGCCCGTAACCACGTTCGGCCATTCCTCGTGCGACGCGCTTCGTGACGATGTATGTGCCGCCAGCGTTGATCGACAGCACGCGATTCCACTCGTCGAGGGTGGTGTCGAAGAATCGGTTGGGTGATGTGATGCCGGCGATGTTCGCGAGAGCACCGATCTCGGGCATGGCCGACTCCACGGCCGAGATCGCCTCGTCCACTGAGTTCTCGGCTGTCACGTCCGCGGGCAGGCCGATGGTCTGTACGCCGAACTCTTCGGTGATCTCTGCCGCCACCTCGGCCGCCGCGGCCCCGTCAAGATCGAGCACCGCGACACTCCAGCCGTCTCTGGCCAGACGACGAGCCGTCGCCCTGCCGATTCCGCGTTTCGAGCCCGCACCCGTTACGACGGCTGTCTTGTTCTTCTTGGTCATTGTCATCTTTCTGTGTGGTGAGAGAGAGGCGCAGACGCCACAGAGCCGAGGAGTCCGCTGATGTATTCGCCGGCGGCTTGTGCCGCGGCGGGGCGCTGGTCGTCGGCGACGTCCCGGGTCTCGAGCTCGAGGGCGAGGGCACCTGTGTATCGATGCTCTGCCAGTGCCGCGACCAGGTCTTCGAAGTCGACCACACCGTTCCCGATGCTGTGGTGGATGTGCCCGGGCTCGGCATCGCGCAGATGCACATGGCGAGTGCGCTGCCCCGCCAGAGCGAGAAATTCACGCGGCGTCGCTCCGGAGGCCGTGATGTGGCTCACGTCGCACACCACGCCGATCTGCGGCGGCAACAGCTCGAGCAACGCCCGCGTACGATCCAGGTCGAAGCACAGCCTGAAGAAGTGCGGCGCCTCGACCCAGAGCTCTAGCGAATGGCGCGCGGCTCGCTCGGCGATCCAGGTCAGCTCGCCGACGACCCTGTGCAGATCAGCGTCGAGGTCATCGTTCGGGGTGTGGGATGAGCGCCCGTTCGGAAGCACCAGCGCGTGAGCGCCGGTCGCCACACAGAGCTCGATGAGCCGGTCGACGTGCCGAGAGCGCTCGGCCGCCCCGACCGCGCTGAGCGGCACGTTGAGGTCACCGACATCCGCGTTGATCGACCGCACCCGGAGCTTCGACGCCTTCACCACGGCGGCCACGTCGCCAACCGCTTCGCGATCGAGCTCATACGGAACGTGATCGCACACGCCGGGCAGGGCACCGAGGTCGATGGCCGTGAACCCCAGTTCGGATATGGTGTCGAGCGCTTCGTCGAGCGGCAAGTGCCGAAGCGTAATCGTCGAGCAGATAACTCGCTCGGTCTCCACGGTTCCTCCTCGTCCATGAGTACACAGGGATGCTACTTGTTATATTGTTGACAGTCAAATAGTCAGCAACGGTATAGTCCTTCACAAGGCCTCACACCGACACGACAGTTGTTTCGATCCCAGGAGTTCAACGATGACCCGTCTGTTCAACGACCCCGCAGCGTTTCCCGCTGAACTCGTCGAGGGCTTCGCAGCCGCACATCCCGACCTCGTCCTGCAGGTGCCTGGCGGGGTGGTCCGCAGCACCGCATACGACTCGGTCGCTGTGGTGGTGGGCGGCGGTGCCGGTCACTATCCGACGTTCTGCGGCCTCGTCGGGCAGGGCCTTGCTCATGGGGCCGCGATGGGCAACATCTTCTCATCACCTTCTGCGCAGCAGATCTACAACGTGGCCAGGGCGGCGAATCGTGGTCACGGCGTGGTCTTCTCGTTCGGGAACTATGCAGGCGATGTGCTCCACTTCGGTGAAGCCGCTGACCGGCTGCGCGCAGACGGCATTCCTGTCGAGATCGTTCTCGTCACCGACGACATCGCGAGCGCCGCCCCCGATGAGGCCCACAAGAGACGCGGCATCGCGGGGGACCTGACGGTTTTCAAGGTGGCCGGGGCAGCAGCTGACGCCGGATACTCGTTCGACGAGGTGGTCAGGGTTGCGCATCTCGCCAACGAGCGAACGCGTTCGATCGGTGTCGCGTTCGCCGGCTGCACACTGCCCGGCGGTGAAGAGCCCCTGTTCACCGTTCCGCAGGGCATGATGTCACTCGGGCTCGGCATCCACGGCGAACCGGGCATCGCCGACCAGCCCGTTCCCTCTGCGAACGGACTCGCGGAGCTCCTCGTCGAGAGGCTCCTCGCCGAGATTCCGGCGGGAGCATCCGACCGCATCGCCGTTCTCTTGAACGGACTCGGAGCAGTCACGTACGAGGAGCTTTTCGTCGTGTACCGCCGCGTGCGCGAGCTGCTCGTGCAACGGGGGCTGACCGTCGTCTCTCCCGATGTGGGAGAGCTCTGCACCAGCCTCGACATGGCGGGCGCCTCGTTGACGCTGTTCTGGCTCGACGATGAGCTGGAGCCGCTCTGGACGTCGCCGAGCAACACCCCCGCATACCGAAAAGGCGGCGCTGCTCGCGTGCGCAGCATCAGCGACGAAGAGCGTTCGACGATGCTGGATGCCGCCACCGCTGCGAAGAGCGAGGTCGCACAGGGCACGCCGGAGTCACGACAACTGGCGGCCCGTGTCGTCGATGCACTCCAGCTGATGAGCGCGACCATGGCGGAGCACGCGCCCGAGCTGGGCCGTGTCGACGGGATCGCCGGTGATGGCGATCACGGCATCGGCATGGAGCGCGGGACTTCTGCTGCTCTCGCCGCGGCTCGAACCGCTGCCGCCCAGGGCGCGGGCGCAGCGTCTGTGTTGCGGGCAGCGGGCGACGCCTGGTCCGATGAGGCAGGCGGAACGTCCGGAGCGCTCTGGGGGGCCGCGCTCAAGAGCATCGGGGAGCAGTTCGGCGACTCCGACGCATTCAGCGCGGCGCAGATGGTCAGCGCTGTCGAGCGGGCGCGCGACCGGATCATGCAGCTCGGCAAGGCTCAGCTCGGGGACAAGACGATGGTCGACGTGCTCATTCCCTATGCCGCAGCGCTGGCATCCGAAGCGTCGGCCGGCTCACCGTCTGCCGCGACGTTCATCGATGCCGCACGGGTGGCACACGAATCGGCCGATGCGACGGCCGGCCTCGTTCCGCGGCTCGGTCGGGCGAGGCCTCTTGCCGAGAAGAGCGTGGGCACACCGGATGCCGGAGCACTGTCACTCGCGCTGATCATCGGCGCGCTCACCGACGCGTTCACGACGAACCAGAGATAACAGAGGAAACGAGGAGACCATGGCAACCCCGTTGCGCATCGTCGTCGGGTCAGACGACGCCGGTTACGAATACAAAGAAGCTCTGAAGAAGGATCTCGAGGCACACGCCGACGTGGCATCCGTCGTCGATGTCGGTGTGGGCGCAGACGAAAACACCGCCTACCCGCACGTCGCCGTCGAGGCCGCACGACGGGTGGCTGCGGGTGAGGCGGACCGGGCACTGCTCGTCTGCGGCACGGGACTGGGCGTGGCGATCGCGGCCAACAAGGTTGCGGGGATCCGCGCCGTGACCGCCCATGACTCGTACTCGGTCGAACGAGCCGTACTCAGCAATAACGCGCAGGTGCTGGCCTTCGGCCAACGCGTCATCGGGCTGGAGCTGGCTCGGCGGCTTGCGAGTGAATGGCTGACCTACCGGTTCGATGAGAGCTCGGCATCGGCCGCCAAGGTCTCGGTGATCTGCGAGTACGAGGGCGCATGAGCATTCGGCCGAGGGCCACAGGTTCAAGGCGGTGCGTGTTCGAAAGGCAACCACATCGCCCCGACCGGCGTATGGCTGATTTCCGAACACTCACGACTGGCGCGACGGCGCCGAGCGCTCGGGAGACCAGGGCACACGCCGGATGAACATGCGCCTGCCCAAGACCGCTATCGTGAACGCGGCCACGGCGAAGGTGAGAAGAAGCACACCGAGCATCGGCACCGGACCGTCCAGGGTCACACCCAGCAGCGGAACGGCGCACGCGCCCAGGCAGAACTGCGCGACCCCCATAAAAGCCGCAGCGGTGCCGACATAACGGCGGTCGACGGCCATGCCCAATGTCGTGGCGTTCGGAGTCACGAAGCCGAACGCCGACATCAGCATCACCATAAGCCCGATGACGACCGGCAGCGGTGCATACAAGACGAACGCCACCAGCAGCGAGCCGACGACGACGAGGATCGCTGTGGTGCCCGCCACGGCGATCGTCGCCGGATGCCATCGTGTGGCCAGGCGTCCGTTCACGTGGCTGCAGACAGCGAGCCCGACGGCACTCGTGGCGAAGATCACACTGTAACCAGAGGGCGAGACGCCGTAGTCCTGTTGAAAGAGAAAGGTGCTGCCGCCGAGATAGGTGACAAAACCACCGGCGGTGCAGGCCATCAGAGCAGTGGCCACGAGCATACGCGGCTGCCGCGCGAGCACGAAGACCGCTCGCCGTTCGAGAGCGTCGTCGTCAGTGGATGCTCGGGGCTCGGCCGCGTGCATCCGTCTGGTCTCTGGGAGCACGAAGACGACGAGAACGAGAGCGATCACACCGAGCGAACCGATCATCACGAAGACCGAGCGCCACTCGCCCGTCGCGTCGAGAAGCACCCCGGCCAGAAGCGTTCCGGTCACCGGACCCAGGGCGGTGACAGACGCCAGGCGCGAGTAGAACAGCGCGAGCGCGCCGCCCTCGAAGAGGTCTCGGCCGATCGCCCTCGACCCGGCCACCGCGCTCGCCGCGCCGAGCCCCTGCGCGAACCGCGCGACGATGAGAACCGAGACGTCTGGCGCGACGATGCAGACAACGGATGCCGCAGTGAAGAGCGACAGTCCGCCGAGCAGCGGCAGCCGGCGACCGAGGCGGTCGCTGACGACACCGAACACCACCTGCCCGGCCACCAGCCCGATGAGCGCCGACGTCAAAGTGACCTGAATGAGGGCAACGGGCTCGCGGAGGGCCTCGCCGATGGCCGGGAGGGCCGGGCTGTAGGCATCGATGGTGAACGGGCCGAACCACGCCAGCACACAGGCGACGGCGGTGATGGCGCCGACACGACTCCCGTCCCATGCGCGCCGCGGTGTTCGCGACGCGCGGGTCATTCGCGCCTCAACGAGGGTGTCGCGGGTCCAGGCCGATGGTGTGGTGCATCAGACAGGCATCGCTTCCGCTTCATAGTCCACGACGATAGCGCCTGCAGAGGCATAGTTCGGCACGTCAGCCTCGACCGCCCGCCCCTCTGGCGACGACATCGCTGCTCCGAGCGCGGCCGCATCCGGAAAGTCCGCTTCGAAGATCGCGAAGTACGGGCTCTCACCCTGCGCAGCATGCACATTCGTTGCGAAGCGCATGTCGAGCACACCGGGCAACCTGCGTGCGAGCGGCAGGTGCACCTCTCGGTAATACTTCTCAAACGCCGCGGGGTCTTGGGGGTGCGGATACAGCACAACGAGTTTGTGCATGTCGGATGGCCTTTCGTTCGTGGTGGCTCTGGTGATTCGGTTCTGGCGTCAGTGCCGCGGTTGAGTCGATCGGCCTGCGGGAGGCTTCGAGACGGTCGGCTCGTTCCTCGCCGGCCTGCTCAACCACCGGGGGGCACCAGCCCGGCACCGCTGCGCGTCGATCAGCGGCTTGCGAACTGCTCGACGCAGTCGAGGGTGGCGTCCGTGTATTCGGCGTCTGCGTTCTCGTCGAGTGCCGTCTTATAGAAGTCGAGAAGGCTCTCGGGGTCTTCGAGGCCCGCATCGCCCGCGACCTCCACCCACTTCTGCTCTGCGCTGTCGCCGACCTCGGCCTCCCACTCCTCAGTGGCGGACTCGCTCCAGCCGGTGAAGCCTTCGACGGTCGGGGCGTCGAGCATCTGGTCGCACTGACCGGCGGCCTGATCGTTGAACGCGCGCACACCCTCACCGCCGTTGAGCTCTTCCGTCACGTCGTCGACGACCTGCTTGAGGTCATCCGGCAGGCTGCTATAGGCATCCTGCGAAAACCACATGCCGAATGTCGAGTACTGCCCGATCCCCGGGTCGGACCAGTAGGGCAGCAGCTCCATAAGCTTGTAGTTCACCGGAAAGTCGATGGCACCGCCCACTGAGTTGATGACACCGCGCTCGACCGCTTCATAGGTCTCGCTCGCCGTGATCGCCGCGATGTTCATCCCCGCTTCGGTGAGCACCTGCTGGATGACCGGCCCGGATGATCGCGCCTGCAACCCGGCCAGGTCGCCGACGTTCTCGACGGGCTCCTCGGTTCCGAGGATAAAGCGGCCGACGGGCCAGGCAGACACATAGTGAAGGCCGTTCTGCTCCATCAACAGCTGCGCCGGCTCGTATTCGGTGTGCACGTTATAGAGGGCGGCGGTGATCGCCTGCGAGTTCTGGTTGATGAACGGGATGCCGACCACACTCAGGGTCGGAAAGTACTGCGGCGTGTAGTCAGGAACCGTGACACCGATCTGGGCCCGGCCGTCGCGCACGCAGTCGACGACTTCTGGGGCCTTGCACAGCGCCTCTGTGGCTGTGCGATCGAAGGTGATGCGCCCGTCACTGGCTTCTTCGACACGATCGAGGTACCAGTCCTGAACGGCGGCGTTCGGAGTCTCGGCGGTGGCGGCCGTTGCCAGCGTGAACTCGAACGTCTCTTCGTCACCGCCACCGCCACCTTCCTCGGTGCCACCGGCGCATGCTCCGAGCAGAAGGGTGACCGTGCACGCCAACCCGGCTGCGGCCAGACCCGCGCGCGTCTGCCGCCGCGGTATGTGCTGTGTGAACATCGTTGTTCCTCTCGATATGGCCGACGTGTCGTCGGCCGTTGTCGGTGCTCTGGTTGTCGGTGCTCTGGCCTTCACCTGCGTGATGCCCGGGTTCTTTCAGGCTATGGAGTCGGCCCGCCGGTGTGTTGTGCGTATCCGCTTGAGCGCTTGTCCGGCGGCGAACTCTCTGTTGCGCAGGCCGTTGCGCGAGCATTGAGAGCGAAGAAACGGCCGACAGCATACCAAAATTGAGAAATATCCCACTCCCAGTCTGAAGGTCGCCGGTCGCCGGTCGCCGTGGCGCACTCAGCCCCCGAGCGACTGCCGCACGAGGGAGGGCAGGAACAGGGCGATCGGCGGCACGAGGAACAGCACGGTGGTGATCAGCAGGTCCACGCTGAAAAGCGGCAGGATTCCCTTGAACACCGTCTCTGTTCGAACCCCCGTGCTTCCGGCCACCACAAACGCATTGATGCCGACCGGTGGCGTCACCATGCCGATCTCGATGAGCTTGACGATCAGGATGCCCAGCCAGACGCCCTCGAAACCGAATTCGGTTGCGATCGGGTACAGGATCGGAACGGTGATCACGAGGATCGACAGCGACTCGAGCACCATGCCGAGCGGGATCAGGCAGATGAGCAGGAGTGCCAGGATCAGCATCGGCGGAAGGCCGAGGCCGGAGACCCAGTCCGTGACGGCATCCGGAACCTTTGCCGCGATGAAGAAGGTCGAGAGCACGGCAGAGCCCACGATGATCATGAACACCATGGCCGTCGTCGAGCTCGTGTCTTGCAGCGCGCCCTTGAAACTCGCCGCGATCGCCTTGATGCCCTGGCGACGGCTTTCGAGAACGAGCATTCCGAGAGCGGCAAGAGCGCCGATCGCCGCGGACTCGGTGGAGGTGAAGAGCCCGGAATACATTCCGCCGAGCACGATGGCGAAGAGAATCGCGATGCGCACCACACCACGCCACGGCAGCTTGCGCAGCGGCGTGGCGTCGGTCATCCGCCCGGTCACCGGTGAGGTGCGTGTGAGGGTGGCCGTCGTGCGGTCTTCGGCGGTTGCGCCCGCCGCGAGTTTCGCGTCGCGATGCGCCTGCCCCACAACGCCCACGAGGTCGTCTCTGTCCGTCGACTTTCCGATCTTGCGGTGCCCGGCGACCATGATGTAGGCGATGTACGCCGCCGCCGAGAGCAGGCCGGGAAGGATTCCCGCGGCGAGCATCTCTGCGACAGACGTGTTGGTCATGATGGCGTAGAGCACCAGGAACGTGCTCGGCGGGATCATCACACCGAGGGTGCCAGAGACCGCGACGATTCCCGTCGCCAGGCTCGCGGGGTATCCCACGGCGCGCATCTCGGCCACCGACAGCTTCGACATCGTCGCGGCGGTGCCGATGCTCGACCCCGACACGGCAGAGAACCCGGCGCAGGCCATGACCGTGGCGACGCCGAGCCCGCCGGGCGCCTTGCGGACAAAGCGGTTGGCGACGGCGAAGACGTGCTCAGCCATCTTCGCCCTGACCGCGAACATGCCCATCAGAATGAACATGGGAATGATCGTCAGGCCGAAACTCGCCGTCTGCGAGAAGGGCACAGCGCCGAGCACGTTCGTTGTGTAGCCGAACCCCTTCAGCATGATCAGCCCGAATGCGCCGGAGATGCCGAGCGCGAGTGCGACGGGCATCTTCAGGGCGAGCAGACCGAGCAGCACGACCACGACTATCGCGACGATGAGTGAGACGTCCATGTCTAGCTGCTCCGTGATTCGGTCGTGGATGCGGTCGTCGATTCTGCCGCTCTGGATTCAGCCGACTCGGCTGCGTGAGGTCCGGGGTCGTTCGAGGGCAGCTCTGCCGTCGCGGCGTCGGTTGAGCCGCCCACGGGCCGTCGGCCCGCGATGCTGCGGACAAGGTTGGCGATCGCCACGATCAGGAACGCGCCGATACCGATGGCTATCGCCCAGCGCAGGGGGTAGAGCGGCCACTGCATCAGGCCGAAACGCTGCTCGCCCGCCCTCGTCGAGCTGATCGCCCGTTCGACGACGGCGCAGAGGAACCACACCAGAAAAGCCGTGGCCAACGCCCAGACGACGATGTCGAACACCCGGTTCGTCCTCTCGCCGAGCCGGTCGGCGAGCAGTGTCACGGCGACATGCTCACCCTGAACGCCAGCCCACGCCAGCCCGAAGAAAACGGCAACGACCAGGCTCGACTCGGCGAGCTCGAGAAGCCCGGGAATGCTGGCTTCTGACGCATATCGGGCGATGACATCCGCGGTGATCGCCAGCATCAGCACGACTATCGACAGCGCCGACAGAATCGCGAGAACTCTGCTGAGCCAGAAGACGATCTTCATCTGTTCCTACTTCCCTGTGCCCTGCGCAGCGCAGCAGGCGGTCAACGCTGCTCCCAGAACGTGTATGCCTGGGTGTGATCGACGTTGCCGAGCGCGTCGAGAGCGCTGCCAAGCGCGTCGGTCACCGCAGAGCATACGGGTGCGTCATGACCGACGGAGTCCTGCAGGGACTTGGCGATTCGAACATCCTTTGTGAGCAGCGGAAGAGCGAATCCCGAGGCGAATTCTCTCTCGACCACGTGTGGGCCGAGCACGTTCAGGCTGGCGAAGGTCTGGCCTGTCGACGCGTTGAGGATGTCGACCATCACCCGGGGGTCGAGGCCGAAGCGCTCCCCCGCGACGAGCGCTTCAGATGAGGCGACGAACGACGCCCCGGCGACGAAGTTGTTGAGCGCCTTCATCGCGTGCCCGGTGCCGAGCCTGCCCGTGCGGAAGATCTTCTGGCTCATCGTGTCGATCACGGGGATCGCACGCTCGGCCGCTGCGTCGTCATCCGCGCCCAGCATGATCGCGAGCGTTCCCGATATCGCCCTCTCGCGTGCACCGGACACCGGCGCGTCGACCAGGCTGACGCCGTGCACGGCGAGCGCGCGACCGGTCTCGACGGTGTCGTTCGGGTCGGACGAGCTCATGTCGACGACAACGGCTCCCGGCTCGAACGGGATCGCGAGGCCGCCGTCGTCGTTCAGCAGCACCGAGCGCACGATCGCGCTCGTCGGAAGCATCAGGACCAGCACATCGCATCCGGCGAGCTCTGCGGCCTCACGCACGGCCGTCGCGCCGATCCGCTCACCGAGTTCGTTCGCCCGGTCGAAGTCGATGTCGTACAACCGCAGGTCATAGCCTCCCGACGCCACATTCGTCGACATGGGGTCACCCATGGTGCCCAATCCGACGAAACCCACAACCGTCTGTGTGCTCTTGTTCTCAGCCGCGTTCTCGACCACCGTGCTCGCCGTCCTCTCCGTGTTCCCTGTCACCGTCTTGCCGTCCCCGTCGGCTCCGCCTGTGCCGACGCCTCTCCGTCGAGTTCGAGCGAGATGCCCTTCTCCGCCAGAACCTCGTCGAGCGCGCGTATGCCTTCCACGGCTGCGGGGATGCCGCAGTAGAGGATCGAGTGCACCACGAGCTCGCGCAGTTCGACGGGTGAGACGCCGTTTGCGAGGGCACCCCGCAGGTGCACCCTGATCTCGTGCGATTTGCCGGTGGCGATGAGCATCGCAAGCGTCACCTTGCTTCGATCAGCCATCGACAGACCCGGGCGCTGCCAGATGTCGCCGAAGCAGTTGCGCGTCACGAAGTCCTGCAGCTTGTCATTGAGGTCCGTGGTGTGCTCCACCTGGTCTTCGGCGCCGGCTGCCCCGAACATCGCGCGGCGTTGGGCGAGACCGGTCTCATAAAGATCGTCGCGGATCACGGTGTTCCTCATTCCTGTGTGTGTGGCGAATCGAGATCCTCCACTGATGACCTGGTGCCGTTCTCGGCACAAGCCGCCGGCGTCAGATCCTCATTCTTGCCACACCGTGCGCGGGTTTCTTGTCCGTACGCGCACTCCGAAGCTCGTGCGGCGAACTCCGGCCGGTGTCGTCGTCTGCCACCCCGCTCTTGGCTCCATCGGGTGCCTCGACAACAGGACGTACTTTTGCATCTTCGGGTTGTGGGTGCATGCTTGAAACACGTTATGCATGCCGGCGGCGACACCGGACGACCCAGGTGCCGCATCCGATCGGCCGGCAGATGACGTCGGAGTTCACCGATGAAGGAGCACCCGAATGACAACGATGTCTCAGTCAGCTCGCTCGATCGACGCCGCGAAGCGGGAGGTCTCGACCTCGCCGGATTCAGCCCCTGACGACACCGAGCTCAGCACTCTCGCGCTCAGTCACGCGGGTGTGGCCGTCGAACGCGGCAGGGCCGAGAGCTTCGCGGAGTGGAAGGAGCTGATGGGAACCCGCTTCGTTCCCCTCACCATCACCACAACGGCGCCGACGTTTCGCGGGCGATTCACGTCGATCTACATCGAAGAGACCTGCGTCACGTCGCTCGAGGCGAGCACACACAGCGTAAGCCGCCTGCAGTCGCAGATCAGAGCGGATGACGCCAGGCACCTCAAGCTCTCATTGCAGATCTCAGGAACCGGTCGCGTTGTGCAAGACGGGCGTGAGGCCGTTCTGAAGCCGGGTGACGTGGCGATCTATGACACCAGCCGCCCATACACACTCGACTATGCCGAAGACGTGCGGGCGCTGATCATGATGTTCCCGCACAACATGCTCGGCCTCGCCTCGAGCGTGCTGAACGACCTGACCGCTGTGCGCCTGCCGGGAGACGAGGGTGTCGGCCTCGTGATCTCACCGTTTATGCAGCACATCGCCGGCAACCTGAACCAGCTCGAGGGGGTCAACGGCGTGCGCATCATGCAGAGCGCGCTCAACCTCGTGACCGCCCTGCTCTCGGCCGAGCTCGAGCACCATCCCGCACCAGAGGCATCCTGCCGGGCGGACATGGAGAAGTTCAGGCTCTACATCGAGAAGAACCTCGACGACCCCGACCTCTGCACGGTGAGTGTCGCCCGCGCGCACTTCATCTCGGCGCGCTACCTTCAGTACCTGTTCAAAGAAGAAGGCCACACGGTGTCGGGCTACATCAGGTGGCGCCGCCTCGAGCGCTGCCGAGTCGATCTGCTCGACGCCGCACTGGACTCGCTGTCGATCCTGCAGATCGCGCATCGGTGGGGCTTCACAGACGGCGCGCACTTCAGCAAGGTCTTCAAGGTGCAGTACGGAGTGAGCCCGAGAGCGTATCGTGCGAACGAGCGGCTGGCCCTCTCTGCCCGCGCCGCCGAGCGCCAGGTGTCATAACCCCGCTCGACCCCTGACCGCTCCCTGGGACAGTATGTCGAGGGTTTAGCCGCGCTAACCTCCGTCGGCCAGACGCGGGCACGATCACACTCGGCGGATCGCCTCGGAGCGGTGCAGCCGCACAGACGGGAGCGCGGCATCCGGATCGATCCGCGCCGCGGCATCGCGGTCGAGCAGCACAGTGACCGAATCGTGTGTGTGCAGGGCCGACACGGGCAGGTGCACAGACGGTTCTGTGCTGAGAAACTCCGCCACGGCTTCGGCCTTCGCCCGCCCGGTCGCGAGCAGCAGCAGTTGCCGCGCGCCGAGAATGGTGCCGATCCCCTGGGTGATCGCACGCATCGGCACCCGTTCGACATCGCCGCCGAAGAACCGCGAGTTGTCGCGACGCGTCTGCTCGGCCAGCTCGGTGACGTGTGTGCGTGCGTCGAGGGGTGTTCCGGGCTCATTAAACGCGATGTGCCCGTTGGCGCCGACACCGAGCAGCTGCAGGTCCACTCCCGCGTCGCCGACCATCCGGTCGTACTCGGCACACGCCTCGTCGAGGTCGGGCAGATCCGGGTTCGGCGCGTTCACCCGGTCGAGGGGAATGCCGACAGGTCCCGTGAAGGCACGCCGGATGACCGCCGCATACCGCTCGGGATGCTGGGGTGCGAGACCGACGTACTCGTCGAGGATGAAGACGCGAGCCTGCTGATACGCGTTCGCCCCGCCGGCATGCCGACGGACGATCTCGCGATAGGCGCGATCGGGTGACGACCCTGTGGCCAGGCCGAGCACCGCACCGCCCGGCTCAGAGGCGACCGCATCGATGACGTCTGCCGCCGCAACGCCGACGGCCTCAGCATCCGGCAACACGTGCACGTCGATCACTCGCGCACCGCCCCCTCGAGCATTCCCTTGATGAAGTGCCGCTGCAAGAAGATGTAGAGCACCACCACCGGCAACGCCACCATCACCGCACCGGCGGCGAGCAGAGCCGTCCCCTGGGTGTATTGGCCCTGGAAGAAGGCGAGACCGAGCGGAGCCGTTCGCACACTGCCGTTCGGAGACATCACAAGCGGAATCAGGAACTCGTTCCACGTCCACATGAACACCAGCAGAACGAGTGTCGTGATCGCGGGGCGCCCGATCGGAACGAGGATCTGCCACAGGATGCGCATGGTGCCGGCGCCGTCGAGGCGTGCCGCTTCGATCATCGCCAGGCTGGACGACCGGAAGTAGGTGCGCATCCAATAGGTGCCGAACGCGATCGACATCGCGATCTGCGGGAACGCGACACCCCAGACCGTGTTGGTGAGCCCGACCGAACGCAGGTCGAAGTAGAGCGGAACGATGAAAGCCTCTGTCGGCACCATGATGCCGAGCAGAAACAGATAGAAGAAGAACGTCGCGCCTCGGAATCTCATGGTGCCGAGGGCATAGCCTGCCAGCACCGACACGGTCACCGCAACCACGACCACGATCACGGCGACGAGCACAGACGTCGCCATGTATTGACCGAAGCGGCCGATCTCCCACGCGTCGGGAAAGTTCTCCCAGTGGAAGACGCGACCCTCGCGCCCGACCGACGCACTCTGCGGCCCGAGGGCGAGGCTGAGGATCACCCCGATCGGTCCGAGCACGATCAGCGCGAACACGATGAGAATCAAATAGTTCGCGCCCTTTTCGAGGCCAGAGACCTTCACGTCTTGTCTCCGATCCTGTTGACGACGAAATTGATGATGAACACGATGATCGTGAGCGCGATGCCGACGGCGGTCGCGGCTCCGACCTCGCCGAGCTCGAACGCCCGGCGATACACCTCATAGCTCGGCACCGTCGTCGACGTGCCCGGCCCGCCGCTGGTCGTGACATAGACGAGGTCGAAGGTCTTCAGAGCGGCCACGATCGTGAGGGTGAGCGCAACGGTGATCTCGCCGCGAACCGACGGAAGGGTGATCGAGAAGAACTCGCGAACCGGCCCCGCGCCATCCAGACGGGCGGCTTCGTAGAGCTCACGCGAGACACGGCTCATACCCGACATCAACAGCACGGTGACGAGACCGAGCGACACCCAGCTGCCGATGAGTCCGACCGCCGGGAGTGTGAACGTGTAGTCGCCCAACCAGGGGCGGGTGAGCGCATCGAGGCCGATCAGGCGCAGAAAACCGTTGAGAGGTCCGTCCGGGGCATAGATCTGCCGCCAGGTGACGGCCACAACGACCATCGCGATGACCTGCGGCAGAAAGATGATGGTGCGGAAGAACCCGATGCCCCTGACCTTCACCCGGGTGAGCAGCGCCGCCAGGATGAGGCCGATGCAGAGGGGAAGGACCGCGTAGAAGAAGATGAGCACAAACGCGTGCACAAAGGCCTCGCGCAACTGCTCGTCGAGCACCAGCGCGGCGTAGTTCTCGAAACCGACGAAGGTCGACGCGCCGAGGCCGTCCCACTCATAGAACGAGAACTGCGCAGCACGTCCGAGGGGAAAGAGGAGAAAAACTCCGTAGATCAGAAGAGCGGGCGCCAGATAGGCGTATGGGACCCAGGATTTGGTCAACCGGCCGGAGCGCCGTGAGACGCTCCGGCCGGTTGTGCGGACATCAGCCATTCGATTCGATGAACTCCGCGTAGTCGGCTTCAAGCGCTTCGGTGAACTCCTCCGGCGAGAGCTGACCGTCGAGCAATCCCTGCAGCGACTGGCCGAGGGTGTCACCGAAGGTCGGGGTCGCGTAGTCGAGATAGGGCAGCACGCTGCCGTTCTCGGTCACGTCGCCGAACGCGGTGAAGACGTCTGCGAGCACACCCGATTCGGGAGCGAGCTCCGCGGTGCGGTTGACGGGCAGGTTGCCGGTCTCGGCGAGCACCTCCATCGCCTCATCGCTTGTGATGAAGTCGATGTAGGCGGCGGCCACGTCGTTGTTCTCGGCGGCTGAGGTGATCGTGAACGGAAGGCCCGTTCCGCCGGTCGTCGCCGGGGTGCCCTCACCCGTCGTCGGAACAAAGAATCCGAGGTCGTCTCCCATCGCGTCTTCGAGGTCGGCGGCGAGCCATGACCCGCCGATCAGGAACACGCCGTTGCCGTCTGCGAGTGCCTGCCAGGCTGCGTCGTAGTCCGTGCCGTTGACGCCGTCGTTGAAGTATCCCTCATCGACCCAGCCCTGCAGAGCCGCCGCGGCTTCCACATTCTCGGGCGTGGTCCAGCTCGCGCCGGGGTTTCCGAGACCGAGATCGGCGATCGCCTCGGCATCCACGTAGTTTCCCTGTAGCGGCCCGAAGACGTGGCCGGCCGGCCACTGCTCGATGTTTCCGAGCTGCATCGGCGTCTCTCCGGCCGCTTTCGCAGCGGCGAGTGCCTCATCGAAGGCTGCCCAGTCGGTCGGAACCTCGAGGCCGAGGCCATCGAGCTTGCTCTTCGAGTAGAAGATTCCGACGACCTCGCCGACCTGCGGAAGGCCATAGAGGTTGCCGTCGCCGAACACCGCGGCGTCGTCGCTGTATGTCGAGTACTGCAGGATCGACTCCTGGTAGCGATCGAACCATCCGTACGCATCGGCGTAGTCGTCGAGGGGGCGCAGCTGGCCGGCCTCGACGAAAGCGCCCATGGTGTTGCGGCCGTTGTTCGCCTGCACAACGTCTGGGGCGTCCTCGTCTGTGAGGGCGAGCCGCAGTGTTGTGTTCAGGTCATCGAAGGCCTGCGAGTTCCGGTCGATCGTGATATTCGGGTACTTCTCTTCGAAGGCCGCGTTCAGCTGTTCGATCTGCTCGTTCTGACCACCGCGCACCTCCTGGTCCCAGACCGTGAGGGTCATCTCACCGACATCCGAGATGTCGGTGCTGATCTCGCTGTTGTCGTTCTCCTGGCCGGTGTCTTGGCCCGAGCCCGGTGCGCAGGCAGCGAGGGCGACCGCCAGTGCAGCGCCACCGGCGGTGAGAGCCGCCAGCCGTGTCTGTCGTTTCATGGTGTCCCTTTCGTGATGTGTGAATGCGGGTCGTTCGGGTGGTGCGAATGTGAACGTGTGAAGATGCGCGGGTCACGTGCTCGGAAGGTGATCGACGAGCCGGAATGTCGCCTCTGCCCGCCGCACCGCACCGGCGCGCTCCTCGGGCAGAACATCGGTCAGAAAGCCGTACCGACGAATCAGATCCTCCTCGCCTTTCGCGCGGATGGCATCCCACCAGTCCGCGATGTCCCCCCAGCCGGGTGCGGCCAGCGAGCCGCCGAACTGCTGCACGGCGAGCGCGGAGCACAGTGCCGAGAAGGCCAGACGCTGGGCGAGCGGCCAGTCCCGCAGTGAGCCGAGAACAAAGGATGCCGCGAAGACATCCCCGGCTCCTGTCGCGTCGAGCGCCTGAACGGGAACAGGTGCGATCCGCACTTCTTCGCCCGTGCCGGAGTCGATGGCGATGGCTCCGTCGGCGCCGCAGGTCACCACGACCAACGGAACACGTTCGGCGAGCCGACGGGCTGCATCCAGCGGAGAGTCCGTGCGGGTGTATGCAGTCGCCTCGCGCTCGTTCGGCGTGAACGCGTAGCAGGAGGCGAGGGGCTCGAGGTCTCGTGGATCCCACGCCCCCGTGGAATCCCATCCGATGTCGGCAAAAATCCGTGTGCCTCCGTCGGCTGCGCGTTTCCACCAGGCGACGTTCTCCTCTGCGGAACCCATGCTGCTGAGCTCCGCGAAAGCGGCACGGGTGCGGATGCCACCGCTGAGCAGCTGATCGGCCGACACGGGGCTGTCGTGGCCGTGGGTCACCATGCTGCGATCGCCGTTCTCGGCAATCGATACCGTCACCGCCGTGTGCCAGTCCGAAAGCCGGCGAGAGCGGCTGAGGTCGATGCCCTCGTGCTCGCTCAGCAGCTCCCAGCACCAGCGGCCGTAGACGTCATCGCCGAACACTGTCGCGAGCGAGGTGCGCAGACCGAGCCGGCCCGCCGCGACCGCGAGGTTCGCGATCCCTCCGGGGCTGGAGCCCATCCCCTGAGCCCACACCTCTGTGCCTGCGGCGGGTGTGGAGTCGAGGCCGGTGAGGATGATGTCGAAGAAGACGGGCCCGGCGAGCACCACGTCGAACTCGGCATCAGCGGTTTCGGCTGCCACTGCAACTCCTCTCGATAACCGCTCGTCGGCGACGACTCGGTTTGATAGAACATACTCCAAAATGATCGTTAGTGCGTCAAATAGTGCTCGAAGTTGACTGATATGCTCTCTCGCATGCTCACAGCAACACGCCAAGCGAAGATACTGGATTCGCTTCATGCCGACGGAGAAGTGACAGTCGAAGACCTCGCCGACCGGTTCGGCGTCTCGCTCTCGACCATCCGCCGAGACCTCAATGCTCTCAGCGCAGAGGGGCTCCTGCGTCGTGTGCGCGGAGGGGGCAGCATCGAGCCGGACTCCGTGCCGTTCGGCGACGTCGAGCACCAGCAGCGATCCGAGAAGACGCGGATCGCTGCACGCGCAGCTCAGCTTGTGAACGACGGCGACGTGATTCTCATCGACATCGGCACCACAACCGCGCGCCTCGCTCGCGAGCTGCGCGGGCGCCGGATCACGGTGATCACGTCGAGCCTCGCGGTGATCGACGAACTGCGTGACGACGACGCGGTCGAGCTGATCGTGCTCGGCGGAGTGGTGCGAAAGAACTACAACTCCATGGTCGGCACGCTCACCGAGCAGGCACTCGCCCAGCTCCGCGCCACCACCTGCTTTCTCGGCACCAGCGGCATCCGCCCCGACGGCACCATCGCCGACACCACCGGCATGGAGGTTCCGGTGAAGAGGGCCATGATCGAGTCGTCGCAGCGCACCGTTGTGCTCGCAGACGCATCGAAGTTTCCCGGCGTCGGCCTGCTGAGTGTGTGCGGGCCCGATGCGATCTGGGGCGTTGTGACAAATGAAGGCGCTGATGCGGCAAGCCTCGCCGCGTTGCGCACAGAGAAAGTCGAGGTGATGACCGCATGAAGCTGACCATCGTCGGAGGCGGGGGTTTCCGGGTTCCCCAGGTGTTCGAGGCGGTGTCGTCAGACGACGCCCCCGTGAGAATCGACGAGCTGAGTCTCTTCGACGTGTCCGAATCCCGACTGTCGACGATCCGCACGATCATCGACCAGATCGCTCAGGGCACGAAGCACGCGCCGAAGATCACCGTGACCACCGACCTCACCGACGCGCTGCGCGGAGCGGACTTCGTGTTCAGCGCCGTGCGCATCGGAGGAACAGCCGGTCGTGTCGCCGATGAGCACACAGCTCTCGATCTCGGTGTGCTCGGCCAAGAGACGGTCGGCCCCGGCGGCATCGCCTATGCGCTGCGCACCATTCCGTTTATGGTGCGGCTCGCCGAGACGATCAAAGAGGTCGCTCCGCAGGCGTGGGTGATCAACTTCACCAACCCAGCCGGCATGGTGACCGAGGCCATGCGCGCCGTGCTCGGCGACCGGGTCGTCGGCATCTGCGACACCCCGATCGGCCTGATGCGCCGAGCGGTGGCAGCGGTCTCAGTGAAGGCTGCCGCCGGCTCGGAGCCCTCACTGCACTTCGACTATGTCGGACTGAACCACCTCGGGTGGCTGCGCAGCGTCGAACTCGACGGCGAAGACCTGATGCCGCGCCTGCTGGCCTCGGACAGCTCGCTCGAGACCATCGAAGAAGCCAGGCTGATGGGCTTCGACTGGGTGCGAGCGCTCGGCGCGCTGCCCAACGAGTACCTCTATTACTACTATTTCACGCGTGAGGCGACCGACAGCATCCGTTCTGCACCGGCGACCAGGGGTGAGTTTCTCGATCGGCAGCAGGGCGAGTTCTTCTCCGCCCCAGGCGCCGACCCCCTGCAGACCTGGTTGCGCACCCGGCACGAGCGTGAGTCGAGCTACATGGCCGAGAGCCGGTCGGCTGAAGAGAACCGGCAAGAGTCGGATGTCGATGGCGGCGGGTACCAGACGGTGGCGCTCGACCTGATGGCCGCGCTCGCAACCGGACGCCCCTCGACGATGATCCTCAACGTGCGCAACAACTCGCTGGTGCCGGCACTGCCTGACGACGCCGTGGTCGAGGTCGGCTGCATCGTGGACGCCGATGGTGTGCACCCGTGGCCCATCGCACCCGTCGAGGGCGAGATGCTCGGGCTGATGACACAGGTCAAGGCCGCAGAGCGGCTGACGATCGAGGCCGCCAGGCTCGGATCGCGTGAGCTCGCCTGGCGTGCGTTCGCCGCGCATCCGCTCGTCGACTCGATCGCTGTTGCGCGCAAGCTCGTCGACGGCTACAGCCAGAAGCACGAGGCGATCGGCCGCCTGCTCGGTTAGGGCTCGCTCGCGCTGCGCTCACTCCACGCCCTCGCCTCTGTGACCTTTCCGGACCTACGTGCCCGGCACGCCGGCACCCTGCGTCCGGAAAGGTCACTTAGGGCGAGGGGGTTGCGGCCCAGCGCTCGTGTCGCTCGCCGAACTCGTCGAGTTGAGAGAGGGAGAACCGGCCCGCAGCGCGAGAACACTCGGCTTGGATGCCCGCTCCCGGTCGGCACGCACCGAGTGTTATCCAGGGACAACCAATCCCTGAATATCGAGCACCAATGCTGCAAGCATCGATGTATGACCGTCGCCGGCAGCGGATCGCCGACGTTGGGCCGTTGGGCACCCGCACTGGGCCGCCGACGTTGGGCCACCGGCACTGGGCGGTTGCCACGGTCGCGAGACAACAGCAGGAGACACACGTATGCAGCTCGGCATCCACTTCGCCAATTTCACCCTTCCGGGGGGCGCGCAGCGCCTCGGCCCGATCATCTCCGACACGGCGAAGGCCGCGGAGGAGGGCGGTGTCTCGTGGTTCACCTTTATGGACCACTGGTTCCAGATGGAGAGCCTCGCCACCTCTGAGGACCCGATGCTCGAGGGATACACCTCTCTCGGCTTCGTCGCCGGACAGACCAGCTCGATGCGGCTCGGGCTTCTGGTCACCGGCGTCACCTACCGGCATCCGGGCCTGCTGGCGAAGATCGTCACCACCCTCGACGTGCTCTCTGGCGGACGCGCGATGCTCGGACTCGGCGCCGCCTGGTACGAGCGCGAGCACCTCGGGCTCGGAGTCCCGTACCCCGAGATCTCGGAGCGGTTCGAGCGGCTCGAGGAGACCATCCGGATCTGCCGTCAGATGTGGAGCGACGACAACGGCCCCTTCACCGGCAAGCACTACACGCTCGCGGAGACGATCAACTCGCCCCAGCCCATCCAATCGCATGTGCCGCTGCTCATCGGCGGCGGCGGCGAGAAGAAGACCCTGCGTCTGGTCGCCAGGTACGCGGATGCCTGCAACCTGTTCGGCACGGGCGTCGACGACGTGCGGCACAAGCTCGACGTGCTCGCCCGCCACTGCGAGGCAGAGGGGCGCGACTACAACAGCATCCAGAAGACCGTTCTCGGCCGAGACCCGCTCGGCGACCCGGACGGCTTCCTCTCGCTGATGGAGCAGTACGCGGCGCTCGGCGTCGACCACGTGCAGGTCATGATCCCCAGCGACGACCCCGCAGCATACGCCCGCGGACTCGGGGAGCAGATCGTGCCGCGGCTCGCGCAGATCGGACGCTGACAAGCTCAGCCGTGCGCGGCATCCGAAGGCTGTAGCGCCCGGTCTGCCGCGCCCTGCTTTCTGCTGCCCGCTTCAGGATGCCGTCAGGCTCTGCTCGCCGATGACGGACAGGAGCTGCAGCTTCTCGGAGCTCTCGGTGCCGGGCGTGGCTGTGAAGACGAGCAGGGACTGCGACTGGTCTGGATCAAGCAGCAGCTGACAGTGGAGCTCCATCACACCGAGCTCGGGGTGTCGGATGCGCTTGGTGCGCGCCTGCGGCGTGTTCACCTCGTGTGTGCGCCAGAGCTCCGCGAACTCCGAGCTTCTCTCGAGAAGCGCCTCGACGATCGCCGCCGCGCGCCCAGCCGCACCCTCACGCGAGTACACCGCGCGGAGGTCAGACGCGAAGATGCGGCTGTGCATGGCGTGATCGTCGTCTGGGTAGATGCGGCGGGCATCCTGACTCGTGAACCATCGGAAGTACGAGCTCCGCTCAAGGCCGGTGAACTCCGTGTTCCTTCCGAGCAGGGCGACGGCCATCGGAGTCTGCACCAGGGTCTCGCCGAGCGCGGTCATCACCTGCGCGGGTGTGTCGTGCAACCGGTCGAGGATGCGCATCATCCCGGGATTGACGTGGTCGGCCCTGAAAACCCTCGCCGGTGCATTGTGACCCGCGAGGCGGAAGAGGTGGTCGCGCTCATCGAGGGTGAGATGCAGCCCGTGCGCGATCGCCGCGAGCATCTGCTCGGACGGTTGAGGGCCGCGCTGCTGCTCGAGTCGGCTGTAGTAGTCGGTGGACATGCCCACAAGCGACGCCACCTCTTCGCGACGGAGGCCACTCGTTCGCCGACGGGCTCCGCGGGCGAGACCGACGTCTTCGGGAAGAAGCGCCTCGCGGCGCGTGCGCAGAAAGTCGGCGAGCTGTTGTCTGTCCATTCAGCCAGTTTTGCCTTCCCGCCGATTCGACGCAAGGGAGCGGAACTGGTCGCCGGGTCGCCCTGCAGCGGTCCGCAGCGGCATCCTCGCGGGGCGTGTCTTATGAGCACGTCCGAGCGTCGCGCCTGCGCCGTGTTTTACGCAGTCCCGCGCAGCCCGCAGAAGCGAGCCCGGGTCGATGGCACCTGACCTCGCGCACCCCACGTGTAACATTGTCATGACATAGACGGTGGGCAGGAGTGCACATGGTTCAGGCGGAGCAGCGTCTTCCGGCCGAGCTGTTCCACGGCATCGATCGCTCCGGGCCCGTGCCGCTCTATTACCAGATCGCGAACAGCCTCGAGAAGGCCATCACCGACGGCACTCTTCCCGCGGGGTCACGTCTTGAGAACGAGATCGCCCTGGGCGAGAGGCTCGGCTTGTCGAGGCCGACGATCCGCCGGGCGATTCAGGAGCTCGTCGACAAGGGCCTGCTCGTGAGACGCCGCGGCATCGGCACACAGGTCGTGCACGGCAGGGTCAGCCGCAACGTCGAGTTCACCAGCCTCTATGAAGACCTCGAACAGAGCGGCCAGAAACCGGAGACCCAGCTGCTCTCTGCCGAGACCCGCGCCGCGGACGACACCATCGCCGAACAGCTGGGTGTCGCTGCGGGTAGCCCGACGCTGTTCATCAGACGGCTGCGACTCGCCGACGGGGTGCCGCTCGCCCTGCTCGAGAACACCCTGCCGGAGCCGCTCGCGACCATCGACACCGAAAGCCTCACCCGGCACGGGCTCTATCAGGTGCTGCGCGGCCGCGGTGTCACGATGCGCGTCGCGAAGCAGCGCATCGGAGCGCGCCAGGCCACCTCAGACGAGGCGCGGCTGCTCGACATGCCGGAGCGATCACCCGTTCTGACGATGACGCGGACCGCCTTCGACAACTCAGGCCGGGCCGTCGAGTTCGGCCGGCACTGCTACCGCCCAGACCTCTACTCCTTCGAGATCACCCTCGTCGACCGGTGAGCCGCCTTGTCGCCGGCCGGCGAGCCGCCGCACTCCCGCGAGCGGATTCATCCGTCACGAAAGCACGGAATGAGGCACGTTGAGGTGCGTTACTGACGGCCGAACGTGGCGCGACCGCGAGACCCTGAGCTCTTTCACATACCATGTTGCTTAACCGCCTGGCATGTGAAATGGTTTCCACCATGGAAAGTCAACAGGACGGCTCTCGCGACCACGACGGCGACCGGAACACCGACGCACGCGAAGCATTAAGCGCGTTGGCGTCGGACCGCGCCGCCCTCGCGGACCGGGTGGCCACTCCACGCTGGTACTACCCACTCCTGGGTGCGGCAACCGCGCTCATCATCGGGTCGCCCGGTGCCGGGAACCCGGGGGGACAATCCATGATGGTGGCGTTCGCATGCGTCGGCATCGTCTTCCTGACAATGGCCTACCAGAAGAAAACCGGGGTTACGATCAGCCGCACAGCCGGCCCCCGGAGCCTCGGTGTAGCCATAACCATGGGTGTCGTGATCATCCTGCTCCTCGGGGCATCTTTCGCTCTCGCGGCAACAGACCAGCGCGCCTGGATCGGCGTGACCGCCCTGACCGCATTCGCGACGATGTGGATCGGCGGAATCATTTACGATCACGCCTACCTCCGGGAGTTGCGGCGTGGCCGATGAACTCGGCTTTACCGAAGCGATCCATGCGCCCAATCGGCTCCGCATCTGTGGCCTCCTCCGCCCGGTCGACGGCGCAGAGTTCTCGGCACTCCGAGACACCCTCGGAATCTCAGAGGCAAACCTCTCTAAGACCATCCGCAGCCTCGTCGAACTCGGCTACGTGAAGGTCACGAAATCGGCCTCGAACACCCGCACCGACATGCGCCGCACCACCACCGTCAGCCTCACCCCCGTCGGGCGCAGCACATTCGACGCCCACCTCCTCGCCCTGCAACGCCTGGCGGCAGGCATCGTCGACTGACACGGTCTTGGGAACGACGGAAGCCTCAGCGGTCTGCGAGCGAACGCAGGTATTCGAGCGATGCGCGTACGCCCTCGATCGGGCCCACGCCCTCAGCCGGCTCCGCACCGACGTCTTGCTCGAGCACATACCAGCCGCCGTATCCGGCGCGTGTGCTGTCGCCGAAAGACACGCACCCGCGGTGATCGCCATCGTCGCGCCCGCGAACTCACGCTCGCATCCACAGGGCATCGCCGACCCGGGTTGCAGCGCCGATCGGCCGAGCGGCTCATCGCGCCACGGTGCGGAACCCGGCGTTCGACATCGATGAGTCGGGGGTGTTGGACGAGCGCGCCGAATTGCGATAGCGATTGCAGTACGAGTCGTGGCAGAGGAACGACCCCCCGCGCATCACCCGCTGGTCTCCGCTCTCGGGGCCGGACGGGTTGTGGGTCTCGGAGCGGTCGTAGAAGCCGACGTCGAACCAATCTGAGCACCACTCCCACACGTTGCCGACGGTCTGCCACAGCCCGTAACCGTTGGGCCGGTAGGTGCGGACCGGGGCCGTTCCGATGAATCCGTCATCGGCGAGGTTGTCGACGGGAAAACGTCCCTGCCAGATGTTGCACGGCCATCCGTCGGTGAGGTCGATCTCGTCGCCCCACGGATACCTGGCGTCGACGAGGCCCCCCCGCGAGGCATACTCCCACTCGGCTTCGGTGGGCAGGCGTCGACCGCTCCAGTCGCAGTAGGCCTGCGCGTCGTTCCAGCTCACGTGCACAACGGGGTGATCGCCCAGGCCGTCGATCGTCGAGTTTCGTCCGCCTGGATGCCTCCAGTCGGCGTCGCGCACCCCCAGCCACCATGGTGTGCCGCTGGGGCGGCCCATGACGTCAGCGTCGTCGCAGGCCAGCAAGAGATGAAAGACAGCAGAGAAACCGAACTTCTCGGCATCGGTCTGATACCCCGTCGCATCGATGAATCTCGCGAATGCGTCGTTCGTCACGGTTGTCTCGTCGATCGAGAACGCGTCGAGCTCGACGGTGTGCCGCCTCGTCTCGCCGTCGCCGACGCGTCCGTCGCCATAGGAGTCGCCCATGGTGAACGAGCCGGCGGGGATGGAAGCCTGGTCGTGTGTGACGGATGCCGTCTGCAGAAGATTCCGGCGTCCACCGCTCAGCAGATGGCCGGCGCGAGTCTTCGCGTCGTGCGTATGGCCGGCGCGGGCTTCGCCGCCGTGGTCATCTCCGCCGTCGAAGCGCGGGGCACAACAGTCATCCATCGGCATCCTCCCTGGAACACGGCCGGTCACGCCCCGCCTGCATACGCGGTGAGCGCTTCACAGGCTTCACCGCACGGGCTCACCGCGCGATGCCGCGCGGGTCACGGGGCCAATCCTGCCATTCTATTGATGGGGCCGGATGCGCGTGACGGAGAGGCGTGCTCCAGCGCACGGAGCAAGCGACCCTCGGCGATCAGGTGAGGGTCGCGGACCTCTTCCCCCGGACGAGCGGTGCAATGCCCTGATAGAAGAACGGGATGCTGTCTTCCGGCCCGTTCACGGCGCGACCGAGGACCTTGCCCATGACCAGCACACCGACCTGGAACTCCGGCTCGCCGATCACAAGCACAAACGGGTTCGGCTCGTCCGCGCGCAGATAGCGTCCGCCGAATTGGCGTCTCGCCACCTCGAAGACATAAGCGGATGCCAAGAACTGCAGGTCCTCTGGCAGCGGCTCGCCCCGGGTGTGGAAATCGTCGAGAATGCCGTCGAGCACCTCGAGTGAGGCCTCCGAGTAATCGAGCGCACCGGGTGCCACCGGCGACCCCTCGCCCGCGAAGGCATCCACGAAGTCAGCGGCCTGCCATGCCATGCCCTCTTCGATGGTCGCGGGGATCCCCGTGTCTTTCAGCGTGCGTCGGAACGGTCCCATGGGCGCAGCCTATCCGCGCACACCCGCGGCCACGACAACACCGGGGCCAACGGCAGGTGAACAGCAGTCGCCCGCGCCGACCAGGCGGGGAAACCAGCCCTTGCCGCCGCGGCCGCATCAGCCACGCATGTGCTGTATCGAACGATCTGCTCGAGGCCGGTTCACGCCGTTCGTGACGCGAGCTCCTCCGAGGGCACCCAGTTGCCGTGCAGGCCGCGAGGAATGCGCATCGGCATCTTCAGCGTGCACACCGGCTCGCGGTCGACGTTGCTCGCGTCGAGCACGACCAGTTCCGAGTGCATCTGGTCACGCCGCGACACGATGACGAACACGTACCCGTGCCCCTCCGGCGTGTCCGGCCCGCCCTGCACGAAGATGGGCTCCCCGACCGTGGCGTGGTCGCCCGCGTAGTAGACCTTCTGTGCGCCCGTGTTCAGGTCGACAGACGCGACCCACCGGAACCCGAAGCCGGGAGCATCGTGACCGGGGACCTCGGTCAGACCCATGATGCCGAAGTTGTACTTGAGCGTCTCGTAGCGGTCATCCATGCGCGGGAACTCCGAGACCAGGTTCGAGATCCGGGTCTCGGTGAACGTGCGCCTCGGATCGGCCAGGTCGATCGTCCACCGAGACAGCCTTCCCTTCGAACGCTCGGGGTCGTGCGTCCCGTTGTCGACGATGGGGAACCAGCGGAACTGCGTCGAATCGCTGACGGGTGTGTCGAGGTGGATGTAACGTCCGTCGTCGTAGCCGCCCATCATGTGGCTGGCGAACCGATTGGGGCCCTCGTACCAGACGATGTCCTCGCCTCGGCCCTTGCGCTTGAGCACACCGAGGTAGACCTTCTCCTCTGGATCCCACTGGAAGATCTCTTCGCCCTTCTCCAGCCACTCCCGCTCCGACCGCATCGGGATGATCGGAAAGACCACGTAGTTCTGGGTCACGACGAAGTCGTGGAGCATACACGAGTACGGCGCCTTGAACCACGTCTCGTGGATGATCTGGCCGGAGGCATCCGCCTCGTAGTACGCGACGTCACGCGTCGTCTCGCCGTTGGCGGCATAGCCGAAGAACACCATCTCCCCGGTTCGGGGATCGATCTTCGGATGCGCCGTCGCCGTCTGCGAGGTCAGGGACCCCTCGAAGTCGTAGTGACCCAGCGTCTCCAGTGTGTCGGGGTCGATGATGATCGGCAGCGCGTCCTCTTTCGCCGCGTACAGCTTGCCTGCGTGATAGAAGAGGTTGGTGTTCGCCAGGCCGCGGACCATGCCTTCGACTTCGGGCCGGTCGGTCAGCGGGTTGCGGTATCGGCCGAACAGTGCGCGACCAGCCGCCCGCTCTGCCTGGAACCGAGGCGTGCGGATGAAACGGCTTTTGTAGTCCACCCGCCCCTTGGAGAAGCGGAACGAGATCGCCATCCCGTCGTCGTTGAAGTTCCCCAGGGTGCCTTCGTCGACGAACTTCGGGTACTGCCGGTCCATCACGACCTTGTAGTACGTCCCGTCGAGGTGGGCCGGGATCTCGCCCTGGATGCACTCCAGCCCGTGGATGTCGGCCTCGATGCGCGCCGGCTCGTCGAACGGGTGGTCCGCTCTCGGAAACCGGATCATCGGCCAGA
Source organism: Okibacterium endophyticum (assembly GCF_054780075.1). NCBI lineage: Bacteria > Bacillati > Actinomycetota > Actinomycetes > Micrococcales > Microbacteriaceae > Okibacterium > Okibacterium endophyticum. The sequence goes on along the minus strand of NZ_BAAGXA010000012.1, from coordinate 31,074 downwards.
CGTCGGGTTCGGCTATCGGCTCGCGTGGCGTAGTCCGATGCCACCGGAGCTCCTCCGCGCGAGCGTCGTCCTCCGGACGCTTCATATGAGTCATGCCAGCTCTCCCCTCCGGTCGTTCATGTGCGTGTTCGTCGCTGTTGACTCTGGCGCATCTCGTAACCAGGCCGCGTGCACCCATGCACCGCCTTAATCATCGCCCGCGGTCCAAGAGAGGATGATGTCATTCCGCGCTGCGGAAGTTCTGCCCCCGACCCAATCGGTCGAACGGGCCCGCGCGCGGGGAACCGTCGAACGGACCGTGAGCGCCCCTCCGCCTGTGAGCTCCACCGAACGGGTCGTGAAGCCGTCGGATCTCGGTGCGCATCGTCAACCGGAGCTTCGCATCGAGGTTGGACAGCAGCTCGTCGAACAACAGATCCGGCCCGGATCCGGAACCTCGAGTCCGGCGAGACAGCGCAGTGTTGTGGTCTTCCCGCATCCGCTCGGACCGAGCAGGGTGGTGTTCCGTTCCGATCACCCTGGCGCGCCCCGTGTGATGAGGTATCGGGGCTTTGAGATCGAGAGGGACTTAGGCGTTCTGAGAGCGATCCTGTCCGCTCGCCGGCCAGGGCCTGCGGGCGGCCTCGTCATCGTCAGAGGTCACCTCTCGACCCGTGACGGGGTGCGGGTAGTGGAACGGGAAGACCTCGACGTTGGGGAACAGCTCGTAGCCGCTGCCGAGCAGCTCGTCTGGCCCGTACGGGTCCTCGGGGTAGACCTTGCGCAGCAGAGCCGGCATCGGCTCCTGGTGCGCCCAGCCCTTGTCGTACTCCCCGTGCCAGACGGGGCGGTAGTTGAGGACCCGGAACTTCCAGACACCGTCGTCGCAGACGTACTCGTTCTCGTAGAGCCCGCCCTCCCACCACTGCTTCGACCGCCGGATCCCGGGGAACGTCGCCTCCGCGTCGTCGTGCAGTCCGGCCTGCATGATCGTGCGGAAGCGGGCCTTCGCGGAGAGCCCGTCCGGGGCGACGGTGATGACGTCCTGATGCTGCGCATGATCGAGGAGGTACCCGAAGAGTGGGCCGTTCACACCGTCGGTGAACCGCGCCCGGAAGCGCTCCAGATAGAGCCGGGCAACTCCTGTCTTGCCGATGTACCTGCCACCGGCGAAATGGACCTCGCCGTCATCGGCGAACAGGTCGACGACCTCTTGGAAGAGACACTTGTCGATGTAGTAGCCGTACTGATGCTGAAGTCGGCGAACCTCCTCTTTTGCCTCGAGGATCGTCACCCGTCGGGCCAGCAGCTCCATCTGCTTCGACGGATCCGTGCTCTCGTGCTTCACATTCGCTCCTTCGTTCTCGGTGGTTCGGCGACCACCATCGTCTTCTGACCGCATCGTGTGCCGCCGCTCAGTACGGCCCGGCATGTCGGTGAGAAGCACTCGACACGGGAGCACCGGCGCTCCGCGTGTTATGGCCGTTCCCCTTCGGATGCGCGTCCGGCCCTCTATCCGGATCGGAGCGGGCGACATCGTTCACTCTTCAGGTTCTCTGTGCCATTGTTGTTCAGCCGCTCCCAGACCGGCCCCTCCTGACGCGACAAAGGCGACCAGAATTCCTGTCGCAGGTGATATGGCGCTAGGGTCGGCGAAATGGAATGGATTCGCTCTCTCGGCCCGGGCAACGAGGTCTGGTCAGCCCAGGAGTTGGCTGACAACACCGTTGCAGACCGGGCTCTCGTTGCGCGTGCGGTGGAAATCCTGGGCACGGACGCCGCGGGGTGGGCGGTGCAGACGGTTCATCGCGCCGAAGCACGTATTCAGGCACGCAAGGCGGGGGACGGTCCTCCCGTCTCGGCCCCGATCGGCCGCGATCGCCAGGCGGGTGAAGAGGCGATTCTGCACCTGCTGATCGCACTTGCGACGGACTCTCGCGCCGAGCTGTATGCGGACGTGTCGCCCGGAATCGTGAACATATTCCGCGCAGAGTCTCGCCACGGCGTTCCCATCGATCGAGTGCTCAACCGGATCTGGGGTGTCCACTCCCTCGTCAGGGACGAGGTGCTCGCCCGCCTCAGGCACATCGTGGACGAGGAACAGCGAGGGCAGGTGCTCGACGACGTGAGCATGGCGATGCTCGACCACACGAACTGCTTCGTCCGGCAACTCGTGGCCGCGTATGACGACGAGGAACGCGCCACGAGGGTTCGGCGGCCCGAGGTCCAGCTTCGCGTCCTGACGGCGGTGGCCGAGGGAGCGCAACCTCCGGCGCGCGACGGGAGCTTCGTCGAGGGATCGTGGGACGGCGGTCACCTCTTCGCGGTGGGGTGGGCCGATCGCGATGAGCACATCATCGACGATGAGGGTGACCTCGCCCGATACGCGAGAGCATCCGCTGAGAGGTTGTCGGCCGATAGCTTTCTCACACTCGAGCGGAACGGCCAGATCCTGCTGTGGTGGAACTTCGTCCGCGAGATGCCGTCGAATGTGATCTCCTCGCTTCCCCAGCCGCCGAGCTGGCTCCGATTGGCCGTGGGACCCCTCGGCAAAGGGCTCGCCGGGTTCCGTGCCTCGTGGCGAGGCGCACACCTCACGGCGCAGGTCGGGCGACAGGCGACTGAACGGACCACCTGGCACTATGACGACGTCGGACATCTCGCCCTCCTGCTGGAGAACCGTTCCTCAGCGGCGTGGTTCGTCCAGAACGAGCTCGGACCTCTGGCGCAGCCCGGTGCGCGGGCACGGGACATCCGTGACACCGTGCGCCTCTTCCTCCTCAACGGGAACAGCCGTGTTGCCGCCGCCAATGCGTTGCATATCGCCCCCACAACCGTCGCATACCGTGTGAGACAGGCGTACGAGATGCTCGGGCGTCCGGTCGGAGAGCGCACACAACAGATCCTTCTCGCGCTCCAACTCATTCACATCGTGCCGGATCTGGTCGAGCCTTCGGCGCTCTGAGACGTTCTTCCGCCACCGCAGAGCGAGAGGCATCGGGCCGATGGGTGTGTGCCTCGCCGTGAGTGTCCGTGGCGAAGGCGGGACAGCCGGCGGGGTGGCGGATCAGCGGGTGGTGACCACGATGTTGCCCCGTTTGCGGCCCGTGTCGACGCGGCGATGGGCCTCGACGATGCGCTCGAGCGGATATCGTCCGTCGATCACGGGCACGATGGCGCCGGATGCCGCCAGTTCGGTCAGGAGCAGCAGATCCGCCTCTTTCTCGGCCGGCTTTCTGAGTCCCGTGAACGCGGCGATGGCCCGTGTGCCGGCGGACCGCGAGGTCAGGAGCATCTGGAGCATCAGCACGGGGGACGCCACCGTCGACAGATACACCCCCTGAGGCGTCAGGGCCCGGCGGGCGCGGCGATATGAGCTCCTTCCGACCGCGTCGAAGATCACGTCGTAGCGACCGGAGCGTGTGAAGTCCTCCCGGGTGTAGTCGATCGCCCTGTCCGCACCGACCGACGTCACCAGGTCGACATTCGCGCCGCTGCACACGGCAGTCACATGGGCACCGAGGTGCTTCGCGAGCTGCACGGCGGCGATTCCGACGCATCCGGACGCCCCGTTGACCAGAACGCTCTGCCCGGGCCGCACGCCTGCGTGATCACGCAGGAAGGGGAGCGCCGTGAGCACTCCGTCGACGAGGGCGACGGCATCCTCGTCGCTCAGACCTTCCGGCACGGGAGCGATCGCCTCTTTGTGCGACAGCCGCACGTAGTCGGCATGGGCGCCGAAGCTCGTGCCCGTCGCACCGAAGACGCGGTCGCCGACGGCGAAGCGGGTGACCGTGGAGCCGGTCTCGGCGACCTCGCCCGCGAACTCGGAGCCGAGCACGGTGAACCTCGGCCTGAACAAGCCGGAGAACAGCCGTGCGATGTGAGGAGTCCCCCGCCGGAACGCAGCGTCGGCCGCACCCACCGTTGTCGCCGTGACCCTCACCAGAATCTCGCCCTCGCCGGGAACCGGCCTCGACACATCCTCGATGGTCACGGTCTCTGGCGGACCATACGCCCGTAAGATCGCTCGGCGCATGATCACCCCTGACCCGGGTACTGAAAGACATCGTCGAGCGGAACACCGAAAACGTGTGCGATCTGGAACGCCATCTCGAGCGACGGGGAATAGCGGCCCTGCTCGATGGCGATGACCGTCTGCCTGGTCACCCCGATGCGGTCCGCCAGATCGGCCTGCGTCATCTCGCCGTGTGCGAAACGCAGGGCGCGGATGCTGTTGGTGACTCTCGTCGGTTTCACCATGAGTGGAACCCACGACGGTAGGCGACGATCCTGACCGCCGACGTGACGATGGCCGAGATCACGAACGCGAGATAGATCACGTTGGCGATCCAGAAGTGCGACAGCTCTGCCATCGCGAACCCGAGGGCCGCCAGCGCGCCGGCGACGAGAACCCAGTGGCCGACGTATTCGCCGAACCTGCCGATCTGCTTGTCACGTTGGTCGATCTTGCCGGCATCCTTCGGCGCCGCGGCTGCGGCGAGCGCCTGGATGACTATGGACGCGACAATCGATATGCCGATCGTCCAGAGCATCGGCGGGATGTAGGGAACCTCGGTGAGCGGGGTGCTCGCCGCCCGGCTGAGGATCACAACGAGGTACACCCCGTACATAACGATCGCGAGCACACCCTGTGTCCAGGCGCTCTTTTCTTCTGAGGACATCTCCGCGCTCCCTGAACCGATGTAAAACAAACCTGACATGTCTCAATGTAAAGCCCAAGCGACATCATGTCAAGAATTATTTACACGTCGCGCCCACCAGCGACCAGAAAAGCGGGACCCACTGCACACAACTTCGGAGAATCTTCGTTTCTGGGCTCTCGCCGCGGTGTGGCGGACGCTTTACCGCCCGATCTCCGACGTTGCGCACCGGATACGAAAACCGGCTTGTGGTTCTCCAGCGTGCGACATGGGCTGCTACAGCCAGAGACCGCGTGGGCGGGAGCCAGGGCGCGACAAAAGGCATCCACCCGCTCGTGTGCTGCGAGCGTGTGGATGCCTTCGACACCCAGCTGAGTGCTGTTGTGCTGGGGATGGAGCCCTCGTTACCCCCCGAAGGATTCAGCGTTGGCGTAGCCGGTGCCGTTGTACTTCTGCACCACAACCGTCGACACGGCCGGCTGACCGTCTTCGGTGGTGGTGACCGAGGTGCCCTCGAGCATCAGCGGCGCCGAGAAGTCGGAGATGTTCCGCAGGGCCTCCATAAAGCTCTCACGCGTCGGCTCTTCCATGGCCTGGAAGGCCTGTTCGAGCGTGGCGCCGACCATGTAGCTCCACATGCAGTGCGGGAAGTCCGGAGTCGTTGTGTAGTCGCCGGAGTACTGCTCCAGGTTTGCGATGAACTCCGTGACGTCCTCGTCCTCGGCATAGGCCGGGCTCTGCGGCGCCTTCGCGAACGACACTGTATAGATGCCGGGATAGGTGTCGGCCGCGATGCCGGAGGGCTGCAGCACACCACCCGGGCTCGACGTGTTCGACGGCAGGAACCAGCTGGGCGTCCACCCGAGGCCCTGAGCCTTCTGCAGCGCACTGATCACGAGCGGCGTGATCGACATCGCGTTGAAGAACACATCGGCGTCTGTCGCTGCGAGCTCGGTGAGCTGAGCGTCGACCGAGGTGTCTGTCGCCTCATAGGTGAGTTCACCGACGACCTCGATGTTGTCCGAACCCTCGATGGCCTCTTTGAAGCCTTCGACGTAGCCCTCGCCGTAGTCGTCGTTCTGTGACAGGATCGCCACGGTCAGGTCCTCTCCGGAGGACGCCAGCATCTCGCCGAACGCGGCGCCCTCGTTCTGGTAGACCGGCACGAACCCGAGCTGCCAGGGGCTCTCCTCCTGATCGCTGAAGATCGGGTCGCCGGTCTGGACGAGCACCTGGGGCACTTCGGCGTCGATCGCCGCCTCGCGGTATGCCCGGTTGGTCGGCGTGCCGAGGCCCGACGTGAAAGCGAAGACGTCGTCTTGAGCGGCCTGGAAGTTCGCGAGCGCCTTCTGCGGGTCATACCCGTCGTCATAGGCGTCGACGACGACCTCGCGGGTCTTCCCGTCGCCGAACTCGATCCCGCCGGCCTCGTTCGCGGCGCCGAAGTATGCGACCAGGCCCGCGACCGTGCAGTTCCCCGGGCCCGCCGTCGCCCCGGTGAGGGGGGTCGTGACGCCCAGCGTGATCTCGGTGTCGGTGATCCCCGGGCTGGCAGCGGCGCCATCGCCGTCGCCGGCACCGCCCCCGCGGCAGCCGGCCACCGCGATCACGAGGATCGATGCCATGGCGACGATTCCAACGGCGCCCCGCGCACGTTTTGTCATATTCATGCCGAACCTTGCCTCTCTTGATTTTCGGAATCCTTCAACGGCTTGTCAGGTGCAGTCGATGAAGGGGTCTGCGATGCGCCGTTCCGGCCGCGACGCCGTGAGAACAGTCGGCGTATGGCGCGAGGCAGGCTCACGATGCCACCCGGCAGCACGAACAGCACAACGAGGAGGGTCACTCCCTGGATGACCGCCGTCATCGTCGGGGCGACCTGGTTGATGACGTCTGGCACCAGCACGTAGTAGGCGCCGCCGATGAGAGAACCGATGATGCTCCCGGCGCCGCCGATGACCATGGAGGCCAGCAGGCTGATCGAATGGCCGAAGCTCATCGTCTCTGGCGACGTGTACTGCACGACCACCATGTAGAGAAAACCCGAAACGCCTCCCACCATGGATGCGATCGTGAACGCCATCACCTTGTAGCGATACGGCGAGATGCCCATCGACGAGGCGACCGCCTCGTTCTCTTTCACGATCGCGAGGGCGCGCCCGAACTTGCCGGAGACGAGGTTGCGCACCAGGAGGAACACGGCGGCGGACACCAGCAGCACGATGAGGTACTGCCACTGGTCGTTGGCCAGGCCCGACCAGTCGGGCGCCGCCGAGAAGCGCGCCGAGACACCCTGGGATCCGCCCGTGAAGTCGGAGAGCCGTTTGGCGAGCGGCACCCCGATGATCGGCAGGGCGATCGTGACCATGGCGATGGCCAGCCCGCCCAGACGCGCTGCCGCCAGGGCGACGATGAGACCCGCGACACCGGGGACGATGAACGCCAGCAGGAACACCGTCAGGATGTTCCAGTCGTTCTCGACGCCGTAGGCGGTGACGTATGCCCCGAGCCCCAGGAAGAAGATCTGCCCGAGCGACACCTGACCGGTGTAGCCCATGATCACGTTGAGGCCGAGCACCGCGACGGCGAACACACCGACGCGGGCAAGCCCCTGTGTGATGTCACTGCCGAAGACGAACGGGACCGCGAGCAGCACAACGGCGACGACGACGCCGATCGCGTAGCGCACCCAGGCCTTGGACAGAAGGTTGTTTCGCTGCTGCGACATCAGACACGCACCACGGTCTTGCGGCCGAACAGGCCTTGCGGACGAAGGAGGAGCACAACGAAGACCAGGATGAACGGCACGGCGATCTTCAGGTCGTGACCGATGAACGGCAGGTACACGGCGGCGAGGTTCTCCAAGACGCCGATGATCCAGGCCGCGACGATCACTCCGAGGGGGCTCGACGCGCCGCCGAGGATCACGGCGGCGAGCGCGTAGACCAGTGCCGTGTCGAGCATGCCGGGGGTCAGCGTCAGTTTCGGTGCCACGAGGGCGCCCACGACCGCGCCGAGCGCGGCGGCGAGCCCCCAGCCGACCATCAGCATCCGCCCGACCGGCAGGCCCGAGAACGCGGCCGACTGCGGGTTGTCCGCGACCGCGCGCAGTGCGAGGCCGAGCTTCGTGCGGCGGAACAGCAGCTGCAGCAGCACCATGATCGCCACGATCACAAGGAACGTGCCCAGCGACCGCCAGCTGATCACGGCGCCGAACAGGTCGAACGTCGAAAGCGGGAAGAGCGAGGGGAACTGGAGGTTGTTGTACGACCAGATCCAACCGCAGATTCCGGTGATGAGGGTCAGCAGGCCGACGGTCACCACCACCGCCGTGTTGGGATCGCCGCGTTCGAACCGTCGGATGAGGAGGCGTTCGATGACACCGCCGAGCACAAACGACACAAGTGCCGCCACGATGATCGCGACAACGAGCGGGACGCCGTACCCGATCAAGGCGTAGGCGAAGTAGGCGGAGAGCACCGCCATACCACCCTGGGCGAAGTTGATGAGACCCGTGGCCTGGTTCACGATCACGATCGCCAGTGCGAGCGCTCCGTATGCCGACCCCGTCGAGAGACCGTCGACCACAAGCTGGATGAAGGTTCCCATTCGTCACCCTCCCAGGTAGGCGCGACGGATCTCGTCGCGCCCTTTGAGCTCGGCAGATGTGCCCGAGAATATGCTGCGTCCGGTCTCGAGCACGGTGGCGGTGTCGACCAGCGAGAAGGCCAGGTTCGCGTTCTGCTCGACGATGAGCATCGCCATACCCGATTCCAGGCGCAGCCGGCGGATCGCCTCGTAGACGTCTTTGGCGGTGCCGGGCGCGAGCCCCAGGGAGGCCTCGTCGAGCATCAGCAGTCGCGGCTTCGCCATAAAGGCCCGCCCGACCGCGAGCATCTGCTGCTCGCCGCCCGAGAGCGCCGACGCGTTCGAGCCGATGCGCTCCTTCAGGTTCGGGAACAGGTCGAGGCAGTAGTCGATGTCGTCTGCGATCTCTTTGCGGTCCTTGCGCAGGTACGCTCCGACGCGCAGGTTCTCGAGCACCGTGAGGTCGCCGAGGGTGCCGCGACCTTCGGGAGCGTGGGCGATGCCGAGGGCCGCGACCTGATCTGGGCGCATTCCGCGGATGTCGCGTCCGTCGAAGACGATGCGACCACCGGTGCGCACGGTGCCGCTGATCGCCCGCAACGTCGTCGTCTTGCCGGCGCCGTTCGCCCCGAGGATCCCGACCGCACCGCCGTCTGGGACGCTCAGAGAGACGCCCTCGATGACCTGGACCGGGCCGTACGAGGCTGTGACGTCCTCCAGCTCAAGCAGCGTCATCGGCGTCCTTTCCGATGTAGGCCTCGATCACGCGTGCGTCGGACTGCGCCTCGGCGGCCGTGCCCTCCATCAGTTTGCGGCCGTGGTCGAGCACAACGACGCGGTCGCTCAGAGCCGAGATGAGGCCCATGTGGTGCTCCACAACGACTATCGTGATGTCCTCTTCGTCTCGCACCCGTTTGATCGTCTCGATGAAGCCCTCCACCTCACCGTGCGACAAGCCTGCGGCCGGCTCGTCGAGCAGCAGCAGCCTGGGCTTCATCAGCAGCGCGCGGCACAGCTCGATGCCCTTGTGCAGGCCGTGCGAGAGCTCGTCGGCCGGCAGGTGCGCCGCCCAGCCCAGTCCGTTGCGCTCGAGCATCTCGAGCGCCTCCGCCCGCATCGCCTTCTCGCTGCGGCCGGTGGGCGGAAGGCGCAACGCCCACTCGACAGGACCTGCGGGCAGGCGGCTGTGCCCGCCGAGCACAACGTTCTCGAGCACTGTCGCCTGCAGCTGCAGCGCCGGGTGCTGGAAGGTGCGGGCCAGACCCTGGCGGGCCAGGCGCGACGGATGCCATCCTCGCACCTCGGTTCCGTCGATGGTGATGGAGCCGGCGCTTGGGCGGTAATGGCCGCTGATGCAGTTGAACAAGGAGGTCTTGCCCGCGCCATTGGGGCCGATCAAACCGAGAACGGCACCGGGCTCCGCCGTCAGGCTGACCCTGTCGAGCACGGTGATGCCCCCGAAGCGCAGCTCGACCGCGTCGAGCGTGAGGCGTATGGCCATGTCTGCCTCCGTTCGCGTCGTTGCAGGGGGTAGGAACGGGGCGGGTGAGGACCCCGTGAAAGCACCGTACGGATCCTGGCCCAGATTGTCAACGATTTTGAGATAACGATTGTTATCACTAGCGGGGTGGCTCCCGAGCGACCCATCCGCACCGATTTCGCCCGGGATCACGTCTCGGCGCGGGGCGGGCGCGGAGCTATCGTGGGGTGGGTGAAGGCGTACACCGCACGGCAGATGCGCGAGGCAGAAGAACCGTACCTCGACGCCGGCATCCCCCTCATGGAACGGGCGGCGCACGGTCTCGCCGAAGCGGTCGGGAAGCTGCTCGGCGACAGCGACCATGCGGGGGCACGCATCCTCGCGCTCGCCGGCGGCGGCAACAACGGCGCCGACACCCTCTTCGCCTGCGCGGAGCTGGCCGCAGACGGATGCGACGTGCAGATCGCGCGGACCGCCTCGCGCATCCACGCGGCCGGTCTCGCTGCCGCCCTCGACGCCGGCGCCCGTCTTCTCGACAGAGACGCAGACGAGCCGGATCGGTTCATCGAGAGCGTCTCCGACGCAGCCGGCGAGGCCGACGTGGTGCTCGACGGCATCCTCGGCACCGGGACGAGCGCAGACCCTGCGCTCAGAGGCCTGTCACGAGACGTCGTCCGCTGCATCCTGCCCGTTCTGCGAGGCGACGGTCGCCCCGCCGTCGTCGCCGTCGACATCCCGAGCGGCATCGATCCGACGACCGGTGCTGCGCCGGACGACACGGTTCTGCCCGCCGATCTGACCGTCACCTTCGCCGCGTGCAAAACCGGCCTGCTGCGCGAACCGGGCCGCGGTTACGCGGGCGAGATCGTTGTCGTCGACATCGGCATCGGCGAGGAGCTCGAGCGGGTGGCGCGGAGCGGGCGCTACCCCGCGGAGGAGTCGGTGAGCTGAGGCGGGCACTCTCCGCCCGGCTCTGTCGCCAGCTCGAAGTGCCACATCTCGTTGGCATAGATCTGGCACAGGCCGTACTCGGCTCCGTGCTGACTGAGCCAGCTGTCGGCGTCTGCGTATCCCACGTCGACGGCGTCACCCGTGACATGGGCGGATTCGAGGGGTGTGCTCACCCACTTGCGCGCTTCGTCGAGACTCCCGTACCGCTGCACCGCGTCGTCGAGCAGGGCCTGCTGATAGCGAGCGCTCCTCCAGCCGCTGTTGATGACGAAGGTCACCCCCTGCGCCTCTGCCGCCGCAGCGGCGCGCTGGACGGCCAGGCGCAGCTCTTCGGTGAGTTTCGCGATCGCCGGATGGGCATCGTCGAACGGCGACACGGAGTCGCCGACCGCGATGTACCCGTCGTCGACGGTCACCTGCTCGATGCTGACGGGGGCGCTGTCAGCGGGAGCGGAACCGGGCGACACCCCCGTGGCATCCTGGTCCGCGATCTGCGCCGGCCCGTTGAGCGCGCCCGTGATCGCCTGGGCGGCTGCGACGGACGCTCCGAATGCGACGGCACCGACCCCGACGAGGATGAGACCGGTCACGAGGGCCCGGCGACGCCGTGTTCCTCTTTCTGCTTGCATCATGGTGTGCTCCTTCTGGCCGCCGTGTTCGCTCGGGATGCGGCCTGAACCAGGTCACCAGATGGGCTGTTGCGCTGACGTAAGCTGCTCACCATACATTTCCGCAACATCGCCGCACCTAAGCTGGCCTCACCCGAGCGAGAAGGAACAGAATGCGTGTGCTGGTCGTCGAAGACGAGGTCTTTCTCGCCGAAGCGATTCAGGCGGGCCTGAAGCAGAACACGATCGCGGCGGATGTCGTCTTCGACGGTGACGAGGGGCTCGAACGGATCGCGGTCAACGACTACGACGCACTGGTTCTCGACCGCGACATCCCGGGCACACACGGCGACGAGGTGTGCGCGATCGTCGCGCGGGAGCATCCGGCCGTCCGGATCCTGATGCTCACGGCCGCGACACGGCTGACAGACAAGGTGGGCGGTTTCGGGCTCGGTGCCGACGACTACCTCACCAAGCCGTTCGCACTCGAGGAGCTTGTGGTGAGGCTGCGGGCGCTCGCCCGGCGGCCGGTCGCGACGGCTCAGCCCGTGCTGGAGTTCGCCGATCTGCGGCTGGACCCGTTCCGCCATGAGGTCTACCGGTCGGGGCGCTATCTTCAGCTCGCGCGCAAGCAGTTCGCCGTGCTCGAGCTGTTGATGCGGGCGGACGGCGGTGTGGTGAGCGCAGAGACACTTCTCGAGAAGGCCTGGGACGAGAACGCCGACCCCTTCACCAGCGCACCGCGTGTGACGATGTCGGCCCTGCGAAAGGCCCTCGGGGAACCGAACCTGATCGTGACCGTTCCCGGCGCCGGGTACCGCCTTTCTCAGCCAGGGGCATCCGGTGCGCGATGAGCCCCACTCGTCACCGCCGGGGCATGTTCTGTACCGCCGGAGGGGCCTGCGCCTCAGCGCACGCTTGCGCCTGGCGCTGAGCTACGTCGTTTTTCTCGTCGTCGCCGGCGCGGCCACGCTCTTCGGCGTCTACCTGGTTCTCCGCTACGTGCCCGATTACCCGCTCACCGCATCGAACCCCCGAGATTCCCAGACCCCCGTCCCGTCGCGGCAGGAGATCCTCGAGGCGCTCGTCAGCAGCAGCGGATACCTGCTGCTCACACTCGGCGCCGTCGGCGGCATCGGCGGCTGGTTCCTGGCCGGCTGGATTCTGAAGCCCCTGCACCTGATCAACGACGCCGCGCGCGTCGCGGCATCGGGCGACCTCACCCATCCGATTCACCTGACCGGGCGAAACGACGAGTTCCGGGAGCTCGCCGACAGTTTCGACCACATGCTCGACCGCCTCCGCGAAGCGTTCGAGCACCGGGAACGATTCGCCGCGAACGCGTCGCACGAACTGCGCACCCCGCTCTCGGTGACCTCGATGCTGTTGGATGTCGCCGCGTCCGACCCCGGCAGCCGACGCGACGACGAGCTGCTCACTCGGCTGAAGATCACCAACGACAGGGCGATCGGCCTGACCGAGGCGCTTCTGAAGCTCGCCGACGTGAACGCCGCCCCCGTGGCATCCGACCCGCTCGACCTCGCCGAGATCGCCGGTCGTGTGCTCGACGAACAGCGCGGCGAGGCCGAGCGTCACGGGGTCGTTCTTCTGCCGGAGCTGCGGGCGGCACCGACGCGGGGAGACGCGACCCTGCTCGCGCAGCTGACCGCGAACCTCGTGCAGAACGCGATCAGGCACAACGAGCACCAGGGCACCGTCTGGATCACAACGGATCATGACCACACCGGTGCGGTGCTTCGCGTCGAGAACGGCGGCGCCGTGTACACCCCTCAGTCCGCCGAGCGGCTGACAGAGCCGTTTCTGCGCGGAGACGGGCGGGTCACCGTACGGGGGCGAGAACGGGGTTACGGCCTCGGCCTTGCGCTGGTGTCGCGGATCGCCGAGGTGCATCGCGGAACGCTGCGCATCGCTCCGAGAGCAGGCGGCGGGCTCATCGTCGAGGTCGACCTGCCGCCCGAGATTCACCCGTGACCCGCGCATCCCCACCAACATCCTGAGCACCGGGCCCAACGAGCACCGGGCCCAACGAGCGGGTGTTGTGCGCCGGGGCGCATGGAACGGGTGACGCGGCGCCTCCGTTCAGCCACCCGGAACCTCAGACACCGAACATCCAGGTCCCGTCGACACCCCGCACCGAGTTGCTGCTGCAGCAGGCGATGTCCACCCTGAGGCAGGATCGCACGAGTTTCGTCATCGCGCACAGGCTGTCGACGATCCGCGACGCCGACCTCATTCTCGTGATGGGCAACGGATCCATCGTCGAGCAGGGCACCCATGCCGAGCTGCTCGCCGCACGCGGGGCGTACTATGCGCTGTACAACGCCCAGTTCACCGAACCTGCGGACGTCGCTGAGGCCGAGGCCGAACCCGCCGGCGAGGTGTGACGGCGTTCAGGCGATGAACGTCGTTCCCCTCTGTGCACAACTGCGGAGATGCGCGGCCTCCTGCCAGGATTCGCCCGGAATCGCACACGTGTCGTCAGCGGGCCTCCGCGGTTGTGCACGAGATCTCAGCCCGACGAACGCCGCAGCATCCCGAAGATCGCCTCGAGAATGTTGTCCATCTCGGCATCGGTCACCCGAGGCACCCCCTCGAAGACCGATCCGTAATAGAGTCCGTCGCCGAGCACCTGCACGATCCTGGCGACGGTCGGGTCGCCGATGTCTTCGTGGATCACGTTGTACCATCCGCTGATCGTCGCCTCGAGAGCCACACGCGTGTCCGGGTATCTGCCGGACTGCGACAGCGCCATCACGGCGAAGAACGTGCGATCGAACCTCTCGTCGATCGTCAGAGAGAGCCGAAGAAACGTCTCCACAACACCGCGTGGATCGGTGCGGTACTTCTCGAGCTCACCCTCTGACAGCGCATCGAATCGCTCGAGCAGGCCGCCGACGAGGGCGCGCTTCGACCTGAAGTGGTAGAGCAGTCCCCCCTTCGAGACTCCGGCGGCCGCGGCGACGGCGTCGAGGGTGGCCGCGCGCTCCCCGCGGTCTCGCAGAAGTGCCTCGAACGCGTCGAGGACGCGCTCGCGCGACGAGTTGGAACGGCGGGCCATCACACAAGTGTAGCGAAGAAAACCGTCCAGACGGTACAGTTAAGCCATGCCCTCGGAACACACCCCACTCGCGCGTGGTCGAGCACGCCAGCGCCGAACCTCACCGCCGTCACAGCGCACAGCGACCGCCGGCAACTGGGCTGCACTCGGTGTGCTCACGCTGCCGACACTGCTCGTCGCCATCGACAACACCGTGCTGAGCTTCGCCATCCCCTCAATCGCACGCGACCTGCAGCCGAGCGGCCCGATGCAGCTCTGGATCATCGACGTCTATTCGCTAGTGCTCGCCGGCCTGCTCGTGGCCATGGGCAACCTCGGCGACCGCTTCGGCAGGCGGCGGATGCTGCTCATCGGCTGCTCGGGATTCGCCATCGTGAGCGCGCTCGCTGCTTTCGCGCACACCGCAGAGCTGCTGCTGGTCGCCAGAATCCTGCTCGGCATCTTCGGCGCGAGCATCATGCCGGCCACGCTGTCGCTGCTGCGCAGCACCTTCACCGACCGCAATGAACGCCGCCTCGCCATTGCGGTCTGGGCGACCGGGTTCTCGGCTGGCTCGGCCATCGGCCCGATCCTCGGAGGTGTGCTGCTCGAGCACTTCTGGTGGGGTTCCGTGTTCCTCGTGGCGGTGCCGATCCTTATCCCGCTGCTTGTGCTCGCCCCGATCCTCATCACAGAGTCTCGCGACCCAGACCCGGGACCCGTCGACATCCCGAGCATCCTGCTCTCGATGGGCGCACTTGCGCCAGGGGTCTTCGCGATCAAGCACATCGCCGTCGAGGGCATCGACCCTCTTGCCGTCGGACTCGTCCTGGCCGCCGTCGCCTGCGGCATCCTCTTCGTGAGGCGCCTGCTGCGGCGACCGAATCCGATGCTCGATATGCGCCTGTTCCGGCTTCCCGCCTTCGCGGGCGGGGTGATGGTCAACCTCGTGAGCGTGATCGCCCTCGTCGGCTTCATCTTCTTCGCCGCACAGCACCTGCAACTCGTCGCCGGGCTCACGGCGCTGGATGCCGCTCTCGCCATGGTGCCCGGAACCCTTGTGATCATCGGCGCAGGACTTCTCGTCGTTCGCGTGGTGCGCCGGGTGCGGGCCGAGCTCGTGATGGCGATCGGCGTCTCTCTCAGCGCCGTCTCCTATACCTTCACCGCGATCGTCGGCGAGAACGTGTCTGTGTTCAGCCTGATCCTGGGGTTCTGCATTCTCGGAGCCGGCGTCGGCGCTGCCGAGACGCTGTCGAACGACATGATCGTCTCGAGCGTGCCCGAGGCGAAGGCCGGGGCCGCCTCTGCGGTGTCAGAGACCGCATACGAGCTCGGCGCCGTTCTCGGCACGGCCGTGCTCGGCAGTGCACTGACCGCCGCCTACCAGTCCCACCTCCGGCTGCCTGACGGCCTGACCCCGGAACAACAGGACGCCGCCCACAACACGCTCGGCGGAGCTGTATCGGTCGCGGAAGACCTGCCGGGCGACATCGGCGAGAGCCTGCTGCAGACGGCTCGGGCCGCGTTCGACTCGGGCATCACCCTCACCTCGGCGATCGGCGCCGGCCTGATGGTGATCGCGGTGGTGGTGTGCGTGCTGATGATGCGGCGCCGGACGGCCTGATCCGCCCCCCTATGTGACCTTTCCGGACGCATGTGGCCGTTCTGGTGGCCACATGCGTCCGGAAAGGTCACATGGAGGAGCAGTGTGGACCGGTTCAGCCGAGCGTCGTCACCGGCCTTCCCATTCAAGCCCGCTATCATAAACGCAGTCGTCGAGTGATCAGGAGGTGTCGGTGACGTCCTCGACCTCGCACATCGACGAAAGCCCCGTCCCAGACGCCTCAGACACCCTCGACGCGCGATCCCTCACGAGGGTTCGCTCGCGGCGTCCGGGACGACGCTGGCTCGTTCTGGCCGCGATGACAATCGCGCTCTTCGTGACGATTCGGATCGTCGCGTCGTCGTTCGAGTGGGACATCGCGCCGGCTGTGCAGGACTTCTTCACCCTCTCGATCAGCGTCGTCATCGAGTCCCTCCCGTTCGTCTTCCTGGGGATCGTGCTCTCGACGGTCGTCCAGGTCTGGCTGCCAGAGAACTTTCTCCTGAGACGTCTTCCGCGATCGCCGCTCCTCCGTCGGTTCGTGCTCTCACTCCTCGGTGTGCTGTTCCCGGTCTGCGAATGCGGCAACATGCCGCTCGCGCGCGGCCTGATGCTCCGCGGGCTGAGCGTGTCCGACTCGATCACGTTCCTTCTCGCCGCCCCCATCCTCAACCCCGTGACGATCATCACGACCTATCAGGCGTTCGGCTGGGAAGACGGCATCCTGGTCTCACGGATCCTCGGCGGACTGGTGATCGCCAACCTCGTCGGGGCGATCATCAGCGTGCATCCGACCCCCCAGAAGCTGATCACGCCCTCCTTCCAGGCGGCCTGCGACGCGCAGGGTCACGGGCACGGCGCCGATTCGAAGATGCAGAGAAGCGCCCGTTCCTTCGCCGAAGAGACCTCGGCGATGCTGCCGGCCCTCTTCATCGGCTCCGGGATCGCCGGAGCGATCCAGGTGGGAATCCACCGGGACGTGCTCTCGGCGCTCGGCAGCAACCCGCTCTGGTCGGTTGTGGCCTTGCTGCTGCTGGCCTTCATCGTCTCGATCTGCTCGAGTGTCGACGCGTTCTTCATCCTCTCGCTCGGATCCACGTTTATGCCCGGGGGCATCGTCGCGTTCCTGGTGTTCGGACCGATGATCGACATCAAGATGCTGAGCCTGATGCGCACGACCTACACCACACGCACCCTGGCCGTGGTGACCGCGATCGTCGCCCTCTGCGCGCTCGTGCTCGGACTGGTGGTGAACCTGAGTGCGTAATCGGTTTATGCGTCGCTGGCAGGGTCTCCTCCTGAGCCTGGTCGGCATCGTGGCGACGATGTGGCTCGCGTTCAGTGGTCAGCTGGGCCTCTACATCCACCCGCGGTACACCGTGTTCACCACGGTGATGGCTCTCATCGGCGGTGTTCTCGCGATAGCCGCCTTCGCGGTGGTCCCCACCGCAGACGACCATAACCATCACGAACACGGGCCGACGGCCGGGCGCGCCCCACGGCGGTTCCGACCCGTGCGCTCACTGGGCGCGATCGCGATCATCGTGGTCGCGGCCTTCGCGCTCCTCGTTCTGCCTCCGACGACCCTCACCGTCGCCACGGCGCAGCAGCGCACGGTCAACGGCTCCTCTTCGTCGGGTTCGGCACCGCAGATCGACACCGCGCTCACGGGAGCAGACACCTCGACCTTCACCGTCAAGGATTGGTCGCTGTATCTGCAGATGGGCGTGAGCGAGGATTTCCTCGCCTCGAACCCGGTGGACGTGGACGGATTCGTGTCGCCAGACCCTGCGGACCCGGAGAACGTGTTCTACGTGGCGCGGTTCTCGATCACGTGCTGCGCCGTCGACGCGACGCCGATGGGGCTGGCCGTGTATCAGCCGGGGTGGGCCGAACGCCTCGACGAGGGCGAGTGGGTGAACGTCACGGGCACCCTTGGCTCGAGTTCGAGCGGCACGGAGAGATACGCGATAGTTCCACACGAGGTCACACCCATCGACGAACCCGCTGAACCCTATGTCTATTGATCTGCCGCCTCTCGACCCGCCCCGTTCCGTGGTGCGAGGGGCACGGCGATATCGACGAGTCCTGATCATCGTCTTCGTCGCGCTCGCCGCCGCGACCGTCGGGCTCACCATCGCCAATGCCGAACGCGGTCCCCGGCTCGAAACGGTGCAGTTCGACCCTCAGAGCCTCGTCAGCTCAAACGAGCAGACGGTGGTCTTCGTCGCCAACCAGCCGCTGGACGACATCGACGCCTCTCAGGTGAGCGTGGAACCGCCGAGCACCTTCGATGTCACGGTGACAGACAACACCCTGGTGCTGCAGTTCGACACCGCGCTCCGCAACAACGACGAGTACAGCATCGCGGTCGAGGGTGTCACCGGGATGCAGACGAGGGGCTCGTCGACGTTCGAGGCCGAGATCGCCACCCCCGATCTCGACGTGCTGACTCTGGTCAAGGATCCGGAGGGCGACGACACGATCACACGATCCTCCCTCGGCTCGGGCGAGAGCTCGGTCGTCTTCTCCGCACCGCGAATCCTGGAGTACGTCGAGATCGGCACCGTGCTCGCTGTGCTCACAGAGGATGCCGACGGAGCGTCGTCGATCGTCGTGCACAAGCCGAACGGCGACGACATCACGATTCCCATCCCGTCGAATGCCACAGCCCTCGAACTGCACTCCTCCACAACCGCGAACATGTTCGGTTACCTGCTGCGCAAGAGCGACGGCACAGCGGACTCCATTGCGCTCTATGATCTCGCCGGCACCTCGGGAGAGGCGTTCGAACTCGTCGGCGCCGACGGACTGCCCCTGTCCGCGCTCGATTGGACCTTTGTGCCCGGCTCGTCTTCTCTGGTCTATCAGGCACTCGACCAGGCGCTCGTCCTCGTCGACCCGCTCGGCTCCCACCCCGCCATTCCCCTCGGTCAGCACGCCGAGCTGCGGCGGTTCATTCCCGGAACCCAGACGCTGATCGTGGCTGATCCGACTCACGGCTCGACGATCGACCTGCTCACCGGTGAGACGGCGACGATCGAGGCGCCTCAGCCCCAGGACGATCCCCGGTTGTACTCCGACGACCTTCTCGTGCTTGCGAGCGACACCGATGCGCCATCGTTCGTCGAGACCTTTGTGCGGCGCGACGACGTCACATACGATCAGATCGGCTCGTTGGTGGTGTACTCAGACGCGACGACGACGCGGACGCTTTACGAAAGCGACGACGACGCGCTCTCTGTCGAGAGGATCTGCGCGTCGCCGAACGGTCAGTACATCGCCATCGCGCTGAGCGACAGCCCTGCCGATGGCGAGCAGGGCGCCGCGCCGTTCTCCGCCCGTGGAGAGGTGCTCGTCACCGATACCACTGATGACACGGTCGACATCACGATCGACGGTCTTCTGCCGAGCTGGTGCAACTGAGGATGCGACGGGTCACCTCCGCCCGCGGCGGGGGGATGCCGGCCTCGAGAGAAACGCGTAAACTCGTCGTCGTGCAACAGTTCATCTCGTCTTCTCCGCCCGCGCGGCGTCTGGAGGTTGCCGGCGTCTCTTTCGCCGGCACGAGATAACGCTGTCTTCTCTCAGTGATGGTCACCCGGCACCGTCGCGCCCATCGTGGCGCGCCGTGCTTCTCCACCGGCAACCGCCGACGCGGAACGCCGTATCCGGATCACTCCTCGTCTCCAGTGGGAGGTGGGCGAGACAAGACAGTCAGGAATATTCATGCTTCCCCTCACAGAAGAACGCATTCAGGCATCATTCGTCAACGCGTCGCTCCGAGAGCGTCGCAGCATCGTTCCGCCGAACCTCACCGAGGTGGAGTGGGACAAACTCAGCTACCTCGGCTGGCGCGACCGCAGAACGCCGAGCATCGGTTACGTCGTGGTCAACCTCGACGACGCACCCGTCGGCATCCTTCTTCGCCGAGCAGACGGCATTCCGCGCACACGCCCCCAGTGTTCGTGGTGCGAAGACGTTTTTCTTCCCAACGACGTGGTGTTCTTCAGCGTGAAGCGCGCCGGGGGCGCCGGGCGGAACGGAGACACCGTGGGCACGCTCGTCTGTTCCGAGTTCGAGTGCTCGGCGAACGTGCGAAAACGACCGGCAACGGCATACGTGGGCTTCGATGTCGAGGCGGCGCGTCAGCAGCGGATCGCGTCGCTGGAGGCGCACGTCCAGAACTTCGTGCGGAAGGTGCGCGACGGCGAGTAGGGCGCGGCACGCCGGCGGGCCGTCACCCGGTCACCCCGTCACCCGGTGCCACCTGCGCCGGACGCACTGCGCTCCTGCGGGCGGATGCCTACCGCCTCGAGAACCGTCATCAGAGTGTTCTGCCCGCCGACGTTTCCCGGCACAACAACGTAGAGGATCTCGCGCGAATCGTAGGCGGTCATCCGCCAGACGGAGACACCGGGCAGAACCTGACCGAGCACCGTGGCGGAGGTCGCACCGATGCCCACGCGTGCTACCTCGGCCGAGGTGATCCCGCCCTTCGAGACCACAACCGAGACGTTCGGCATCAGCGCGCGCACCGCCGTGGTCAACGCTGCCATCACCTTTTCGCCGTGGTCGAGGGTGTTGTGCTCTGCCGATCGGCGGCGTTCGGTCGACACGACCACAACGGGCCAACGGTGAAAGGATGCCGCGGCTGTTTCGGCGGCCGCCGTGCCCGCGGCAACGGGATCCTCCAGCGCGGCGTCTGTCTCGATGACCGCCTGCGAATCCCAGTGTTCGAGAACCGGCCGCAGCTGCGCGGTCGCACCGAGTGTGTGCGAGCCGCACACCAGCAGCACAGCCTGCTCGCCGTCGACGAGGGGCATGGGCAGGAGCCCTCTGCTCGTCACACCGGCGATCTCTGCAGCCAGCGGTGAGGCCGAACGGACCACGATGCGCCGCCCGCCAGCTGCCGCCGCCTCGGTGGCCGTGGCGATGTCGGTGATGTCCTGTGCCGTGACCGCGTCGGGGACGACAACGGATCCGCGTGGCGCGTCCACAAGGATCCGGGCGAGGCCGCCGGCCCTGACCTCGGAAAGGGGAACAGTGACCGTCGCTCTGCCCGACTTCTCGGAGACGAACTCGGCGAGGTGGCCGGATGAGAATCCGAACACCGGATCGCTGGCGTACTCGCTCTCGTGCGCCGGCACGTCTGCCCCGTCGACCTTCACGTAGTGCACACCGCCGCGCGTGGTGCGTCCGCCCTCGGGAAAAGCTGGCGCGAAGAGCATAACGGCGTCGTCGTCGAGGAACACCTCGGTCTCGGCGAACACGTGCCCGCGCAGAGTCGAGTCGCCGCGCAGAACGAATCGGACCCGATCGCCGAGGCGTCGCGACGCCTCTTCGCCGTCGGCTTTGATGCGCGTGACGAGGGCGACGGCCTCGGCCTCTGGCAACGCTCTGCTGTTGGTCTGCACGTACACGCTATCGGCCTCGCGGAGCGCGTCGGTGATGCGGTCCGCGTCGGAGGACAGCAGCACCGTCACACCGCTGGCGGACTGGGTGCCGGTGGGGTCGTCATCGAGGACGATGGTTTTCATCTGGTTCCTTTGTCGGAGGGTCGGCAGGGTGGGCCAGTGCGTCAGCTGACCCACCCATCGATTGAACGGGCGGACTACGCGCTCGCGATGAGCTTGTCGACCTCGGCCCTCCGCTCCCTGCCCCACGTCTCGCGGGTCAGCATGGCGCCGATGAAGCCGATCAATCCACAGCCCAGGTACACCCAGGCGACACCGCCCCAGCCCAGGGGGACGGCGACCGCTGTGGCGATCAGCGGAATGAACCCCGAGATCGCGGCCGAGAACTGGTAGCCGATCGAGGCGCCAGAGGAGCGTGTATTGGTGTTGAAGAGCTCCGAGAACCAAGCGCCCTGCGTGCCGGCCAGAGCATCGTGGATGATCGACATCGCAACGATGTAGACGAACACGATGATGTAGGGGACACCGGTGTTGACCAGCAGGAACATCGGGAAGGCGAAGGCCATGAGCGCCAGCGTGCCCCCCACATAAACGGGTTTCCTGCCGATCCTGTCGGTGAGCGCACCGAAGAGGATCGTTGTGAGAAGTCCCAGCGCTGCGGCCGTGACCAGACCCGTGAGCGCGGTGGCCCTGTCTGTGATGGGTTCGTCGCCGCTGGTGAGGTAGGAGAGCATATATGTGACGATGACGTAGAAGCCGCCGGACTCGGCGAGGCGAAGCGAGATGACGCGGAGGATGGTCCTCCAGTCTTTCTTGAACACTTCTGTGAGCGGATTCTTGACCACCAGGCCGGCGGTCTTGGTGTCGACGAACTCGGGCGACTCCGACACTTTGGCCCTGATGATCAAACCGGCGATGATCAGCACCGACGAGAGCAGAAACGGCAGGCGCCAGGCCAGCTCACTCTCAAGGGTTGTCGACCAGAGGAACACTAGGTTGGCCAGAAGCAGCCCGAGAGGGACGCCTGCCTGAGGGATGGCTGTGTACTTTCCGCGCTTCTTCCACGGTGCGTGCTCGAATGTCATCAGGATCGCACCACCCCATTCGGCACCGAACGCGATGCCCTGGATGATGCGAATGAGGGTGAGCAAGATCGGGGCGAGCAGGCCGACCTGCTCGTACGTGGGCAGCAGGCCGATGAGGACCGTGGAGATGCCCATCAGCAGGAGCGCACCGACCAGCACCGGCTTGCGGCCGATCTTGTCGCCGAGGTAGCCGCCGATGACACCGCCGAGCGGGCGCATGGCGAAGCCGATGCCGAAGGTCGCGAAACCGAGCAGGACCCCGACCACGGGGTCGTCGGCGTGGAAGAAGACGGTATTGAAGTAGAGCGCGGCGGCCGTGCCGTATGCGAGGAAGTCGTAGTTCTCGATCGTCGTGCCGACGGCGCTGCCGATAGCGGTGCGGAGCTTGTCGGGCGAGCCGTTCTGTGCGCGGTCTGTTTGCGGGGTGGTCACTGTGGTCATTGTCGGTTCGTATCTCCCTTGATATCGCTGCCGGCGCCCGTGAGGCGCGCCGGCCGGGGAGCAGAACCTGTCTGGCTAGGTCGCGGCGCTGCTCCCGCTGTGAACATCGATCTTGTAGAAGTCGGTGATGTGCTTCTTCACCAGTTCCGCCGCTGACTTCCCCTCACCGTCGACGACGGCGTTGAGGATGCTGCGGTGCTCGGCGCGAACCGTCTCTGCGGTCTTTCGCCAGTCCTCGAGCTCGGCGTACATCTGAACCATCTGGCGATGGATCGCCGTGCGGAGCGAGCCCATGAAGTGGGACGTGAGCGCATTCCCGGTGGATTCGGCGATCCTCATGTGGAAGGCGGCATCCAGCCGGTTGAACTCCGCGGAGTCGATCGCCGGGTCGTCCATTCTGTCAAGGATCGCGCTGAGCTCCTGGTGATCGTTCGGATCAGCTCGGTAGGCGGCCTCCTCTACGCTCCAGGCCTCCAGGGAGAGCCGCGTTTCGAGGACGTCCTGCCAGCTGAAATGCGCCAGGGCGATCTGCAGCTTGAGCAGGTTCACCATGCCGTCGCCCGGAGTGGAGAGAAGCACAGCTCCGCCGTCGGAGCCCCCGCCTCTCTTGATCTCGACGACGCCGAGTGCTTCGAGCACCCGGAGCGATTCGCGAAGAGAGGGCCGTGAGACGCCGAGCGAGACGGCGAGTTCGCGCTCGCTGGGCAGATGGTCGCCCGCTTTGAGTCTGCCGTCGAGGATCCGCTCCTCGATCTGCGCCATCACCTGCTCGTAGGTCCTGATGCGTTGTACCGGCTCCCACGCTCCGCCGCTCGCCACCATTCTCGAGTCCTTCCGGTCGCACGGCCCCGCCTGTGACGGGGCACAATGCATCCATCGTAGTTCTCATGGTTAGGAGGTCAGACCGGCTGCTGGACGGAGCACCGCGTGTTCGGCGCGGAACTCCGACTCGAGTTCGCGGCGGATCCGCACGGCGAACTGCGTCTCGTCGAGTTCCACGTCGTTCCACGAGACCATCTGGTCCTTGGGCACGTCACGGATCAGCTTGGCACCGTGGGCCAGGCCGAGCGGCAGAGCGTTTCTCTCGAGCGAGAGCTCTGCGGGCGCCAGTCGGCCGAACACCGTGTAGCCGCCCTCACCGTCGAGCGTCTCGCCCGCGACCAGGTTCTTCTTGGCCGTGGTGACCACGTCGCCGCGGAACCCGGTCGGGGCTCCGGTCGCCTCGCCCCGCAGGACGGCGGCCGCGATCGAGACACTCAGTTCGAGCCCGATCATATGATAGGGGCGGTACAACGACCCGTAGCGCCCGGTCTCGTCGGTGTGCACCCCGTACTCCTTGAAGCACTGCACCGCGTAGTCCGTGGTGGCCTCGAACGTGACGTACACACCCCAGCGGAGGTTGTCTGGCACCTCGCGCCCGTCACGATACATGCTCGAGGCGATCTCGACGGTGCCGCGTCGCGTCAGGCTGCCGCCGTTGAACCGGTCCTCGCGGAAGACCGTGGGGATGTCGTCCTTGCTGGCGGCGGGGAAGAGAAGGCCCTCGTCCTGCGGAATGAGACCGGTGCCGTTCGCGACAGCCGCCATCTCGATCGCCGACTTGGTGCCGTCGAGGAACGAGTTGAACATCTTGGGGTTGTAGTCCCCGCTGTCGAGTTGCTCCTGTGTGAAGCCGTAGTAGTCCCACACGGTGTCGGGTGTTGAGTAGTTGTACTCCGGCAGATACTTGGTGCCCTTGCCCGCTGCGACAACATCGAAGCCGACCGTGCGGCACCAGTCGACGAGCTCGCAGATCAGGGCGGGCTGGTCGCCGTACGCCATCGCATAGATGACGCCGGCGGCTTCGGCGCGACGCCGGAGGATCGGGCCCACCATGCAGTCCGCCTCGACGTTGACCATGATGACGTGCTTGCCGTGGTCGATCGCGGTGACGGCGTGAAAGGTTCCCACGAGCGGGTTCCCGGTGATCTCGAGGATCACCTCGACGCCGTGGTGTGTGATGAGGGCTGTGGAGTCGTTGATGACCGCCGTTCCACCGGTTCGCAGGGCCTCGTCGAGCGAGGCGGCCGCATAACGCTCGGACGGCCAGCCGGTGCGCTCGAGCGCGGCCTTCGCTTTGGGGACGTCGATGTCGGCGACGCCGACCACATGGATGTTCGGACTGCCGACAGCCTGCGTGAGGAACATCGACGCGAACTTGCCTGCGCCGATGACGCCCACCCTGATGGGCCCCGCCGCCGCTGTGCGCTTCTGCATGAGCGTGAAGAGATTCACGAACCACTCCTTCGTAGTGCCGCCGACCGTGTCGGAAACCGATGAACGATGGGCTGATGGTCAGACCTTCTATACGGAGCGAGCATATGGAAGGTCTGACCATCATGTCAAGTGGGATCGCGTTTTGCTCGGCTGCACGGCGCACGCGGGCGACGACGACGAGGATCGGGCATCCAAACGGTCGGTCGCGATGCGCTGTCGGCGTCATCCCCCGGGTCGACGCCGGAGGACATGTGGAACGTCAGGCGTCGAACGCCGCCCGGTTGGCCTCGACCTCGTGACGATTCCGATCCACCCACCTCACAAATCCGAGAACCGGTTCTGTGAGCGTGTCCCCCAGAGGGGTGAGCGCGTACTCCACTCTCGGCGGGACCTCGGCGAAGGCCGTGCGGCTCACTATGCCGTCACGTTCGAGCGCTCTCAACGTGCGCGTCAGCATACGATGCGAGATGCCCGGCACCTCGTCCATCAGCCGGGTGAACCGCATCGGTTCTCGCGAGAGCGCATCGACGACCATCAGCGTCCACTTGTCGCCGACACGCGCGAGGATGTCTCGCACAAGCGCCACGGCATCCGGCTCGTCACACGACGGGCCTTGAAGGAATCCGGTCTTCGTTGTCATTGCGGTTTACGTCTCTCTGTGTTCGTGAAGCACGTCAAAGTGCGTATGCCAACGAGGGACTTTTCGCAGAGATCCTCCGTTACGCACTAGTGGTAACCGGCTGCGGGAACGAATCGTTCCCGCAGTCATCCATTGACCATAAGGAGGACCATGACCACCATCGGCATCATCGTCGGCAGCACACGACCCGGGCGCAACGGCGAGGCGGTCGCCCGCTGGGTCCACGACATCGCATCACAGCGTTCAGACGCTCGATTCGAGCTCGTCGACCTGGCCGACTACCCCCTGCCACACCTCGACGAGGCGGTTCCTCCGTCGCTGGGGCAGTACGCGAACGAACACACCAAACGGTGGGCGGCTAAGATCGCCGAGTTCGACGGCTATGTCTTCGTCACCCCCGAGTACAACCACTCGACCTCTGGAGTGCTGAAGAACGCCATCGACTACCTCTATGCCGAGTGGAACAACAAGGCCGCAGGATTCGTGAGCTACGGCAGCGTCGGCGGTGCTCGCGCCGTCGAGCAGCTACGGCTGATCGCGGCAGAGCTGCAGCTCGCAACCGTGCGCAGCCAGGTGGCGCTCTCGCTCGCCACCGAATTCGAGAACTACAGCACGTTTATGCCGACCGACTCGCAACTTCCCGCACTGAACACGATGCTCGACCAGCTCGTGGCGTGGACGAGGGCGCTCGAGCCGCTGCACGCCCGGACGGTCCCGGTGGGCTGAGGCCCCGGCTCAGACACGACCGGTCGGGGCTCGGGCTCCGGTCCAAGCCCCGACCTCGACCAGCGGCAGCACGCCGCGACGGGGCGATGGGCGGGACGAGCGCCCGGGTCACCGGCAGCGGCAGCAGCGGACCGCCGGAGCTCACGCCGACTCGCTGAACGCCCCCAGCGGAGTCTCGCCCGTCGCGTCGCGCAACTCGGCCACGAGCGAGGCGACAACCGACTTCAGGCTGCCGTCGTTCTCGTCTGCGACCCGCAACTGGCGCTGATAGCTGGCGCCGTTCCGCACGATGC
Organism: Okibacterium endophyticum; assembly: GCF_054780075.1. Classification (NCBI taxonomy): domain Bacteria; kingdom Bacillati; phylum Actinomycetota; class Actinomycetes; order Micrococcales; family Microbacteriaceae; genus Okibacterium; species Okibacterium endophyticum. The sequence goes on along the minus strand of NZ_BAAGXA010000012.1, from coordinate 4,282 downwards.
CGCGCACCCCGTCGAGCTCGTCGAGGCATCCGAGCCGTTCGGCCGCCGGCGTGAGCGTCTCGACCAGGGTGAGCAGGTCCTCTGACACGACGACCTGCTCGCCCGCCGGGTTCCTGATGACCCTGGCGTCCATTCCGTAGCGCGCGGCTCGCCATTTGTTCTCGCGCACGAACCACGGCTGCAGTCGTTCGATCTCGCGCCCCGCGTCGAGCTCAGACGAGAGGTGTTCGACCAGGCACTGGGTGAGCGCGCCGATCGCACCGATCTCGCGCGCCGTCGAGATGCTGTCGAACCCGCGCACTTCGATGGTGCCCCACTTCGGTGACGGGCGGATGTCCCAGTGCAGCTGCGTGGACTCCTCGATGACACCGGCTCCGATCAGGTCGTCGATGATGTGTTCGTAGTCCGACCACTCGTCCATCTGCGGTGGGAGCCCCGCCGTCGGCAGCTGCTGGAACAGCATCGGGCGATTCGAGGCGTATCCGGTCTTCTCCCCCGCCCAGAACGGGCTCGATGCGCTCAAAGCCTGAAAATGCGGCAGATAGGTCAGCAGCCCCGCGATGATCGGAAGCACCTTCCGCCGGTCCTCGATGCCCACGTGCACGTGCACACCCCAGATCATCATCTGGCGGCCCCACCACTGGGTCCGCTCGATGATCCGGTTGTACCGGGGGCTGCCCGGTGTCACCTCCTGGCGGAACCACTGGCTCGACGGATGTGTTCCCGCCGCCATGAGTGCGACGCCCAGCGGCTCGGAGATGTCGGCAATGCGCCTGACCATGGTGGTCAGTTCGGCCACGGCGTCTTTCGCCCGTCGATGGGGAGCGCTCACGAGCTCCACCGTGTTCGTGAGCAGCTCTTCTGTCACGTGCGGAAACCCGGATGCTCTGCCCAGCTTCGCCAGGATCTCTGGGGCGGCTGGCGCCAGCTCGCCGCTGGTGCGATCGACGCAGGCGATCTCCCATTCGATGCCGAGAAGTGAGCGCTCAGACGGCGCGAAGTCGATGGACATGGTTTGATTCTGGCCGACCCGTCACGGGAAAACGCCCCCTTGACCCGGGCGTCCCCTGTGCATATGCGCCTGTGGGCATCCGACAGCACCTTGTCTTCGCACCCGTTTCGGGCCATGGTGGGGCAGTGACGGACTCCTCCTCTTCTGAACGTTTCGCCGCTGTGGTGTACAACCCGGTGAAACTCGATGTCGACGCCGTCAGAGACGTTGTGACCGCTGAGGCGGATGCCGCGGGGTGGGGCCAGACGCACTGGTACGAGACGTCTGTCGACGACCCCGGTCACGGCGCAGCGGCCCGGGCCCTGAAAGAGGGCGCGGCGATGGTGATCGCCGCGGGCGGCGACGGGACCGTTCGCGCGGTCGCCGAGGCGATGGCCCGCACAGACGTGCCGATCGCACTGCTTCCGTCTGGCACCGGCAACCTGCTCGCCCGCAATCTCGACCTCACTCTCGACGACGTCGAGCATTCGGTGCATTCGGCCTTCACCGGAGAGAACCGGCCGATCGACATCGCCCGGATCGCCATCGAGCGGGCAGACGGATCCACCGACCGCTACGCCTTTCTCGTGATGGCAGGCCTCGGTCTCGATGCCAAGATGCTGGCCAACACCGACGAGAAGCTCAAGAAGAAGGTGGGCTGGCTCGCCTATGTGGGGGCGATCGCCAAGGCCCTCACAGACAAGAACCGGCTGCGGATGCGCTACAAGCTCGGCGAGGAGCGCACGCGGTCGGTGCGTGCCCACACCATCATCATGGGCAATTGCGGTTCGCTGCGTGCCAACGTCATCCTGCTGCCGGATGCCGCCGTCGACGACGGGCTGCTCGACATCATCGTGCTGCGCCCGGAGGGGTTCATCGGGTGGGTGCAGATCACCGTGAAGATCGTGTGGGAGAACGGGGTGTTGCGCCGCTCACGGCTCGGCCGCAAACTGATGACGAACGACGTGAAGGCGCTCAACTACATTCGAGGGTCGAAGCTCACCGTGCGGTTGAGCCGCCCAGAACCCATCGAGCTCGACGGCGATGAGTTCGGCGAGGCCACGGCGTTGCGCACCTGGATCGATCCCGGCGGACTGCTCGTGCGGGTACCGCAGGACGACTGAGCGCACGCCCGGGAGCGGCGCCCGGAGGGGGAGGACAGACATGACTGTCATCATCGCGTTCGTGGCGAACATCCTCATCGCCGCGGCGAAAACGGTGGTCGCGGTGATCACCGGCTCTGCATCGATGGTGGCCGAGGCCGCGCACTCCTGGGCGGATGCCGGCAACGAGGTGTTCCTCATCGTCGCCGACAGGCGTTCGGCCAAGCCGCGGGACGACAGGCATCCTTTCGGATACGGGCGAGAGGCATACGTCTGGTCTCTGTTCGCCGCCCTGGGTATTTTCATCGCCGGCGCCGTCGTCTCGGTGATGCACGGCATCCAGGAGCTCAGCAACCCGGCACCGGTCGAATCGCCTCTCGCCGCCTACATCGTGCTCGCTGTCGCGTTTGTCTTGGAGGGGGTCTCGTTCACACAAGCGATCGTGCAGGCGAGACGGCGCGCACACGAACGCGGCCAGTCGACCTTCGGGCACGTGTTCAGCACCTCGGATGCGACCCTTCGAGCTGTCGTCGCCGAGGACTCGGCGGCGCTGATCGGCCTCGTGATCGCGGCGGGGAGCATCGCCGTGCACCAGCTGACGGGCGACGCGGTGTACGACGCGATCGGGTCGATCCTCATCGGGGTGCTCCTCGGCATCGTGGCGATTGTGCTGATCGATCGCAACAGGCATTTTCTCGTCGGAGCGAACATCTCATCCGACCTGCGTTCACGCATCGGGCGTCTGCTGCTCGATCTTCCCGACATCGACAGGGTCACCTACCTGCATGTCGAATACGTCGGGCCCGATCGCCTCTATCTCGTGGCGGCTGTCGACCTGGCCGGTGATGAGGCAGAGAACGACGTCGCGCGCGAACTCCGGCGCATCGAAAAGTCGATCGAAGAGCATCCGGTCGTCGAGACCGCTGTGCTCTCGCTCTCGGTCAACGACGAGGCATCCCTCAGTTTCTGAGTCCGCCGGTGGTCGTTCACATCCATCGTCATATGCTCGAACCATGGCAGAGACACCCCAGGGACGCTATGTCGAACCGGGCAGAGAGTTCAACCGCGACACGAACTACATCGAAGACCGCATCACCCGCGACGGCCGTGACGGGTGGCCCGTCGAACCCGGTCGCTACCGGCTGATCGCGGCTCGAGCGTGCCCGTGGGCGAACCGCTCGATCATCGTTCGGCGACTGCTCGGTCTCGAGGATGCCATTTCGCTCGGCCTTCCCGGTCCGACCCACGATGAGCGCAGTTGGACGTTTGACCTCGATCCGGGCGGGGCGGACCCGGTGCTCGGCATCGAGCGCCTGCAGCAGGCATACCTGGCCCGTTTTCCGGGCTATCCGCGCGGAATCACGGTGCCGGCGATCGTGGATGTTCCGAGCGGAAAAGTGGTCACGAACAACTATCCGCAGATCACCATCGACTTCTCGACAGAGTGGGCCGACCACCACCGCCCCGGGGCGCCGGACCTGTATCCCGAACAGCTGCGGGAAGAGATCGACGAGGTCAACTCGCACGTCTTCCGCGACGTCAACAACGGGGTGTACAAGGCGGGTTTCGCGGGATCGCAGAAGGCATACGAGCGCGCCTATAGTGCGCTCTTCTCCCGGCTGGACTGGCTGGAGGACAGGCTCGCGACACGCCGCTACCTGGTCGGCGACACGATCACAGAGGCCGACGTCCGGCTCTTCACCACACTGGCTCGCTTCGACGCCGTCTATCACGGCCACTTCAAGTGCAACCGCTCGAAGCTGAGCGAGATGCGGGTGCTGTGGGCGTATGCCAGGGACCTCTTCCAGACCCCGGGATTCGGCGACACCATCGACTTCGCTCAGATCAAGGAGCACTACTACGTGGTGCATCGCGACATCAACCCGACCGGGATCGTTCCGGTGGGTCCCGACCTCCGCGGTTGGCTCAGCCCTCACCACCGGGAAGAGCTCGGAGGGCGCCCGTTCGGCGACGGCACGCCACCGGGCCCGCCGCCGCCCGGCGAGCGAGTGCCAGAGATCTAACGGTCCGAACCGCCGGTGGCCCAGCCTGTCGAAACCCCACGCCGGTGGTCGAGCCTGTCGAGACCTCCCGGTGGTCGAGCCTGTCGAGACCTCCCGGTGGATAGTCCTATAGAAGTCAAGTGATGAGTAGGTCGGTTTTGAGGGCGTTGAAGACTTCTCGGGCG